>JAMCQL010000062.1 GCA_023381615.1 Bacteroidota bacterium
TTGCTTCAATCTCATAGTGCAAGGTCTGGGATGCACCGTATCCGTACTTTCGGATATTAAAATTCTCGAGGATGTTCAGGATTTCGGCCAGGCAGACGCCGCCGGAACTTGAAGGCGGCATGCTCATAACTTCATAGCCGTGATATGTATCCATGATTGGCTCTCTTATCACGGCGTGATAGTTTTCAACGTCCTTTGCCGTGATGACTCCGCCAGTTGCCTGATCTTCTTTTGCGATGAGTTTCGGAATCTCGCCTTTGTAAAAACCGTCTCTGCCTTCCTTGGCGATTTTTATCAGAACCTCGGCGAGGTCTTTCTGAATTATTAGGTCTCCCTGCTTGTACATCTCGCCATCTTTGGAGAAATATTCCATCGTTGCCGGAAAGCCTTTGAACTCCTTAAACGCATGATTGAAGGCGCCCGCGAGTATGTAATTTACTCTGAATCCTTTCTCGGCAATTTCAATTGCAGGCTCCATCACTTTTTTAAGCGGCAGTTTGCCAAATTTCTTTTGGGCGAGAAGCATTCCGTCCACATTGCCAGGGACACCGACTGAGAGTCCGCCGATAAGGCTCTTCTCTGGAATTACGTTCCCCGCGCTATTGAGATACATGTTGCGAGTTGTGGCGGCAGGCGCAGTTTCACGTGCGTCTATCGCGTAGTTTTTTCCGTTCGCCAGATGAATTAAATAATATCCACCTCCCCCAAGATTGCCAGCTTGCGGATATGTAACCGCTAAGGCAAATCCAACTGCGACAGCAGCGTCAACAGCATTGCCGCCCTCTTTCATGATTTTCACTCCAACAGCCGTCGCGAGTGAGTCTGAAGATGACACCATCCCATGCGTACCGAATGCCGGTTTCAAAACAGACACTTGCGCAAGGGCTGAATTTGCTATTAAACAGATCGCAAGAAAAATCTTACAGCATATCTTCATGGTGCTTCCTTTCGTGTAGGTATTTTCGCCGTTCATTAGCTGCAACTTACAAAATCAATAGCTTCTCTTTCCTTGGATAAATTCTTCCGCCTCTTTCACGTCTTCCCCAGAACCTATGAACAGCGGTGTCTTCTGATGTAATGAAGTCGGAACGATGTCGAGAATTCTCTCCTTGCCGTCTGTGGCTCTGCCTCCGGCGTGTTCCACGATGAAAGAAAGCGGAGAGGCTTCGTACAAAAGGCGGAGCTTTCCACCCGGATGAGACTTGTCCGACGGATACATGAAGATTCCTCCGTACAACAAGTTCCTGTGAAAATCCGCGGCGAGCGAACCGATGTAGCGCGAACTGTACGGACGGTTGGTTGCCTTATCTTCTTTCTTCAAGTAGTTGATATAGTTCTTTACCCCGTCATCCCATCTCAAATAATTCCCTTCGTTTATGCTGTAAATTTTCCCGCGCTTTGGAATGACCACGTTCTCATGCGAAAGCAAAAATTCTCCAACAGAAGGATCGAGTGTAAAGCCGTGAACTCCCTTCCCTGTACAATAAACAAATATTGTACTTGGCCCGTAAACGACATATCCAGCGGCAACCTGTTTGTATCCTGGTTGCAGACAGTCGGCGTCTGTGCCCGGACCGGACGGTGTGACGCGCCGAAAAACCCCAAATATGCTTCCAATAGAGGCGTTCGCGTCTATGTTTGAAGAACCGTCAATAGGGTCATAAACCAAAACATATTTTCCGACAGGATATCTCGTAGGAATTTCGATCAATCCTTCGCTTTCTTCTGACGCCATGACACAAAGATGACCGCCGTGATCCATTGCTTTATAAATTGTCTCGTCGGCGAATTCATCAAGCTTCTTTACTTCGTCTCCGCTGGCGTTATGCTTATCGGTCACGCCCAGAATATCAATCAACCCGGCCTTGCTGACCTCTCTCCAAATGAGTTTGACCGCGATTGCCAGATCACTCAATAAGCCGCTGAAGTCGCCGGTTGCGCCGGGGTGCATGCGCTCCCCTTCCTCAATATGACGTCCCAACGTCATAAGTCGCCGCGAAGCAAGATCCCGTTCGCGGGAACGATTCTTCTCCGATAAGCGCCTTGCGCCATCCCGACCTGTAAATAATTCTTGACGGGACATGTTACCTCCGATTAGTTTTTACTTCACTGCAGAGGAGCGTACCTTTTTGGTCAACCGCTCCTGATCCTTATATTGAAGTTGATATAGTCGGTAGTAGATTCCGCCCATTGCCACTAATTCCTGATGCGTCCCTTGTTCTCGTATCTCGCCTTTGTGCAGCACAATAATTTTTGAAGCATGCTGTATGGTCGAAAGCCTGTGCGCTATCACTATGCTTGTTCTGCCTTTTAGTAAATTCTCTGTTGCCTTTTGAATAAGCTGCTCCGTTCCTGTATCGATATTAGCAGTTGCTTCATCAAGTATCAATATCTTTGGATCATGTGCGAGAGCCCGCGCAAATGATATCAGCTGCTTTTGACCAACGGATAGCGCCGCACCCCGCTCCTTAACGTCATCATCGTAGGAATTCGGCAATCTGTCGATGAAGTGGTCCGCCCCAACTAACTTCGCTGCATCTTTTACTTTTTCAAATGGAACATCATCATTCCCCAACGAAATATTGTACTGTACGCTTCCGGAAAACAAAAAGACATCTTGCATCACAACAGCAATATTTCGTCTTAACTCAGCAGTAGAAATGTCTTTTATATTATATCCATCAATAAAAACTCCACCGGCGTTGACATCATAAAATCTCATTAGCAGACTTACAATCGAAGTTTTTCCCGCACCCGTTGCGCCGACAATTGCGATTGTTTCTCCCGGATTTGCTGTGAATGACACATTTTTCAAAACGTAATTCTCATCGTCGTACGCGAACGAAACATTTTTAAATTCAATCTTTCCTTTAACTTCAGGTAAGGTCATTGGATTTTTCGGCTCCGGAATTATCGTCTTGTCATCTATCACCTTGAAAATTCTTTCCGAAGAAGCCATCGCAGTCTGAAGAATGTTATACTTTTCAGAAAGGTCTCTGATCGGCGTGAAGAATTGTTCGGTGTACTGAAGAAATGCGATTAAGATTCCAAGTGAGATTCCGCCGTGCGCTTTGAAGAGTTCTTCCGATACAAGATGGCTTCCGCCGAACCAGATAATCAGTCCGACTGCAAGCGCGCTTGTCAGTTCGACGGCCGGATAAAAAAGTGCGTAGTAGAAAACCGACTTGACATTCGCGTCTTTCAACTTTCCATTTACATCATCGAAATTTTTGAACGCCCTTCTCTCGCGATTGTAAATCTGATCTACGATCACGCCAGAAACGTGTTCTTGTAAAAAGGCATTGATTCTTGCAATTAACAGACGGATCTGGCGATAAGATGAACGAACACTTTTTCTGAACAATAAAGTGATGTATGCAAGTATTGGAATGACAGTAAGTGTAACAAGCGCGAGCTGAACACTCAGGCTGAACATAAACGTAAGTATCCAAATGATTGTAAAAATATCTCCGAATGCCATGACTATTCCGGATGAGAAGAGATCGTTCAGAGCTTCGACATCGTTGGTCACCCTCGTAACAAGTCTCCCGACAGGATTCTTGTCGAAATATTTCACTCCTAATTTTTGAAGATGATTGAAAATTTGCATACGCATATCAAAAATCGTCTTTTGTCCGATCCATTGCGTAAGATATGCAGATCCGTATCGCAGAAGTGCCTGAACTGTGATGATACCAAACAACGCGACCACGATTTTGAAGAGGCCTGCGGCGTCTCCGCGCTGGATGTAATTATCAATTGCAATTTTCGTGAGGTAAGGGCGCAAAGGCCCCATTCCTGAATAAGCAATCGTGATTATGACGGCGAATATTACCTGCGGCCAATATGGCTTTAAGTAGCGCATCAATCTGCGCATCAATCTGCCATCATAAGCCTTACCTAATATTTCTTCTTCGTGTATGTCGGCTGACATATTATATCAGACTTGCAACATTTATTGGAGACTTTGAAATGTACGCGAGAAGCCTGGCCGAAAAGTTCAAATACGGAGATACGGAGGCACAGGAATAAGAAATCCCCCTTTGTCCCCCTTTTTCAAAGGGGGGATTCAGGGGGGATTTCTCCGTGCCTCTGCGCCAGAGGCGGATGAGCCTCAGGCTCAAGCCTATGGTTCATTGTGGTTAAATTGTCTTTTCCATAGGTTTTCGGCCAGGCTTCTATAATATTATCGACAGTGGTCTCCAAAATTCTTTCAACGGCTGCTGCATTGTCAAATGCGATGTGCGGCGTGATTATCACATTTTCTCTGTTCAATTACATCCTCTGGAGTTCTTCTTCTAAAAGCTGTCTGTTGTACAGGTCCGCGTAAATGCCATTCTTCAGGACAAGTTCATCATGCGTTCCGCTCTCAGCTATCTCTCCGTCATCGATGACAATAATCACATTAGCATCTTTAACCGTTGAAATTCTATGGCTTATGATTATGCTCGTTCTTTCCTTTCCACAGGATCTCGACGAGTCAAGTCGTTGACCTTCGGACATCACTCCTTTCAATCCGTGCAGTATGGCTTCTTCAGTGTAAGTGTCGACTGCCGAAAGCGCTTCATCAAGAATCAAAATCTTTGGTTGCCTTATAATGGCTCTTGCAATACCAACCCTTTGTTTCTGGCCGCCCGATAGTGTTATCCCTCGTTCTCCGACAAGCGTGTCGAACTTGTGCGGAAAAAACTCAATGTCTTTATAGATCTGCGAAATTCTGGCAGCCCATTCGATCTCCTCCGGTGAAGCATGTTCGACACCATAAGCAATGTTGTTTGATATAGTGTCCGAGAAAAGAAAAGTTTCCTGCTGAACATAGCCGATACTTCTGCGCAGAACTTCAACAGGAATCTGTTTTATCGGAATGCCGTCTATCATGATCTCCCCCGAAGTGCAATCTAAGAGCCGCGGAATGAGATTCACGATTGTTGATTTCCCTGTCCCTGTTTTTCCAACCACCGCGAGCGTTGTCCCTCTATCTATTTCCAAATTAATGTTTCGCAGGGCGTATTCCACTTTCGACGGAAAACGAAAAGAAACATTTCGGAAAGAAATTGTCCCTTGGATTTCGCGAATTCCCGGATTCGTTTTTTCGTCATCTTTTATTACCGGAGGAGTATCAAAAATCTTGTTGAGTCTTCCCATAGAAGCGGCGCCGCGCTGGAAAATATTCACGACCCATCCGAATGCTATCAGAGGCCAGGTCAGCATCCCAAGGTAGATCAGGAACGAAACCATCGTTCCGAGCGAGAGTGTATTACGAATTACATCGAAGCCTCCTCGCCATAAGACAATTACAGTCGCCGCTCCGGTCAGTATTCCCATGAGCGGCCATAGAATAGACTGGATCTGCGCGAGAGTCAAATTCCTTTTCAAATAGTCATCGCTCAAGAGCCTGAATTGTTCCGTCTCGTGCTGTTCTCTGACATAAGATCTCACGATCCTTATTCCCGAAATGCTTTCCTGTGCTCTTGCAGTGAGAACGCTGTATTGCGCTTGCACTTCTTCGAAGCGATGGTTAACCAATTTTCCCAGATAATAAACTCCGGCAGAAACGAAAGGAAGCGGAATGAGTGCATAGAGCGTCAGCCTTATATCGATCGAGAACATGATTGCGATTACCATAATGAAGCCGGTAAATGTATCAGCACTGTACATGATTCCGGGTCCAAGTACGTTACGCACCGCAGAGATGTCGTTCGTTGCGTGCGCCATCAAGTCGCCGGTCGGCGTGTTCAGGAAGAACGAATAAGACAGTTTCTGAATGTGAGAATAGAAATCGTTCCTCAGATCATACTCAATCTTCCGCGAAGTGACGATGACGGTTTGTCGCGTCATGAAAGTGAAAAACCCGCTGAGGAAAGTCGTACTCAGAATAAGCGCGGCGTATTCCATGAGTTTGCCTGAAGACACTGCGTGCTTCAGTTGGTCTATTGTGCTTCCAATTATCAACGGAATAAAAACGGCAAAGACATTCGCCAACGTTACAGCAATCAACCCTATCAGCAGCGTCCTCTTGTACTTCTTTAAATATGGTAAAAGCCGCAGCAGTGGTTTCATCTCTCAGCCGATGATCGTGAATCCCGTATATTTATGAAGCGCTTTCGGAACGATCACTTTTCCTTCCGGCGTTTGGTAGTTCTCGAGAAGCGCGACCATCAGCCTAGAAGTTGCTAGCCCTGATCCGTTCAGCGTGTGAACAAACTCCGGTTTCGATTTCGGATCTCTTTTGAATCTGATATTTGCCCTGCGCGCTTGAAAGCTTTCAAAATTTGAGCAGCTCGATGCTTCGAGCCAGCCATTTCGCGCTTCCGTTGCCGGAGCAAATACTTCTATGTCGTAACATTTCGCCGCTGAGAAACTCAGGTCTCCCGCGCAAAGCAGCATCACTCTGTACGGTATATTCAACAACTGCAATACTTCCTCGACATCGGCAACCAATTTTTCAAGTTCATCGTAAGATTCTTCCGGCTTAGAAAATTTCACAAGCTCCACTTTGTTAAACTGATGCACTCGCAAAAAGCCGCGGGATTCCTTGCCCCAGCTTCCTGCCTCCCTCCTAAAACATGCCGAGTAGGCTGCATACTTTGTCGGCAATTGCTCGACGGGCAATATCTCGTCGCGGCGAAGATTCGTTACCGGAACTTCCGCAGTCGGTATCAAATACAGATCGTCAACTTCACAATGGTACATGTCTTCAGCCATCTTAGGAAGCTGACCTGTGCCGCGCATCGAAGCTTGATTCACGAGAAACGGCGGGAATATCTCAGTATATCCGTGCTTGCTAACATGCAAATCGAGCATGAAGTTAATCAAAGCCCGCTCCAATGCCGCTCCTTTTCCGACATAGACGGGAAATCCGGCGCCCGTTATCTTACTTCCTCTGCCGAAATCCAAGACGCCAAGCTTCTCACCGAGAGTGAGATGGTCGGTCAACTTGAAATCTAAATCTTTCTGTGTGCGAACTTCTCCCCACTTTCTAACTTCAACGTTATCGTCGGAGTTGTTTCCGTCAGGCACCGATGAATGCGGAACATTCGGCACATATAAAACAAGCTCGTTAAGTTTTTCCTCAACTTTTTTCAAACTGTCTTCAAGATTCTTCAGTGCGTCGCCTTTTGATTTGCCGGCCGCGATGAGTTCCGAAACATCCTGCCCCTGGCGTTTCAACTTGGCAACATCGTCCGCGATTTTATTCCGTTCACTTTTTATCGCCTCAGACTTCTGCAGCAACTCTCTCCTGTCCGCATCAAGCTTTAGTATTTCATCAAGGCGATCTTTTTCTTTTTTCTTTCGGATCGCTTCTCTAACTAAGTGGGGATTTTCTCTGATAAATTTTAGATCAAGCATTTTATCTCACTGTCAATTTTTGTTTTGTAGCTCAACCGCACCGGCGCGCTTCATCTGCTGCTTCATGAGGGAGAGCGAGTCTTTCACCGACGGCATGTTTATGCCGAGTTCGGCTTGGGCTTTCAAGCAAATGAAGCTCGAGTCCTTCGGCCGACGGGCGTGTTGACTTAGTTCATCCGACTTTATAGCCTTAATTGAAGAATAATCAAGACCAAACTCCTCGGCAATCCTGTTAGCAAATTCATAACGAGAGATCGTTTCAAACCCGGAAACATGGTACAAGCCGACCGACTTACGCTGGCACACCTTTAGAATAGCAAACGCCAATTCATCTGCGAGTGTTGGATTCCCTATCTGGTCATCGACAACCCTGATATTTTCACCTTTGGAAAGTTTGTCGATCACCCACAAAGCAAAGTTTTTCTTAACATCACTCGCGAAGCCATAGAGAACTTGAGTCCGAAGGATGGCATAGTCTTGCACCTTAGCCCTTACAAGATTTTCGCCAGCAAGTTTTGACTTGCCATAGTAGTTTATCGGTTCCGGTTTCGATTCCTCCGAATAATTTCCCTTTTGTCCATCAAACACATAGTCGGTGGAAATATGGACCAACTTAGCGTTGAACACATTCGCTGCCTCTGCGAGATAACCAACGGCAGTCGCGTTGACTTTGTAAGCCAATTCCTTTTCGACTTCGGCATTATCGACATCGGTGTAAGCCGCTGCATTGACTATGACCGAAGGCTTAAAGGAACTCACAGCGTCCATGACTTTGTGATGATCAGTTATATCGAGACTGAAATATCCTTCCACGCCATCCTCGAGCACACACGGCATGAGCTCGTATTCCGATTCCCTTTTGAACACTTCGACAATTTTCTGTCCCAGCAAACCGCGAGCGCCGGTGATTATAACTCTCTTTTCAGTCATGAGCGCCAACCGTTTTCCAATTCAACATTCCGCTTGGCCCGGTAATGCCAACTTTCTTTGCGGCAATTTCAACCCCGAACTCCGCGGCTTCCATAAAACTTTTGCCTCTCATTACGGCGTGAAGAAACGCAGCGCCAAAAACATCTCCGCTGCCAGTTGGATCCACGACATCTATTGCTCTTGGCGGGAAAAAGTGTTCCGCCACTTTTCCGCTTTCCTTTTCAAAAAGTACCAAGCCTCTTTCTGCAAGCGTAATCACAAGCGCCTTTACACCTGTTCCGAGAATCTTCTCGGCTAAGAGGTATCTATTTGGCATTGAAGCGTCGATTGCGTTTGCCTCATCTTCATTCAACTGAACCGTATCGGCAAGACCGCACCACTCCAAATAATCTTCACGCGCCGCTCTAACCCGCTTGGTGTCAGGCAGATGTTTCATCACGATATTGTGCAAATCGAGATGAATATGAGAATTGAAAGATGCGGTGCGAACTTTTTTCAAGGTACTTAAATCGACATCGCTGCCGCTTATCAAATTCAGATGAATTCCTTCTGCTGGAAGAAAGGGCTGAATCTTTTCAAATGGTGTCGGCTCGATTGGCTGAGTGCTGCATTCCCAACGATTATTTTCATCTTCGTAAAACAAATCAACCCTGCGAGTCCTCAGTTGCGTGGAATAAACTCCCGACAAATTGACCGAACTCAAATCTTGGAGCAACTGCCGGAAATATGGCTCGTCATCTTTGTGCAAGCCGATGACAGGCACAACTTCGATCCCATCGTTGAGCACGGCGCTTGCAATGATGGAATAAGATATTCCGCCAGGCTCGTTGAAAATTTTCCCGTCGGCTTTGTGTATCATGTCGATGCATGGTTCGCCGATAACGATAACTCTCAAAGCGTCGATCCTTTCGCGCGAAAATCAATCAACTTTTGTTTCACTTCCTTATTCGTAAGTCCGATAATTTCAGCCGCAAGCACTCCGGCATTTTTCGCTCCGGCTTTCCCGATCGCAACGGTAGCAACAGGAATGCCCGGCGGCATTTGGACGATCGAATAGAGCGCGTCGACGCCGGAAAGCTCCGATCCGCTCAACGGAACTCCGATGACCGGCAAAATAGTGAGACTGGCAACAACTCCCGGAAGATGCGCGGCCATCCCCGCTCCGGCGATGATCAGACTGTATCCATTCTTCTCGGCATTAGATGCAAACTCGGCGGTCTCTTTCGGATTCCGATGCGCACTCAAAACATGAAGCTCATAGTCAATCCCGAAGTAACTCAAATAAGGGAAAGCCTCGGACATTGCCGCTTCATCCGATTTACTTCCGATTAAAATTGCGACTTTCTGTCTAACCATCGTTCTCCTCCATGGTTTCGATATAACATTCTACTCTAAATAGAAAAGAAAAACACGATAGACCGCGGATAACGTGTTACCAATTGTCAATTTTCTCTTCCGTGTGCTATTGCTCTTTTTCACTCGGCTTCGGCTCGCCCGAGTTAGGTTTATACACTTTTTCCGGATCGAAAATTTTTGTCCCGACTTCAGCAAGCTCGCCGTCTTCAACTTTTCGGTAGAAACAAGAACGATTTCCGGTATGACAAGCGGCGCCGCCGACTTGCTCAATCTTCAGCAGGACGGCATCGCCGTCGCAGTCGACAAGAATTTCCTTCACGTTTTGAACGTTACCGGACTCTTCGCCTTTGTGCCACAGTTTTTGCCGCGACCTGCTCCAGTAAACTGCTTGACCAGTCTCTACTGTCTTCCGAAAACTTTCCGCATTCATGTGAGCAAGCATCAGGATCTCACCGGTCTTATAATCCTGAGCGACGGCGGTGACTAAACCTTTGTCGTCAAATTTCAGCTTATCTAAAAGTTCATCGAGAGAAGTCATAATCTAATAGCAACACCTTTTTCTGATAAATAGTTTTTCACTTGTTTGATTTTAAATTTTCCAAAGTGGAACACCGAAGCGGCAAGAACTGCATCAGCGCCGCCTCCTTGTATTGCTTCATAAAAATGTTCGAGGGTTCCGGCTCCGCCGCTCGCAATGACCGGTACATTTACCACCTTGGTAGTCTTTTTCAGTAATTCGATATCATAGCCGCTGTTTGTTCCGTCTTTGTCGATGCTCGTCAGCAGAATCTCGCCGGCGCCGTGAGCGACAACATACTTTGCCCATTCAATTGCGTCAAGACCAGTGGGTTTTCTTCCACCATTAATATAAACTTCGTAACCGCTTGGCGAAGCGACATTCTGAATTTTTAGGCTTTCCAATTCAACCGGTATAATTGCGTAATTATTTTTTGAATTGTCATCAATCTTTTTTGCATCTATCGCGACGACAATACATTGAACGCCGAACTCTTCCGCGCCTGCCAAAATCAATTCTGGATTTAGAACAGCGGCGGTGTTAAGGCTGACTTTGTCTGCGCCATTCGAAAGAGTTCTTCGTATGTCGTCGACAGTTCGAATCCCGCCGCCGACAGTGAGCGGCAAGAAAATAGTCTCTGCTGTTCTCCTGACAACGTTGAGCATCGTGGTTCTATTGTCCACGCTCGCTGTAATATCAAGAAAGACGATCTCGTCAGCACCTTCGCTCTCATAAAACTTCGCCGACTCGACTGGGTCTCCGGCATCTGTCAAGTTTATGAAATTGACGCCCTTGACTACCCGCCCCGCGTTGACGTCAAGGCAAGGTATGATTCGTTTGGCTAACATCTAACTTCGTCTCGTCGGACCCAGATCGTCCAAAGATTTTTCGTTGAGCCGCCACAGTTCGACACAGGGAAATCTGTTCTCGTAGAGAGCCTTACCGACTATTACTGAGTCCACTCCAAGCGGCTCGAGCTCTTGCAGCTTCAGTAAATCCTGATAAGACGACACGCCGCCCGATGCAGTAACACGAAGTCCGGTTTGAACCGCAAATTCACGCAAAGCCTCTATGTTGGCGCCTTCAAGTGTACCATCCCGCGAGATGTCAGTGTAAATTACTCGTACGAGTCCATTTTCCTTCAGTTCCTTGCCGAGTTGTATTGCAGAAATTCCGCCCGAATCTTGCCAACCTTTTATTTGAACAATTCCATCGCGCGCGTCGATTCCCACGACAATTCTTCGTGGGCCAAAATCCTTCAATAATCTCAAAAGCAGCTCGCGATCGTTGACTGCTGCCGTTCCAATTATCGCGCGATAAACTCCCGCATCGAGCACTTGTTTAACGTCCTCATATTTCCGGAGACCGCCGCCGAATTGCACCGGAATATCAACTGCATCAACTACTGATTTCAATATTTCGAAATTTATCGGCTTTCCTTCGAAGGCGCCATCGAGATCAACGACATGAAGCGCCTTGAAATTCTCGCCTCGCCAGATGATCGCCATCTTGACCGGGTCGTCGGAATAAATCTTTTCCGTTCCGGCTTCACCGTGAATCAACCGTACGCATTTGCCATGTCTTAGATCAATAGCTGGAATTACTAGAATCATTTAAACTCACTGCTGTTCTAAAAAGTCTCGATGTTGCATAAAATTGTGTGAAGGTGACCGTCACTTGTGTCAACATTGCAATGCACTGACAATCTGACATAAAAGTGACGGTCACGTGCCGCCTTTTCATCCGCCGTGGCGTCTCGTCGCGGGACATGTACAACTTTTGTGTCAAGACAAAAGAAAGGACGAATCGAATTATCCTTCTTCATCTTCACTGATTTCTCCCTTCAACGTCACTTGTGTTTAGGACAGATATCATTTAAACTCCCAAAAAGTTTTCAAGAATCTTCAAACCGAAACTCTGACTCTTCTCAGGATGGAACTGAATTCCAAAAATATTTCCTTGTTCGACAACCGCCGGAAATTTCACACCGTAGTCCGTCATTCCAGCGATGCAATCATCATCGGCTCTGACGTAATACGAATGCACAAAGTAAGCGTACCGCTTGTCCTGCAAGCCATCAAAAAGTCTCGACTTCTTTTGAAATTCAACTTGGTTCCATCCCATGTGCGGAACCTTAACCGAAGAATTAAAAGCTACAACTTCGCCCGGAACCAAAGCGAGTCCGTTGTAAACACCTTGTTCAAAACTGACATTGAAAAGCAATTGCATTCCGAGACAAATTCCGATGAGCGGTTTTCCACTCCTGCCAAAGTTTATCAACGCCTCTTTTATTCCTAGAGACTCAATGTTGCGCATCGCAGCGCCAAAGGCACCGACACCCGGCAAAACGAGTTTGTCGGCTTTCTCTATTTGCTCGGCGCTCTGGGTCAATTCAACTTCTGCTCCGACTTTTTGTAATGCCTTCACGATCGACAACAAATTGCTCGTTCGATAGTCGACAACCGCCACTTTATAAGTTGTCATTCTCTTCGATAATTTTGCTCAGCTCTTTGCTTCTGATGGTTGCAGTGGAGACAGCGTTAATTAACATCGTCCTCAGTCCGTGGGTCTCAAGTTCGTGCACCGCAGCAATTGCTGTTCCACCCGGTGTGGTTACCTCGTCTTTCAATATTGCAGGATGCTTACCGGTTTCAATCACTAGTTTTGCCGCGCCAAAAACAGTTTGCGATGCCAACCTGAAAGCAATCTGCCGTGGTATTCCCATTTTGACGCCGCCATCCGTCATAGCTTCGATCACCATGTAAATGTATGCCGGCCCGCTGCCGCTAAGACCTGTAACGGCATCAAGCAAATTCTCCGGTACCACCTCGACTGTGCCGACAGATTTAAAAATGGTATGCGCAATCTTGAGATGATCCTCGTTCGCAAATTCGCCCTTGCTTATTGCAGTCGCTCCTGCGTCGACAAGAACAGGCGTATTTGGCATCGACCTTATTACCGGGCATTGGACTTCCAAAAGAGCATTGATAAATGAGCTCTTTATTCCCGCCATCACGGTGATTATGAGTTGAGACGGTTCAATAACATCCTTGATCTCACTCAAAACTTCTCTCGCATTCATCGGTTTTACGGCAAGTATAAGTATTTCAGAAGACTTGGCAACTTTTTTGTTATCAGTTGTGGTATGGATCCCAAAAGTCTTTGAAAGATCCTCAAGGTTATTTGTACTCTTCTTTGATGCGTAAATATTTTTCGGAGAAGTCAACTTAGCTCTTAACATTCCACCGATAACGGCTGTCCCTATATGCCCTGCTCCGATCACACCAATCTTTTTATTGTTTAACATCTTATAATTTCCCTTTCGTCGACTGCACACCAACAATGCGCGGGTTTAATGAGACAGCTTCGCGCAGCGCGAGAGCGAAGGCTTTGAAAATTGCCTCTGCCCGATGATGATTATTTTTTCCGTAAAGAAGTTCTACATGAATATTTGCTTTCAGGTTTTCCGTGATGGACTTAAAGAAGTGCTCCACCATCTCTGCGGAGAGATCACTAACCTTTGCACGCGAAAACTCTGCGTTGAAAACACAATAACTGCGACCGGACAAATCTACCACACATCTTGCCAGTGATTCGTCCATAGGCACGTACGCTGTGCCATATCGGTTTATTCCGGATTTTTCTCCGAGAGCTTTATCAACGCATTTACCGATTACAATCGCCACATCTTCGACGGTATGGTGGTCGTCGACGTCAATGTCGCCATTGGCTTTCAGAGAAAGATCGATCAGGCTGTGCTTCGAAAAAAGTTCGAGCATATGATCCAGAAATTTGATGCCGGTCGAAACTTTGTATTTGCCTGCCCCATCGAGATTTAAGGAACAGGAAATTTGAGTTTCCTTGGTTTCGCGGTTGAGAGATGCTTTTCGTGTCACTTTTTTAATTCAAAATGCCGATATTTTTGCTGAAATGCAAGAATTGATGAACAAATGGCACGGCGGAGGCTTTCAAAGAATAATTAAGCCGAAATTGTCATTGGAACTTCCATGTTATTGGGAAATTTTGATTTTATCTTCTTTCTTTTAGGTCAAGCTAAAAGAAAGAAGCAAAGAAAAGGTCAAGACCTGAGACACAGGAATAAGAAATCCCCCTTTTTCAAAGGGGGATTCAGGGGGATTTCTCCGTGCCTCTTGTGGTGATATTTTGTTCGAGGGGGTTTTCTGCCGGGCTTCTAGCGAAGCTTCGCCTCAGACCGCCGAGCAAAAAGCTCGAACTCGGGACGGTTACAAAACCGCAATAACATAGGACGGCCTGAGAAAAAATGGCGTTAAGAACATTTCGGAGCGGAGCGTTAAGA
>JAMCQL010000061.1 GCA_023381615.1 Bacteroidota bacterium
TCTCGTTATATCTGAAGCAGCACCACATGCGTCATCATTACATGGATCCAGACAATAACTACGGAGTAAGTTCGCCTTTATGGGATTTCGTGTTCGGGACTTTCATTAAGAAACAACAAGATGAAACGGTAGCAGCAAGCCGATAGATAAAAATAAGGACATTTTACACCCTTATCACCTCGATGAGCCGCACCAGCCTATCAACCTTCTCGCAGCCGGTGTGTGGAATGTCGGAGATGAAAGTTATCTCCACTCTCGCCTGCGACTTCTCTTGTATGACGCGATGTTTTATGTGGCTGATGTGGTCAAGCGCGTTCATTATCGCTGGAAAAGTCTCCTTGTAGAATTGCTGATCGTCCGAAGGTAGGCTAATCTTCACAGGAGCGCCATGTACCTCAACTTTCGGTATCCGAAGAGACTCGAGCTAATAGACACTCTGCCCCGCGAGGAATTCATTCTGCACACGGCAGTGAGCAATGAAATCACGGGACTCACAAGGAGATTGACCATAAGCTTATGATTCGGCAAATTTTCCCAGCCGAAACTCCCTGCCATACTAATTCGCGCAAGTCAAGAGATTCGGGGTAGAGTGACGTATTTCGTGACCGTCACCAACTAAGATTTTGCTCAGATGGTGACGGTTGCTATCCTCGGGTACCGTTTCCTGAAAATGCCGTCTCCACCAATCCGCTAAGATCAAGAAGCTCATGCTTAATGTATCTCTCTGTCGTGCTGAATGAGCTATGTCCAAGCGCGTGAGAAACGAGTAGGGGATCTTTAGAGATTTGATATAACCGGGATGCATATCCTGAACGGAACGAGTGTATCGTCAGAGTATCCCTAATCCCGGCTAACTTCTTCCACTTCTCGAAGCGGTTGGATGCCTGTCTGCTGGAAAGTGATCTGTTTTTGCCTTGGCCCAAAAACAACGGAGACGATGGTTCCGCATTCTTAAGACTGACTCGAACATATTGATCCATGACATCGAAGAGAATCAACGGTATTGGCTGCAACTTCCTTGTGTACCCCTTTGAACTCTTGACTGATATGGTCCGCGATTGTGGGTCGTAATCAGAAACTCTCAGGGTGAGTGCTTCTGATCTTCTTATCCCGCTAAAGGCGTAAACCGAGAAGAGTGCCCTGTCTCTCTGCGCCAATGGATCTGCTGACTCCGAAATGACTTTTAGCAAACGAGTAATTTCCTCAGGCAATATTGGTAGCGTAAGACTGGATGGATGCTTTGACAGACGCAGCTCAGAGGATAGATCGTTCTTCATAAGTCCTTTCGCAAGGCACCATTTGAAGAATGACCTGTAAACAATCTTGATCCGATTAATAGTGCTGATTGAGCGCTGAAGAGTGTTTGACACGGATCGCTTGGCTCGCTCAGCGGAGATATGAATGATATGCTCGTCCAACACTTCTTGGTTAATCGACTTGAGATTCATATCCGAGAATTCGTTCAGCAACCGGATAAGATCATGAGAGTAACAGTAGATAGTGTTGCTGGACAAGCCAGATGCCCGCAGATGGTCGAGGTAGGTATTGATTGCCGATCGAAGACTGATTCCACTTTTTGTTGCCTTCCATCTTTTTCTGAGAGCAGAGAATATGCTCGCTGAATTGTTCGAACGTATAACTCTTTGACAATCGCTTTGCTTAAACATAGTCTACCTTTCTTTTGGTGTGTGTTCGAAATTGATTTATGAGTGAATATTGCTCCTCGCTTGCGAAGTCGGTCTGCGGAATCCGACCGGATGACTCATTCTTGAGGTCTGCAACCGAGGACGGATCGGATATGCATTACACGGGTTCTTGTACTCGCAGTCGCTTGCGATAAAGGGGGTTAGTGTTCATTCGGTCGTGGCTGTAAGCTGTGGAGGACTCGACAGTTATGGCTCGTTCGCAGATGGGTTCATGCTGCTTTTCGAAAATCCATTTTCGAAAGATGCGCTGCCAGTTTTAAGTGCTTGTCGCAAAAAGAGTTGTGAACCTGCCGAGAAAATCAATCGCCATAAGCCTTTGATTCTGGACTGTTTCCCATAATATGCATTATAAGAAAGCATCCTACAAAATATAGTGGATTATCCAGCAGAGTCAAACCGCGCGCAGCAATCTGTCCTCGTTGAACGCCAGGTTCATCTTTTCTATTTATCCACCATACTTCCTCCCGTGAGGCACCGAAGTCCTTGGTGCAGACCGGATGAATTCATATACCTTCCAGACGCCATGGTCCTTCCTCAATGTTTATGGATTGTTGTACGGAGAAGTCTAGAGGGCGATAGTAAAAGCTGGTCTCGATCCATATTTCGGTTTTATCCACGGCTCAAAGCGAGATGGGAGGAGCATGATATTCGATGTGATTGAAGAATTCCGTTCTCCTTTTGCTGATCGAATCGTTGTCAGCATTTTTGGCAGAGGATTTCATCCGGATATCAACAGAGAAGGCTTGCTGAAAACCAGCAGCAAGAAATTACTCGCAAAGTGTTTTTCGAAAAAGTGGCATGGTAAGATTAAATGGCGGTCATCAAAATTATCACCGGCACAAATTTTAGAACATCAAGCGGAAAGCCTTTCGAAGCTTCTTAGTAGAGAAGACAAATATTATCCGTTTAGAATGGTATGGTAAAATCAAGGTCGGGAAAAAAGGGATTACGGCAATTCTCCCACTACTACCTTCTTCAACTCGGTTATCCTCACTTTACAGAGCTTGCTTGATCAGGTTTATCACGGATCACTGATGAAAAGACTCGAATCTCGACGAGGGTGGTTTTGACTTCTTCCACCCCTCCACAATAATCCAACAAAATGGTTAAATATACCCCGCGTTCTTCATGCTCAAGTATCCTGTCGTTCCGACGATAAGATGGTCGTGAACAGGAATATCTAAGAACTCGCCGGAGTACGAGAGATCTTTTGTAATCTGGATATCTTCCTTGCTCGGGTCGAGTTTCCCACTGGGATGGTTGTGAACGACAACGATGCTCGCTGCGTCTTCGAGTATTGCGAACTTAAACACTGCTCTCGCATCGACGAGACTTGCGCTGAGCGTCCCTTCCGTCATCGTCTTCACACGCTTCACTTTGCCCGAAGTGCTAAGGGCAATGACCTTGAAGACTTCCCTCTTTTCGCCTGCGAAATCCCTCATGATGAATTTGTAAACAGCCTCTGGATTGTTCAGAAGCGGTGCGTCGTTGTTCGGAGAACTCTGCGTTCTCCTCCCGATCTCAAACGCAGCCGCGAGTGTCACCGCTTTCACTTTTCCGATACCAGCAATTGAAGAAAGCTCCAGCGCATCGCGCATCGAGAGCATTCCAAACGAGTTGTCGAAAGACATAAGAAGCTCCCGCGCGACGTCGATCGCGGTCCGTGAACGCTGCTTCGTTCGAGTTCCGGTTCTTAAAAGTATCGCAAGGAGTTCCACATCTGTAAGTTTTGTTGCCCCGTGTGAGAGAAGTTTCTCGCGCGGCTTCTCGCTGTCAGGCCATTCGCGAAGCGTGTGCCTGTTTGTTTCTGCCATTGCCCGCCCCCTTTCTGTTGAGACGTGTTTAGAACCTGTCTTTACTGTTGAGTGTTCACTTCACCAAGATCGATTATGTTTCCCTTTTTGAATTGAAGGATGTGCATATAATGGTTCGAGTTGTCTCCGCCGAACGAAATGGTGGAGTGCAAACCGTTGTAAGTGTCAGACCTCAACGCGTTCGTAATATCCAAACGACTGCTGTTCCCGGACTTGATCGCGTTCAACAGCATGTTCATTACGTCGTAGCCGTAAGCGATGGTCCTATCGAAGTCCATGTCGGAAATCTGGGAAAGGGAATCGCTGGCGGCAATGTATGCCGGCGAGCTTGTGTTGAAATACGTGTCGCTGCAGAATATCACGCCGTCAACATACAGCTCGTTATTCGAAAGCTGATTCAGGTCGTACCAATCGTCCGTGCCGAGGAGCTGAGTCTTCACGTTGTAGTAAGCCAGCTGCGCTCCGATGATTCCGATATCTTTCGACGAAGTAAGCGGAACGAATATCGCTCCGAGCGAGCGAAGCGCATCGAATTCACCGAGAGTCGACCTGTTCACAATAGGAATGCCAAGCGAGTCGGCGACTTCCTTGGGGTTTTCTCCGAACAAATCAAAAGCGTCAATACTTCCTTTCGACTTCACAAGCGAGTCCAAATAAGCCGGCGCAATACCGTAGGCTCTCAACTTCATTTGCTCCTGCCTGTCGAGTTTACCGAAATCCACATAGGGCTCGTTAAGAGCCGCGGCGTCTTCCTTTATTTTTCCGATTTGCTGTGAAAGGTCGGTCGTGCCGCTTTCGAAGTATGCCGTCGAAACAGGCTTGACGCCGAGCTCACGAAGCCGTTCGGCAAAATAATTTGCGATCGTCCTGCCGTAAGAATCCGACGGCGACAAGATCGCTATTTTCTGAATATGAAGAACGTTGACCGCATAATCCACGATTGCCCTGGCTCTGGTTTTGAAATTCGGATTTGCCTGAAAGACATAGGGGTTACCGGAAGTGAGCCCGACTTGAGTTGCTGTCGGCGTAATCAGAGGCACGCGATTCGAATTAGCAATTTCGGCGACATCCGAAACTTCATTGCTGAAAACAGGGCCGACTATTGCCTTGACGTTTCCGTCCTTGACAAGCGCGCGCATGTCCGCGTCGAGGTTTCTCAAACTACCGCCGTAATTTTTCAGGACAAGCCCGACTTTCGTTTGTGCGGCAGCGTTGTAATTATCCAGCGCGAGCTGAATGCCGAGAAGAAGCTTGTCTCCCACTCCGCTGCCATACTCGAGCGGAAGCAAAACTCCGATTTTCACTTGTGCCTGGCTCAAGGCGCTGTCGCCGGCAATTCTATCAATCCATCTTGCGACTTCGTTGCTCCCTGCGCCGCTTTGAGGATAACGCTGCCTGAACTCTTTCAAAATCCTGTCGGCGTCGCTGAGCTTGTCGGAAAAGTATGCGCGCCGTGCAAATCCGATTGCCACCGTTACCGCAGACAGCCTGCTGTGACACTGCTCGAACAAAGTTTCTATGTCATCGAAACTCAAGTTGAAGTCAACGAGCGTGCGCAGGCTTGCGACCGAGCGGTCTCTCACCACCCGATCAGCCGACGAATCTATCGCCGTCACAAATTGCGCCGCCGCAGTTCTGTATCTTCCTACTTCATAATAGTTCGCGCCTAAGATATAGAACATTTCAAATCTGTGTTCGTCAGCCGGAAAGCGAACGAGAAAAGTGTCTATCGTGGTTATCGATTCCTGATATCTGCGAAGATTGAAAAGTGTCCTCGCGCCGTAATAAAAAGATTCGGCGGAGCGCTGGTTCAGAGAATCGCTCATCACCTGCTGGAAATACTGGTATGCTGTCGAGTAGTCTCCCTGTCTGAAACTCTGCAGTCCGAGAGTGTAATTGGTCTCATCCGCCTGACTGAACGGTATCTGAGAAAACGCATTGGAGGCGAGGATCAGGACGAAGAGTGCGGCTGCGATCCTAATTTTCAATGTCTGCGTCTTTTCCTGTTTATTCTTGAAATTCGTTCGAGGGTCTCGGTGTCGTCTTCGACGATAGCGTTCGATTCGGCAAGTTCATCAAAATGTTCTCGCGCCTTCTCAACTTCCCCGATCGTGTTGTAAAGATTTGCGAGAGTCTGTTTCACCTCGGCGCTCTTAGGATTTAAAGTCAGCGCACGTTCAAGATAAAATTCCGATTCGTCGGTTTTACCGAGTTCGAACAAAATCTTTCCGCACATGAGCCACCCCGGATAAAAATCCGGGTCCGTGTCGATGAGGAGCGTAAACTCTTCGAGAGCCGAGCGCAGATCGCCGAGCATATAAAAAGCTGTTGCAAGATCGAGGCGGAACTCGACCGACGACTCGTTCATAGAAAGTTCGCGCTTCAGGTATTTTATGGCACTCGGGAAAAGTTTCTGCTTGAGATAAATTCTGCCCATCATCCCGTTCGCGTCGGGATATTTCGCGTCCGCACGCAGAACGTGTTTCACTTCCGCCGTTGCGGCTCTGAAGTCGTCCTGTTCAAGAAAGATCGTTGCGAGCGCGAGATGTACGCTCGGATTCCGCCACGAGCTGAGCATTTTCAATAACGGCAATGCGCGTTCCAATTGCCCAATATTGTAATAGAGACTGCCAAGCGCGTAAACCAACTTGTGATCGCCGGGCACATTGGACAATCCTTCAGTGAGAAGTTTCTCGGCGGCTTCGTATTTCCGCAAGCCGATATAGATTTCCGCCAATTTCAGATATGCCTCGGGGTATTCGGGATCGTTTGAGATAATTCTACGCAGGATTTGAATGGCGTGGAGCGGCTTCTCGTCGCCTAAGAAACCGACTGCTTCGTCGAGCAAAACTTTTACTGAGAGGCCCATCTTTCAGACTCACGCATTCAACTAATAATAATCGCCGGAAGGCAAAGTTTCACTCCCACTCGATGGTAGCGGGCGGCTTGCTGCTTATATCGTAAACCACCCTGTTAACTCCACGCACTTCATTAATGATCCTGTTGGAAACTTTTGCGAGAAGTTCATACGGCACTTGCGCCCAGTCCGCAGTCATTCCGTCCTCGCTCGTGACGGCGCGAAGCGCGATCGTGTATTCGTAAGTCCGCTCATCCCCCATGACGCCGACAGACTGAACGGGCAATAGGACCGCAAACGCCTGCCAAACGTCGCCGTATATTCCGTAATTTCGAATCTCATCAATGAAAATATCGTCTGCCTGCCGGAGAATTTCCAGTTTCTCAGGCGCGACCTCTCCGAGAATTCTAACCGCAAGCCCGGGTCCCGGAAACGGATGCCGCTCGATAATCTCATTTGAAATACCAAGCTCGCGTCCGACCATGCGTACTTCGTCTTTGAAAAGAAGCCTGAACGGCTCGATCAACTTCAGCTTCATCACTTCCGGCAAACCGCCGACGTTGTGGTGAGTTTTAATTTTTGCAGAAGGCCCTTTGTGAGATTGAGATTCGATCACATCCGGATAAAGAGTGCCTTGCGCGAGAAAGCGAACGTCTTTTATTTTGCGCGCCACATCTTCAAAAACTTCTATGAAAGTGTTGCCGATGATTTTTCTTTTCTTCTCGGGATCGGTAACGCCGCGGAGCCTCTCAAGAAACGCGGCGGACGCATCGATGTAATGGAGATTCATATTGAAGTTCTTCTTGAAATACTCCACGACTTTCTTGCTCTCCTCCTTCCGCATCAAACCGTTGTCGATGTGAACGGCATGGAGCTGCTTTCCGATAGCACGCTGGATCAGAACTGCTGCGACGGCGGAATCCACGCCGCCGCTCATTGCGCAGATAACTTTTTCGCTCCCGACTTCCTCTCTTATTTCACGAATTTCTTCTTCGATGAAATTTCCAGGCTGCCAATCGGCGGCGCATCCGCAAACTTTGAAAAGGAAATTCCCAAGAATTTCCTTTCCTTTGGATGTGTGGACAACTTCAGGATGGAATTGAACGCCGAAAATTTTCTTTTCTTTGGAGCTGAATGCGGCAATGGGAGAATTGTCCGTGTGCGCGATCGGAGCAAACCCCGGAGGAAGTTTCGTGACTTTATCCGCATGGCTCATCCAGACCTTAGACACATCTCCAACGGCAGCCAAAAGGTCTTTCGAGTCGTCCACGACAAGAAGCGCCTTGCCGAATTCCTGATGCGCCGAGCGGTCAACTTCGCCGCCCAAGAGATGCGCCACGACCTGAAGCCCGTAACAAATCCCGAGTACCGGAATGCCGGACTCGAGAATCCTCTTGTCGGGCAGAGGCGCGTTCTGCTGGTAAACGCTCGACGGCCCGCCGGAAAGTATTATGCCCTTCGGCGCAAGCTCGCGAACCTTCTCAAGGGGAAAATCAAAATTCTCGACGAGGCTGAGGACGTTCAGCTCGCGAATGCGTCTCGCTATTAGCTGCGTGTACTGGCTTCCGAAATCGAGTATTAAAATTTTATCCATAATAAATAAAAATCCAAACCTCCCGAGTTGGAACCTTGCGAAGGTTGCAAGACCACAGCAAGTCTATCGGACACCTCAAATCTCGAACCTTCGCAAGGTTGCTGTTCACTTGGCAAATATCTTAAGGAAATCAACAAACGCATCCAGTTCCGCGCGAGTACGTTTCTCCGTAACTGCAACTAAAAGGCCCTTCTCATTCGGAAGCAACGTCTCAACATCGACACCAGCGAGAATTTTCTCCCGCAATGCGGCTTCGGTAATCTGTTTCGGCGCAACCGGAGTTGAGACAAGAAATTCGTTGAAGAACGGCTGGCGATATTTCAAGCTGAAGCCGGGAATTTTTCCGATTTGTTCCGCGAGATAATGCGCCTTTGCACTCGACTGTTCGGCAACTTCCTGAATTCCCTGCTTTCCCATGAGCGACATATAAATTGTCGATGCAAGCATCATCAGACCCTCGTTCGTACAGATGTTCGAGGTTGCCTTTTCGCGCCTAATCTGCTGTTCACGAGTCTGGAGCGTCAGCACAAATCCGCGATTGCCTTCGGTGTCAACCGTAACGCCTGCCAATCTCCCCGGCAAGCGGCGGATCAAAGCCTCTTTGACCGCGAAAATTCCGAGAAAAGGTCCGCCAAAACTCTGCGAAATTCCGAGCGGCTGGCCTTCGCCGGCAACCACATCCGCGCCGTAGCTGCCCGGCGCCGCAAGGAGCCCAAGCGAAATTGGCGAAGCATCCACAACGTAAAGGGCGTTCTTCGAATGGGCAATTTCTCCAAGCGCAAAGACGTCGCTCAGTGTTCCGAAGAATGACGGCTGCTGTACCACGACAGCGGCGGTGTTATCATCAACGACTTTTCTCACGCCATCCAGGTCCGCCGTTCCATCGCGGGCGGGAACTTCCACGATCTCGAATCCCTGGCCGTGAACATAAGCTTTGACGACCTGCAAATACAAAGGATGTATCGGATGTGCCGCGACAATTTTTTTGCGTCCGGTATGCGCTACAGCCATGAGCGCCGCTTCCGCAAGTCCGCTTCCGGCGTCGTACAGCGATGCGTTGGAGACGTCCATTCCCGTCAGCCTGCAAATCATCGTCTGATATTCATAAATGGCTTGAAGCGTTCCCTGACTTACTTCCGCCTGATAAGGAGTGTATGCGGTATAAAATTCCGAGCGGCTTAGAAGAGCGCCGATCGCAGACGGAATGAAATGATCATAAGCGCCTGCGCCAAGAAACGAAACCGCATCCTGTGTGCTCACGTTTTTGTTCGCGAGCGATGAAACATGCTTGAGAACTTCAAACTCGCTCATCGCAGACGGAATTTTCAAGTCGCCTTTGAGCCTGATCTCCGGCGGAATGTCTTTTATAAGTTCTTCAAAGTTTTTGACTCCAATTGCAGCCAACATTTCACGGCGATCGTCATCGGTATTTGGATAGTACGGCATAAAAAATTCTCCTTAGAAGAAAGCCCTGCGAAATGGAAGAAAACCGCCCCGACCTTGCCGGGATCCTTTGGACAGAGGCGCCATACGAAAACCTTGTCAAGGTTAAGAGCCTTTCATCCTTGACAAGGTTCGATTCTTCTTTACGCCTCCGCGACTTTGTCCCGCTCTCGCCCAAATTGCGGTCAGCTGGTTCAATGTCCGACCATTTCCTGATACTTCGCGACATCGAGAAGACTGTCTAATTCAGATTTGTTTTCAATTTTTATCTTTACCATCCAGCCGCCGCCGTAAGGTTCTTTGTTGACAAGTTCCGGTGAATTTTTCAAGGCTTCGTTTACCTCAATGATCTCTCCGCTGACCGGCGCATAAAGATCCGAAACGGTTTTCACGGCTTCGATCGTTCCGAATTGTTTTCCCTGCTGGAGTTTTGTTCCGACGGACGGAAGCTCGAGGAACACGACATCGCCAAGTTCACCTTGCGCGTACTCCGTGATTCCTACAACTCCTGTGTCGCCTTCCACTCGAATCCACTCGTGGTCTTTTGTGTACTTTAGGTTTGCTGGAAATTCCATTTGTCTCTCCTCTAATCTGTAAAATTGAAAGAATCCAAGAAATGCGTATCGAACTCGCCTTTTCTGAAGCGCTCGTCTTTCATCACTTTCATGTGGAACGGCATCGTGGTCGCCACACCTTCGACGATAAACTCTTCGAGAGCACGGTACATTCTGTCGATAGCTTCTTCCCTATTCGAACCGAAAGCAATCAGTTTTCCGATGAGCGAATCATAGTAAGGTGGAATTCTATATCCGACGTAAACGTGCGAGTCGACACGAACACCGTATCCGCCGGGGACGTGGAAACCGGTGATCGTTCCCGGGTTCGGACGGAAATCTTTGAACGGATCTTCCGCGTTAATGCGGCATTCAATCGCGTGTCCGATCTGTTTCAATTTCTTCTTGCTTACCTTAGCGCCCGCAGCAATGTTGATCTGCTCTTTCACGAGATCGAGCCCCACAACCTGCTCTGTCACCGGATGCTCGACTTGAATTCTCGTGTTCATTTCCATGAAATAGAAATTCTTGTACTTGTCGACAAGGAACTCGATCGTTCCCGCGCCCTCGTATTTCACGCTTTTTGCGCCTTTTACAGCCGCTGCGCCCATTTTCTCGCGGAGTTCGGGGTCGACGACCGGAGAAGGCGACTCTTCAATCAGTTTCTGATGTCTTCTTTGTATTGAACACTCACGTTCGCCAAGGTGAATCACCTCGCCGTACTGGTCGCCAAGAATTTGCATCTCGACGTGCCGCGGCTGCTCGACATATTTTTCAATGTAAACACTTGCGTTTCCAAACGCGGCTTCGGCTTCGGTTCTCGCCATTTGAAATTGCCGGTCGAACTCATCGGCGTTCCACGCGAGCCTCATGCCTTTTCCGCCGCCGCCTGCAGTAGCTTTGATGATGACCGGATAACCGACGCTTTCCGCGACTTCCTTTGCGACCTTTGCATCTTCGATGACACCGTCGCTTCCCGGAATGACGGGCACTCCGGCTTTCCGCATCGTGTCTTTTGCGAATGCTTTGTCGCCCATCGCATTGATCATGTCTGGTTTAGGGCCGATAAATTTTATTCCGCTGCTCTCGCATATTTCGGAGAACTTCGCGTTCTCTGCAAGAAAACCGTAGCCCGGGTGAATTGCATCAGCGTTTGTAATTTCCGCCGCTGCGATGATCTGGGGAATATTCAGATAACTTTCACGGCTCGGCGGCGGTCCGATGCAAACAGCTTCGTCCGCAAACCTGACATGAAGAGAATCGCGGTCAGCTTCAGAGTAAACTGCCACCGTTTTGATTCCGAGCTCCCTGCAGCTTCTGATGACTCGAAGCGCAATCTCACCTCTATTTGCAATCAGTATCTTATTGAACAATCAATTCCTTCTCAATTCTGAATTGTCAATTCAAAATTCATAATTATTGTCAGGCGGGTTCGATTAAGAAAAGCGGCTGGTTATATTCGACCGGCTGTCCATTCTCGACCAAAATCTGTACCACTTTGCCGGCCGCATCGGATTCTATTTCGTTCATCAATTTCATTGCCTCGATGATGCAGAGGACCATACCGGGCTGAACCGTCGAGCCAACCTGAACGTACGGATCGGCGTTCGGCGCAGGCGCGCAATAAAACGTCCCGACTATCGGGGAGCGAACCTCGTGGTACTTTTTCGCTTCGGCTTTTGGCGCGGCTGCTTCAACGACTGGCGCAGGATTTGCGCCCGGATCGGCGGCTGATGCCGGCGCCGCTTGGGACGGGACGAATTGTCCAAAGGAGCCGGAAGGAAAATAAGCCGGAACGGCGGACGAATTCTGCCGGGACTTGCTGATGCGTATCTTTGTTCCCTCTTCCTCAATCTCTATTTCGTCCACCCCGCTTTCGTCTACCAGCTTGACGAGCTTCTTAATGTAGTTCAGATCCATTTCGTCTCCGATAAAATGAAAAATCCGGGCAAGCCCGATCCGCAGGTCGCAGCTCCACAGAATCCTGCGGACTTGCTGCGGTGAAATTATGCGGACGAATTATTTTACGCGCTCCACGTACGATGAATTGCGCGTGTCTATTTTCAGAAGTTCTCCCTCTTCGACAAAGAGCGGAACGTTCACAACTGCGCCTGTCTCTAACTTCGCAGTCTTCATGACGTTATTAACGCTGTCACCTTTTAGGCCGGGTTCGGTTTCAACGACTCTGAGATTGACAAAGATGGGAATATCAACTCCGGTAATCTCCGTGTCGTTGAAGAAAATCTGAACGGTTTCATTCTCTTTAAGGAATTTGCTTCCCTCGCCGACGATCTCCTCGGGAATGTGTATCTGGTCGTAAGTGTTGTTGTCCATAAACATAAGCAAATCGCCGTCGCGATAAAGGTACTGGTACGCACGCTGTTCAATTCTAACCACATCAACGTCCTGGCCTGCGCGGAATCGGTTCTCGATCACCTGACCGGTCTTGAGGTTTTTCATTTTTGTGCGAACAAACGCCCGCCAGTTTCCCGGGTTAACGTGCTGAAATTCTACAATTGTCCAAAGGTCATTGTTGTAACGAATCGTCAATCCTGGTCTGAAATCAGAAGTAGTAGCCATAATCTCCCATAAATCTTAATATTTCGTGAATATTGCCAAAAAATATAGTTTTAGGGCTCCCAAAAATCAAGGATAGGAAGCTGACGGCTCTTAGCGGTCAGCTTTTGGCTATTAGAAGTCGGTTGTCAGTTATCGGACAAGCCGGAACCAAACAGGTCTATCTACGATACCGTAGGTACGACCTGTAGTAGACAGGAAAGTTATTATTTCCTCTTTAAAGATTGTGGAAGTAGCTCTGTGCCAACAAAATCACGAATCCGAAATTCTAAATGAGCGCCTTTGGCGCCATCCCGCATACCCATATAGATAATGATGCCTTGCATCATGGCGCACTCCTATTTGAGTGAAAATGGAGCGCCCTTGAGCGGCAGAAGCGGAATTGGGGATTTCGGATTTGGTGCTTATGGCGAAGCCATCACTTCGTGAGAATTTCTTTGTCCTCTCATGCAAAAAATTTTTGCCAAAAATGCAACCATTTCATTAGATTAGATAGGTACTAAACTGGCCATGAAGAAGGCACGATGAAAAAATATGGCGAGCTTCTCTTTCTGACATTGTTCACGCTCGTTGGCACGGTGAGCTCGAATTGCTTCGCTGCCGACAGCCTTGACAACAAATCCCAAGATGTGAGGGTATGGACAACTTTCGGGTTTGGATTCGCGCGTTGGGCCAGCGATCCGGCAATTACTTTGGGGGCAAGTCTAAACGCTAAACTCGCGAACGAACTTCTGACAGCGCGATTCTTGTACAACGATGTATTTCAGATCAGTATCTTCGGCCCTCCGTCTCATCCGGATGAAAATGTGTGGGATATTGGAATTCTTTACGGAAGGATCGCCAAAGGCCGATACGGCTACGCTTCAATATCGGGAGGACTTTCACTCATTAGAGGCGTGCGTTATCAGTCGGGCTACGCCTATACACCACCTTATGGTTACACCTATGCCGACATCGAGGATTCATTCACAGGCGTCGGCATTCCTGCAGAGGCTCAGTTGTTCTGGACGCCGACCAACTTCTTCGGGATAGGACTCTATGCCTTTTGTGATTACGGATTCAGCGGGAAGAGATCGTTTGGGGGCGTGATGCTGAGCTTGCAGTTCGGACAGCTAAAGTGAGAGAACGATCATCGCTGTTCTCATCCTGCCACCTGGAATTTATCGCGCAGTGGCGGGAGCAGAATGCTAACCCAAACGCTCCAGCGTCAACTATGTCTTTAAGTTCCACACGCAGAGCATGGGAACGAGTGAGATTCCTCCATACCGTTCCTCTCCTGACGGCCAGCGAGTAAGTTTCGCCGATAGGATGCTCAAGATACGGACATTTTCATGATGAACCTTTTTTCCAGCTCGGCTCTGTCTGACTTCGCTTGAATACGTATTGAGACAATGGTCTGCCGCTAGTCCCGGGCAGAAAATCTTTCAGATGTAATTCGGGTAAGAAGAATTGTTCTATCTCACTACTGTCCGGTTATAAGTCAAACAAATTCAGTTGGTTATCAGGGCGATTCAGTTGAGAAGATGTCTGCGGATTTGTAAGTGCCTGATAAACGGGGACTTTCTCAAACAGACTGACACTTAGAAT
>JAMCQL010000008.1 GCA_023381615.1 Bacteroidota bacterium
ATTGAGCTATGACAGTTGCACCTGAAGAGTTGAAGACCACAGGCGTCGTTGTGGCGGAAGCATTCTGGAATGAAGCAGAGTTTGCTGGCGATGACGTCCACCCTGCAAAGAAAGCGGTGTAGCCGTTAATGTTTTGAATAAGCGGTGCGCTGGCGGAGTAGTAAGGCTTCTGCGGATTGTTAGGGTCAGGGTTCTGATTCAAGAACACGCCATTGTACTTTGATGAAGTTGTAAGTTGGAGCGGAGACGGTTCAGATTTGAAGGGCGCATTCATACCCAGATTGTGATAGCCGTAAGGAGGGGTGTAAAACTGTGGATCACTCGTATCGACAAGCCAAGGATCCTTAATTTGAACTGTACCACCATTTGCGCCGCCTGCATCGACAACCGAAGTAGCGATAGTCTCATTCCCATCTGCCGGGTTATAATACGATATGATTTGCGTGAGACCGGAGCTGATATTGTTGAGTGTAAAATAGTCCTGGTAAAGGGCAGTTCCATCATTCCCTGACCAATTGTTGAATCCATAATTAATGTCGCTGAGGAAATTGGGCACAATCCTCATCGCCTCGGGTGAATCACCCGTTCCTTGTTGCAGGAAGAAGCTCGGCGCAGATTGACCTTCAACGCCCCACATCCAATCCGGATTCGTGAAGTGCGATATGGTAACGGAACTTAGGCTTGTCCCGTTATTCTCTTGCGCATAGAAGTTTACTTGCTGCGACGGACCAGGCATGTAAGCGCCTACACTGTTGGACAAGACAGCAAAACCCGGGCCAGTGACGTACACTCTGTAATAATACTGACTCCCGATATTTGCATCGGGATTGATCCTCGCATATGCTGGGCCGTATCCAAAGCCACCTGTCATATCATTCCAAGGTCCACTGAGCGAATTAGATAGCTGCCATTTGTAGTACCAACTTATTAGTGGTTGTTGTTGAACGCCATTCAGGTAAACGACAACGTAAGCCGAGTCCCTGAATTCAGCGTGGCTTCGATAGTAAAGATCTTTAACATATGCTTGGGCCGTCCATTGTCCAAACACCGAGTTTGCCACAGCAAGCAAGACTATCCCACCGCTAATAAATGAACGGATTAATTGTCTCATTTTTCTATCCTCCTTTTTGGGTTTTATCTTTTACCTATTATTACCAAAGCCCTGCCGACTACGGCTCCTGATGCCTCGAATCCAACCATCGCCGTGACATCGCCGTTTACAGCCAGGGACTCAAAGTCCCATGCAGGGTTGGCAACTTCGTTGTATATGTGCCAGGTCGATCCATTATAATGAGCAGCCATCCCGCTCCATCCAACCGTAAATAAATCATTTACTCCATTCCCTCTGATTCCCGTGAAGTAGTAATAGGGTAATCCATCCATTTCACGCCAGACTCCCAGCTCGTTCTTCCAAACCCCAACACCAGAAACATAAATCGGAGTGTTGTCTCCGAACCAGATTCCTCTTAGTGTACTCCCCGACCAGTTCAGTGTATCCTGAACCGTGTTTCCTGATATGGTCAAGACTTTGCTTTCATATGTTATTGCTATTACTTTTCCACTTGAACCCCAGATATTCTGAAAGTTAGAATTAGTCCCGCTCTCTATCTTCTCCCATACACTTCCATCGTAATGCGCAATGCCACCGTTCGCCCCCCCCGCATAGATGTTCTCATCCGATGTTCCCCACAGTTTCCCCACTCCTTGATTTGGTCCGAGCACTGGGTTCGGGTTACCAGGATAACCGCTGATCCAATATGCCGTGAGTATTGAATCGCGTCCATCCCAGTGATATGCATTTCCGTCTGCCAGCCAAATGTCTGTTGCTGAGAATGCACATATTCCTGTTATAGGACGGATGTTTTCTAAGAACCCTTGCTGAGAGTAAGCATAAACTCTACGAAGACTCCATTGTTGTCCATTCCAGACTGCGACACCATACGGTGTCTGATCAACCTGTCCTGTCGAATCTTTGAGATATATTTCTCCGACCGCATAAATGAGACTGTCGTTAATAATTGCCACATCCTCAAGTGCTGATCCGGTTTCTCCGAAAGTAAACGATTGCCACGTGAAGTTATGGCTCGTCGTGTCCATTGTCCTTACCTGCAAATTTGAACTCTCTTCTTTAGGTTCCCCATTCACCATCTCCCAGCATACATAATCATAAGTCCTTCCAGGTAACGCTGTTGTGTCAACCACAGTCGTGTCTGCGCCGCTGAAATGTCCCATTAGAACCGTGTTACCATCCCGGTTTATCGCAAAGTTTCCGCCGAGCGTATCATCAAAGGATACCTTCAGCCACACCTCTGTGCAGGTGACGTAGTCAGCCGACAACTGCACGTTTCCTGTGATATGCGGACCTGTTGGGGAAGTTCTGCAGCTAAAGAAACTGAGAATCAACGCCAACATTAACAGAAGCTTGTAAGAAATCGCATTTGAACTCTTCATATTTCGTTCTCCATTTTCAAATTGGATACGACCTGTCGCTTATTGTTTCCGTTACTGGCGGAGTGCCGAAATCACTCCGCCGAATTATTTAAGTCTGAAGTTCTCCTTTCATGTCTTAGTTTCTTCTTCCGATAAGTGCCACTGCCGGCTGGTTACCGACCTGACCGCCCAAGTACCCGACAGCCACAACGATGTTCCCTTTTGCAGCAACCGCAAGATAGCTCCCCTGGATATACGGCAGTTCATTTCCGGTGAAATCATACCATGATTCGCCGTTCC
>JAMCQL010000067.1 GCA_023381615.1 Bacteroidota bacterium
TCCAGAAATACTGTATTTCCCGCACTCGATCTCCTCTACTACCTTTCGTCTGAATGCCTCGCTGTATCGTATACATCTCGTTCTCTCCATAGGTTATTAACTCCTTATGTGGATAACTCCTCCACATTCTTTGAAGTGTCAACCTATTTCAGGACAAGACAGTCTTACCCTGACAGCCACAGGAACGCTTGGTTTCGGGACAGTTGTCGCCGGCACGACGCCTGCGTTATTAAGCGCGCAAACAAATGGCAGCGCGCCAATGTTCACTGCCACTGGAGACGGCGGTCATGTTCTTACGGTAACATATCTGGCGACTGCATCGTTAACGGGACCCGGTACGGCGCTCACCTTCACGCCAAGTGTTTACGGTGATGTTTCATCTGGCAACCAATCCGGTTCGACTACAGTAGCGAGCGGATCTACTGTTCACTTGACAGGATCAACGGGCAGCGCGGGAAATTACTACTTCTGGCTCGGTGGAGCATTGAGTGCAATTCCTTCTTCACAGACACCCGGCAGCTACACCGGCACATTTACTCTTTCGGTCAACTACTAAATAATTTTCTGAGCTTCCTGCAGCTCGTGACAATAAGGGCTTGACACGGTTCGTGTTAAGCCCTTATTCTTTTGTGCGCTTTCCGGCTGAGCGATCTGCAACTCAACCCAAGCAATTCTTTCCTATCATTGATGTCCCCCCAAATATTTTTCGAGCGATGATAGCCGCGCTTGATGAGACAACGTGAACGTAGTATTTTCTTTTTTGCAAATTATATACTTGGACTAAAATGTGGAGTGATAATATGGAGAAAAGGCAAGTTCCTTTGGCTCTGTTTTTAGACATTGGTGGTGTCCTATTGACAAACGGCTGGGATCACAACTCGCGCAAGGAAGCCGCCAACAAGTTTGGGCTCGATTACGAAGAGATGAACGAGCGACACCATTTGACGTACGATACTTTCGAATCAGGGAAGCTCAGCCTGGATGAATATTTGGACCGCGTAGTGTTTTACGATGAAAGGCGTTTCTCACATGAAGATTTCAAGGCATTCATGTACGACCAGTCGCAGCCGTTCCCGGAAATGCTGGAGCTGATAAGGAATTTGAAAGCAAAGTATAACCTCAAGGTTGGCGTGGTAAGCAATGAAGGACGCGAGCTGACCGAGTATCGAATCAAAAAGTTCGGCCTTGGCAAGTTTGTGGATTTCTTTATATCCTCATGCTTCGTTCATTTCAGAAAGCCGGATGCGGATATCTATCGGATAGCCCTGGACGTTGCACAGGTCTCACCGGACAAGTCGGTTTACATCGACGACCGAGCAATGTTCGTGAACATGGCGCAGGGGCTTGGAATAAACAGCATACGCCACACAAGTTACCAGGCTACGCGCTCGGCACTCGACTCTTTCGGGCTTTCAATGTAACGATGAAACCCCGTTAAGTATGCCGCAAAAACAGGTTTTTGTTTTGAACAGGAGAGCCACTCCACCTTGACTGAGATAGCTGCCGATTTGCCGCACCGTTGATTTGAGGGTATCTCGAAAAACCCCAAAATATTTTTCACCGCAAAGGCGCGAAGTCGCAGAGTATCTTTTTTATAATTTTTTCTCAGCGTCTTTGCGTCTCCGCGGTGAAACAAATTAGTTTTTAGAGATGCCCTTGAATTAGAAAGAAATGAGGCAGCGTTTTTTGCTGCGAGCAACCGCCGGAATGCCTCACTTCCTTCATTGAAACTCTCGCCTTCTTGGGATTCACGATTCTTCAACTGTGTGAAATTTATCGTAGAAGCAAAGAGTAACATGCTTGCGAGAATAATATTTAGAGACATCATTTTTCTTTCCTCCTTTTTGTGGTTTATGAAAATGCAGAATGGGCTTAGCTGCGGTGATTTTCGACCCGGCCTTTAAATGTTAATCACAGTTCCAATGACTACGGTTCTCTGTCCGAAGTAGCTTCTTATACCAGTTTTGCTCGAGTAATCTGGTGTGTATGTGTAGTCAAAAACGTTGTGGATGTTCAGCACATTCAGCCCTTCCACATAGAACACCGTGAAGTACTTATCAAAGAGTCGTGCCAGATATGTTAACCTTACATCGAGTCGGCGGTAATCGGGGTAGCGAGCCGCGTATGGCATTCCATAAATAGGCTCGTAAACTTTCATCTCCGGATGATAAACCGAACCTACAACGGGCGTGTAGGGTCTTCCTGTGGCGTATTTGAAATTCATGCCTATTTGCCATGCGTCGGTTATGTTGTACTTCGCAACCAGAGTAAAATTGTGAGTGACATCAAACGAACTCGGCGCTAATCCATCGCTGTATAACCATTTCCGTTTTGTATCAATGTACCCGTACGACACCCAGCCGCTCAAGCCAAATGGGAGATCGCCCTTGGCAATTATATCAGCACCTCTCGCGTAACCGTAACCGCCGTTGTCGAAATTATAAACCGCATTAGAGTCGGGAAGGTGAGTATAGTTTTTCTGATAAGTCTCTATTCTGAACTCAGTCCCTTCCCATGGTGAATAATCGTATCCCAGAACATAATGCACCGCTTTCATCGGCAGTAAGTGTGGATTGCCATCGGTGCCGCTGTAAAGGCGGAAGTCTTGGTATTCGTGAAAGAGCCCGAGGCTGAATCTCAGCGTTGATGCTGAACTGAGTCTGTATCCTACTGTAAATCTTGGATCGAGCCATGATGTTTTTATTTTGTCAACATAGTCGCCCCTCAATCCCGCGGCAGCAAACAAGTTTGAAATAGATGCGACGTCTCTTCTCTCAATTTCAACATAAGCGCCGAATCTGGTTGCGGAAAATTTCTTATCGATCAATTTTGACTCAGATCCCGGGCGGATGTCATACTGAAAACTGGGGACTGCGCCGGTAAATGATTCTTCGCGACTTTCTATCTCACCTCCGAAAGAAACTTTGAGTTCGTTCCATTGGTGATCCTCTATGTCGGAGCGAATTTCTCTAATCCCGTCAACTTTCTTCAAGTTTAACAAACCTAACAACCATGTGTCCTCATAATTTGATGCCGATATGCTTGTTTGCATCAGGAAATTCTCACCGATCACATCGGTGTGTTGAAGATTGATCAGATAATTTGTTGACTTTCCGGTGAAAACCCCGTCGAACTCCGGGCGATCGACGTTGACGCCTTCATTATCCGACGAGGCAAGAAATAGAAGTTTCACTTTTCCAGTTTGTGAATATTTGTAGATCATTGACGCATTCAAATCCTGGGATGACGGTGCAGAAGAAAACTTATCCATTCCGCCGTTCAGCAGAAAAATTGGTTTCGTGAAATTCTTTCGCGCGTACAGGCGGATTCCTAATTTGTTGTCCAATATTGGGATATCGAGACCTGCTGATGCATTGGCTAAAGAAAGCCCGATGCTAAGCGCTCGATTCTCCGGAAACCCTTTTGTTCTTAGATCGAGAACACCAGACAGGGCATTGCCGTACTTCACGGAAAAGCCGCCGCTCGAGAAGTACATCTCACCAATTGCACTTGTGTTCAAGTTTGAGAATAACCCGCCGTATGGCGACTCGTATGTGTAGGGATTGTAGAGGGAAGCCTGATCGATCAGCACGAGGGTCTCAGAAGGATCACCGCCGCGAACATAAAGTTCTGAGCTTTCGGATACCTGCGTCAAGCCCGGTAGCGTTTTCAGTGATTGAAAAATGTCCGCTGCTCCACCGGGAGTTGTAACGACATCCATAGAGGTCATCGTTAAGCCTTTACCCGGCTCACTTCCAAATGAACTTGCAGTAACCTCGACGTTTTCCGTAATGATCTGCGACTGTTTTAAGACTATGTTTACATTATATCGATGTTCAGGCAAGACGGAGACTTGGCGGTTGAACTTTTTGTATCCAACTGCGCTGGATGTAATCTCGACATTTCCGACTGCTCTAGTGCTAAACGAAAACGCTCCGTTGTCATCGGCAACCTGTCCTTCTCCCGTTGAGGTGATGAACACATTTGCATAGGGGATTGGACTGCCGGAATCATCTTTTACTGTTCCAGATATGACAGCAGGCTTAGCTTTTATCTCTTTTTCTTGAGCGGATGATGCAGCGCTGAGCAGGGAAGACATCAAAATCACTGCGATTACTTTTGAGAGATTCATTTCATAACTCCATTACTTTTGCACAGCGGAAGCCATTTTCTTCTTTAACTCGGGAAGCAAAGAATATTTTACCCTTGCATAGTTCGGTTGGCTTTGTAAAGCTTTCTCGTAAACATTAAGAGCATCGGCGTATCGCCCTTTTTTCTCATACGCCATTCCTAACCATGCGAGAGCGTCTTCATACCCCCAATTGGGATTGAGGCTGTTCAGTGTGTCTTTGCCGGACTTCTCTCTCTCGTAGAGCGCAATTGATTTACTGAGGTACTCAATCGCTTGATCGACACTCCCGCCGAAGAACGAAGGCGTGTTTAGTTTTGAAATTCCGAAAACCAAATAAGCCCTTGGGTTAGTGGAGTCGTTAGAAATCGCTTCCTTCAGAAGTTGATCGCTTTTCGGGCCAAGAATAGATCCTTTTAACCAACTGTGGGCTATCTCGATTCCGTAGATCGCGGCAAGGAGCGATTGTGGTTCTGACCAGTCGCTGTACTTTTCGGTCAGGCTTTCTGCGGACTCTTCGGTTTGATCGGCAAATTGGCCATAGATTTTGTCTTGCTTTGTTGCCATTCCGTAGGTCATGAGTCGATAGCCTGCGTATGCCGTGTAGTACTTTACGAGTTTATTCTGAGGTGACATAATTGCGGCTCGCTCAAGGATAGCATATCCGCGAAGCATTTGGTCCTTATTCCATGTTAAGTATCCCTCTTCGGTCAAGTTTTTGCCTTGTGCAATAAGTGAGTCAATCACTGAGTCGAGGTTTGATCTTATTGCATTTTGACCGAATGAAGTTGAAGCGTGTGCAACTGCAAAGAGCGTTATTGCGAGTAAAAAATTTGTCCTCATTGTTTTTCTCTCCTCTTTTTGTAAAGTTCTTTGATTTTTAAAGTGCAGTCACAAAAAAATTTCTATTTCTTCTTGAGTAATTTCTCTAATGTGTCAACATAGTGCTCGAGTGCACGGCGGCCCTTTTCGGTGATCTTGTACGTGGAAAGGGGTTTCCTATCGACGAATCTCTTTTTTGAAGACACGTAGCCGGCGTCTTCAAGTTTCTTAAGATGGATACTGAGATTGCCGTCTGTAGTTTTCACCTTGTCTCTTAGGAAAGTGAAGTCAGCTCCTTCTACGCCGATGAGGGCAGCCACTATCGTTAATCTTATCCTCGAGTGGAGGACATCGTCTATTTGCTGGTAATCGAAATCGCTCATTTCACGTCAGTTATTGTCATGCTGTTTTTCTACAATTAATAAAATACTAAACCCGGTATGATCTGAAAAAGGGCCATCATGCTAAAGATGACAGGCGTCAACATCAAGAAGACCATTCGAGCCAGCAGGTTATATGTGAACAGCTTTTTCATTTTGCAATAGTTAAAATGTCAGCGCGGCGGAATCGATGTCTGAACAATGTCCATGCACCAATGAATGAACACTCCGTAGAACATGCATCTGATCGAATAAATACCGTAACCGCCGCCTACGGACACTGCGATTATCAAGATGACGATCTGAGTAGTCTCAAGGAAACCCATGTGTGATGACAGTAGATAGCGTGGATAGTGGTACAGTCCGAACATTACTGCCGACAAGAGAATCCCCTTGTGCTTTCCCAGTCCCGCGGTGAATCGTGTGAGCAAGAAGCCGCGGAATATGAATTCTTCCATAACGATCGGCACAAGGAAAAAAAGCGAGGAGACCGTGAACATATTTGACAAAGCGTATGGCAGCATACTTATTTTTCCGATTGCAAGGAGATAAACAGGTATGCTGAAAAATCCCATGGCAATCGCAACAGTCAAGTGGAAAAGAACTCCCTTCGTCGGAATCAGGCAAGTATGCAGCCCCTGCCTTCTTACTACCAAAGCAGCTATGAACGGCAAAAGGAAGACCGCGTACAGCAGCGATGAATAAACCATGCTTGCCGTCGTCAGATTGGAGGTATCGTGAACGGGTTTCAAAACCGCTGCTGACACGACCACGATCACGCCGAGAATAGCGAAGAGGAATAGAGCTGTTCGCACTTCGGTTTGCGGCCTCTCAAACACTGGAAGTGACGGTCGCTCCACTTTGAATAGTACAAGAAAAATGACGACAAGGATAATTGGAACGAAGTATCCCAGGATGACCGGCGCAGCATTCATTCAAAGTCTCCTATCATAGTGGCAATGTACTGGCGCATAAATTCGATGGGCCATCCCGCAGGAGCAATTTCCCCGATAGCGCATCGCTGGTTGTCTTTCGTCTGTCGATGCAAATCGAAGCCGCTCACTTCGTGTCTCCGCTCGCGTTGCTCTTCTTCGAGTTTCTGTAGAATACGAGACCCGGGATAATCTGAAAAAGAATCATCATCGAGCCAAATATGGGAAGCGTAACGAGGCCTTTCACTGCAAACATTGCAAGAGCGCCGACCCACCAGGCGATTCCGACCATCGTCACCCACTTCAGCCTGTAGACGAGCGAACTCATCGTGTAAGCGGCACCCATTACCGTGGCAATCGCAGGGGAAATCGCCCAGGAGTGGAGGGCACCGGCGAGAGGCGCGGCGAAGCCAAGTATCGTCATAGTAATGCCGCAGCTTGCCCAGATGAGACCTACCAGCTTTCCTCCGAACGCCCATGTTCTCGTTTTGGTGTGCTCCTTCATCCCTGCAAGGATCGAGAAAAGCCAACCGATTCCTATAGTTATGATCCAAATCCAACCGCTTATGTCTCCGTTACCAGTCAGTACCGCACCATAAGTTACGAAGATTCCCACCGTGACAAGTATGCCCCAGAAGATGTAAGATTTACCGTTGTCAAACGTGAACTGCCGGCTTTCTTCCATCATCCGCTTTATCAGGGCTACGTCCTCAATTGCCTTCTGTTGGTCCATCTTGTTTCTCCTTTTTAAAGTTCTTTAATTCTCAAAGTAAGTTACACCTTTGGAACGTTATTGTCAAGTGCAAAGAGAAAAATTTTCCCGCTTGCACTTTCTTCATGTTTCTTCAGCAAACAGCAATGAATTATCTCGCCGCAAGCGGCGAGGTATCCTGTCATGCCCGAGCGTTTTTATCGTGCATCAAATTAATCATAGAAAATGATCGCTCAGAATCCGTAGCTACCGACGTAAGAGGTTGAGTGGAAAAGAGAACAACAGAACGCACAAATGGAATCACCGATTTGTTAATTGTATTTTCGTGATTTGCATCGTTATCTGTTGTTGTGTCCGCTGTTTTCCGCATTGAATCTCTCTCATCGAGCGGGTAAATTTTTTGGAAATTGATGTCCAACCAAAAAGGTGTTTCTATGCCCTATCCAAAACCAACAAGACGAAGCTGGGCTGAACCATTCAAGATAAAAATGGTTGAGCCTCTAAAGACCACAACTCGAGAACATCGGTTGAAGGCAATTGAAGAAGCGGGTTACAACACGTTTCTCCTTCGTTCGGAAGATGTTTACATCGACCTGCTGACAGACAGCGGCACGAATGCGATGAGCGATTACCAGTGGGCCGGTATGATGTTAGGCGATGAAGCCTATGCCGGCAGCAAGAATTTTTATTATCTCGAATCGAATATGCAGAAGTATTACGGCTATAATTATTTAGTTCCGACTCACCAGGGACGCGGAGCCGAGCATATCATTTCGCAAATCCTGATTAAGCCGGGCGATTTCATCCCCGGTAATATGTATTTCACCACAACGCGTGAGCACCAGGAGCGTGCCGGCGGAACATTTGTCGATGTCATAATTGATGAAGCGCATGATCCGGATTCGACGCATCTGTTCAAAGGCGACGTCGACCTCCAGAAACTTGAAGACCTTATAAAGAAAGTCGGAGAGAAGAAGATTCCTTACATCAGCGTTGCCGCAACAGTGAACATGGCAGGCGGACAGCCGATCTCAATGAAAAACATGAGAGCAGTCCGTGAGTTGACGAACAAATACGGCATTAGAATTATATTTGACGCGACGCGCGCAGTTGAAAACGCATACTTCATCAAGATGCGCGAAAAGGGTTATGAAGGGAAATCGATCGCGGAAATTTTAAGAGAACTCTGCTCTTACACGGACGGCGCCACGATGAGCGGCAAGAAAGATCTGCTCGTCAACATCGGCGGATTTCTTGCAATCAACGATAAGGATGTCTTTGATGAAGCAAGAAATATGGTCGTCGTGTACGAAGGTCTCCACACATACGGCGGCTTAGCCGGGCGCGACATGGAAGCGATGGCACGCGGAATGGAAGAGATGGTCCAAGAAGACTACATCCGCTCGCGTATCGGACAGGTCGAATATCTCGGCCAGAAGCTTCTCGACTGGGAAGTTCCGGTGGTTAAACCGATAGGCGGACACGCAGTTTTCTTGAATGCTAAGAAAATTCTCCCACACATTCCGCAGGATCAGTTCCCCGCGCAGACTTTGGCGGCGGAAATTTATGTCGACTCCGGCGTCAGAACTATGGAAAGGGGAGTCGTCTCGGCCGGACGCGACCCAAAGACAGGCCAGCATCGTTATCCGAAACTCGAACTTGTCCGTGTGACAATTCCCAGAAGAGTCTACACGCAGGCTCATATGGATGTTACAGCCGAATCAGTCCTCGAGGTTTACGAAAGCCGCGAGAAGTTAAAAGGACTGGAGATGGTCTACGAGCCGAAGCATCTTAGATTCTTCCAGGCGAGATTCGCAAAGATGTAGAATAATTTGGAGCCGGAGAAAATCCGGCTCCGTTTCTCACCCGATAAAATCATGTAATGGCTAATTCAAGGAAGACCGACATTTACCTCCTCGCAGTGTCGAGGATTACACGAAGCATTGCTGCGGGAATGATAAACGTGGCATTTCCGTATTACATACTTACGGGACTTCATTACGGCGCATTCGTGATCGGACTTATATATGTTTCCGCGACTGTCGCGACAGCCGTTCTCGGTTTCCTTTCGGGAGTTACGACCGACGTTTGGGGAAAGCGGGGCACACTAATCATCGCAAGTATTTTCCTGCCGATCAGCGCAATAATGGTTTACATGTCACAGAGTCTTTGGCTGATCGTTCCGGCGGCGATGCTCGGTGGGTATTCGGCGACGGGTTCGCTTGCGGGCGGAGGAATCGGAGGAGCGGTCCAGCCGATAGAGAGCGCGATCCTGGCAAGCCTTACATCAAACAAAGAGAGAACGAGATATTTTTCCGTATTCACATTTATATCCGGTGTAACTGCGGCGCTTGGTGCGCTGCTTTCTAAGGTTTTCGATGTTCGCGATATTTTTCTTGCCGCCGCAATTATTTCAGTCGTTGGAATTCCCGGGCTGTGGAGACTTCACGTCGCGGATGCAACCGGAAAGATACGCCGGCTCAAGACGAAGACGACGATAGGGAAATTCACTCTGACGGGAATGCTCAACGGCTTTTCACAGGGACTCGTCGTCCCTTTTCTGATACCGTTCTTTGTTTTGGTGTATCATGTTCCTAAATCGGAAATGTCCGTATATGCTTTCGTAAGTGGAGCGCTCGGTTCGTTCGCCATACTCGGAGCGCCGTATTTGGAGAGAACTTTTGGGTTTGTGAAAAGCGTTGTGCTGACGAGAGGGATCGGACTTCTGCTGTTCACGGTTTTTCCGATAATCAGGTTCCTACCCGTATCAGTTGTCATCTATATCCTTGCTCCTTCCTTGAGAGTCGCCGCCTTGCCGATACAGCAGTCGGAGCTGACGAAGCGGGTGGATGATGATGAAATGGGAAGAGCTCTGGGAATCAATCAAGTCGCGAGACTTGTAGCTTCATCTACGGGTACAGGTCTCAGCGGCTATCTTATAGATACCGCTCTGTTCGAGATTCCTTTCTTTGCCTATGGACTTATCATGGCGGGGAATCTCTATCTTTATATTAAATTCTTCGGGACGGGAAAGGGGAAGCCGCCGGAATCCGACACAGAGTCTTTGGAAGCGAAGTAATAAACAAGCCGGGAACGGTTTTTTCGGCCTTTGTTCTAGTCAAGAGTGTTTTGCGCACTCCCACGAGAAACTGTAGGAGCATGATGTGTCGTGCCCTTTACTTCAGCATAATCGATGAAGAATGGCCAACGGTCAAAGCGAGTTTGGAGGAAAAACTCCTCAAATCTTACTCCGGCAATTCCAAGAATCTGTAGTTAAGCGAGCGAGAGACAGATTACAGCAGCTGTTAGTATTCGCTCAGCTGCGCGCCGACTTTCATTGAATCGGGAATTGTGTTACTATACAACAGTTTCATCTGTTTGAGTGCGTACCGAAGCTTGACATTAGCTACGAGGGAGCTATTTTCTTGAAGAAGAAAGAAAGTATGGAGGAGATGAAGATCGATTCCACGATTTGCGCTCGCAGTTTGAATCGATGGGTCGATGTGTACGCAGCCCGGGGGATGCCTTGTGACCCCAAGGCGTTAAGCGTGTTATGCGGAAACCACATAATTATTTCTTCCTTAGTTCAAGAAGAAATTGTTGCAGCTCCAGAACACGTTAAAAATTTTTAGACGAATTAAAACCTGATGCCACTGTAATTGAAGTTACGGAAGCAGCATTAAAGCTTAGAGAAGCATATCTCAGAGCGAACATATTATCAAAAAAAAGTTCAAATGATGCTCTGCACGTTGCTTTAGCAACAGTAAACAACTGTCCAATTATAGTGAGTTGGAATTTCAAACATATTGTTCATTATGAAAAAATAGCACTTTATAATACAGTGAATATTTTAGAAGGATATCAACAAATATCAATATATTCTCCATTGGAGGTAATAAAGTATGAATAAAGAATTTGATTGTGTAGAGATGAAAAGAAAAGGTGCAAGAATATTGCAAAAAAAATTAGCTGGATTAAGTTTAGAAGAAGAATTGAAATTTTGGCAAGAACGCACCAAAGCATTAAAGGAAGAACAAAAAAGGTTAAGAAAAAAGAAAAAGAGATTGTCAAAAGTATAACCAGCCGCTCAACACCGACCGCCTATTCTGTGCGGCAGTTCCGTGTTCTTTGGCTTTGGTTAGTATGTGTGCTTTGTTGTTAAACATTTATTATATAATGCATAGACTGAGGGGAATATTAAGAATTTACATGTTCGTTATTGCCTCGAGGACTTTATCGACCTTTTCTTTCGATTCCGCCTCGCAGTAGAAGCGAAGAAGCGGTTCGGTTCCCGATGCGCGAATTAGGAGCCATCCGCCGTCGGCGAAGAAATATTTATATCCATCGATGGTGAGAACGTGATCGATTTTGTGCCCTGCTACTTCCTTCAAGCCCTTCTTCAATTTGCTCAGAACTTTTTTCTTGTATTGCTCTGTGGTGCGAAGGTCGATTCTTCTGTAAATGTGCGGACCGATTTCGTCGAACAACCCTTTCACTAATTCGCCGAGCGTCCTTCCTCTCTTCACCATCATTTCGCAAAGCGTCAATCCGAGGAACAAGCCGTCGCGTTCCGGTATGTGTCCCTTCAGTCCGATGCCGCCGCTCTCTTCGCCTCCGATCAATACGTCACGGTTCACCATGACTGTAGCAACGTGCTTGAATCCGACCGGCAATTCTGTCAGCGGGAGATTGTATTTCTTTGCGAGCTTGTCCGCCATCTCTCCGACAGAAACTGTCTTTACGACTTCGCCTCTCAAGCCCTTATTCTCATAAAGATATTTCAGAAGAAGCGCGTAGACTTCCTGCGGTCCGACGAAATTCCCTTTTTCGTCAACGGCGCCGATCCTATCCGCGTCGCCGTCGGTTGCAAGCCCGACGCTATAATTTCCCTGCGGAACGAATTTCATGAGTTCGGCGAGGTGCAACGCGATCGGTTCCGGATGTTCTCCGCCGAATGAAGGATTGAATTCGTTGTGGATGACGACCGCGTCTTCGATGAGATGCTTGAGAATTCCTTGTCCCGCTCCGTACATCGCATCGTGAGCAATTCTGAGCCGCGCGCTCTTGATTGCCGCGATGTCAATTTTCTTTTTCAGATCGTCTATGTAAATCTGCCGCAGGTTTGCTTTTTTTATCAAACCCTTTTTGCTGAGATCTTCAAAACTTTTCTTTATGGCGTCGAGCGATTTTTGAGAAATCTTGTTGGCTTCCTTCTCAACTTTGCTGACGTATTCAACTTCTTCCGGCCCGCCGAAGTCTGCTTTCAATTTGAAACCATTATATTTTGCCGGGTTGTGGCTCGCGGTTATGACAACGCCCGCCGCCGCGTTGAACTCAGGAATGGCAAGCGAGAGCGCCGGTGTCGGGCAGTAGCCGTCAGAAAGAGTAACTTTCATTCCCGTGCTTGCGATTACCTGCGCGGTTTTCTCCGCAAATTCCTGCGAGAGAAAACGAGTGTCGTATCCAATTAAAATTCCATTCTTTGCTTTCTTGTGCTTCTTGTAAAACTTCGCCGTGGCAAGCGCGACTCTGGCGACGTTGTCGAACGTGTAATCCTGGGCTATGACTCCGCGCCAGCCGTCGGTGCCGAATTTAATTTTTTCCATAGATAGAACCTCTTAATTTTTGTCCGAAGGATCCCTTCCGGGACTCGGTTAAAATAGAATTCGCGCACATAACTTTCAACGATTGGCGTGTGCCGAAATATGCTCCGAATTTCCCAGAAGAGCTTCCACCGTCGTCGTAATTCTTTTAAAAATTTATGAACAAAGAAACCGTTGAAAATCCGAGCGAATGCTTTTATATTCACCAAGTCAAACGAAAGGTTGATTTGAGAATTTCACTGGGCTTCGGCTGTATTCGATTTCTTACCTGCATTTATTTTAATTTTTCATAAACAAAAAGTCCGAAGGATACCTTCGGGAAAGGAGCAATCCATGGCTGAAAAAGAGCAGTCCGCCCAGGCGGACGGCACGCAGCAATTCCAGTCTTACGTGCCTGCTGAAACCACGATGAGGGAATTCAGCATACGGGCATTACTGTTGGGATTGGTGATGTGCGTTATTCTCGGAGCGGCAAACGCTTATTTGGGATTGAAAGCGGGAATGACAATCGCTGCTACTTATCCTGCGGCTGTTATCGGAATGGCGGTTCTCAGATTAATGAAGGGAAGTCTGCTTGAAGAGAACTTCGCCAGAACCGTAGGTTCAATCGGCGAATCGATTGCCGCGGGTGCAGTGTTTACGATTCCTGCGTTTTACATAGCCGGCATTTGGAAGAAGTTCGACAGCTCTCATTATCTCGAAGCGACTGCGATCATGTTTGTTGGCAGCGTAGTCGGGATCCTGTTCGTGACTATCCTGCGCCGCGTCATGGTTGAAGACAAAGAGCTTCCTTTCCCTGAGTCTGTCGCCGCATCTGAGATTCACAAAGCGGGAAGGTCCGGCGGGACGGGCGCGAAGTATCTTTTTTCCGCGATGGGATTCGGCGCTCTTATTCAGGCGCTTGGACAACTCAACTTCTTTGCGGGAGCGTGGGAGAGATTCATAAAATTCACATCGCTGTCGCTCTCTCTTGGACAAGGAACCGACGGCAAAGCGATAGCGGTTTCTTCCGGCGGCGGCGCTCTCATTACTACGCCGAACGTAAGCCCGGCTTATGTTGGAGTCGGTTATATCATCGGGCCGCGGCTTGCTGCTCTTAACTTCAGCGGAGGACTTCTCAGTTGGGGACTATTCGTTCCGCTTCTCCTATATTTTATCGGACCAACCGCCCTTCCGGCAAATGCATCTCAGAATGCCTGGATTGCGCTGAGTTATTCGGTCTGGCAGAATCTTGTCCGGCCAATTGCGATCGGCGGGATGCTATTCAGCGCGGCGTACACACTTTACAAAATGAGGAAAAGCCTCGCTGTCGGTATCGGCCGTGCAATTACCGATGTGAAGAAATCCGCCGCGGGTGGTAGAGTCGAGATCAGGACTGAACGCGACATGGATTTCAGGTATGTTGCCGGCGGACTTCTTCTGGCAGGCATCGCAACGTTTTTCATCTACAACTATTTTGCACAGAATGTCGGAGCCGCGTTGACGGCCACCGTTGTAATGCTTGTCACCGGGTTTTTCTTCGCGGCGGTGTCCGGATATCTTGTCGGTATAATTGGCTCGAGCAATAATCCGGTTAGCGGACTCACGATTTCCACGCTGCTTATTGCGGCTATCCTGATGGTGATACTTGGCCAGACCGGTATCACGGGAGTCGCGGCAGTTCTCGGTGTTGCTGCGGTCGTTTGCGTTGCAGCGGCGGTAGCCGGTGAAATGCTTCAGGACTTGAAAGTCGGACACATTCTTGGCGGTACTCCGTGGAAGATGCAAGTAGGCGATCTCTTTGGAGTTTTCATCGGCTCTGCGGTAATGTTCATTCCCCTGATGATCCTAAACCAAGGAGACATAAATCAGGGCGGGATCGGATTTGGCGGCAGAGCTCTGCCGGCACCGCAGGCGGGAATGATGGCAGCTCTCGCACAGGGCATTGTCGGCGGACATATGGCGTGGCCGCTCATCATTGTAGGAATGCTGATGGCGTTCGGACTAATTATCAGCGGAGTCCGGAGTCCAATGCTTGTCTTCGTTGGGATGTATCTGCCGTTTGGAACTGTTGCCGCAATTTTTGTCGGCGGTCTTGTCCGAGGCATTGTCGACATTATCACAAAGAGACGCAAGTTCAACGAGGCACAGAATGCACGAGTCGAGAACACCGGCATTTTGATTTCTTCCGGACTGATCGCGGGTGAAGCTCTAATGGGACTCGTGTTTGCGGGCCTTGCGTTCTATGATGTGCAGTGGCCTTCAATATTTGCCCATCCGAGTTTCGGAGTCAGCACACTCGTTTTCGTGGTACTCGCACTTATACTAATTTTCTATCCGATTCGCAATGCAGGCTCGCCGGATCAACCGGCGCCGCCAAAAGCGGCAATGTAGGTCGAGTCTCCGACTCGACCACTGGGGTGGAACGAGGATGGATGGATTTGGCCGAGTGAGATTGATATTGGAAGGGCGGTCGAGTGGCCGCCCTTTCTGCATCAGGTCGATCCACTGCATAGGGTCTGCGACAAAAATATAAAACACATAGGCACATAGGGCACACTAACTAATAAATCTATGTTTTCTAATGTGCCTATGTGGTTAATCTATTGTTTTTTACAAATTTGTCGCACACCCCACTGCATACCCATGCTTGATTTAGTCCGAAAGATGCCTTACTTTATTGAGGTGCCGATCAGGCACACAAACCAGGATATTCCGGAAATTGAAGTATTTTGACTGGGACGAAGATAAGAATAAAGTTCTTAAGGAGATGAGAGGCATTTCTTTTGAAGAAATTGTTTTCTCGATATCAAACAACAAATTGTTGGAAGTGGTTGAGCATCCGAATAAACAAAAGTACCCAAATCAAAGGATGTTTATTGTTGAAGTCGGAGATTACGCTTATGTTGTCCCGTTCGTTGAAGATGAAGAGAAATATTTCTTGAAGACAATATACCCGAGTAGAGCAGCAACCAAGAAATATCTAGAAAGAGATAAATAGAAAATGAAATACGTGGACAAAGAGGAAAAGGAGCTAATCGAGTCTTATGAAAAAGGAGAGTGGAAGCCGATTAGAAAAAAGGACCAGAAGGTTTATATCCGCGCAGCAAAAGAAAGTGTAGCAAAGAACAAACGGATAAATATTCGGTTGACTCCGAAGGATTACCATGATATTCAAGTAAAGGCACTTGAAGAAGGAATTCCATATCAAACCCTGATTTCCAGCTTAATCCATAAGTACAATAAAGGGAAATTAAAGTCTTTCGCGAAATGAACAGGAAAACAAAATACACCAATGAGAAGATTGGCAAGGTTGAAATTGTAAAGGACTTCTTGCCGGGCCCAGATGAACTCGTCTTTAAAGAGAGTAACGTAAAGGTCACCTTAAACCTTAGATCGAAAAAGGGACTGGAAGGACGGCGAGCAATCTCTGCTGGACGATAATCAACCACTAATTGGATGATTATCATCCGGGTAGCGGTCGCTTCAAAGGCAGCGCATCACGTGTCTTATCGCTGAACGCCGAAATCGATTTATCTCTTTAATGTAAATTCCATTGTCCCTCAAAATCCGTCTGCAATATCCAGAAGAAATCCATAAAGAAAACTTGAATCTTCAGTCCTTGAAGCGTAAAATTTGTGAGGAAATTGAAAACACCAGCAAAAACTCCGACTAGACGCATTAGGGAAACGGCAGAGTTATTTGAAACAGCCGATCTGCTGTCAATAAAGGAAGCGAGTGCGTGGGCCACGAATCATCTTGGGAAAAATGTTACCCCTTCAAATATTTCTTATCTCATTCAGTACGGGCGCATCAAGAAATTTGGAGCAAACGGGAACATACAGGTATCTCGGAAAGAACTCACTAGCTATTATAAATCCTTCAATGGGAGAAGAGAGCTTTCTTGGAAGGACCAACTTGGCGGAGATCTGAATTGGGCCTTATCATTCGATCAATACAAAGAGGCTGATACCACAAAGCATGTCCATCGCCTTCATCCGTACAAAGGCAAATTCATTCCCCAGCTTGTCGAATATTTCTTAGATAGTCACACTGACAGTTTCAAGAAGAGAGTTTACTTCAAGAAGGGCGACATAGTCCTTGACCCGTTTGCCGGAAGTGGTACGACTCTCGTGCAAGCTAACGAACTGGGAATGCATGCGATCGGTATTGACGTTTCAACTTTCAATTCGCTGATTAGCAACTGCAAGATTGCTAAGTATGATCTTGTGGATGTTCACAACGAAGTCACAAGGATTACTCGTGCGGTAAAGAATTTTTTAGCTAACTCGAAGACAATTGAGTTTGAAGATAGGCTTTTGCAAGAACTAAACAAGTTCAACAATAAATATTTTCCGGTTCCTGAATTCAAGTATAAAGTTAAGCGTGGCGAAATTGACGGCGATGCTTACGGCGAAGTAAAAGCGAAAGAATTCTTGCCTATTTACGATAAACTTGTAAAGGAATACGAAATCAAACTGCGTCAGGATCACGCGGATTCTTTTATTGACAAGTGGTATTTACAACACATAAGAAATGAGATCGACTTTGTCTTTCAGGAAGTCAAGAAAGTAAGAAATGTAAACACGAAGAAAATTATCAGTATAATTCTCAGTCGCACCATCCGATCGTGTAGAGCCACTACACATGCAGATCTCGGAACTTTAGTTGGGCCGATAACTTCTACATATTATTGTGCCAAACACGGCAAAGTATGTAAACCACTTTTCTCCATTCTAAAGTGGTGGCAGACATATACAACGGATACCGTGAAACGTCTTGCAGAGTTTAATCGCTTGAGGACAAACACACAGCAAGTATGTTTGACAGGAGACAGCAGAACGATAGACATTTTCAAGGAGCTTGACAAGAAGAATCCAGCTTTTGCCCAACTTGCAGGAAAACAGAAAATCCATGGAATATTTTCGAGTCCACCTTATGTGGGTTTGATTGATTATCATGAACAACATGCCTACGCTTATGACCTATTTGGATTTGAAAGAAATGACGAGATGGAGATAGGACCTCTTTTCAAAGGACAAGGACAGGGAGCGAAACAAAGTTATATGGAAGGGATTGGAAAGGTTTTAAATAATTGTAAAAAATTTATGGTAGATGATTATGATGTTTTTCTCGTCGCCAACGATAAGTACAACATCTATCCTACAATTGCTGAGAAAGCGGGAATGCAAATAGTGGAACGATTCAAGCGCCCCGTCCTGAATCGGACTGAAAGAGACAAATCTGCTTATGCGGAAACGATCTTCCATTTGAAGAGAAAGTAATGGCGATTTCGTCCAAAGAAAAGCAACGCATTGTTGAGACGATCAAAACTTGCCTGCGTAGCAAGTTTAAAAATTACAAACCCGAAAGCAATAACATGCCTTTCCATTTTCGCCTGCTTGGGAAGGACAGAATGGCTCTCTATTCTTTCATTCAATCGTTGAATACAACTTTTGGCACTTCAATTTTTGAACCCGTTGCAGTTGTGTTAGCAAAGAGCCGTTTCAAGCAAGCAGTCGCACAATATGTGGTTGGGAATAGAATCAGCGAAGGTTGCCAACAAAGCATTCAAACGATAATGAATCAATTGACAGTTGGCAATAGACCGAACAAGCCAAAAGAGATTGAAGAATTAAGAAAAGCAGCGACCAAAGGAAAAACCAACGAGTTGAGAACTGTTAAAGTTGACTTATTTGTTGAGAGCTATGATGGTGAGCAATTTCTGTTTGACCTTAAAACTGCTAAACCGAACATCAGCAACTTTAAAGATTTCAAACGAACGTTACTTGAATGGGCTGGCATTGCTCTTACCCAAAACAAAGATGCCAAAATTAATACACTGATTGCTATTCCTTACAACCCGTACGAACCTGAACCGTATGAAAGATGGACGATAAAAGGAATGATTGATGATAAACACGAATTGAAAGTTGCGGAAGAATTCTGGGATTTTCTCGGTGGCGAAGGAACATACTCTAATTTACTAGACTGTTTTGAGAAGGCCGGAATTGAATTGAGATCGGAAATAGACGAATACTTTCAAAGATTCGTCAAAAAGTAAATGGGAGGGGGGAATTTATCATGAACACAAACAAGACTGTCTTTCATGTGTGCGTCGCTGACATTCAGTCTGTGGCCGAAGAGCAATACGGTACGCAGCTTAATAACGAAGAGCTTGCAGTTGTTATCAAACAGGTTCAGGAAAGAATCGTCACATATGACGTAATTTGGGATGCCATCGGCCAAGTGGAGAGAATAAGCAAAGTAGAGGATGAAGAGAACAGAAGATTCTTCGAGAGTTATCGCTCTTGATTTGGTCTATCGGAGGAATCTTGTCGTCATCAATAGCGGCGAGAAGAAGAGATCTCGCTGAACCACTCTCTAAATTATTTTATCCACCTAACCTTCACTTGTTTCTCCACCTGTTTGAACTCACTATCTCCCGTCACCAGCTCGCCCTTCTTCTTCACCGCCAGTGCCGCCGCGAAGCAGTCGGCGTAAGACATTTTGTTTGATGCCTTCAGAACAGCGGCTTGATGAGTTAGTTCTTTGTTGGCTTCTACAAGTTGGATAGGCAGAGCTGCCATCGCATCTTCAGCAAGTTTAGCTCTTGTTTCTCCACCCCTGCGAATCGCCTGGTAGATCACTTCTCCCCAATTGATGATGGAGAGAAACACCTCCCGGTCTTTTGCTGCACACTCGTCGAAGATTGTCGCGACCTCTTGATAGCCTTCCTGCTGTTGGAGATATGAGATCACCGCGTAACTGTCAAGGACCGTTGTCTTCATAATTCTCGTTCTCGCTTCTTGTCCTCCATTAGTCCTTTCAGCATATCGCCGTTCGTTCCAAGTATTCCCGCCATGGATTCAAAGTAGCTTTTGTCTAACGGCTGAATAATCAGTTTGCCGCCGCGCTCTATGAAAGCAATCCTTGTCCCTTTCTTTATCCCGAACTTCTTGCGGATTTTTGATGGAACTACTATTTGTCCCTTCGTTGTGACTACTGCCGTTTCCATTTCCTACGCTCCTTTTCTATAGTATACACGTTTTGCAAATGTAAGTCAAGTATTCCACCGTCTTACTATTTCGTGGGCGGACTACGATTGCGGGAACTGCGTCCCAAACGAACCTAATCTGCCGAAAAGCAACCAAAATTTGCCTTTTCTCTTACACCTTTTCTATCCATGAGCTATATTTGACTCCAGAGATTCGGATGAAACTCAACGAATAAAGGAGACCGTCATCATGAAATATTTCCGTCCCACCGCAGTTGTTTTATTTGTAATGTTCACTTCTTTCAGTTTAGCCTTTGGCCATTCAGGCCGAAAGGAAGCCTCACCCAAAGCGGATAAAGACAGCGTGATGTCTCTACGAGACCGTAGGTCCTCAGCCACTTTCAGCGGGCTGAAATTGCGTTCCATCGGTCCGGCTCTAACATCAGGCCGCGTGTCGGCGTTCGCCGTCGATCCGAACAACCGTGCTCATTATTATGTGGCGGCTGCATCGGGCGGGGTCTGGGAGACAACGAATGATGGAACATCATGGACGCCGGTATTCGAACACGAGGGCGCTTATTCCATTGGCGCCGTTGCAATTGATCCCAAAAATCCATTTGTGGTTTGGGTAGGCACGGGTGAGAATAACAGCCAACGAAGCGTCGGATACGGCGACGGAGTTTACCGCTCCGATGACGGAGGGAAAACGTGGAAGAATATGGGTCTCAAAAAGTCGGACCACATCGCGAGAATTTTGATAGACCCGAGAAACTCAGATGTCGTTTATGTGGCATCGCAAGGTCCGCTTTGGGGGCCGGGCGGCGACCGCGGTTTATTCAAAACAACCGATGGCGGTAAGACATGGAAGGATGTTCTCTCTATCAGCGAGAATACCGGCGTTACCGATGTCGTGATGGATCCGACAAATCCGGACGTTCTTTACGCCGCGTCGTATCAGCGGCGCCGTCATGTCTGGACGCTCATCGACGGCGGTCCGGAAAGCGCAATCTACAAATCTACCGACGCCGGTGAGACATGGAAAAAAATCACGAACGGATTGCCGACAGTTGATTTGGGACGCATCGGACTTGCGGTTTCTCCTGTTAAGCCGAACGTTCTTTATGCAACCGTCGAGGCTGCTGAAGGAAAAGGAGGGATTTTCCGTTCGACCGATTATGGCGAAACATGGGAAAAGCGCAACAGCTTCAATGAGATCGCGATGTATTACGGAACAATCTATGCCGACCCAAAAGATGTCGACAGAATTTACGTGATGGGCACACACATCATGGTCTCGGACGATGGCGGCAAGACGTTGCATCCGATGAGCGAAAAATGGAAGCACGTGGACAGTCATGCGATGTGGATCGATCCGCGCGATCCGAATTACTATCTTGTCGGCTGCGACGGCGGAGTCTACGAAAGTTTCGACAGGGCGAAGAACTGGGATTTCAAGAGCAATCTGCCGATAACACAATTCTATGACGTAACGGTTGACAATTCCAAGCCTTTCTACTATGTATATGGTGGAACACAGGACAACAACTCGCTCGGTGGACCTTCGCAGACAAGAAGCGCATCCGGAATAACTGATTTCGATTGGTTCATCACAGCGAGCGGAGATGGTTTTCAGTCGCGTGTCGACCCCGAAGATCCGAACACGATTTATGCAGAGAGCCAGTACGGCGGGCTTGTCCGCTTCAACAGAAAAACCGGACAGATGGTTGGGATTCAACCTCAGCAGGGAAAGGACGAGCCTCCGCTTCGTTGGGAGTGGGATTCGCCGCTAATTATCAGCCCGTTCGCTCACACTCATCTCTATTTTGCCGCGAACAAACTTTTCAGAAGTACAGACCGCGGTGATACTTGGAAAGAAATCAGCGGAGACCTTACGCGGCAGCTCGACAGAGACAAACTCAAAGTCATGGGCAAGGTCTGGAATGTCGATGCAGTTGCGAAGAATGCTTCGACAAGTTTCTACGGCACATGTACAGCTATCTCCGAATCGCCGCTGAAAGAAGGATTGCTTTACGTCGGAACCGATGATGGGCTTATTCAAGTTACAGACGACGGCGGAAAGACGTGGCGCAAAACTGACAAATTTCCCGGTGTGCCGGAGCTGGCGTACGTTACTCGAGTCGTTGCGTCTCAGCATGACGTGAATACGGTTTACGCGGCTTTTGATAATCACAAGATGGAAGATTTCACGCCGTACATTTTAAAAAGCACCGACCAAGGAAAGACATGGACTTCAATTAGAGCGAATCTTCCCGCCAACGGTCCTGTCCTTGCATTTGCGGAGGACTATGTCGATCCGAATTTACTTTTCGTAGGGACTGAATTCGGCTTGTTTTTCTCAAACGACGGCGGCATGAATTGGATCCAATTAAAAGGCGACTTTCCGACGATTGCGGTTCAAGACCTTGCGATACAAAAGCGTGAGAACGATTTGGTCTTAGCGACGTTTGGACGCGGATTTTACATTCTTGATAATTACTCTCCGCTTCGAACCGCTGATGCGAAACTTCTTTCCGAAAACGGAGTTCTTTTCCCCGTCAAGAATGCGATGCTTTATATCCAATCCCAGCCGTATGGTGGTACAGGCAAGGCGGCGCTCGGTGAATCGTTCTTCACTGCGCCCAACCCGCCGTTCGGCGCGACGTTCACTTATTATCTAAAAGAATCGCTCAAGACAAAGAAAGAAATTCGTCAGGAAGAGGAGAAGAAAGCCGAGAAGAGCGGGACAGCTCTTTCATATCCAACGCACGAGGAATTGACAGCCGAAAGCATGGAACCTTCGCCGGCAATCGAACTCAGGGTAACAGATGAGTCGGGCAGTGTCGTGCGAAAAGTCAGCGGTCCGGTGACGTCTGGTATTCATCGCGTAAGCTGGGACTTGACTTATCCTGATATGGTGGTTGGTAAACACGATGATGGTTCAGGTCCGCTGGTGATGCCGGGCAAGTACACCGTTGCTCTCTACCAGCGGGTCGACGGAAAGCTCACCCAACTTTCAGAGCCGCAGAGTTTTACTGTTTATGTTGAAGGCACAGACACGATGCCGCCCGCAGACCGTGAGGCGCTTGTCGCATTCCAGAAGAAAGTCACGAAACTTAACGGAGTGATTTACGGCACGATGCAAACCGCGAATGATCTGAAGAACAGGCTTGGTTTGATAAAAGAAGCGCTGAAGCAAACCCCTTCGAGCGTCGAAAATCTTTGGAGTCAGGTCTACGCCATCGAAGCAGCCAACGATTCGATTCTCATTGCGCTGCGCGGGAACGAGACTCTTCGCGCGCTGAATGAGAACACGCCAATTTCGATAAGCGAACGCGTCAATACGATTCTTGGAAACGAAGCGATGTCGACTGCGCGTCCGCCGCAAACGGACATTACTTCATACAAAATTGCTAGCGAAGAATTTGCACAGCAGTTGGGCAAATTGAAAAACCTAATCGAGGTTGATATGAAAAATCTCGAAAGGGAAATGCAGGCTGCCGGCTCGCCGTGGACGCCGGGGAGACTTCCGGAATGGAAAGATGAATGAAGCGATAATGATATTTGATCTTTGCAGAAGGCTGTCTAGAAAGTAAATTTTTCGTTGCGTCTTAGCACCTCTGCGGTGATTTTTGTTTTTGATGCCTTTTACCGCGGAGACGCAGAGTCGCAGAGACTTTTGGGACAGCCTCCTGCCATTTGTTTTCTTTCATGAAGAATTAATCCCATGATAAAACAAATGTCAAGAATGCTGCATGACATGATTTGTAGGCTTAACAACTCAATTGGAGAATGGAAATGATAAAGAGAAGTCTGAATCTTATTCTTGTTTTATCGTCGTTAATGCTCATGTCCATCGGTATTGCTCATGCCCAGGACGAGATGGAGTTTGACCAGCCGGGAATGGAGAATGTTCTTAACAAGCAATTGTGGGAATTTGCAAGAGGAGGCCGCTATGACGCGGTCGAGGCTTACGTTGCGAAAGCGCAGGAGAAGTCGCGTGCCATGATGTCTGACGAGATGGGACTTCCCACCGGTTGGGAAATCGATCCTGCAGGAAAACAAGTCGGGGTCGGACGACTGCCGTATGAAGCCGTTGTCTACAACGGAAAGCTCGTTGTGCTGAACACGGGTTTCTACAGCAGAGAGCCACAGGAAGTCTCTATCATCGATCCTTCAAGCGCAGAGGTCGTAAAAACCATCAAAATAAATTCACTCTTTCCGAGCGCAAAAGTCGGAATGGACGGAGACCTGTACGTCAGCGGCGGATTCGATTTTAAAGTATACCGGCTTAATAAAAACTTTGATGTTGAACGGGACTACAAAGTCGAAGGCTATGCTGCAGGACTGACGCCCGTAGATTCGAAACATATTGCAGTTGTTTATCTCGTCGCCAACGATTCAACAGGTCATTATGGAAAAGGAATGCTCGCTCTGCTAAATACCGAAACCGGAGTTGTCGAGAAAGAAGTCACGGTTGGATATTTTCCGTACTCGGTGGAATTTATGAGCGGGAAATTCTACGTAAGTCTTTTGGGTGAGAACAAAGTAAAAGTTTATGGTTCTCAACTCAAAGAACTAAAATCTATAAATGTCGGAATTGCGCCGAGCAGTATGACGGCTGACCGCAATTTCATTTACGTTGTGAATACTACCTCCGACAACATTTCCGTGATTGACACAAAGACCGACAGGGTTACGCGAAACATTTTTGTCGGAAGAAAGGGTTACAACTCAGGCGTCTCTCCGACCTCCTGCGCAATCAGCGGCGGAAAGCTTTACGTCAGCGAAGCCATTTTGAATGCAGTTGCAGTTTACGATGTCAAAAATGCGAGACTTCTCGGTTACATCCCGACAGGCTGGTACCCGACAAAAGTTTTATTGAATGGCAGCTCGCTGTTTTTCCTCAGCGCAAAAGGAATTTTGCCAAGGCGGCCGAACATTAACGGGCCGCAACCCATCGCCGGCATGGGCGGCCCCGCTTATGTGTTAACACTGTTGAAGGGCACCGCCGGCATCCTTCCGGAAAATTCGATTCAGGAAAATATTAAAGAGTGGACGAAAGAAGTGGAAGACGGTTCGCCCATTTATGGCATTCGCAAAGGCTTGAAGCTTCCAATCAAACACATTTTTTACATTATCAAGGAGAATCGTTCTTACGATCAGGTGTTGGGAGACCTGGGCCGTGGGAATGGCGATTCAAGTCTGACGATCTTCGGCAGAGAAATAACTCCGAACGTTCACAAAATCGCGACGGACTTCGTTACGCTCGATAATTTCTACACCGACGGTGAGATCAGCGTGCTCGGTCACAGTTTCACAACAAGCGGCTATGCAAGTCCGTTTCTCGAATGGCTTGGCAACGCGGGATACTGCGGGAAGTACAATGGCTATCCGTACGGAACCGTCCCGGCAGTTTTTTCGAAAGCCTACATTTGGGACGCGCTTCAGGCGAAGGGAGTCGATTACAAGGTCTACGGCGAGCCTTACTATCTCATGACTGCCGCGCACAAGATCATCGAAAAATTTTATGGAGATAACAGCGACATCGCGAAAAAGTTCTACGCGAACAGCATGGAACTTGCCGCCAAAGTGGACCGTGGAAAAGAGTTCAGCGATTTCGTGCAGGAGTTTTACGGGAAGGCGAACAGTCCCAAAGACGCATTCAAACTTTTGAGCGATCAGGAATTCACGAAGGGAATCTCAAAAATCTTCACCGGCGACGAGACCCTCTACAATGCCTTGCAAAAGAATCTTCGTTTCAAAAAAGCCTTTGCGGACTTCCTGTACCACTATCCGCTGAACTACTACACTTGGGACTTGAAATATTCCGACTTGCGGCGCTTCGAGGCGTGGAGAACCGATTTCGATCAGCAACTGAAGTCGGGAAAAGTTGTTCCGTTCGAGTATATCTGGCTTCCGAACGATCATACGGGCGGGACAAATCCAAACTACCCCAATCCTTATCAGCTTGTTTCCGAAAACGACGCCGCTCTTGGCTTGATGATCCAGACGATTGCACAAAGTCCGATTTGGAAAAACAGCCTTATACTTGTGGAGGAAGATGACGCGCAGAATGGTCCGGATCACGTTGACGCCACGCGAACGGTAGCGCTCGCCGCGGGTCCCTATGTGAAACGGGATGCGGTTGTGAGTGATCGTTACGATCAACTAAGCATGCTGCGAACTATCGAACTCATTCTCGGACTTGATCCGCTGAACTTCGAGGATGCGATGGCAGTGCCGATGTTCGGGATATTTTCGAAGACTCCAGACTTCAAGCCGTATGCTCCTGCCCCGCCATCAAAAGACTTGATGGATTCGGACAGAGAACTCTATGAACAACTGACTGGTTCGCGGTGAAAGACCAACGCCGCCGTTGTTGGCAGCGACTAATCGAAAACACAGATGGTAACAAAGTTTTTCCATCAGGGGTCTTCGATGCTTGACTTTATTGTCTTGAGGTGTTAAGATTTGTTTGATTTGCTTAATACCACTTTTATAATCTGTTCACGAGGCTCGCGATGGTAGGCGCCATCGACGACGCAGAAATCCGGCGGATTGTCCAGCGCGTGCTCCAGCAAGTCCTGGGGCTATCCAAAGCGGAGGATGCACCTGCTATTGCCCTGTCCGGGGCCGAGCCTGATCAACACTGTCAGGCCGGACTCCCCGGGCGCAAGGTGGTAGCGATCGGCGCGGACCACGGCGGTTTTGAACTGAAGGAGATACTCAAGGCTGAACTGAATGCGTTAGGCTTTGACACTATCGACGTTGGAACAGATAGCAAGGCGGCCGTGGATTACCCCGACTTTGCCCACGAGGTAGCTAAAATGGTGAGCACTGGGAAGGCATGGCGCGGCATTATGATTGACGGGGCGGGAATCGGGAGCTGCATCGTTACCAATAAGGTGCCTGGCGTGCGCGCTGGGATGGCATACGATTACTCCTCCGCACTTAACGGCCGCGAACACAATGACACCAACGTGCTGACTCTCGGGGCAGGCATGATCGGCGTCAATCTTGCCAGGCAAATCGTAAAGACCTGGCTGACAACGGAGTTTGGCGGTGAGCGTCATGTCCGGCGTGTTGAAAAAATTATGGCCGTTGAAAAGCAATATCTGAAGAGACAGAATGCCTGACAAGATTCCTGATATTAAGACGGTTGAACAATTAGTTGAGGTCATCACCCATGAGGTGCTGGCCGCTATGATGGAGGAGCAAGAGCGGGCTAAGTACCCGGAAGACTCTCAATGCAAGTATGAGTGCACTGACTCGCTCTGCGTCCATACCTGCTTTGATCGTGCAGGCCGTGCGATCAGCGCCGGTGCGGAGCGGCTGTCTTCCACTTTGGGGGTTATTCCAGAAGATGTCAACCTGGCAAAAATGATTGACCACACCCTGCTCAAACCGGACGCCACACAAGATCAGGTTGCTCAGCTTTGCTTTGAGGCACGCAAGTATGGGTTTGCCTCGGTGTGCGTCAATCCGGCATGGGTGAGCCTGTGTGCTCAATTGTTGCAAGGTTCTTCCGTCAAGGTTTGCTCCGTAATCGGATTTCCACTGGGCGCAACTCTGCCCGAAGTCAAAGAGTTTGAAGCACAGAATGCTGTTGAGCATGGCGCCAATGAGATTGACATGGTGATCAACATCGGGGCGTTGAAAGCGCGCGACCTGGAATTAGTGGCTAAAGATATTCGCGGGGTTGTCAATGTGGCGCATGCAAGCGGGGCGATCGTCAAAGTGATTATTGAGGCTGTGTTGTTGACAGATGAAGAGAAAACGATTGCCTGTCTCCTCTCAAAGGAGGCAGGTGCTGATTTTGTCAAAACTTCCACCGGCTTTGCCAGCGGCGGTGCGACCGTCCATGATGTGGAGTTGATGCGCGGCGTGGTTGGCCCGGAGATGGGTGTGAAGGCCGCTGGCGGTATACGAACCTATGAAGATGCGGAAAGCATGATCAAAGCAGGCGCAACACGCATCGGCGCAAGTGCAGGTGTGAAGATCATTCGAGGTCCGGACAAAGAGCCAGCGTTTGCCAGCGCGGCGACGCCGGTGAAGAAGAATTATTAGGAGTGCGGCAGTGTTGATTGCAAAGGTGATCGGAACGACCGTCGCGACAATCAAAGACGAGAAGTTGGTTGGGCGGAAACTGCTGATCGTCCGTCAGACGGATGAACGAGGCAGTCCGCTCGGGAAACCATACGTAGCTGTCGATACCGTTGATGCCGGAGTCGGTGATCTGGTGTTGACTGCCGCCGGCTCATCAGCAAGACAAACGAACATCACTAAAGATACCCCCGTTGACGCAGTCATCATGGCAGTCATTGATTCACTGGAAGTAGATGGACAGATCGTATTCAGGAAGTCTTAAGCCGGCGCGACCTTGCTGGAAAGATAATCATGGCGCTGGATAGGGATCTTGCTTCCGTTCAGGAAGTGCGTGATCTGGTGAAAGCAGCCTCTGAGGCTTGGAAGACTTGGAGCAAAGCCTCGCAAGCTGAGGTTGACCGTGTCTGCGCGGCTATGGCTGAGGCTGGGTTTCAAGCCTCCGAACGTCTCGGTCGCATGGCGCAGGAGGAAACGGGATTCGGTGTGGCTGCCCATAAGAAGCTTAAGAACGAGTTCGGTTCACGCGTGGTCTGGGATAGCATCCGTGACATGAAAACAGTCGGCGTGATCCGTCACGACCCCATGCATCGGTTATACGAGATTGCCTGGCCAATGGGTGTCGTGGCAGCCTTGATTCCCTCCACCAACCCAACCTCGACCACGTTCTTCAAAACATTGATTGCTGTCAAGTCGCGCAACGCGATTGTCATTTCTCCTCATCCGTCCGCAGCGCGATGTGCGTGCGAGGCTGCTCAGGTTATGGCGCTGGCAGCTGAAAACTCTGGCGCTCCCAAAGGTCTGATCAGTTGCTTGCAGCAGGTTTCCCTGGCGGGCACTCAGGAGCTAATGAACCATCGCCAGACGGCGGTCATCCTCGCCACGGGTGGGACTGCCATGGTGCGGGCCGCCCACTCAACCGGCAAACCTGCCTACGGAGTCGGCCCCGGCAACGTCCCGGTTTATGTGGACCGCAGCGCGGACATTCAGAAAGCGGCCCGCTACATTGTCGCCTCCAAAGCTTTTGACAATTCCACCATCTGTTCCACTGAACAGGCTGTGATTGCCGACCGGCCGATCGCGGCAAATCTGCTCGAACTCATGCGCGCCGAAGGTGCATATATTACGGATCCGCGCGAGACTGAAGCCCTTCGCCGCACGCTCTTCAATGGCGACGGCAGTCTCAACGTGAGTGTGATCGGGAAGTCAGCCTCGTATGTCGCTGAGGTGGCTGGCTTCAGGGTTCCAAGCGGGACACGTATTCTCTTGACGCCTCTCACGAAAACGGGCAGAGAGGAGCCGCTCTCTCACGAAAAGTTGACGACGGTGCTGGCGTGGTATGAGGCAGACGGCTGGGAACAGGGCTGTGATACTTCCATTGCGATCATCGAGTCCGGCGGCCGCGGTCACACTCAAATTATTCACGCAACCGACGAGAAAGTCATCATGGCTTTTGGGTTGCAGAAACCAGTCTTCCGCATCCTGGTCAATACCACCGGAGCACTGGGCGCGATCGGACTGACCACAGGTGTAATGCCTTCGTTGACGCTTGGCTCTGGAGGCATCGGAGGCTCGATCACTGGAGACAATATCACGGCTTATCATTTGATGAACGTTAAGCGGCTGGCATATGAAACAATGGCGCCTCCTGCGGAGATATTCTCAGATGGAGAGGTTGCCGCCGGCCCTTCGCCCCAGGAAATCGAGCGGGTTGTCCGGCAAGTCGTCAATGAAATCCTGGAAACCAAACGTTCTTCGTAATTGAGTCAAACTATTTCAAACAGAAAGGAAAAACAAAATGGCTCTAGATCCCTCTTTGATAGCTCTCGGCATGGTCGAGACACGGGGCCTGGTCGGTGCGATTGAGGCTGCCGATGCGATGGTCAAGGCTGCCAACGTGGTCCTGATCGGTTCCGAATATGTTGGTGGTGGATATGTGACCGTGATGGTGCGCGGTGACGTCGGCGCGGTCAAAGCTGCCACCGACGCGGGTGCTGCTGCGGCGAAGCGTGTCGGCGAAATGGTTTCGGTGCACGTCATCCCGCGTCCACACGAAGAAGTCGAAATGATCCTGCCGAAATCAACCAAGGGCAGCATCAGTGGTCGGCCTGCAGGCGAAAGCTCATCGAAAGCAAAATAGTCTGACGGTCCAGCAAATGGCAGCGGCTGACCTGCGTTTACCAGAAGCCTTGAGCCTTGCCGAATACCTGCGCCGTGCGCAAGCCGTCATTCTGCCCAGGGAGTTGTCGGAGACCGCCGAACCGATGGTGACTGACACGACTGCTCGATTCAGCGTCGGAGTAGACCTGGGGACAGCCTATCTTGTCCTTGTTGTTCTGGACGAAGGCGGCTTGCCGGTAGCTGGTGAATGGCAGTTTGCCCAGGTGGTTCGTGACGGCTTGGTGGTGGATTTCGTGGGAGCGGTGGATTTGTTGCTTGGCATGAAGCAGCGCATAGAACGCCGGATTGGCCGGGAGCTGGTCCATGCTGCGAGCGCCTATCCACCCGGTGTACCGCAGGCAGAAGTGCGGGCAACTGCCCATGTGGTCGAGGCAGCTGGGTTTAGCTGCAGCGGATTGATTGACGAGCCAAGCGCGGCAAACAATGTTCTCGCCCTGCGGGACGGGGCGATCGTTGATGTCGGGGGCGGTACCACCGGAATCGCCATTCTGCGTGATGGAGAAGTGGTTTACACCGCAGATGAAGCAACAGGTGGTGTACATTTCTCCTTAGTTCTGGCAGGTGCGCTGGGTCTCAGCCTCGAAGAAGCTGAAAGTCTGAAGCTCACTCGGAGCGAACAGCCGCGCCTGTATCCCCTGGTGTACCCAGTAATGGAGAAAGTGGCGAGCATCGTCAATCGGCATATTCGTAATCAGCATGTGGAAACGATCAGGCTGGTCGGGGGTACCTCGGCTTTCCCGGGGATCGCACAGGTCATCCAGGACTATACAGGTGTTTCTACGCGCGTACCAGAGAACCCGCTGTTCATCACGCCGCTTGGGATTGCCCTGCATGACCCTGCCAGTAGTGAAATCGGATTGGAGCAAGCATGATGAGTGAACAATTTTCGCTGCGCTGTTACTGCTATCTGGACAAGATGCAGCCGCAGTTCGCAGCCTTTGTTGGGACGGTAACCCAGGGCGATCTGCCGACCGAGGGCATGGCGGCCCTTTACGTTGAGATGTCGCCTGGGAACGAGGTCTTCCGCGTGGTGGACATCGCCGTCAAGGCCACTGAAGCCAGACCGGGCGCGCAGATTGTCGAGCGCGAGTTTGGGATGTTCGAGGTGCATTCCCCTAGTCAGGCAGCGGTGCTGGAAGCCGGTGATGTCGTTCTGGCTCGCCTCGGACTGGGGATCAACGATCGCATCCGCCCTCAGGTCGTTTCCACGCAGGTCATTACGCGTGTGGATCCCTATCAGGCGCAGCTGCTGAACCGGTTCCGGCGCGGCAGCATGCTGGTGGCGGGAGAGACCATGCTGGTTCTTGAATGTGCCCCAGCGGCCTACATCAACATTGCGTGCAACGAGGCGGAGAAGACGGCCAGTATCAAGCTGATCCATGTTTCCTCTGTCGGACGCTTTGGCCGTATGTGGCTTTCCGGAACCGAGTCGGAAATCCTGACGGCCAAAGATGCCGCCATCCGCGCACTGGAAGAAATAACCGGCCGGACAGGAGCCTGAGCCTGAATGTTAATGTTACGGTCTAAAAAGGAGTAGACGATGCCGAAAGAGTTTTATACCCAAAAGGACATAGAGGATATGTTCAAGAGAGGCGTCATGTCGCTTCAGGTCAACGAGAATGTGGTGCTGACCGAGCTGGCATACGAGACGGCCAACCGTCTGGGAATGCAATTGTTGCGTGACCAGGCTGACAACCCTCCCAGTGCTCCGGTGCGGCCTTATCTTTCCGAGAAACAGTCCGGGCGTACTGTATCTGCGAGTGACTCGACAGCTGTTCCAACTGCCTTTTCTCCGCCACCCACTCCTCCTGTTCAACAAGGGGAAACGGACCTGGCGAAGCGCATCCGTGAGGCAGTCGTCGCGCGTTTGGGAAGTCAGGTGGATTCCACGTTATTGGATGTCATTATCCAGCGCGTGTTGAAGGCTGCAGGGGTGAAGTAAGGCGATGCTCTTTGGACGAGTACACGGCAACGCTGTCTGTACCATGAAATACGAAGGCACAAAGGGATTGAAATTGCTGGTGGTCCAACCCTTGAATAAAATGTTGGAGCCGATCGGTGCATTGCAAGTCGCGGCGGATGTGGTGCAGGCTGGTCCGGGCGATTTGTGTGTCATGGTGCGTTCACGCGAAGCCGCACTTGCTATGCCCGCTGTCAAGTTCGTGCCGATCGACCTTGCTTTGGTCGGCATCGTGGACGAGTTGGAAGTCAAGCCGGACGGCACATACGATTGCACGCTGCGTCGAGGCTTGAATCGATTCACGTGAGAGACGAAGATGATTATTGGCAAAGTCGTTGGAACCGTTGTCACCACCATCAGCCACAGGGATTATAAGAACCGCAGGCTGCTGGTCGTTCAACCGTTGGTATTGGAAGGCGATACCCCTGCGCCTGACGAGGATTTTATTGCGTTAGATAATACACAGGCTGGTGTCGGTGATACTGTTCTAGTCAACCGGGAAGGGAACGGAGCGCGTCAGGTATTGAAGAATCCAGATGCGTGTGTGATTTCTGTGATTGTAGGGATTGTGGATAGCGTTAGTCTGGTATGAGCAACTGTATCTCAAGGACACAGGATGAAAGCGAAGCAGAAGAAACATTCACACGCTTGTAGACTTAACCCATGTATCTATAATTTGTAGAGACACTCGTGTTACCACGCTGATGTTCTTCCTTGGGGTTGCATTAGAGGAGGCCGTTTCAACTGTGACTGGCGTAAGTAATGTCACAAATGCACTGCAGGACGACACAACGAAGTCGCAGCCACCGACTGGCGAGTCCATGCTGCCGGAATTGCCGGAAGGGTGGGAGTGGGCGAGTGTTGGAGAAGTCAGTGACCGAATTCAATCTCTACCGGGTTTGATTCCCCGCCGTTCGCGGCGTTGTCATTCCCGTCCGAAGGACCCCGTCGGGGTATGTTCTCAGCGGGAATCTGTCCCGACGAAGGTCGGGATCCTTTGGATTTGTGGATGCCCGATAGAAACGTTCGGGCATGACAGGATACCTCGCCGCTTGCGGCGAGGTAATTCATTTTCGATGTAACAAGGGAAAACCCCACCTCTTTGCTGAGAAATTAAACAAGCCGCGTTGAACTTCTCAACAACCCAAATCCTGTGTTAATGCTGTCGTTTATCGAGAAACTCAACGGTGACCATGAAGCGGCTGTTGAATGATTCAACGGTGGTATTTGAATTCTCATGAACGGCTTTTTGTCTGATTTTCCCGCAAATATAAACATCTCAAACACAGCAAGTTATCCCGTATTTTTTTCTTCCGATTTGGCGATTTGGGAACGGCAATTGATGAATATAGTGTGAAGTGTTACCAAGGAATGAGTGACATGAAAAAGAGAATAAGAAGTTCAGACTCAAGAATAATTTTCACGAAAAGTGATTCTGCTTCTCATGATCGCCGCTCGCAAAAGAAGTCAATGCAAATTTCAAGCGGCAAGTTGGAATACGAGAAATTTCTAAAATTAACTACCAAAACTTAGGAGGTTCAAAATGGTTGCGTTATTTGTGGTCACGACAATAATCGTTTTTCTGGTTATCGATTATTTCGTACAGCGCGCTGAAAAGCGCAAAGCCGCACTCGCCCCCGCAGCTCAAGTTTCGGCAAAGGCGCGGTTCGTCATTCCGAAGGGGTATTTCTTCGGAAAAGGTCACACGTGGGTTGAACTTTTGTCGAATGGTTCAACAAGGATAGGACTTGATGATTTCGTCCAGAAAATTTTGGGACCAATCGATCAAGTCAGCGTCGTCCTGGTAAACAACGAAGTTGTGAAAGGCGGCAAGCTCTTCACAATCAAACAGGGAAATAAAGAGATGTCTTTTCGCGCTCCTATTTCCGGAAGAATAGTCGCCTTCAATAACGAACTCACGCATCTTCCCGATATGATCAAGAAAGAGCCGTACAAAAATGGATGGGTGGCAATGATCGAGCCGAGCGATCTCGCCGGAGAGATCAAGCAGCTCTCTATCGGGAACGAGGCGGCCCAATGGCTCAAAGAAGAAATAAAAAGATTCAGAAATTTCATAACCGTGCAGACGGCGGCAATTGCTTCTTCGGGTTCTCCTTCTCTTGTCCCGCAAATGCGGGATCCTCTACGAGTCCTCCACGAGTTTATCAACTCGAAGAGTTGTAAACCAACGGTCGACGAGTCGTTGACCTTCGGGACCGGAGTAACGCTGATGGATGGCGGCATTCCGGTTAACGATGTATTGGAACATTCCTCGCAGGAAGTTTGGCAGATGTTTGAGAATGATTTCCTTGCTTCAGAGAACGCTAAAGCACGAACTAACTCTTAGTCTTCAATCGAAAAGGGAGAATCGAAATGGAAAAGCAGGTTGGAATTTTAGTAGATACGACGCAGTGCATAGGATGCATGGCATGCGAGGATGCCTGTGCGGACAGGTGGGGATTTCCCCACACGGACGTACACGAACTTTCGTGCGAAAAGAACACGGTGGTACAGCAGTGGGGTGAGACGTATGTCCCGAGGCTTTGCATGCACTGCGAAAATCCGGCGTGCGCTTCAGTTTGTCCGGTCGGAGCGCTTCACAAAACAGCGGAAGGGCCTGTGATTTATGATGTAAACAAGTGCATCGGATGCCGCTACTGCATGCAGTCCTGTCCGTTCCAGGTCCCAAAGTACCAGTGGAACAAACCGAATCCGAAAGTCACGAAGTGCGACATGTGTTTCGACAGGATCGAAAAAGGGAAACAGCCCGCATGCGTCGAGGCGTGCCCCGCGCAGGCGCGCATATTCGGATATCGCGATGAACTTCTCCAAGAAGCGGACAAGCGAATAAAACAGAATCCTCAGACTTACATTCAACATATTTTTGGAAAGACTGAAGTAGGCGGGACTTCTACCGTATATCTCGCCGGTATGGATTTCGCGAAATTAGGTTTCAAGACCGATCTTCCAAAGACTGCGCTTCCGCAGTACACATGGAATATTATGTCGAAGATTCCGGACTATGTCCTCTGGGGCGGCACCCTGATGACCGGCTTCTGGTGGCTGACAAATCGCAAGAAGCAAGTTGCCGAATATGAAGAAAGGCTGAAGCATGGGAAGTCCGACGGCAGCAGCAATGAGAACAAACGGTAAACCATCAGTGAAGAACCTTGCGAAGGTTGCCGGCCTCTGTCGAGTCTCTCGGACTTTTCGAGTTTCGAACCTTCGCAAGGTTAAATTATCCCTGATGGATTACAACAAATGGTAAACCACTGGAGAAAAAAATGAATAAGAATAGTTTCTTTTTGAAAATTGTGGATTGGTTCAAGCACATGACATTTTGGAAATCCGTGTTTCTGGTACTGGTGGCGGCAGGGATATACTCAACTGTCGTGCGATTTGTATTCGGACTCGGTGCAGCAACTAATTTGAGCGACAATTTCCCGTGGGGATTGTGGATCGGCTTCGATGTCTTGTGCGGTGTCGGATTGGCAGCCGGCGGATTCGTAGTTGCAGCCGCGGTCTATATTTTCCATCTTGATGATTACAAAGCTATAGTTCGGCCTGCGGTTTTGACAGCATTTCTCGGCTATGTCCTTGTCATTGTCGCGTTGATGTTTGACCTCGGAAGGCCGTGGAACATCTGGCATCCTTTGGTGATGTGGAACCCTCACTCCGTAATGTTCGAAGTAGCGTGGTGCGTCATTCTTTATACGGCGGTGCTCGCTTTGGAATTCAGTCCGATGGTGTTCGAGCGTTTCAGGATGGAGAAAGCCGGCAAAATTGTGCATAGCATAATTGTTCCGCTCGTGATTCTGGGCGTTATGCTCTCGACGCTTCACCAGTCTTCACTCGGCTCTCTTTACCTAATCACACCGGAAAAAACTTATCCGCTCTGGTATTCTTGGAATCTGCCGTTCTTTTTCTTCTTGTCTGCGGTCGCAGTCGGCCCGGCGATGGTAACGATCGAGTCTTTCTTGAGCTCACGTGCATTTCAACGCGAGATTGAGATGCCGATTCTGTCGCGTCTCGGCAAAGTCTCTGCCGTAGCTCTTGCAGTCTACCTCGTGTTGAAGATCGAAGACGCCATCAACTACAATCTGTTCCCGTACATTTTTACTTTCAATTTGGAGGGGATTCTCTACTGGGCCGAGATAATTGTTGGCGTCATTTTGCCGATAGTGCTCCTGACAATTCCGAAAGTCAGAGAAAACAAACGCGGTTTGTTTTACAGTGCGATCCTTGTCGTAACGGGTTTTGTGTTGAACAGGATGGATGTCAGTGTGACAGCGCTCGAGCGCCATTACGGCACAAACTATTTCCCGAGCTGGATGGAAATTTCGGTAACGCTCATGATCGTCGCGCTCGGCTTTGCTGCATTCAAATTAGCGGCGAAAAATCTCGCGGTGTTTCCAAAGGAAGCTCATGCTGAAGCGCCTGCTCATGCGGAAAGTTATGAGGTCGTCGTCGTCGAAGACGAAGCACAGCTTCGGAACATTTCGTCATTCGGAATGGAAGCTAAGTGATTGAGTTGAATTGCTAAACATGCGAGGAGGCGAATACATCATGTCCACAGGATCCTTTGGACAGGGAAATAGGACGATGAGCAGAGTGATACCTGAAGGTGAACTTAACTGCATTTGGATGGAAGCAGGACTTGTGTCTTACAAGCTGTGCGATCGGAGTTACGACTGCGAAAACTGCCCATTCGATCAGGTCATGCGCATGCAGTCCCGTTCTGCCTCCAGCCCGGCAGTGGAGCAAAAGAAAGATGCGGAGGAGACAAAGCCGGGAAAGAAAACATACACGAGTCACGAGACTTTAGTTAATCTGATAAGTGACCTTTTCTCTCCTCCTTTGTCTGTGCCGCTTCCCGGCGACAGAATGTACTCACGCAACCATGTTTGGATGAAACGAGTGGAAGAGAACTTGTACCGCGTTGGGATAGACCACTACGCGGCATATTTCTTGGAAAGTATCCAGAGCATAGTTCTCCCGCAGGCGAACAGCGTCTCTTCACGGAATAATCCTTGCGCGTGGATACTCTGTGAAGACGGAACGATTGCCGTTCGTTCTCCGCTAAATGGAAAGACCGTGAGGAGTAATTTGAAACTCAAAGACTCTGCATACCTCGTTAACAAAGATCCGTATGATTCCGGTTGGATAAGCGAAGTCGGAATTGAAGGACAGAAAAGTCTGCCGAAAGACTGCTGCGATGCCGCCGGGATGGAGTCGTTATGCAGCAGCCAGTTTCAGCAATTGAAGCAGGACCTCATAGCTGACTTTTATCGCAAACGTCGGGTCTCGGCAGAACATAGCCGTCAGTTTTTGCAGGACCTCATAGCTAACCTCGATCGCAAACCGCCGTCTTTAGGCGTGACTCTAATGGACGGCGGGATGCGCCCCAGGAATTTGAAAGATGTTCTTGGCTCAGAAAACTTTGTGTCGTTTCTGCAAAAATTGCTGTCGATAAAAATCTAATTACCGCTCGCGGAATTATGCCACATTCCTCACCAATTCCGCGACGCCGCAAAGCCTATTTTCATCATTACCCGTAAAAGCATCCCAATTTTGCCCGATTTAAGCGAGAGTAACTCTGATATTCAGCCTCTTCACGGCATAACAATTGTCCGAATAAGAACGAGAGCATAGGTATTATATGCGGATCACAAAATTTTTAGCCTTCAGGCTTTTTATAATTGTGCTTCTCGTGATGCTCGCCGCTACAGCGATCTTCACGACAGTAATGCTTAACTGGCATTCCGAAAAATATCTCCAGATTACTACCGACTGGGCTTTGAGGACGAGCGACCTTATCAAGAGATCGACACACTACAGCATGCTCGAGAACAGGCGTGAGGATATTTATCAAACAATAACGACGCTTGGCTCGGAGCCGGGCATCGAGGCGATTCGCATTTATAACAAGAAGGGTGAGATAACTTTCTCGACAATAAATTCCGAGGTCGGCAAGTATGTCGACATGAGCGCCGAAGCATGCAATGCCTGTCATGTACCCGGAAAAGTGCCGATGTCGCATGGCACTAATGCGCTCACAAGAATTTTCACGTCGCCCAAAGGTTACCGGGTTTTGGGCGTGATCACTCCGATCAAAAACGAACCAAGCTGTTATAATGCAGACTGTCATGTTCATCCGAAGTCACAAACGGTGCTCGGCGTTCTCGATGTGATGCTGCCGCTGAAAGGACTCGATGCGGACCTTGCAGAGCTGCGCAACTCCTCTTATGTCAGCGGCGCACTGATGGTTGTAAGTGTCACGGCCTTTGCGGGAATTTTTATATGGATCATGGTAAATATTCCTGTGCGGAAGCTGACACTCGGAACGCAGGAAATCATCAAAGGCAATCTCGACTACAGAATAAACGTTCATTCCTCGGATGAAATCGGCGCCCTTGCCGCGTCGTTCAACAAGATGACCGAAGAATTAAGCCGCGCCAGAGACGAGTTGACGCAGTGGGCTCAAACGCTCGAAGAAAGAGTCGAGCAAAAGACAGATGAATTGCGTCGAGCGTTGTCGAACATGGTACAGATGGAGAAGATGGCTTCGCTCGGAAAACTTGCTGCAAGCGTGGCTCACGAGTTAAATAACCCTCTTGCGGGTATTCTGGCGTATGCAAAGCTTTTGAAGAAGAAGATCGGCAAGAGAAGCCTTCGGTCCGAAGGATCCTTTGGACAAGAGGATGCCAAAGAGATCGAGAGTGAGCTTGGGATGATTGCGGACGAGAGCGCCCGCTGCGGCAACATCGTGAACAACCTCTTGCTCTTCTCGCGACAGAAAGTCGGGGACTTTCAACCGCAGAATCTTGCAGGGATCATCGAGCAAAGTCTTAAGCTTATCGCTCATCATCTGACGATGAGCAATGTTAAGTGTGAGATCAAACTGCCAAGCGAGCCGGTGGAGATTATCTGCGATCCTCAGCAAATTGAGCAGGCATTGCTCGCCCTCGAAATAAATTCCATCGAGGCGATGCCGGAAGGCGGAAATCTGGAAGTTGAAATGGAATTACTTAACAAAGAAAACGCAGTGCGGATTAAAGTTGTTGATACCGGAATCGGGATAAATGCGGAGGACCTCGATCACATTTTTGAGCCGTTTTTTACCACAAAGAAAGACGGGAAGGGCACCGGGCTGGGGCTCGCAGTGGTTCATGGCATCGTGGAACGCCACAATGGACAAATCGAGGTGCAATCAAAGGTAAATTTAGGCACAACCTTCACAATTACATTGCCTCTGAACCCTAACATCGCAGGAGCTGCAAAGCTTTCAGGTGCACAAAAGAATTGAGATAAGAACATGACGAACAATCAGAAGACGCAACAATCGAGCATCTTAGTGGTCGACGACGAATTGTCGGTCCGCGATTCGCTGAGCAAATGGTTTAAGGAAGACGGCTATCGAGTTGGCGCGGCGGAAAATGCGAATCGCGCTCTGAGTTTAATGAATGAAGGACCGTGGGATGTGATACTTCTCGACATCAAAATGCCGGGAATGGACGGACTCGAGCTGCAGAAGCGGCTTAAGGAAATCGACAAGGAAGCGGCGATCATCATGGTTACTGCGTTTGCCGCTGTCGACAGCGCGGTACAGGCTCTGAAGGAAGGGGCTTTCGATTACATTACCAAGCCCGTTGACCCCGAGCATTTGTCTCATCTCGTCCAAAATGCGCTCAGGACCAAGAAGTTGACGGATGAGAATTGGCGTCTGCGGCAGCAGATGTCGGAGCTTTCTGGAGTCGAAGAAATTGTCGGTGAAAGTCCGCAGATGAAAAAAGTCATCGACCTTGCAAAGACGGTAGCGCAGACCGATACGACTGCCATGATTCGCGGAGAAAGCGGGACGGGGAAGGAACTCATTGCGAGAATGATTCATGCCAACAGCGCGCGGAAATACTTTCCGATAATAGTCGTCAATTGCGGAGCCGTTCCTGAAACTTTGTTGGAGAGCGAACTCTTCGGACACGAGAAAGGTGCGTTCACAGGTGCGCAGTTTCGTCGAAAGGGAAAATTTGAAATGGCGGATGGCGGAACTGTTTTCCTTGACGAGATTGGAACAATCAGCCAGAAGATGCAAGTGCAGCTGCTGCGCGTCCTGGAATCGAAGCAGTTCACACGGGTCGGCGGCAATGAAATAATTTCGAGTGACTTCAGGGTAATTTGCGCCACCAATCGCGATCTCGAAGCTGCGATTGCTGATAAAAGTTTCCGCGAGGATTTGTATTACCGTCTCAATGTTTTTACGATTTTCATTCCGCCGCTCCGGGAGAGGCGCGTTGATATCCCGCCTTTGGTAAATCATTTCATAAAAGAGTATGCGACTTCCATGAACAAGCCGATGCTCGATATAGATCCTGAGGCGATGGATCTGCTGATTCGAAACAGGTGGCCCGGTAACATTCGCGAATTGGAAAACGTGATCGAAAGAGCGATGGTTCTGGCAAAACCACCGGCGATTCGGCGAGAAGATTTACCTTTTCAACTCTCTCAGACGCAAGAGGAGAATGGAGCTCAAGATGATTCTCTCGCGGGAGCAGAGAAAGTGCACATTGCTCGAGTGCTTGATAAGATGGGCTGGAACATAACGCGAGCTGCAGAAGTGCTCAGTATCGACAGAGTCACCCTGTACAGCAAGATTTCAAAATACGGCATAAAGAAGCCGTGAAGTCCCGCAAAGTGCATAGGCGTCAACCTAAGAATCTGCGGGTTTACAATATTGAGAATAAAATCATAACAAATTTGAACGAATACTGAGGAAATTGTTAATCCTCTACGAGGATTTATCAATGTAAAATAAACTCTTTTCTACAACAGTTTGACCTCTACGAGGTCTAAAAATATCGTAGATGTTTAATTATTGTAGAGACAAACAAACCCAACAAATACAGTATCCTCGTAGAGGATAAATAAATATTTTTAACAGGTAAAGGTTAAAAGATTATAGAAGTTAGAAGGTTCGGAAGAAAAATTAAGTTGACGCCTATGCGCAAAGTGGGATGAGCCCATAGCTTAAATGTCCTCAATACTTATTGTCGAGATCACTCCGGCAGATCGCTCCTTGCTGGCGCCGCTTGTACAACCGCTGAGGAAGACCTTTTCTCAATCTGTTGAAGTGACGCAGGCTCAGCCGCTCGACGGGTCGTTCGCTCTCAACGTATCCCGCAACCAATACGGCTCGACTCCAATCCTCTCCGCGCTCCTTGAAAAGTTCGAAGACTTCGAGGGGAGAATACTGGGCGTTACTTCAGGAGACCTTTTCGTGCCGGTTTTGACTTATGTTTTCGGCGAAGCACAGCTCAACGGAAAGGCTGCGGTTGTTTCTTCACATAGACTGCGTGATGAATTTTACGGACTCCAGCCAAACAAACAGCTTCTTCAATTGCGTCTTCTTAAGGAATCCATTCACGAGCTTGGTCACACTTTCGGCTTGCTTCACTGCAAGGATTATCTGTGCGTCATGCATTCATCGACCGGGGTTGAAGAGATCGATGTGAAGACAGAGAAGTTGTGCGCCGATTGTAAAGAAAAACTTTTTTCCAAATACCCAGGTCGGATGGGGAATTGAAAGTGCAAACTCACCCCCTGACCCCCTCCCTAAAATTTTAGGGAGGAGCAAGGGGAGAGTAATGAGTTCAATTCAGCGAGCCGTCCTGCATACCCTCAGGGCGGCATAAATGGAGATTCGTCTTGGCGATGGTTTCACCTGCGGCGGACGACGGCACCCCCCAGGGTCGACGCTCGACTCAACACGCTCTGATGGTCGTCTCCGCCGTGAGGATATTGGAATGAGTTGAGTTTGTCCCGACGAAGGTCGGGATCGTACGGAAAGGGGGAATAAGAGGGCTTGGCCTGCAAATGGGGGTATGCCGCATCTTTAGAACGAGGTCTCGTGTAGGGATATCTTACATTGGATTGACATATAATCTTACATATGCTAAATTATCTCCGGCAAAAAAATCTCCGAAGGATCCTTCGGAGAAGAGGAGAGGACAATGATGAGTAGCATTTATGCCCGGCTGGGGAAGAAGGTAAAAGAGTTGAGGGAAAGAATGGACTTGAGCCAACAAAAGCTCGCAGAACTATTGAATATTCCAAGACCCGCAGTCTCGCAGATTGAGAATGGTACAAGAGCCGTGTCGGCTGAAGAACTTGTCGGACTGTCACGGATTTTCGGGATTCCGATCGAGACGATTCTTGAGTTGAAAAAGGAACCGGAAGTGGTTCTAAGCGAAGAGAAGAACGTTCAGCGGGGGAAGAAAGAGCAGCGGATACGTGTTAATGTTCCTCAAGAAAATCTGGCAAAATTCAGGGAGGTCCTATTGTATATTTTGGAAAAGGTGGGATCGAAGCAAAATATCGGTGAGACTGTAATCTACAAGCTGCTTTACTTCATAGATTTTGATTACTACGAAAAGTATGAGGAGCAGCTTATCGGTGCGAAATATCAGAAGAATCACTACGGTCCGACTCCCATAGAGTTCGCGAAAATTGTAGATAGGATGATGGAGAAGGAAGAAATAGTGAGAGTCAAGAGCAAGTTTTTTGGCTTCCCACAAACCAAGTACCTGCCTTTGAGAAAGCCGGACTTATCAAAGTTGACCGCACGTGAGCTCGAAACAATTGAAGATGTGTTGAATAGACTTTCCGACATGACCGCCGCTCAGATAAGCGATTATTCTCATAACGACATACCCTGGAAAACCGTGAAGGAAGGAGAAATAATAGAGTACGAATCTGTTTTCTACCGGACTCCCGCTTATTCTGTGAGGCATTATCCCGACGAAAGTCGGGATTCTGTGGGCGGGAACGATGATTGATAAGTATGTCCGCCTCCCGGAATTTGAGAAAGACTTGAAGGCTTTGAAGAAGCGTTACAGGACCCTTTCCGTAGGATCCTACGGAGAAGAGGACATTGAAAATTTCATCAAGGCAGCATTGATTCCCTTTCATGAGGAAGGGATTGACTCGGGGTCCATAGTTGAAATATCCGATTTGGGTATAGCGGAGCCAAGGATTTTCAAGGTAAGGAAGTTTGCTTGCCGCTCACTTTATGGCAAAGGTGCGCAATCAGGAATAAGAATTATTTATGCCTATTCGGAAAAGGATCGGGAAGTAAGGTTCATTGAAATTTATTACAAGGGGGACAAGAAGAACGAGGATCGTGAACGGGTCAAAAATTATTTCAAACCCAGCGGCGACCGGTGAGTTAGTTTTTGAACTTCGCATTACCCCCCACCATTCAACTCCACTCTCACCCTTGCAATTCTGACATTTAATGAACAAGTTTTAGAAAAGTTTAGGGAACACTTTGAAACTCGCTTCATTTACCGAAAACTTACAACACAAGTATAGAAATGCCGGAACAAAAACAATTGCGCCATGGGCGCATCAGCCTCAGGCCGACCTTGATCGAATTACTTCCTAAAATTGCGAAGGAAGGGAAGGAAGAAGCCGAGAAGATTCTCGAGCGCCTTTCTCATCCAAGCAGGCTGGCCTTGCAAACCAATGAATTAGTTCTGCCTGCAAAAGACGTCAGCGGACTGTTCAGTGGACAAGTGCCGAAGCTCCCACATGTCGAGAAAGTCCCAATTGGAAAGACACAGCTTGAATTAGGAGACAAGCCCGAATCAAGTATAATAAACAATCAGCTTGCCTTGACTGAGACCATCGGCTACGAGGGCTGGCTCAACAGACTTGTCTATGGTGACAATCTTTTGGTGATGCAGGCATTGCTTGCCGGGGACGAGCAAAGCGGGCTGCCAAGCATGCGCGGCAAGGTAGATCTGATATATATAGACCCTCCCTTTGACAGCAAGGCCGACTACAGGACAAAAATAACTTTGCCGAACGGCGATATCGAACAGAAGCCGACGGTGATTGAACAGTTTGCTTACAGCGATACTTGGAAGGACGGGACTGCAAGTTATTTGCAAATGATATATCCACGTCTAGTTCTCATGAGAGAATTGTTGAGCGATCAGGGAAGCATTTATGTGCATCTTGATTGGCACGTGAGCCACTATGTTAAAGTGATATTGGATGAAGTTTTCGGAAAGGAAAATTTTCGAAACGAGATCTATGCGAAGAGAATAAGAAAAAATGTCAAGGAGAGAGAAAAGGTTCCGAGACTGAATGAAGCGGTTGATTCAATATTCTTTTATGTGAAAAGCGGTGAGCACCTCATCAATCCCCCCATGAAATTTGATCCGAAGGCTGAGAGGTGGCATTCCTTTGAAGCTGCAGGGTTTAGAACTGGAATGGATTATGAACTGTTCGGTTTTAAGCCGAACAATGGTAACCATTGGCGTTGGACAAAAGATAACGCTGAGCAGGCCATCAAAGAGGGGAACTTAAGGCCCAATCCCAATACAGGTAAACCCGAATATAAAATTGAAGCTTCCGATTATATTTTAAGAGATACACTTTGGGATGATGTAACTGTTTCTGCATTCACTACTGGTTATACAACGGAGAAAAAAGAGTCGTTACTGGAGATTATAGTTGATATGTCCTCTGAAGAAAATTCGATTGTCGCCGATTTCTTTGCTGGTTCCGGGACAACCGGCGCAGTTGCAGAGAGGCTCGGTAGAAGATGGGTAATGAGCGACATAGGAAAGCCGGCGTGTATGATAATGAGAAAACGTTTGATTGACCAGAACTCGAAGCCATTTCTTTACCAATCCATCGGGGATTACCAGAAAGAACAGTTTTCAAAAAGTGAGTTCAAGACAATCGGCTCGCTTGCGCAAGTCGTCTTGCAATTGTACGGTGCAATGCCGTTTACTCAAAAAGATGCGCCGGCAAACGTAGGATACATTAAACAAAATAGGACATTGGTCGTTGTTGATTCGCCTAACAAACTCACCGGATGCAACACGATAAAAAAAGCTCAGCAGTATCGCGCATCGTTTATGGGCGGGTGGCAAAAGGTGGTAGTCCTTGGATGGAACTTCGAGACAAACATCGGACAGGTGATTTCATCTTTGAACGATCCGAATCTCGAGGTGCTCGTCATACCGGCAGACTTGTTAGACAGGTTGAAGACGAAAACATCTTACCAGCAGCTTATCAAGTCCGGCAAGATTCGTTTTTCCTCTCTGCAGTATCTCACAGTCAAACCCATCGCAGTCGAAGACCGGAAAGATGGCAAGGTGGCTTTGACAATAACCCTTGATAACTATGTTTTGCTTTCCCCCGACGCTTTGCCATTGAGCGATGAGGATAGAGCAAAGCTTCAGAAGATAGCTGCAAACGATCCGTTAGCCTTGATTGAATATTGGAGCATAGACCCTGATTACGACGGCGAAGTATTCAGGAGCCGCTGGCAGGATTACCGCGGCAACATCGGAAACGACGGCGACCCACTGAGAGTTGTACGCAAGACTGCTATCGAAGTCCCCAAAAAAGACGGAGCAAGAAAGGTTTGCGTAAAAGCCGTAGATGTGTTCGGATTCGAGAGCGCGGTGGTGGAGGAAGTGAAAAGTTGAGTCCATCTGATTTATCAAATAGCAAATGACGCCTGATGAGCAAAGAAAAGCCAAAAGAATTCTATCATAGATTTTTGGACGAAGCGGGGGATACAACATTCTGGGGGAAGGGCAAGACACCGATAATCGGAAAGGTTGAAGGAGTAAGCCTCTGTTTCATACTCGGTATGGTAAAGTTCAAACGGCCTCTTTCAGAGATTAGAAGCGGGATATTGTCGCTGCAGAATGAAATCGAGAACGATGAGTATTACCAGGATGTCCCAAGTATTCAAAAGAAGAAAGAAAAGGTCGGTTATTATTTTCACGCGACAGATGATCTTCCGGAGGTTAGAGAAAAATTCTACAAATACATCAGGACTATCGACTTGAGTTTTGAGGCCGCGGTTGGAAGAAAGATTTACGACGTGTTTACCAAAAAACATAATTCCAATGAAGAAGAATTTTACGGCGATCTACTCTCGCATTTGTTGAAGAACAAGCTTGAACTTGGCGGCAAGTTGATATTGACAATTGCGGAGCGCGGAAAGTCCACGAGGAATATCAACCTCACAAATGCTTTGCTGAAGGCGAAGAAGAGATTCAAGAGGACGAGACCACAAAAAGAAATAAACACCGACATTGTGTTTAACATTCAGAATCCCACTAAGGAGCCGCTGCTAACGATACCGGATTATTTGTGCTGGGCAGTTCAGCGAGTTTTTGAGAGAGGCGAAACAAGATATTACAACTTTATTGAGGACAAAATTTCGTTAATCGTTGATCTATACGATTCGGAAAACTATGGAGGGCACAAGAACTATTACAATGAGAGGCACAAGCTTACCTCCAAAAACAAATTAAGCCCGCCTTAGAACTATTACGATTACTCGTAAAACGACATGAAGTCGACGTTCGTTCTAAAGTAGGCCTAAATTATGAAAGAATACTATGTGAAAACTTTCCACTACCTACGGTGCATTCGCGATGTCAGTAGTACGGTATTAGTATAAGGGCCGGATGAGTATTATGCAAGTGAATCTTAAGTAAAAAGAAAGCCAAGCAATGCCAACACCGACGAACATAGGGACGCGGGAAATATCGCTCAATTTTGCAAAGAAAATTACAGAGATAGCCAATTCGGCATTTGTTAATTACCAGTTTGAGGGTGCAACCGCGACGACCAACGAACTTTTGAGATATTGGTTCGGAGATGCTTTCTGTGATTTAAGGGAGTTCAACTTCCACGCAGGTCAGAGGGAAGCGATACTGAATACGATCTACCTTCACGAGGTGCTGAAGATAAACAACGTCAGCGATATGTATTCCGCTGCGGGCAAGGAAGTAATCGACGATGCTTTTCTATTAGAATTGCAGAAGCCGAAATATCAATATCCCAAGTATTGCATGAAGATGGCAACCGGAACCGGAAAGACCTGGGTGATGCACGCATTGCTCATCTGGCAGTACTTGAATGCAAAGTACGAAGAAGGCAAGAGCGGGAGGTACACGAAGAATTTTCTTATCGTGGCGCCCGGGCTGATAGTTTACGAGAGACTTTTAGATGCGTATCTGGGCAAACAGAAAGAAGACGGGACGAGGGACTTCGAGAAGTCCGATTTGAAAGTATTCGAGAAACTCTTTTTACCGGATAGTTTCAGAGATGAAGTGTTCGGATTTGTCCACTCGGCAGTTGCTCAGAAAGAAGAGATCGGAAGGAAAGTTACAGGTGAAGGGATAATTGCAATAACAAACTGGCATTTGCTTGCAGGGACGGAGGAGGGCGAGACCGAAAACAATTCATTGCTTGAGGATGTTCCGGCAAACATAAAAGAATTATTACCGATAACTCCCGGGACAAGCGCGGGTCATTCTTTAGAAGAGCTTGACAATAATTTCTTAGCCGGCGGAGAACTCGAGTATCTCGCTTCGCTGGAGGACCTCGCAGTGTTCAACGATGAGGCGCACCATATCCACGAGAACAAAACTTACGGCGAGATCGAAGAGGTCGAGTGGCAAAAGAGTCTTAACTACATAGCACAAACCAAAGGAACGAAAATTTTTCAGATAGATTTTTCCGCTACTCCATACGACGTCACGGGAAGCGGACAGAAAAGATCGAAGCATTTCTTTCCGCACATTGTTGTGGATTTCGATTTGGCGATCGCGATCCGCGAGGGCTTGGTAAAAACAATCGCGCTCGATAAGCGGAAAGAGATAGCAGCGCTTGAATTGGACTTCCGGGCTGAACGCGACGGAAATAAGGCAGTCAGCCTTTCCGAGGGACAGAGAGTCATGCTCAGGGCGGGTCTAACGAAATTGAAAATCCTTGAAGAGAAATTCACGCAAATCAAAGAAGATAAATACCCGAAGATGTTTGTCATCTGTGAGGACACGAGTGTAACTCCGCTTGTAATCCAATTCCTAATGCAAGAAGGCATGAGCGAAGAAGATGTTATGCAAGTTGATTCCGACAGGAAAGGAAACATTCCCGAAAAAGAATGGAGACAGATCAAGCAAAGGCTTTTCAGCGTTGACAAACATGGCACACCAAAAGTAATTGTTTCCGTCTTGATGCTTAGAGAAGGCTTTGATGTCAACAATATCTGCGTGATTGTCCCTCTTAGATCTTCCCAAGCGCCAATCTTATTGGAGCAGACGATCGGGCGAGGATTGAGACTCATGTGGAGGGAACCCGAGTTTAAAGACAGCAAAGAGGAAAATAGAAAAAGATTGCTGCTTGAGAAGAAGGAACCTGAGAACCTAATGGATATTCTTCATATAGTCGAACATCCTGCTTTTAATCAATTCTACGATGAGTTACTGAAGGAAAATCTTGCCGGGACTACCGAAGACTCGACCGGCAGCGTGGTAGGAGATATAATCACGGTTGGGCTGAAAGAAAACTATAAGGATTACGATTTGTATTGGCCGAACATAATACGAGATAGCGAAGAAGAATTGGCGGATATATCGATAGACATCACTAAGATGGCTCCATCTCCTTACAAAATAGAACAGCTTGAAAAGTTCATTAACAGAGAGGGAGATGTTTTCTACTCCGAAGAGATGACGGTGAAAACAAGATTCGGCGACTATGTGGTAAAAGGAGACTTGTTCACGGCACAGAGTTACAATGAATTCCTATCCAAACTTGTCAACAGCATTAATTCCGCTCTCGTGAATGTGGGCGGCAAAAAGAGGGTGTTTCCGTTCTTACAGATAAACGTCGTTCATCTGGCTAAATCGATTGATCTCTTCATAAGAACAAGACTGTTCGGTCAGGACTTCGATCCGTACTTGAACAACAACTGGAAACTCCTTCTCATAGCAAGGAGTGGGATAGTTGAGCACCTGATGAAAGAGATAGGAGAAGCTATCTATCGGGTTCAGCAGAACCTTTCCGTTACAGAAGCGGTTGTCCTGAAGAGCTACTTTTCTGAAGTTCAATCATTGCAGATGAGGGAACGGTTTTGCTTAGACATTCAGAAAACGATTTATCGAAGGCAGGCATACCCTTCCAACAAGGGCGGTCTCGAGAAGGAATTTATGACGTTCGTAGACAGCAGCTCTGACACGGAAGCCCTTGTGAAGATCAACGAATATCATCACGGTTTTGCCAAGATATTTTACGTGAGAGAGGATGGTTTGTTGGCGTCATACTCGCCGGACTTTCTGGTAAAGACAAAAGAGGAGATCTACATAGTTGAGACCAAAGCGCAATCGAACTTGAGCCAAGGGAACGTTAAACAAAAGCAACGGGCAACATTAGATTTTGTTGAGCGGGTAAACCGATTGAAGCCTGAAGATCGGATGGAGAAAGAATGGAATTATGCTTTGTTGGGTGAAAACACTTTCTACTCGCTCAAGGAAAGAGGTGCGACGCCGACTGAGATTTTTGAGTATGCCAAATTGAGAAAGGACGAAGTTACTGGGTTCCTGTTTTGAATGAACGGCAAAACCTTCAGTGGTCTTCAAGCATATCCAGGAACTTCTCTGCGGACAGCGGCGCGCTTCCTTTCTGCAATTGCGTCTCCTTAAGGAATCCATTCACGAGCTTGGTCATACTTTCGGCTTGCTTCACTGCAAAGATTATTTGTGCGTCATGCATTCATTCATCCGCCGGGGTAGAAGAGATTGATTTGAAGTCTGAGCAGTTGTGTAATGATTGCAGAGAGAAACCGTTCTTGACAAGTAACGGACAGAATTATCCCAAAATTGTCATTGGAAAAAACGGCACACAGATTACACAGAAAACGAAGATATTTGAGCGCCTTTGGCGCCATGCCGCATACCCGTATAAAATAATTGAGCGGCACACAGATTAATTTAATTTATTTCATTTGATCTCATCTGTGGGAATCTGTATCATCAGCGTCATCTGTGTGCTATCTTTTGTTTCCGGAAATTCTAATGACCGATTTGGGATTAATAAAAACAAACCAAGGCTCTCGAAGGTACTGGCTTAGTTAGCCCTTGAGTGGCTCAAGTTGAAAAGGGGAATTAGATGTCGAGAAGGTTTATTTTTTCTGACTTGATTCTTGTGGCTATTACGCTGGCCGAGACCTCAAATCTCTTGTTAATTTCTCTGGCTATACCGCTAATGAGCGATTGGGTCCAATCAAATTCTATATCCTTCGTCTTTTCTTTGGCATCCTCAATCACGGGCTTCAACTCCCGAATAGCTTCCATTAATTGCGGCAACGGTACAAGCAATCTACCAGCGAATTCCCTTGCTTGATATTCGGCTCGACCCCAAACACCAGCCGGAAGAACGTTTATAGTGTTTTTCCATTCTATGAAGGAGGCGAATCGCAGCTGTCGAATTTGATCAGGGTGGAGGACAAAATGACCGATTTCGTGAGCTATCGAAAATCGGAGCCGAAAACCATTCGCGGAATCGTCGTAGTCAATTTCTTTGAGATCTCCCGTCAAATAAGCATCGCTACTTATAAGTTGGGTCAAATTAGGGATTGGAATAATATTCAGCCCTAATTCTTTCTCCACTATAACGTCTACATCTACCGGGATCGAGGAATCCCAACAGGCGTTTCTAATCTTTTCGGCTTCGCTCCAAATATCAGCTTCCGATTTCCATGGAACGATCAAAGAGTTAGTAACCAGGCTTACCTTTCCTTTAAGAGTGCGATAAGCTTATCTAATTCTTCCGGAGTTGGTTTGTCTCCCCTAACCGTTCTGAAGAAGACAGGTAAAACCCCTAAGACCTCTTCATCCGAATATACATCATCTGGGATCTTCTTTTGTGAAATAGATGCCAAATCAAAGAATTTTTGCCATTCAGAAGAGCTCTTCTCAAGCCGTAACACCTGAGCGATTTCGTTCAGCTTTTCTCGATCATCGGTTACACCAAGTCTATTCCTTTCTACTTTACTCCAGTTGCTTGGGTCAACCTTTGCCAAGAAGCAAAACTCCCTCAATCCGATATTCAAGGAAAGCCTCCTGTTCTTAACATATTCTCCAAACGTCATGGCGACCTCCTCATGCGAAATATTATAAGTATTAGTATCAACAGTAGTATGATGAATATTACGTGGTAAAGTTATACCACCAAAAAACGAATGTCAAACCACGGTTTTTACATATAACACCAATATTGTGGTGCAATAACAAAAATTTGTGTTTTCCTCTTGACAAGCACAAATCGGTGTGTTATATTGTGTAAAGAAAAAGGAGAGTTGGTATGTCAACGACGAAATATCCCCCCGCCTTGACGCTCGCGGAAGCAGTTAGAGTAGTGAGCGAAATGTATGCTCAGCACAAAAGTCGAGAGATTTCGGCTGACCTTATGCCAGACATCTTCCGCGTCAAACAGAGTAGCAGCTATTTCCCCGCAAAGATTGCCGCCCTGCAGAAATTCGGCTTTGCTGAAAAGCATATTAATGATCAACTCTATTTGACCGACCGTGCGATGATGATAGTTGACCCCGTCCTTATCGCTGAGACGCACGGCGCAAAACTTGAGGCAGCGAAAGAGATTGACGTTCTCAAGGAATTGTGCGCAAAATATCCCAATTTCCAGCTACCCTCGGCAGACCAACTCAAACAGTATCTAATGAAATCATTCGGCATCATAAGGGATACCGTCGAGAAGTGGTACGATTTCGTTGTCGAATCGTTTAGGGAGCTCGCGGTCGATGCCCCCAAGAGCGTGGCATCCTCTAAGGCATCAGGGGAACATGAAAATTGGTTGCAGGAAACCAGGGCGAAACCAGAAGCGTCAAGGCCATTAGATCGCCACTTTCAAAATATTCAATTGCCATCAGGCAACATATTTGAGTTCAGTTTGCCGGAAAATGTGACGATAGACGATTTGAACTTTGCCATTGGTTTTTTCGAGTTAAGGAAGAAAGTGCAAAGCAAAGATGCGGAACCAAAATAAAAAAGGCGCCTGGCGGGGCGCCTTAGTAAAACCATTCACCAAACGAGAGGACAGGTTAATGAGTAACGTGCTAAAAATATTAGTGTAAGCCTGCCTTATTAGGCGGGCCTTATAGGTGCTGATACACCTACAAAGCCCTGAATCATTGCCCGCGTGAACGGACAATAACGCCAACAAAATATAACGTTCATTGCGGGAGATTTCAACCCCCAAACTTGAAAGGAAACTCGCAATGAACACGCTACCGCTCGAAAAGAAAACCCTGATCCTCTCTCTTCTCGCAGAAGGAAATTCACTCCGAACCATTTCCCGCGTTTCCAGTGTTGCCAGAAACACAATTAGCAAACTACTCTTGGAAGCCGGAGAGAAAGCAAGTGAGATCCTCAGTAATCGTCTCGTGAATTTGCAATGCCGATTTGTCCAAGTTGACGAGATTTGGACGTTTGTCGGAAAGAAACAGAAGCAATGCACAGAAGAAGAGAAGCGAGCGGGCGAAGTCGGGGATCAATACGTGTTTGTGGCTATTGACTCGGAAACCAAACTCGTTACTAATTTCCTCGTTGGCAAGCGAAGCTATCAAATGGCGTATGCGTTTATGAAAGAACTGAGGGAAAGGGTTATTAATCGTTTCCAGCTTTCAAGTGATGTGTTCCCGCCGTACTTCAATTGTGTCGATGAAGTTTTTGGAAACCACATTGACTACGGCCAAATCCTCAAGGTGTACGGCGATGAAAGTAAGAACGAGAAACGGTATAGTCCGGCTAACATAATACGTGTTGAAATAAACCCCATGATCGGCAATCCGAAGAAAGACAAGATTTTGACTTCTCACATGGAGCGGCAAAATCTCACAATGAGAATGCAGATGCGAAGGTTTACGAGGCTGACAAATGGCTTTTCAAAGAGCCTCAAGTATCTGGAAGCGGCTATCGCCCTGCATTTTCTTCCACTATAACTTTATGCGCATTCACGAAAGCCTTAGAGTAACCCCGGCGATGCAAGCGGGAATCAGTAAGCATCTGGTTAGTTGGGAAGAGTTTCTAACGGTAGACTTTGAAGAGAGAAAAGCGGCTTAGTGCAAACTGAGCCACTTTCACTCAAATTGAGCCAGTGCCCTCTCGAACATTAGCATCGTTTTATCTCCTGTTGGAACTCTTGAAATTCGCTCGCCGCGTTAGCATATTCATTGCATCATGTGCGGCATTTGTGGAATTTTCTGTCAGCCTAATTCGGCAGCGAGAGTGGACCAGCGCGTTCTCGAAAAGATGCGGGACGAAATGCGCCACAGAGGTCCTGACGCTGCCGGAACTTACATAGATGAAAACAAAAAGGTTGGACTGGGCTTCCGCCGTTTAGCCATCATCGATCTTTCCCCGCAAGGGAACCAGCCGATGGAGAACGAGGACGGCACGATTCATATCGTGTTTAACGGGGAAATCTACAATCATGCTGTTTTGCGCAAAGAACTTGAGAAGTTGGGACACAAATATCGTTCGCGTTCGGACACCGAGACTATTCTGCACGGCTACGAAGAATGGGGAAAGGATATTGTGCACAAGCTGCTTGGGATGTTCGCGTTTGCGATTTACGATTTACGAAGAAACGAACTGTTCGTTGCCCGCGATAGAATTGGCGTAAAACCTCTCTATTACACTTTTGTCGATGGGACTTTTCTATTTGCGTCTGAAATAAAAAGTCTCTTGCGGTTCCCCGGCGTCAACCGCGAGATGGACAATGAAGCGTTTTATCATTACCTGACGTACCTGATTACTCCCGCGCCGAAAACTCTCTTTAAAAACATTTATAAGCTAGAACCTGGATGCTGGGGAGTCGTTGATTCTTCGGGAAACTTGAAAATCGAAAAATATTGGTCTCTTCTCGCGCAGAACGGCGCACAGCCTACAATAGACATCGATGGAAATCCGACGCCTCGCTCGAGTTTTATAGACGAATTCGAGTCTGCACCTGAGAATGAACGCGAGAAAATCGCGGTTGAAACGACGAGATCACTTTTGAACAGGAGCGTTGGAGACAGGATGATGAGCGACGTTCCGTTTGGAGTTTTTCTGAGCGGCGGTGTCGATTCAAGCACTAACGTTGCCTTGATGGCGAAATTAATGAATAGGCCCGTAGATACATTCAGCGTTGGATTCAGGGATCTCGAAAAATACAATGAACTCGGTTACGCAAGGTTAATCGCCGATAAGTTCAAAACAAATCATCACGAAATCATAATTGATTCTAAAACGGTTTTTCCATTTCTGTCCGAACTTCCATATTATCAGGATGAACCGATTGCCGATCCGGTATGCATCCCTCTTTACTTTGTTTCAAAACTTGCGCGGGAAAATGGGACTATCGTGGTACAGATCGGCGAAGGAAGTGATGAACTCTTTGCAGGATATTCATGGATGCTTCGAGAGATTAAGTTTTACAATACGCTTTGGAAGTTTTACACCGCATTTCCGGAACTTTTGCGGCAAGCAGCGTATGTACCGGCGGCGCAATTTCTGAAAAGTACTCGCCGGTACCTTGTTCTCGACTACCTTCAAAAGGGAACATTCGGGGAAGAACTTTTCTGGGGCGGCGCGATTAATTTCACGGAACAGCACAAGAAAGATTTGCTCGGGCCTGCTCTCAAATTAAACGGGCTGAGTTCGTTCGAAGTTGCAAAGACGTTTTACAATGAAATAGAAAAGAGCGGACGCGATCTTGATTTTTTGCAGAAGATGACTTACGTCGAACTCCGAAATCGCCTTCCGGAACTTCTTCTCATGCGCGTGGATAAGATGACGATGGCGACAATGGTTGAAGGGAGAGAACCGTTCCTCGATCACAGGCTTGTGGAATTCGTGTTCCAGCTTCCGCAATCACTTAGAGTAAAAAATAAAACCTCGAAATATGTGTTGAAGAAAGCTGTGGAAGGACTGATTCCCGACGAAATAATTTACAGGCGCAAACAAGGTTTCGCTGCTCCGATGGCTGAATGGATGAGGGGCGAACTTCACGAATGGTTGAAGTCCGAGATTATGAATTCGAAGCTCGTGAAAGATAAATTTATCGATGCGTCTCACGTCCAGAAAATGCTTTCAATTCACAAATCTGGGAAGAGAGACTTTGGACAACTTCTTTGGAACTTGTTGAATGTATCTTTGTGGTACAAGCGATGGATAGAATGAAGTACATTCCCATCACGGTTTCTTCGAAAAGAAAAGACATTTGATGCGTTTCGCTCGTTCTGTGAGTATAACGCTGGTCAGCAAAGGACTGGTGATTCTGACCGGTATCGTAACTAGCATCTTAACGGCTCGATTGCTAGGCCCTTCAGGTCGTGGCGTGCTTGCCGTATTTCTTGCGATCACCGGAATAGCGACGCAAGTCGGTGGGTTGGGGCTTCACGCCGCACCAAGTTACTACATCAGCCAGGATAAGTCTCTACTTTCTCGCTTGGTTCCGCTGTTGATGAGTTATAGCCTAATTGCCGGGAGCTTCCTCGGCACGCTTTTCATTATCGCGTTTGCAGCTTTCCCGGCATTCTATTCCGGCATGAATTGGATTTTCGTGCTGCTGGCTGCGATTACCATCATACCATCTATATCAGTGCCGCTTCTTCAGGGTCTACTTCTTGGAGTGGAGGACTTTGTTGGATATAATGCGGGTGAACTTGCATATAGAGTTTTCTATATGATTGGCATTGTGATTGTTCTCTATTTATTGAAATTGCATCTTCACTCTGCACTTGCTATGACCTCAGCTGCAATCTTCTTCAATGCTGCCGCATTCTTGTTTTTCCTTAACCGAAAAGGCGCCAAGCCGGCTCTGATTTTCGACACATCGCTGTTCAAAAGAATATACAGCTACGGACTTCGAGCATACCTCGTTGCGCTCCTCTCATATCTTGTAGTACGCAGCGATATCTTCATCCTAAACTATCTGAGAGGTCCATCTGACACCGGTATCTATTCCATCGCTGTCCAGTTTGCCGATTTGATTTTTGTTTTTCCGGTCACATTATCGACAATGCTTTTCCCGAAGGTAGCTTCGGGATTTGCCGATGCCGAGTTCACAGTCAAGGTGTCAAGATTCACGAGCTTTGTTCTTGGTGGAATTTGCATTCTGACATATTTGTCTGCCAAGTGGATAATACCGTTCATGTTTTCAAATCAGTTCCTGGCATCGGTACCCGCTCTTGATTTGCTTCTTGTCGGTGTTTACTCTTACGGGATGATGAGTGTGATTTCGTCATATTTTGGCGGGAAGGGGATGCCGCTTCGCACGGTACTAATCTGGATTCCGGGGCTGCTCCTTAATGTGGCTCTGAATCTTATACTCATCCCACGAATTGGAGTAAATGGCGCATCCATATCTTCAACGATAGCATACTTTCTAATTTTCATTCTATATGCTGAATACTTCAGAAAGGAAACCGGGAAATCGCCTTTTGATTTAGTTATTCCGAGGCGAAGAGATTTTAGAGATATTTCAGATCTTGTTCGGTTGAAGTTGGCTTCGATGAACAAATAGAAGTTTGGTTTCTAAATCAAGAATACTCGCAGATCCCTTTCGCAACTTTCGCGTTGTTCTCTAATACACTCAGTCCTGCATTTTCAAAATTTGTCAGTGTTTGGTCAGCAAAAGATTGAAAGTTTTCAAGTCATTAGAGATAGCTCTTGATTGCCATTCTTAAGATTACTTAATTAAATTTCGCTGTGGGGATGTCTGCTAACGTAGTGCAGAGTACGACCGTGAGCAGGTTCGTTAAGTCAGTATGAATTAGACCATGAACAACAAAATAGAAGAGATAGTCCGGAATGCTCTTGCTGAAGATGTCGGGCCGGGAGACGTAACCACCGAGTCCATCGTTTCACCGGGTTCGGTGCTCAACGGCCGCTTCGTTGCCAAATCTGAAGGAGTGGTCGCAGGATGGGAAGTTGTGACGACAACTTTCCGGCTTCTTGATGACAATGTCAAGGTTGTCCCATTGGCTTTCGACGGCGCGGATGTTGGGAAAGAAGAGATAATTGGTAAGATCAGTGGGCCAGGAAGGGCGATACTGACGGGTGAACGTGTCGCGCTAAACTTTCTTCAGCGGATGTCCGGAATTGCGATGACCGCGCGCCGCTTTGTCAAGGCAGCGGCGGGAACACGTGCAATCATACTCGACACCCGAAAGACCGCACCTGGCTTGAGAATCCTCGATAAAATGGCTGTCCGAATCGGCGGTGCCGAAAATCATCGAACGGGACTCTACGACATGTTACTCATAAAAGATAATCACATCGCGGAAGCGGGCGGAATCACCTCGGCTGTTCAGAGCGCTAGAGCAAATGCCCCGAAGGAACTGAAGATAGAAGTTGAAGTGAGGAACTTGAACGAGCTGCGGGAAGTTCTCCCGCTCAACGCCGACCGCGTTCTCCTTGACAACATGAGCATCGAGGAGATGAGGGAAGCAGTTCAATTAGTGAACGGCCGTGTCCCACTTGAAGCGTCCGGCAACATAGATATTCACAACGTGGCTGCCGTTGCCGCGACCGGAGTGAACTATATTTCGGTTGGTATGTTGACTCACTCTGTGACTGCAATGGACATAAGCCTGATGATAGATAAGAAGTGAAGGAGTTTTCGACGATGACTGTGCAAGACATGTACTTGAAACTGAAGGATAAGCTTCGAGATGTAGTTCCCGATGCCGAACTCAGAATCAAAGCGGAGTTGGCAAACGAGATTAACAGGTTAAAGACGGAACGCAACGCAGTCATCCTCGGGCATAATTACATGGAACCAGCTCTCTATTATTCTATCTGCGACTTCACCGGTGATTCACTGGAACTTTCCCGCAAGGCGGCAGAGACCGACAAGGACATCATCATCTTCTGCGGGGTTCGTTTCATGGCTGAGACCGCAAAAATTCTGAATCCGGATAAGGTAGTTCTCCTTCCATCGGAAAAAGCCGGCTGCTCGCTTGCGGCGAGCATCACCGCCGAGGATGTCCGCAATCTCAAGGCGCGCTACCCGGGTGTTCCAGTCGTTAGTTATGTAAACACTTACGCCGATGTGAAAGCTGAATCCGATGTCTGCTGCACATCGAGCAACGCCGCAGCCGTCGTGAATTCGTTCGGAAGCGACAAAGTAATTTTTCTTCCTGATGAATTCTTAGCTCGCAACGTTGCCGCCGAAACCGGGAAGCGGATCATATTTCCAATGAAAGACGAAGAAAACTTTGAAGAGAACTACCAACTGATCGGCTGGCGCGGCCGCTGCGAGGTTCACGAGAAGTTTACGGTCGAAGATATCGATAACGTGCGAAAGCAATTCCCCGACGTTGTTATCCTGGCACATCCCGAATGCAGTCCTGAAGTCGTGCAGGCTTCCGATTTCTCCGGCAGCACAACTGCTATGATACGTTACGTCGAAGAGACTAAAGCGCCAAGGTACCTTCTCTTAACAGAATGCGCGATGGGCGACAACGTTGCGGCTGCAAACCCCGACAAAGAAATGCTGCGGCTCTGCAGCATTCGCTGTCCGCACATGAACCAGATTACGCTTGAAGATACACTCGAAGCGTTGAGGCGGACACAGTATGTTATTGAAGTGCCTGAGGACATCAGGCTCAAGGCGGCAAGGGCAGTTGAACGGATGATTTCAATTGGCTGATTCAACATCGGCATTTGAATTTTACTTGCAGGCGTCTTAGCATTATTCAAAACCATAATGACACTCAACCCGCAAGATTCTTCGTATTTCGACACTGAAGTCCTCATCATAGGCAGTGGAATTGCTGGTGCCGTGACCACACTCCAGCTTGCGGATGCAGGCGTCCATGTTACCCTCGTTACAAGGGCGAAAAGGCCGGAGGAATCAAACACATTTTATGCTCAGGGCGGAATTGTCTATACCGGTCACGAGGACTCGCCACAACTCCTTGCTGAAGATATACTCCGCGCAGGCGCCGGTTACTGTAATCCACGCGCCGTGGAAATCCTCACGACGGAAGGACCGCGACTTGCAAAAGAAATACTCTTCGACAAGGTCGGAGTTCCTTTTGACCGCACTGAGAACGATGAGCTTTCTCTTGTTCGCGAGGGAGGTCATTCGATCAGCAGAATTGTTCACGCCACTGATGCGACAGGAAAGGCAATAGAGGTATCTTTGCTGAAGGCGATTGAAGGTCACCGAAACGTGCAGCTCCTCGCCGGGTATACGGCAGTTGATCTTTTGACTCCGGCACACCACTCACTTAATCGGCTCAAGATTTACGATCCTCTCTCATGTGTGGGCGCATATCTACTTGATCAAGAGAATAACGTCGTGGTTCGTTGTCTCGCTAAGAAGACGGTTCTCGCAACCGGAGGGCTTGGTCAGATATATCTTCGCACGACAAATCCTTCCGGCGCGAGAGGCGACGGCCTGGCTATGGCATACCGGGCTGGGGCGAGAGTGATAAACTCCGAGTTTGTGCAATTCCATCCGACAGCTTTTTATCAGCCGAATGCTCCGTGCTTTTTAATCTCGGAAGCAGTTCGCGGAGCCGGTGCGCGGCTTGTGGAGGCAACAGGGAAGCCGTTCATGGAAAAATATGATTCAGTCTGGAAAGACCTTGCGCCGCGCGATGTTGTTTCGCGGAGCATCCACCAGGAAATGCTTTCCCAGGACATACCGAACGTATATCTTGATTTATCGTCTTACATCCCTGTCGATAAAATAAAAGAACTTTTTCCGTCCATTTACCAGCAATGTCTTCTCTACGGCGTTGACATCACGAGTGATCTGGTGCCAGTCGTTCCTGCGGCGCACTATTTCTGCGGCGGCGTCTGGGTCGATGAATGGGGAAGAACCTCGGTCGACTCTCTTTATGCGGTCGGTGAAGTCTCCTGCACCGGACTTCACGGCGCGAACAGACTGGCGAGCACTTCGCTCCTTGAAGGATTAGTGTGGGGTTGCCGCGCGGCTGAGAATATAATGCGCACTATCAAAGATGCAAATAATCCCGCAGACCACGATATACCGCTCTGGCAGGACACAGGCACAGACACTGCCGATCCGGCGTTGATCAGTCAAGACATGAGCGTCCTGAAACATATCATGTGGAATTATGTCGGATTGGTACGCACCACGAGACGGTTGCAGAGAGCAATACGCGAGTTGCGCCACCTGGAATCTGAGATTGAGCGTTTCTATCGAGCCGTGCGCTTGACCGATGAGTTGATCGGACTTAGAAATGCGGTGAGGAACGGGTTGATTGTGACTTTAGCAGCATGGGAAAACAAGAACAGCGTTGGTTGTCACTATAGAATTTGAGAAACCAAACATAAAGATGCTGACAGACTAAAGAGGCTAGGAAACTTCATATATCAAAACTCAGACAAATGAGACAAGTTTTGTCGCAAATTGGAATTTTGGAGGAACCGAGGTTGCACGCGAGCGAGGACAAATACCCCTTGCGAAAATGGAGTTCTGTCCCCCTTCCACCGAAGCTCTCACGATACCCGAAGAGGCGATTTTGGGGGTCTCAACTGTGATGCACGAATCACCGTATATTAAAATCGCCTCCCATGTTGGGGGAGGGGACGCTTCCGACAATGACAATTGCCGGAACCATTTCCGCAGGGCGCCCTTTTCTTTTGGGCGAGCAAAAGAAAATGAACAAATACCATCAAGAACCTGGACTTTAAGATTAGGTTGTAGACTGCTTTCTGAAGAGCGTTCTTTCTCTTGTCTTGACACAAGAGAAAGAACCAAAGAAAAAGTCAAGGCTGGAGAAAAAATGGCTAACAATTTCTCCGCGAAGCTAAAACAAATGAAATACGTCTCACTTCCAAAGAGCAGAGGAGACGAACATTTGTTTCTTAACGCTCCGCTTCGAAATTTTCTCAACGCCATTTTTTCTCAGGCCAATTTGGTCTTCGAATGATTTCTCCGAGTTCCATAATTCCGCTTTTCCCCCTTGGCGGTCTGAGGCGAAGCTTCGCTAGAGACGTGGACGAAAATCCTCATCGCCACTTTGTCTCCCCTTCTCCGGTGGGAGAAGGGGAGATTTAGAGGGGTTGAGGGTGGCTTATGTTGGTTTTTCAGTAAGGGTTAATTAGATAAAATCAGGGCGGCTTCGTGAAACATTTACCAGCATTCAAAGCGGCGATATTTGCAATTGTGGGAATCTTTCTCGGAAAAGAGTTTCCGCAATATCAGTTCTTGTTTCTCGCTGCTGCTCTCGGATTCCTGATCCTCTCGTCGGCGTGGTTCTTCCTTCGAAGGGAAAGAGTCTCATCGGTAATCGCTTCCGGAATTTATGCGGCGCTTTCATTTGCGTTCGCGTTCTACATGAGCACAAATCTGACTTCCGTGGATTCCGGCGGCATCTCAAAGTATCGGTGCTTTGCCGGAACGGTCGAGGAAAGACCGCGCGACTCACTTGCCACTTCAATCATTCTTAACGATTGCTATGGTTATGATGCTATCTGGCGAAAAATTCATGGCGAGATTGTTATAACTCCGAAATTTAAAGGTGATTTCAAAACCGGTGATAGGATTATTTTCGTTGGTAAGACCGGCGCAATTTCCGAAGGAAGAAATCCGGGCCAGTTCAATTTTAAATCCTACTACGCGCTCAGCGGAATCATGGGGAGAGTCTATGTGGAAAATAGAGAAGACGTGCTTTATGTGTACCATGATAGTGGATTTGGTTTCCGGCGACGCGTGGTTGAGCCTGTCAGAGATTTCTTCCGTGACAAGATAAAGAAGTTCATGGGAGGAGAAGAAGCCGAACTCGCAAGGGCAATGGTTATCGGCGAACGAACGGGAATAAACCGCGATGTCAATGAACAATTCATAAACACCGGTACGGTTCACATCCTTTCGGTCTCCGGTCTGCACATCGGATTCTTCACGGCAATATTGATGACGATGGCATCGCTTTTGAAAATCCCTCGCAGGTCCCGTTTCTTTGTCATTGCACCGATTTTGATTTTGTATGCGTTTGTCGTTGGCATGACGCCAAGTATTACGAGAGCCGTCATAATGGCGATCGTGGTATTGTTCGGACTTTTTCTTCAGAGGAGGACTCAAATACTGAATTCGCTCGGCTTCGCCGCGCTTGCAATCGTGACGTTCAGTCCTTCGCAATTGTTTTCACCCGGTTTCCAGCTTTCATTTGCCGCCGTATTATCGATTGCGTTCTTTCACGAGAAGATACTCGCAATGGTTCGCAAATCGCATCCGGCGTTGGAAGAGAAACCGTTTCTCAATTCTGTCGTTTCGCTTTCAATCTTAACAATAGCGGCAACATTGGGAACCGTCCCGTTGACCGTGTATTACTTCAATAGAGTTTCGCTGATAAGCATCCTTGCAAATCTTCTTATTGTCCCACTCGCAGGAATCTTCACAACAATGTCTTTCACGTTCATATTCTTCAGCCTCTTCTCCTCTTCTCTTGCATCAATTTACGGAGCAGCCACCCAGCTTCTTGGATTCTTTATCCTCCAGATCAACTCGATGCTCGGTTCGCTCAGTATAAGCAGCGCGAGAGTTGCTGACTCCGGCTGGATATTCGCTTCGCTTTATCTGCTTTGGCTACTCGCCGTTGCTGCATTCGGAAAAAATAATCTTTGGAAAAAATTTGCTCTGGCAGTTCTCCTTGGAGCAAATCTTCTTCTTTACGCAAGTTTCTTCGGTGGAAAACCCGAAGCGAAACTATTTGTCCTTGATGTCGGACAGGGAGATGCGATCTATCTCGAACTTCCCGACGGGAAAAACATGCTCGTGGACGCCGGTATGAAATTCGGAACTTATGACGCTGGTGAGCGCGTCATAATTCCATTTTTGGAGCGTCGCGGCGTGGAAAAACTCGACTATTTTGTGATGACTCATTTGCACAGCGATCATATTGGCGGAGCAGCGTCGATTATCAGGAAGCTGAAGGTCGCCAACTTTGTTTATCCGGATCAATTTTCTCGGTCGGAATCATGGATAAAGACGCTGGCTTCGGTTCATGCCCTGAAAATTCCCACGAAAAGCGCGCAAGCCGGAATGATTTTGGACTCTGGCTCAATGTACAGAGTGTACGTCCTGCATCCAAACCGGACTTATGTTGGTGTTGGCGGACGTTCGTATGATAAGAAACTGAACGACGGCTCAATTGTCCTGAAGGTCAGTATTGGAAAGGAAAGTTTTCTTCTCGTCGGAGATGTGGAAAGACGCGTTGAGCATGAGCTTGTTGGGGTCTATGGAAATTTTCTCTCTTCGAACATTTATAAGGCGGGCCATCACGGAAGCATCACAAGCTCATCTTCGGAATTTGTGAGAGAAATTCACCCGGCATACGCGGTCATCTCGGTTGGAGCAAGAAACAGTTTCGGCCATCCTTCGTCTAATGTTTTGAACGAGATGTCTCAAGAGGGAATCGAAATCTGGAGAACGGATTTGCGTGGTGCAGCTTATTTTCGAGTCAACATGGATACGACAGAGCTTGTTCAATGGCGGTGAAATTGGACGCGGCAAATTCTCGTAACATCCCAAAAGTTTGAATGTTAAGCCTTTCGGAAGCCTTTGAAATCCTTGATTTTTACTATATGCGGGTTTAAATTTCACAGCAAAAAATTCGAGGCGGAAAGTTTGATCACGCTTAGTCCAGATGATAGAAAATTGCAGGACGAACTAAAGGCTAACGGCAGTATTCCGGAGCACATAGCCATTATCATGGATGGAAACGGCCGGTGGGCGAAACAGCGCGGGCTTCCTCGCGTCGCCGGACACCGCGAAGGCGTAACCTCCGTTCGTGATGTTGTCGAAACTTGCGGACAATTAGGCGTGAAATGTTTGACGCTATACACTTTCTCTACAGAAAATTGGAAGCGGCCGCATCAGGAGGTCTCCACTTTGATGCGTCTGCTCGTGAAGGCTCTTCGCGATGAGACGGACAAGCTTCACGAAAACAACGTTCGATTGACGGCGATTGGAGACGTCGATTCTCTTCCCGCCGGAGTTCAGCGTGAGCTTTATGACGCTTTCGAGAAAACGAAACATAATACAGGTTTGAATCTAAATTTAGCATTGAGTTATTCAGGTCGCTGGGAAATTACTGAGGCTGTTCGCCGGATCGCTGCGGATGCCGTGAGCGGTAAAATCGCGATTGCTGATATAAATGAATCTGCATTTGCTAACTATCTGAGCACGGCTTCGATACCCGATCCCGATTTACTGATAAGGACGAGCGGCGAGCTTCGCCTAAGCAATTTTCTCCTATATCAGCTTGCGTATACAGAAATATACATTTCAAAAGTCTACTGGCCCGATTTTCGCCGTAGGCATCTCTACGAAGCGATAAGCGACTTCCAAAAGCGCGAGCGCAGGTTCGGACTTGTCGGTGAGCAGGTTAAGCACTTCCAGACGCTTTAATGAATCAATTGATCGTGTCGTTCAGATTGCATGAGAAAGGCAATCGCGGCGACTTCTTTGTATCCGAAGAAAAAGCGGCCATTCAAAGCCTGCGTTTCTTGATAAGTAACTTTTTTAAAATGAATTTTGCAGAAAGAATCTAATCAGGATGAAGTATCTTCTTTTGTTGCTTACTTTTGTTTCGTTGGTTGTAACTGCTCAAGCTCAAAATGCCGAGAAGGCTCAGCCATTAAAAATTCTAGGAATATCCGTCGAGGGGAACAAACTTACGGATGCGGCGGCAATTATTAGATATTCCGGTCTGAAAATTGGGGGCGAGTTTACGCCAGGCGGCGATGAAATCCGTCAGGCGATAAAACAACTTTGGTCGCTCGGAATTTTCTCGAATATTGAAGTTCTTATCGACAATCAAATAGGCGATGGTGCCTTTCTACTTATTAAAGTTCAGGAATATCCTCGACTGAATGACATAGTCATCAAGGGTAATGATGAACTTAGCGAAAAGGATATCAAGGACCAGATAAATCTTGTCAAAGGTCAGATAGTCAATCCGCAGGATCTGAGCACGCTCGCTTACAACATCAAGAAAAAATACGAAGATAAAGGCTACCTTCTTGCGCAGATCAATCCCGTGCTTGAACCTGTAGCTGACACCGCTGGTGCGCCGGTGAATCTCGTTGTGAACATCGACGAAGGGAAGGAAGTCGAAATCAAGTCGATAACCTTCAGCGGGAACAAGGAATTCTCTTCCAGCGACTTGCGCGGAGCGATGGACGACACGCACGAGAAAGTCTGGTGGATGTTCTGGAGAAGCGCCAAGTTCGATCCGAAGAAATACGAAGAAGACAAGCGGAAAATAATCGATTTTTACAGAAAACACGGCTATATCGACGCTTCCATACTCTCCGATTCGATTTGGTACAGCCCCAATAAAGAAGACATGTACATTCATATCAACGTTTATGAAGGCAAGAAATATTACATAAGACACATCGTCTGGGAAGGGAACACAAAATATCCCGCGAGTGTCCTGAATGAACGACTTGGACTGAAGGAAGGCGAAGTTTATAACAAAGAAAAGTTTGATGAGAACCTTCGCGGTAACAAAGATCAAACCGACGTTGCATCTCTGTATCTGGACACCGGCTATTTGACTTTTAACGCTGAGCCGGAAGAAATTCGAATTCCGCCCGATTCGATAGATCTGAGAATTAGAGTTTTCGAACGAAATCAATTTCATATTGGCGAAGTCTTGATCAACGGGAATACGAAGACAGAAGACAAGGTTATCCGCCGCGAGCTTTTCACGGTGCCGGGAGATTACTTCTCACGCTCGATGATAATTAGAAGCGTGCGGCAGCTTTCGCAGATGAATTATTTCAATCCCGAAAAAATCAAACCTGATTATTATATTGTCAACGATTCTACCGTGAACGTAACTTACGATGTCCAGGAAAAATCGAGCGACACGTTCAACATGTCTGTCGGTTACAGTCAGCTTTTCGGTTTCACCGGATCAATTGGCATCAGTTTCAATAATTTCGACATCGAGCATCCTCTTCAGGGCGGCGCCGGCCAGGCTTTGAGTTTTAACTGGCAATTTGGCGTCAGCACTTATTACAGGACATTCCAATTGGGATTCTCAGAGCCATGGTTCATGGATACGCCCACATCGCTCGGCGTAAACATATTCGATACGCGTCAGGTTTATGTTTATGATCTGAGAATGACAGGCGCCTCATTAAGCGTTGGGCGCAGATTCAGATGGCCCGATGATTATTTCCGCGGCGACTGGATTTTCACGGCACAGAGCAACAACGTTGCGAATGGCGGCGGCTATTATCAGAACGGTATTTACGACGAGTTCAGTATAACGCAAGTGCTTTCGAGGAACAGCACCGACAGCCCGATATTTCCCACGGTCGGTTCGAATGTTTCATTGAGTGATGAAATAGCCGGGCCGCCTATTCTACCGGGAGTAACGAATTTTCAAAAACATGTTTTCTCCGCCAATTGGTACACACCGTTGTTCGGAACGAATCGCATTGTCCTTTACAGCGGGACAACATTCGGAGTTATCGGTTCTATAACCAATCATTCTTACATCTCTCCCGTAGAGATGTTCTTTATGGGCGGCACTGGGCTGGGTTACATTGCGACGACTCCATTGCGCGGTTACGCCGATAGAATGGTTGGACCGAAATCTCCCGACACGCAAAACGGCACTCCAATCGGCGGTAAGGTGATGTTCAAGCAGACACTCGAGCTGCGTTTTTCTTTGACGCAGGATCCAATTCCTTTGTACCTTCTGTTGTTTGCAGAGGGAGGCAATGTCTATCAGGATTGGAATCATACGAATATTTTTCAATTGGATCGTTCAGCAGGCGTTGGCGCGCGCGTCTTAATAAACCCGATCGGATTAATCGGATTCGATTATGGCTACGGGTTTGACCCTGTTGCTCCAAATGCGCCGCCGTCCGGCTGGCAATTCCAGTTCCAATTCGGCAAGAGCTTTTAAGGTCTAAGACTATTATTTTTGAATTAAACACAAAAGAAAGAGGTTAAAAGTGAAAGAGAAATTTGTTGTTTTGCTTTCGTCGGCGATTATTCTGTCGGCGCTCGGTTTCATGTTCGCGGCATCGCCAAAAGACCAGCCGTTGAAAATCGGCTATGTGAATTCGGGAACAATTCTGAATCAGCTTCCTGCCGCTCAGGCTGCTCAGAGAAAACTCGACGCGCTGATGAAAGCGTGGAGTGACACCGTCGATCAGATGTCGAAGCAGTATCAGGAAAAGGTTGACGCTTATACAAAGCAGGCTGCAATGATGACAGATCAGGCGAAACAGCAGGCGCAGCAGGACATCAACAACCTTCAGCAGCAAATCATTGCTTATCGCCAGGAAAAAGTCGGCCAAGGCGGCGAGCTGGATCAAGCCCGCGAGAAGTTACTCAAACCAATCCGCGACAAGGTCTACGGAATAATTGCGAAAGTCGCGAAGGATCAGAAGATGCAATTCGTCTTCGACAAGCGGGAAGAGATGGCAGTCATTCTTTACGCCGATCCGGATTACGACTTGACTTATAAAGTGTTGGATATTTTGAATCGTGAAAAAGCAAAATGAGGTTGTTATGAAAACGAGAGCTTTGAAATCATGGCTGCTTGTCAGCGCTTTGATATTTGTTTCGAGCGCTGTCGGTTTTGCACAGCAGAAGATCGGATGGGTTGATACTCAGGAAATTATGAAGCAGCTGCCGGAAGCAGTCGAGGCACAGGGCAAACTTGATGCTCTCGTTGCGCAATGGCAGAGCGACATCAACAAACTGCAGAATCAGCTTCAGCAGGAAGCGAACGACTACCAGAAGAGGCGCCTTATTCTTCCCGAGCAAGCTCGTGTTCAAGAAGAGCAAAAGCTCAGCGACCTTCAGAAAAAAATTGTTGATTTGCGAAACCAGAGATTCGGACAAAACGGCGATCTTTATCAGCAGCAGAATACGATCATGCGCCCCGTTCAGGAGAAAATTCTGAAGACGATTCAGGATGTCGCGAAGGAGGGGAGTTACGATTATATATTTGACAAGAGCGGTCAGGTACTTTTGATGTACGCGAACAATAAGTACGATGTTACCCAACAGGTGCTTGACAAGTTGAAGACCTCGACAAATGCTCCAGGCATCACTAATCCGGCAACGCCTCCCGGCATCCACTGATGAAGGTTTCTCAAATTGCTCAGCTTATTGGAGCAAGAGTTGACGGGAATGCCGACGCTGAAATATCTGGTATTGCAAAAATAGAGGAGGCCAAGACGGGCGATATTACTTTCTTGGCAAACCCTAAGTATGAAAAGTACGTTGCGACAACCAAAGCGTCGGCAGTCATCGTTTCGGAAGATTTCAGAACTGATCGAACCGATCTCGTTCTTCTCCGTGCAAGAGATCCTTATGTTGCGTTCGTCTTCGCTTTGAAAAAAATGATGCCGCCTCCCGAGCAGCTTCCCGTTGGCGTACATCCGTCGGCACACATTTCTCCGAAAGCAAAAGTCGGCAAGGATGTCCGCATCGGCGCTTTTGCCAGCGTGCTCGATAATGCGAAGATCGGCGACAGAGCCACAGTTTCACACGGAGCCGTCATTGGCGAAGAGGCGGAAGTCGGCGAGGATGCTTTGATCTACCCGAACGTTACGGTCTATCAGGGCTGCAAGATCGGGAAAAGGGTTACGATACATAGTGGTACGGTCATTGGAAGCGACGGCTTCGGGTTTGCGCAGAAGAGAGATGGAACTTACGAAAAAATTCCGCAGTTCGGAATCGTTTTAATAGAAGATGACGTTGAGATCGGCTCCAATTGTTCGGTCGACCGCGCAACGCTTGGAGAGACAAAAATCTGCAGTGGTGTGAAAATCGACAATCTGGTTCAAATTGCCCACAATGTCGTCATTGGCGACAATACCGTGATCGCGGCGCAGACGGGAATTTCGGGCAGCACAAAAATTGGGAAAAACTGCATTATTGCCGGACAGGTTGGTTTTGTCGGGCATTTGGAAATAGCCGACAACACAACAGTGGGGGCGCAATCGGGAGTCTCGAAATCCATAAAGGAACCCGGCAAGATTTATTGGGGCACTCCGGCAAAAGAGATGCGGGAATCAAAGCGGATTGAAGGCGCGTTGAGAATGCTGCCGAAAATTATTGAGGAGTTCACCGCACTCCAGCAAAAAGTTGAAAAACTCACGAAGAAGGAGTAGCCATATAGATGCTTGTTCAACAGCGTACCATTTCAAAGAGAGTTTCAATTTCCGGCGTTGGGCTTCACACGGGCTGTGAGTCCACAATTACGTTTCTTCCGGCGCCGGAAAATCATGGCATTGTTTTTCGCCGCACCGACGTCGGAGGCAACCCGGAAATTCCGGCGCTCGCCGATTTTGTCGTAGACGTCTCACGCGGCACGACGCTCGGAATCGGCGACGTGAAAGTTCATACCGTGGAACACGTTTTGGCTGCCGTCGCAGGTTTGGAAATAGATAATATCATGATAGAACTCGATGCGCCTGAGCCGCCTGTCGGAGACGGAAGCGCGAAGCCGTTCGTCGATGTGCTTTTGGAGGCGGGATTCACAGGCCAGGATGCTCCCAAAGATTATCTCATGATCGACCAGACAGTGGAGTATCTGAATGAAAAGAAGGAAGTGCAGATGGTTGCGCTTCCTCTCGACGATTTCAGGATTACTATAATGATCGATTATAAAAACCCCGCGCTCGGAAGCCAGCATACGGGTTTGTTCTCTCTCGAAAAGGAATTCGTCGCCGACTTTTCTTCTGCAAGGACCTTCTGCTTTTTGAAAGAAGTCGAGATGCTTCACGAGCAGGGACTCATCAAAGGCGGAAATCTTGATAATGCAATTGTGATCGTAGACGACGAAATGAGTCCGACAGAACTAAAGAAGCTCGCGAAGAAATTAGACATCAATAAATCTATCATACTCGGTTCGACGGGAATCCTCAACGATAAGACTCTGCGTTTCAAGAATGAGCCGGCTCGCCACAAACTTCTTGATCTCTTAGGCGATCTCGCTCTGGTCGGCGCGCCGATGAAAGCTCAGATCCTTGCGGCAAGGCCGGGCCATCCGCACAACGTCGAGTTCGCAAAGAAGATTCGAAAGCTGTACCAGCAAAAGAAAATTGTAAAGAAATATCAGTTCACGAAAACAGCCGGTGTAATATTTGACATCGAGGCCATAAAGCGAATTCTCCCGCACCGCTATCCGTTCCTTCTCGTGGACAAGATTGTTGACTTCAAGCTGGATGAAAAAGTTGTCGGAATAAAAAATGTTTCCACCAATGAACCGTTCTTCCAAGGGCATTTCCCACAGAAGCCGGTGATGCCGGGAGTCCTGATTGTCGAGGCAATGGCGCAGACCGGCGGAATTCTCCTTTTGAATGGGATGGAAAATCCCGATGGCAAATTGGTTTATTTTATGTCAATGAATAATGTAAAATGGAGAAAGACGGTTGTTCCGGGCGATCAATTGATAATGCAAGTTGAGATGGTTTCAAGAAGGAGCAAGATCGCGACGCTGGCAGGGAAGGCTTTTGTAGATGGGACTCTTGTGGCTGAGGCGGAAATGACCGCGGCGATCGTCGATGCGGACGGAACACCTGCGGCAAGCCTGTCTTCGCTGTCCGCAGGCGAACCTTCTCGCGAAAAGTGAATTAACAAATGGCAACATTAATTGACCCGAGAGCTGTCGTCAGCCCGAAGGCACAGCTGGGGAATGGTGTAACAATCGGTCCTTTCACCGTCGTTGAAGAGGACGTCGTTATCGGAGACGATAGCAAGATCGCCTCGTCCGCATACATCGCGAATGGCGCTCGGATAGGAAAGAACTGCAGGATACATCATGGGGCCGTCGTGTCGAACGCTCCTCAGGATTTGAAGTACGCAAACGAGCCGACACTTTTCGAAGTCGGCGACAATGTCGTGATCAGAGAGTTCTGCACGCTCCATCGCGGGACTGTTGAGACCGGCAAAACAGTTCTCGGAAGCGACTGTCTGCTGATGGCTTACGTGCACATTGCGCACGACTGCAGAGTCGGGAATAAATGCATATTCGCAAATAATGTTACGCTTGCGGGACACGTTGAGGTGGGAGACTGGGTAACAATCGGCGGACTTACCCCAATTCACCAGTTCGTTCACGTTGGAGCGCATGTTATGATTGGCGGCGGGTTTAGGGCTGTGCAGGATGTACCGCCTTATGTTCTTGCGGGCCGTGAGCCGCTCAGATATGAAGGAATAAATTTAATCGGCCTAAGGAGAAGAGGCTTCACACGTGAGCAGATAGAAAACATCGAAGACGTCTACAGGGTTATTTATTCGTCGGGACTGATGTTCAGTGAGGCGATCAAGAAAATAGATGCGGAATTCCCAAAGACCGCAGAAGTTAATCTCATCCTCAACTTTCTCAAGACATCTTCACGCGGGATAATCCGAAAGTAATCGTGGGCGCGGAGCCTTTTCGACCTTTTCCCGTCCGAAGGTCGGTGACTCCCGACGGGTCGGCCTACGGCCTCGTAGAGGGTCATCGACGACTCGTCGAGATCCTGCGGAAATGGATCCATTTGGAGAAAGCCAATTTCCCGGCGCGATGGTTAAGGATCGACACCGGTGAAAAAGATGGACGTTTCAATATGGATTTCGACCTGCGGCTTGTCGAAAACTTCCGTGTAAATAAGATTCCAACACTCAGATTTTATCGGTGGAAACCATACTGCATTTCCCTCGGCAGAAATCAGAATGAGAACGATGTTGCCGTCGAACGAGCGGCGGCGGATGGAATAGATGTCGTGACGCGTCCGACCGGGGGGAAAGCGGTGCTTCATGCGGACGAGCTTACTTATTCGGTTGTAATGGATTCGCGCGGACTTTCTGTACTGGAAAGTTACAATCTCATCAGCGCCGCTCTCGCGGAAGGAATTCGAATGCTTGGCGCCGAGGCTGCGCTTGCCGAAAGTTCGGCGGACTTCAGAAAACTCTTCAAGGATCCGGCTTCCGTTCCTTGTTTCACAACTTCCGCAATTTATGAAGTGGAATACCGCGGCAGGAAGCTTATCGGGAGCGCGCAGAGACGATTCGGGGACGTACTTCTTCAGCATGGCTCGATATTGTTGGGCGGCTTTCATAAGAAAATAGTTGACTACGTCAAAGGCGACAGTTCTGCAATAGATGAGATGAAGAAGAATCTTGACGAGCACACGATAACTCTCAATGAAATTCTTTCGCGTAATGTCGAAGCCCCGGAAGTCGCGCGTGCCATTACGAAAGGTTTCGAGGCGGCGTTAGGCGCCGCCTTTTCGAGTGTAAACGAGGCCTAGCCTGTTGAAACAACGGCGCAAAGCGTTTTGTCCAAATGATCCCGTGGATGGTTTTTTCTAATCACAAGTTTTGTAACTTTCAATAAACGAGAGGCGCAAGATGAAAGAGACCGAAAAGGCGAAGCGCGTTACGACGCGAACGATCCTCGAGATGAAGGCGAAAAACGAAAAGATCGCGGCTCTCACTGCTTACGATGCGATCACGGCAAAGGTACTTGACGAATCCGGAATCGACATAATACTTGTCGGCGATTCGCTCTCGAACGTGTTCCAGGGAAACGAGACGACGATTCCTGTTACGCTTGACGAGATGGTCTATCATGCGAAGATCGTTGTGCGTGCGGTAAAACGCGCGTTAGTCGTGGTCGATATGCCTTTCATGAGTTATCAAGTCGACGCGGAAGAAGCGCTCAGAAACGCAGGACGGATTTTGAAAGAGACCGCTGCAAGCGCAGTGAAAGTCGAAGGCGGTCAGGCTATCGCCGAATCGGTCAGACGAATGACAGAAGTCGGAATACCGGTGATGGGACATCTCGGGCTCACTCCGCAGTCGATAAATAAATTTGGCGGTTACAAGCCGCGCGGAGAAGAGAAGACGGAAGCTTCAAGAATCTTGGCAGATGCAAAACTGCTTGAGTCGGCTGGAGCGTTTTCAATCGTGCTTGAGAAAATTCCTGCTCAGCTCGCGGCGAAGGTCACGAAGAGTGTTAAAGTCCCGACGATCGGCATTGGAGCAGGAGAGAGCTGCGACGGGCAGATACTTGTTTATGCAGACATGTTAGGACTGACGCAGGATTTCAAACCGCGATTCGTACGTCACTACGCGAACATGGCTGAAGAAATGCACAATGCCTTCGTCAGATACATCGATGAAGTGAAGAAGGGGAAGTTTCCGTCGAAGGAAGAGAGTTATTAATCCTTGAGTTTCTTATACACACTGTTTAAATTTCGGGGTCGTAGATACGGTGATCGAGACGGGAGAAAAGATTTATAGCAGGATAATTCATGATTGACTTGTCGATACCGGATTCGAAAGGGGGCGTTCGGACGAAACCGAAGCTCTTAGATCAAGTGCGCCAAGCTCTCCAAGCACGCCATTACAGCAGCAGAACAGGGGAAACCTATTTAATCAAATGGCTCATGGCCTCACTGATGTATGGCGCGGGTTTGCGCTTGATGGAGTGCTTGCGCCTGCGGGTTCAGGACATCGATTTTTCCCGCAACGAGATTACCGTTCGCGACGGCAAAGGCTCGAAAGACCGGATAACGATGCTCCCTGAATCGCTTAGGAAACCGCTTCAAGACCACCTGAAGAAGGTTAGGGCGATTCACGAAAAAGACCTTGCCGAAGGCTGGGGGCGCGTCTTGCTTCCCGACGCTTTGGATCGCAAGTATCCTAATGCGCCCGTAGAATGGCGATGGCAATGGGTTTTCCCGCAGGAGAACAGGTGGAAGAACACGAAAACCACCGAAGAAGGCCGGCATCACATGGATGAATCCATTATGCAACGAACTGTCAAAGAGGCTGTAACAGCATCCGGAATTACTAAAAGAGCAAGTTGTCACACCTTTCGCCATTCTTTCGCCACCCATCTTTTGGAATCAGGTTATGACATTAGGACTATTCAAGAATTGCTGGGACACAAGGATGTTAAAACTACTATGATTTACACGCATGTGCTAAATTACGGTCCAAAAGGAGTGCGAAGTCCAATTGATGAACTACCAGCGGAGTCTTATACTGATCAGTCTAAGACGCCTGTCCTTCAAACCGATTATGCGCAACATAAAGGAGATAAATGAGATGAACGATTTTTGGTATCCAAAATACCGGCGTAATAGACTGACAGCCCAAGATGCCGGGGGCGCTTATGCGGATCAGTCTAATTATTGTTAGGCTGTATCTATAACAAATTTTCATTAAATTAATTTTGACTTCATCTATTGCTACTATTATTTAATAATTTTCTTTCAACATTTTAGGAGGAAGTAATGGCAAAATCACCAACACCAAAACAAACACCAAAACCAAAGCCTAAACCCAAACCAAAATCTACTTGGCGTGGACGTCCCATTGGTGGGAAAGGCTCTAAGACGGGAGGAGGACGTGGAACTGGTAGATAGTTCAAATTAAATAATTAATTTTTCAATATAAATTGGAGTTTGATTATGAAAATCGTGTCAATGCTTGAAAGCAAAACTAAAAAAGACATTTATTTAGACCCAAGTGATAACATCCAAATACAAAAAACAAGTTCTGGTGTTTATAACATAGTTGATTTAAAATCTGGGGAAACTATCAACCCTGCGAATTCAAATAAATTTATGCAATATATGCCAGAAATGAAGGAATCAAAATGCAAGGATTATGGTTCTGACGATTAGTCAAATTTATTTGATATAGTGGTAATAATTATAACAAAGGAATTTGACCCTCATTCGGATATAGTTGCCTCGAAATTGAAATCAAAGGTATTCAGACTGGATATTGAAGACCTTATTTCTGGTAAATCAACTATAGAAATTATTGAGGGTAAAACTATTTTTATTAATAAATTTGTGTCAATTTCTCTAGATGAAATTGACACAGTTTATTGGAGAAAACCATTGATAAATGTTGAACAAGTATATCCTGAAAATAATAAGGTAACAACTTCCTGGAGATTCTTATTAGATAATTTGGCTGGCATTTTATCTAATAAAAGATGGATTAATCATCCTAATCACTATTGGTTGGCATCAAAAAAATTATTTCAGTTATTACTAGCCAAAGAACTTGGTCTTAATGTTCCTAAATATTCATTCTCAACTATTCCCCAAAATGCTTTTCTTAATCTTGGTGTTGATAAGGCTTTATTTAAATCTATAACGACTCAATTATCAGTCCAAGGTGTTGCATTGGAAAAATCATTTGGCAATGTTTTACTTGAAAAAGATGATGTTGATGGAGAAGATATATTACCATCACTTTTTCAAGAATTTTTGAAACGAAAAGCAGAATGGCGAATTTCCATTGTAGATAAAAAAGTTTTCCCGGCAAAGTTATTAGTGGAAGGTGATTATATTGATATCAAAGAGAAGGAAAATTATTCAGTAATTTCTGAAAACACACCATCCGAAATCTCGAACAAATTATTAAAATTTATGGAAGTCACACATTTAAATTATTGTGCTTTTGATTTAATCGAAGATTATGATAACAAATTTTTCTTTCTTGAAGCAAATCCAAATGGTCAATGGTTATGGATTGAACAAAAAACAAATTTGATGATAAGTAATGCTATTGCAAATTTAATTGATGGAGTAACAGCCTAACCAGCGGCTCAAGCTGACTGCTTCTTTTCTCACGGCTTTTGTGCCATTGTTAATTCTGTATATATCCAAAAGTTTCTTGTTCAAGGTAGTTACACTATGAAAGTTTTTTTAAATCATAAAATTTATTTAATAAGTTCGGTATTGTTGTTCTGGGCAGCAGCTTAGCCGCAACGGCGTTAGAGCGCACAACCCATGCCAGCCGAGAGCGCATTCGTCGAAGTTGCAAAAGAGGTCGCGGAGAAAATTCTTCCGCCGCCATTGTTTGTTCAGCGTGGCGCAGCTTTGCTCTACCAAGTCACGGTGGATAACCAGCTATCCCTTACCGTAAATGTAAAACGCCCCGCTCGTGGCAATTCAGCATTTCAAACCGATCTCTGCGTTTTCGAGAAAAAAAGCGAAGACATTTCTATCCCCCGCGTGGTCATGGAGTTTAAAACCCGCATTACCACTCACGATGTCCTCACCTACAGCGCGAAGGCCACAAAACACAAGCAGGTTTACCCATATCTTCGCTATGGCATCGTGGCATCAAGCGAAACCGCAGTTCCTGGTCGCCTCTTTACGCACAATGAGTCGCTCGATTTCTGTGCTTCTGTGGCCGGCCTCGAAGGTAAGGAACTTAGTGATTTTTTCGCTTCGTTGTTGTCTGCCGAGGTTGAGTCCTCTCGTCGCCTTGAGGCCATTGCTTTCGGTTCCGTTCGTACCCGCCTGTTCCGCAGCGAGGTAATCCTCCATGCGCTCTAACCCGGCGGTCGAGAGGGACTGGCTTACAGCGGGCTTCGCCCGCTTCCAGCCAGCCCCTCACCTAGCACGTTATGCGCCAAAGGTGACGCAGTGAAAGATATTCAGATACGCCATGTAGAGCCGTCCGACTATCCGTCCATCATCTCCGTAGTTAACGACTGGTGGGGTGGCCGAAACATGGCTGATATGCTGCCAAAGCTTTTCTTCGTTCACTTTCGGCAAACCAGTTTCGTGGCTGAGCGCGATGGAAACATCGTAGGCTTTCTCGTCGGCTTCGTTTCACAGAGTTTCAATAACGAAGCTTATATTCACTTTGCAGGCGTGCATCCTGAGTTCAGAAAGCAAGGGCTAGGTGGCGCGCTCTATCAGCGGTTCTTCGATGAAGCAAAGAAGCTTGGCCGCAATGTAGTCCGTTGCGTTACATCGCCAAGTAACAAAGGGTCGGTTTCGTTTCACCTCCGCCTGGGTTTCTCTATGGAGCCGAGCCAGAAAGACATTGCGGGTATTCCTGTGGCAGAAAACTACGACGGGAGAGGTGGAGACCGTGTGCTGTTCTATAAAACGTTGGGCGCATAACAACGCGTTCAACCCGGACGTGCAAAAGCGCCGCTTCGCTCTGCTTTTGCACGCCGGTTAACGCGAACGTTAGGCATGTAGAAATCCATCGAATAATCAAGAGGAGAGCTGATCTATGTTAATCAAACATCGTAACTTTGAACCGGAAGTGGAGTCATCTGTATTCGCAGCACCTACTGCGGTTCTTGTAGGAAGGGTCAGTGTTGGTCCAAGATCACGGATAATGTATGGCGCTATTTTGGATTCGGAAGGTTCAAGAATTGAAATTGGTGAATGCACGATAATCTGCGAAAACGCTGTGGTTAGAGGAACCGCATTGGCAGGCCTGGATCATCCTGTGTTGATTGGCGACCATGTTTTCATCGGACCTCATGCGACCCTCTTAGGTTGTGCGGTAGAGCCTTGTTGTTACATAGCGACCGGGGTAACAGTTTTGCATGGAGCCAAAATTCATTCCGGTGCTGTTGTGGCGGTTGGAGCCTTTGTTCATGCGAGAACTGTGCTTCCAAGCGAATTCTTTGTTCCTCCAAATACCATTGCAATCGGAGATCCTGTCAGACTTTACACTCCAGATCAAAGAGATGCCCTAGCTGATGCCATAAAGGCCAATAGATTTGCCGAGACTGCCTTTGGTATTGATACCGGGTGGGAAAACCGCATCGTTCGATACAAGCAGACTGCCGAGGTCAGATCAAAGGAGTTTGAGAGCCATTTCGATGATGAAATTTTGTAAGAGGAAAAAATTCACCGACTGTGGGCAAAGGCCTAACCCGTCAATCCAGCGGACGCGGTAAACCGCGCCGCTGATCTCAATCGTTGGGCGGCATAGGAGTTTCCGTGCAAAACAAACACGAATCTGTTTCTACCTTTTTTGCACTCGTTTTTATCCTCTCAATTCCATTTTGGATTTTGGGCACAGTTCACCCAATCCAACTGCTCCCCGGCCTTCCTATTAGCGCACTTGGGGCATTTACACCAGCAATAGCAGCTCTTATTCTCTTTTACAGAAGCGATCGGTTCTCAGGTGTTCTTTGGCTTCTACGGCGATCATTTGATTTCAAACGTGTAAAAAACAAGAATTGGTATCTTGCGTTCACACTTATTAATCCCGCCATTGCTGTTTTAGCTTACGGAATCATGCGCGCAAGTGGTGAATCATTGCCGAACCCCTTGCCGTTGACCTTTGCCATTTTTCCACTCTTTATTGTTTTCTTTATTGCTGCGCTTGGAGAGGAACTTGGTTGGTCGGGCTATGCCACAGAACCCCTACAGCAGCATTGGGGAATTGTCCCCGCTGGTATCTTGCTGGGGGTCGTATGGGCAGTTTTCCATTTCATACCGCTCTTACAGGCTCATCGCTCGATTGGGTGGATTGCTTGGTGGTCTCTTGGCACAATATCATTAAGAATAATAATGACTTGGCTGTATGTTCATTCTGGTAAAAGCGTATTTGCCGCCACCCTCTTCCATGCAATGATCAACTTGTGTTGGCAACTCTTTCCAATCAACGGCTCATACTATGATCCTCGTATTTTTGGCTTAATTGCGTTTTGCTTTGCCGCCATTTTTATTATCGTGCGACTTCCAATGAAAGGTAAAACGTATGCCGCCTAACACAGCGTGCAGCCGACAAGTGGGAGTCTGCGCGTTTTCTGGCAGTTTTCAACGCCTCAGCAGAATCCTGCTCCCAAGCCTGGTCCGCGTCCCGCCCACTTGCGGCTAACGCAGGCCGTTGGCTGGCTGCTTGTAAAATAATTGAAACGTGAAAAGCGCATGAAAGAATCTTCGGGAGAAAAGAATGAGAGATAAGCGTTTCGTTGCGGCTCATCGTGGTGGGCAATTAAGTAAGGAACATCATCACTTATTAATTGCTTGGGCTTATGCTTGTGTTACTCATGTATTACCACTTCTTGAAAAATCAGAAATAGATGATAGGTTAAGTAATGCCCTGAAATCAGCCAAAGCATGGGAACAAGATAAAATTTCTGTTGGTGAAGCAAGAAATTCATCATTAGAAGCAATTGCTGTTGCTAATGAGAATTCCAATCCTGTTTCAATTGCCGTCGCAAGGTCAATTGGTCATGCAGTGGCAACAGCACATATGGCAGACCACTCACTACGAGCCGCCGAGTATGCTTTGAAGGCAGTAAAATTATCTGGGAAATCAGTAGAGACAGAGCGAAAATGGCAAGACAAACAATTACCGCCAGATATAAAAGATTTAGTTTTATCGGCACGTCATGAAAAACCTGATAAAAAGAATAATTAAGTGATAAAGTCGAGTTTGAAAGACAAAATTGTTTTTTATAGGCGTATGTGCTTCTACCCAAAAACGCCAGCCAACACAGCGTGCACTTGACGGGTGGGATTCTGCGGCATTTTCGAACTTTATCTACACTCGAACAGAATCCTGCTCTTGGAGTTTTGTCTACGCCCGCCCACCCGCAAGTAACGCAAGCCGTTGGGTAGCTTCGCTCGCTCATTACTGCCAATATCATAACGTATAAACTTTGTTCTCTTGAGAGGTCTAAATGAATCGTCAAATCTTCCGTATCAGTGGCTTCAGTCTCCTAACTGGTGCCGTCGTTTTTGTTCTCCATATTGCCTTGCGATCTGTGATTACTGCTGGTTCAGATGCTACCACATTCGCAAGGGAAAGCTTGTGGTTGCTGATTAACGTGCTTGGCATAGTGGGCGCTGTACTGGTACTCCTAGGTTTGCCAGCAATGTACGCTCGGACATCCGCTCTCTTCGGCATGTCTGGTTTTATTGGAATGGCCTTGCTTGCTATAGCATGGATGTTTGTCGGGCTGTTTCTTAGCCTGTACAGCGTTCTTATCTTGCCATGGCTGGCTGACAGGGCACCTTCGCTTATTGTCGCCTCTGAGCCCCTTCCTGTTGCATTCGTAATTGCCTTTGCAATTGGGTTGGTTGCATGGCTGGCTGGAAGCGTACTGCTTGCGGTTCCCTTCCTCCGAAAACGGGTACCGCCCACATGGGTTGGTTATACACTGGTTGCCTCTGGAGTCTGGATGGTTATTGGAAATTTATTCATTGCTCCCAGTGGTCCAGCTTCTAGCCTGGCTGTCAACCTGCTTTCAAATTTAGGCCCCGTGTTATTGCTAATCGGCATTGCCTATCTCGGTTACCGCATGTTTTCAGAGCATTACCCTACCGTTGTCAAAGACGACAGCTTGACAAAGCAGTGGGATTGACTATTGCTTGAAACATCCACAGCTCATTGAGAGTGTTTTGGATGCCTATTCTCAAATCAAGAACACAAATCGCTCACGGATAAGCACAAGATGAACACTGATTCCGCACATAGAAGTGGCTGGGAGATTGCAGAAGTCGTTTTTGGTATCCCATTTCTCTTAGCCATCGCTCTCCAGCTTGTGGTCCCATTTCCATTATCGCAAGGAATCCTTCGACAAGCCCTCATTCCTATAGGTATCTCTCTTGTCGTCATCGGCATCGGGTTTATCGTTTCGGCGCGGCGTGAGCTTGCTCATCATGGTCAACCGACCGACGCTGGTCAGCCGACAAGTAAGGTGGTCAAGACGGGTATCTTCTCGATTTCGAGGAATCCGCTCTATCTGGGGGGCGTCATGGTAGTTCTGGGTATTGCCCTGATGCTGAACATGCTCTGGGCATTAGTCACGCTTTTGATTTCGATTATGATCTGTCACTACGTCCTAATCATTCCTGAGGAGACATATCTGGCAGCCAAGTTTGGCAAAGAGTATGAAGAATACAGGTCTTCTGTTCATAGGTGGCTGGGTCGCAAATGACCTGCAAAATCCTGCACCGATGCAGAAACGCCGCCCAACAACGGCATCCAGCGGACGGCTTCGCTCCGCTGCGCCGCCGCTCATGCCGAGTCGTTAGCCAGTTTGCCATACATACTGATAAAATTAGAAAGGATTAAAACCACATTTACAAAATTTTTTTGCTATCTTATAGAGAGAAGTTATAAAACATTCTATGAAACAATCAGTTTATATTGAAACAACAATTGTAAGTTACCTTGCTGCACGAACAAGTAGAGATTTAATTGTAGCTGGTCATCAGCAAATAACTTCAGAATGGTGGGAAAAGGTATCGCCGAAATTTCGATGCTATGTTTCAGAAGTTGTAATTGAAGAAAGTGAAAAAGGAGATATTGAAACTTCTAAAAAACGACTTGATTTAATAGCTGGTTTTCCGGTTCTTGCGGTAAATGATGAAATAAAGAAGTTAGCTTCGATATTTTTTGAACAACTAAAAATATCAGAGAAATCAAGATTAGATTCAGTTCATCTTGCAACAGCCTGTTGGTATCAGATGGATTATTTACTCAGTTGGAATTGCAAACATATAGTAAGCGCGGTGGTGAGGAAATTATTAAATGAAATGGCTAAAGAGTTAAAGATACAAATACCAGTAATATGTACACCAGAAGAATTAATGGAGATATAATATGTGGACAGACCCAATCGTAGAAGAAGTAAGAAAACATCGTCGTGAAATAGAGAAAGAATGCGACAACGATTTCGATAAGCTATTTAAAAGAATAAAGAAACGTGAAGCGCAAATTAAAAATCGTCTTGTAACAAAACCATTAAAAGAATCACGAGAGAGAACGAAAGTAACTGCCTAACCAGCTTTTCCACCCGACCGCGTTTTTATTGCGGCAGTATTAATATCTTCGGGTTTGGTGGTAAAGGTAAGCATTGTTGTTCGGCTTAGTTCTATTAAATAAAATTATTTCAGCCGGAGGCTGATGAGCCTAGGCTCAAAAAATTATTGGCAGTGGCTTTTCAGTTCGGCATCGCCGTTCTGGGCGGACGGGTGAAAAGCCACGCCGTTAGGCTATAAATATAAGGAAATAAATATGCCAACAATATCTATGTTTTTTGGAATAGTTGTATCGCTCTATTTTATTGATAACAGAAAACATAAGCATCCACATATCCATGTAAAATATCAGGATGACGAAGCTGTGATTTCAATCCCTGATGGTAAACTCCTTGATGGAGAATTACCTACAGCCAAAATGCGTTTGGTTTTAGCATGGATTGAAATTCATAAAGATGAACTTATGGCTGACTGGGATTTAGCTATTAGCGGACAGCAGCCGTTTAAGATTGATCCATTGAGGTAAACTATGAATCCAAGAGTGAAAGCAGTAAAGGCAAAAGATAACTATAAACTGGAGATAATCTTTTCCAGTGGTGAAGTCGGCATATACGATTGCAGTCCTTTGCTTAATTTCGGTGTATTCAGTGAGTTAAAAGACAAAGTTTATTTTCAGCAAGTAAGGGTGTCATATGGAACTGTAGTATGGCCACATGAGCAGGACATATGTCCTGATACCTTATATTTAGATTCTATCAAAATAAAAAAAATGCCTAACAAGTCGCTCCAGCGGACTGGCACAAAAAGCCGTGCCAGCCGCTGAGCTTGGACGTTCGATGCACCCCCGCCGCGGCAACATGAGCAGTAGCGAACCGCAGTTACGCTTCCGCGCGACCGGCATGGCGATTTGAACGGAGACCACCCGTGTTCCTCTGGTTAGCGATAGGGCTGGGGGTGTTGTGCCTGGCGCTGTGGACTGCGCAGCGTATCGTCTTCCCGGTCTTCGATTTCCCGGCTCCTGCTGGCCCGTTCGCAATCGGGACGGTCACCTATCACTGGGTCGACACGACGCGTCGCGAGGCATTCGTGTCTGATTCGCCCGGACGTCGAGAGTTGATGGTCCAGATCTGGTACCCGGCCGAGACCGATGAATCGGCACCGCGCACGACCTATGTCGACGATCCCTCGCTGCTGCTGCCGTTGGCCCACCTGCTACATCTGCCCGGATTCGTGTTCCGGCACCTCAAGCGCATTCACACGAACGCGGTCGAGGCCGCCCCTGTTGCGGCTGGCCAACCGGCCTTCCCTTTGATCATCTGCTCGCACGGTCGTGGGGGCTACCGGCAAGAGGACACGTGGCTGGTCGAGGAACTCGTCTCTCAGGGCTACATCGTGGCAGCCATCGACCATCCATATGCAGCGAGTGGCGTTCGCTTCCCCGATGGCCGGCGTGTGATGTACGATGCGCGAATGAACGAGCGAGGTTTCGTCGACAGCAAGATCTCGTTTCTCGCCCAGGATGTGAGTTTCACGCTCAATCAGCTGGAATCGATCAACCGGTCGGACACGCACGATCTTCTGACAGGACACGTCGACACGGGTCACACGGCCGTCCTCGGTCTTTCACTCGGGGGGATGGTAGGCGTGCAGGCAGCTGTTTGCGACGAAGGCATCAAGGCTTGTCTGGTGATGGACGTGCGGGTGCCTGAAGAGGTGCTCCGTAATGGACTGCGGCAACCGGCGATGTTCCTCATGCGCGATCCGGAAACAATGCGACTCGAAGGCTGGGCTGAGGCGGATGTCGGCGAGACGTTGACGACCATGCGCGCAGCATTCCACACCTTGCCGGGGACCGGCTATTTCGTGCAGGCAGAGGGGATGTTCCACCAGGACTTCTCCGACGCCCCCCTCCTCTCCCCGCTCACTTCCTGGCTGGGTGTCACCGGTCCGATCGATGCGCAGCGGGCGCACAGCATCACCAGTGCCTACTCGTTAGCGTTCTTCAACCGGCACCTGAAGGGCCGACCGGAGGTGCTACTCGATGGCCCGGTAGAAAAATATCCTGAAGTGCTCTTGGAAACGCGACGCCCTTAATCCGCTGTATCCATGTGCTCTTTAGAGAACAGCTGGATGCATACACCTGCGCGGTCGATTCTACGGGGTATAAGAAAACAGCTTCGAAAGTAGAAAAAGTAATTTGTGAGTTGTACGTATACTCACCAGGTGACAACAAAGTCTTTAGTGTAAATAGCCTAACCCAATTGTTGGTAGAATTTGAACATATTGCCACAATTCAGTTGTACTGAAAAGGAAAGAACCGTCCAACAACGAGTTCGAGCGCGACAAATGGGACAAGCCAATTTGAGGCTCAACTCATCGTTAGCCTTTTCATAAAAAAGGTGTTGAAAGTTTCTATGGATATGAATACATTAGAATGCAAAGGAACGATAAACATTCAAGGAGGTTATTGTATGTCCAAAACCATTACACTTCGATTGAGCGACGAAAACTATAATGTATTTAGAAAACTAGCAGATAGAGATAACAGACCAATTTCTAATTTTATCGAAACCGCCGTTAAACGATTTATTGAACACAATATTTATGTCGATGAATTCGAAATGGAGGAAATACGAAATAACACGGAGCTTAATAAGAGTCTGAAACGTGGTTTAGCTGATATGAAATTAAGAAAAGGGCGGTTGGTTGAATAATTACAAAATCTTTGAGACTGATGAGTTTCTAAAGAAAATCGAGAAAATCTCCAATCGAGAAAAATCTTTCATTAAGAAAAAACTTCTCCAGTATATTTACCCCCAATTAAAAGACGAACCACATTACGGAAACAATATTAAGAAGTTGGTTGACTACAAACCAGAGACTTGGCGGTACAGAATTGGGAAATATAGGTTGTTTTATGTAATCGCAGAGACTGAAAAAACAATATTCATTTTATCAATTGATTTGAGAAAAGATGCTTATTAAACCCAAATCGGTCATTAGAATTTCCGGAAACAAAAGATAGCACACAGATGACGCTGATGATACAGGTCCCCACAGATGAGATCAAATGAAATAAATTAATCTATGTGCCATTTTTTCCAATGACAATTTTGGGTTGAATATTATAGCGATGAAGTTGAAAAGAAAATCCTTTCATTGCCTAATGGTCTCTTAGCGCGTTATTTAAGGCTAACAGATTTAATGCTTGAGTTCGGTTCTAATTTAGGTATGCCTCATACTCGATTTCTTGGAGAGGGTTTAATAGAACTTAGAATTAAAAGCAAGGAAGGAATCGCCCGAGTATTTTATTGTACGCTGGTTGGAAAAAAGATTGTAATGCTTCATTTATTTATTAAAAAGTCAAATAAAACTCCAAAGAAAGAAATACAAATTGCTAAGAATAGAATGAAAGAAGTGTTGGAAAAATGACACATAAAGACCTTAAGAACAAAGCACTAAAAAAATCATCAGTTCAAAAAGAATATGATAGACTTGAACCAGAATTTACTTTATTAAGAAAAATGCTTAGAGCAAGAAACAAAGCTGGTCTTAGTCAAGCTCAAATAGCTGAAAGAATGGGGACAAAATCTCCATCAATTACAAGATTAGAATCGTCTTTAACCAGTGGTAAGCATTCACCATCACTTGCAACAAAAAAAAATATTTAGAAGCATTAGACTGTCGTTTAGAAATAAAGATTATCCATAATTAACTACAAAAAAGGTATAACCAGCGGCTCAACCCGACAACGTAATATCCGTGGGCTAATTTATAATTTTGGGGTTTAGTGCTTTCGTTCGGCAGTCTTGTTATGGGCTGCGGGTTAGCCGCAATGCCGTTAGACCGACATGTTAGGACTGACGCATGATTTCAAACCGCGATTCGTACGCCATTATGCAAACGTTGGTGAAAAAATGCACCATGCGTTTGTCAGATATATTTCCGGCGTACGGGATCTCCGAGAAGATGTGAAAAGCGGCAAGTTCCCTTCAAAGGAAGAGAGCTGCTGAGAAAAAATCAATTGGCAGTTGGCAAGCAGCCTATGAATACCTTTTCTTAATTTTGTGAATCGGCAGTTACAGCCTCACACAACCGATTTTTTATTTGACAATTTCAAATTTCTGAGTCAACTTATTCTGTAAACAGAGACTTTCTATTTATTTAGTAGAGATCGAACCAAAGTTTTATTGTGATTATTTAGTTGTAATTAACGCCGGTTAGCGGAACCGGCTTTATGCCATTTATCATGATTTTAAATAGAAGGTTGACTATATGGTTGTAACTCAAGCAATTACGTTAATAACCCAAAACCAAAAGATGCGGCAAATCATATCCCAGATAGATAAGATTGTCGAATCGGACGGTTCAATACTTCTCATCGGAGAAACGGGGGTTGGCAAGGAATTATTCGCCGAATACATCCATCGCTCGAGTCTTAGGAGCGATCAGCCTTTTGTCAAGGTCGGTCTGTCTGCTTTGCCGACGGATCTTCTGGCAAGTGAACTCTTCGGTCATGAAAAAGGCGCCTTCACCGGAGCCTCAAACGGCAAGAAAGGATTATTTGAGCTTGCTGACCGGGGAAGTATTTTCTTGGATGACATAGATGATTTTCCTTATGATCTCCAATCGAAACTTCTCCGCGTGCTCGAGTCGCGGGAGATAATGCACGTCGGCGGAGAGACTTCGATACCGATTGACGTCAGACTAATCACGGCATGCAAAATCGACTTGAAGGAATTAGTTAACCGTGGACTTTTCCGGTCCGACTTGTACTACAGAATAAATGTTATCCCGATTCACATACCGCCTCTGCGTGAGAGGCGCGACGACATTCCTTTGCTTGTGAATTATTATCTTGAACGCTATTCACCGAGCAAGAAAATTTCCATTTCAGATAAAGCCCTGCGGATTTTAGTGAATTATGGTTGGCCTGGTAACGTCAGAGAATTAAGAAACATTGTTCAGCGCCTTGCTCTGTTTTCAGGTGAGGTTATTGAAGCGGACGATCTTCCTCCTGAGATTCTGGAAGATGATTTGGCCGCCCAAGTACTAAAATCATGTAAGTCATGCCTTACTAACGAAAACATGCCGCTCGAGCAAATTGTATCATGCCTCGAATCAAATTTGCTTGTTCAGGCAATGGAACAGTCCGGCGGAAATAAATCTCGGGCGGCAAAGATTCTTCAAATCAACCTTTCAACTTTCAGAGATAAACTAAAAAAATATAACATAGAAAAGCAGGACGGCAAATAATTCCGGTCGGACAAGACTAACGGTTCTCCGCAAGTGCTTGGCGGATTTTCGTTAAAATCCATCTCATTCCCTTTCATTTTTCATTGAGAATAATACAATTTCTTGGCACCAGACTTGTTTTCTTATTTAAGAAAACATGAAGGGCTTATCATGCCTGTGAGCAATAGGCTTGAGCCGGAGGCTCATCCGCCTCTGGAGGACATCAGCCTCAGGCCGAAAGAAAAATTTCAGGATAATCTTTTGATCGTCGGAGAAGTTGTAGAGACTATTGAAGACAAAGACAAACAGATACTCAGAGTAATATTGAGTTCAGGAAAAGTTGACGTAGTTGTCCAAGACGATCAACGGTTTCATTTAGGTGACGATGTTTTGCTTGAAGTTTCGATGAGAATCAAATCTGTAAAATCTGTCAATAGCCCGTCGTCCGGTGAGTTGTTGAAGCGCTGAGATTTTGTCGATTACTGCGCATTGTTCCTATTCATAGGGAGGCAAAAATTCTAAATGTTTAAAATCGATTTAATTTTCAATCTCTACCGGGTTTGATTCCCCGCCGCTCGCGGCGTTGTCATTCCCGTCCGAAGGACCCCGTCGGGGCATGTCCTCAGCGGGAATCTGTCCCGACGAAGGTCGGGATCCTTTGGATTTGTGGATGCCCGATAGAAACGTTCGGGCATGACAGGATACCTCGCCGCTTGCGGCGAGGTAATTCAAGTTCTTAGTTTCTGGGGGCCAAATTGTGTTCTTTTCGGGATGATGTTTTTGAGGCGGTCAATTTAATCGCCCTCCATTTTTTTCTCTCTTCGATTTGTGCCCGTCATTCATTACGAAGTATCATCCACGGAAATCCGCTATTGGTTCACGGAAATCCGCTATTCATTGCTCGACGACCCTCAAAATTCAACCATTATCAATCTATTATTGTGGCACTTGCTTTGCGGAAGAACTCTCAGAGTTTAGTTTCGAAAAACCATTAAAATAAAAATTTGGAGGCATCGATGAGTAAGAATCCTGTTACCATGTGGGAACACATGCAGGCGCAGGGTTACACCCGCAGAGAATTTCTTGGATTCTGCAGCTGGATGGCCGCCTTTATCGGACTCGAAGCCACTGGCATCAGCAAAGTAGTCAGAGCGATGGAGACCAAACCGCGTCTGCCGGTCGTCTGGTTTCACTTTCAGGAATGCACTTGCTGCAGTGAATCATTTCTTCGGTCCTCTCATCCGATAGTCTCTAACATTATTCTGGATAAAATCTCCCTCGACTATACTGAAACACTTCAGGCCGCTGCCGGTAAGCAGGCGGAAGAAACCCTCCATGACACAATGAGAAAATACAGGGGCGAGTATTTGATGCTCGTGGAAGGTTCAATACCGACAGAAAATAACGGCATGTATTGCTGTATCGGAGGCCGCACGGCGTTGAGTATTGTCAAAGAAGCAGCTGCAGGAGCAAAGGCAATTGTCGCGTGGGGAAGCTGTGCATCCAACGGCTGTATCCAAGCCTCAAAACCAAATCCCACCGGAGCCACACCGGTTCATAAAATCATAAGAGACAAGCCCATCATAAATGTTCCCGGATGTCCTCCAATAGCCGAAGTTATGGCTGGAACGATCGTTTATCTTTTGACATTTGACAGAATTCCCGAGCTTGACGGACTGGGCAGACCAAAGTCGTTTTATTCAAGAAGAGTCCACGATACTTGCTATCGCCGTGCAAATTATGACGCGGGATTGTTCGTTGAATCATTCGATGATGAAAATGCCAAACGCGGGTTTTGTCTCTATAAAATGGGATGCCGCGGTCCGGTCACATATAATTCTTGCGGCGTAATCAGATGGAACGACGGAACAAGTTATCCGATTCAATCCGGTCACGGATGCATCGGGTGCAGCGAAGCAGGTTTTTGGGATAACGGTCCTTTCTATCAGCATCTTGCCTCATTCCCGGGATTCGGCATCGAATCCACTGCGGATAAGATTGGGCTTGCCGTTGGAGCCGTCACTGCAGTTGGAATTGCCGCTCACGCCATCTCAACGAACATTCGCAAGCGGGATCTGATTCACTCAGAGATTGAAAGCAGCGAGGATCCAGAATAATGTTAGAGACTATCGGATGAGAGGACCGAAGAAATGATTCACTGCAGCAAGTGCATTCCTGAAAGTGAAACCAGACGACCGGCAGACGCGGTTTGGTCTCCATCGCTCTGACTACTTTGCTGATGCCAGTGGCTTCGAGATAATTTTGAAAGGACGCGACCCTCGCGATGCATGGGCATTCACCGAACGCTCATGCGGCGTTTGCACGACAGTTCATGCGCTGGCTTCAGTTCGCACGGTTGAAGACGCGCTTGACATTAAAGTCCCGCCAAACGCCGAGTTAATCAGAAACTTGATGTTTTGTGCTCAATATATGCAGGACCACGTTGTTCATTTCTATCATCTTCACGCGATGGATTGGGTCGATGTCGTCAGCGCTTTGAAAGCGGACCCGCAAAAGACCTCTCAAGTTCAGCAAAGCATTTCTGATTGGCCTAGGAGTTCGCCGAAGTATTTTTCCGATCTGCAAAAAAGACTAACCGCATTTGTGGAAAGCGGACAGCTTGGAATTTTCGCCAACGGATATTGGGGACATCCTGCATACAAACTTCCTCCTGAAGTGAATTTGCTCGGTGTTGCTCACTACCTTGAAGCACTGGAGTGGCAAAAAGAAATAGTGAAGATTCACACCATCTTTGGCGGAAAAAACCCGCACCCAAATTATCTCGTTGGCGGAATGCCCAGCGCGATTGATATCAATCAGGCAAACGCGATTAATTCCGAAAGATTAGCTTACGTCGGAACTCTTTTGGATCAGGCAAAAGACTTTATCGAAAAAGTATATTTACCCGATCTTCTGGCGATCGCGTCTTTCTACAAAGACTGGGGATCCTTGGGAGGCGGCCTATCAAACTACATGGCTTACGGCGACCTCCCGACAAGCGGCTACGCGGAAGTCAGCAAATTCAAATTTCCTCGCGGAGTCATCCTGAACAGAAATCTGAATGAGGTTCACGAAATAGATGGAAAAGATGTCAAGCAAATTGAGGAATACATAACTCATTCGTGGTACGAATATTCCGACGGCGACCAGACAGGCAGACATCCATGGCAAGGCGAAACCGTTTTCAATTTTACTGGTCCCAATGCACCTTATGATCATCTTAATGTCCAGGAAAAATACAGTTGGCTCAAGACCCCGCGCTGGAGAGGCAACCCAATGGAAGTCGGTCCGCTCGCGCGTTTGCTCGTGGCTTACGCTTCGGGCAGGGAGGAGGTTAAAGAGATTGTCGATTCAACTTTGAAGAATCTTAACGTCCCTGTGCAGGCTCTATTTTCTACGTTGGGCAGAACGGCAGCCCGCGGACTGGAAACAAAATTGGTTGCCGGATGGTCGAAAGAATTCTACCAAAGCCTTCTTTCAAATATTAAGAACGGAGATACGAGAACGTTCAACAACGAGAAGTGGGACCCAGAGACATGGCCGTCGGAAGCGAAAGGAGTTGGGCTTACTGAAGCGCCGCGCGGAGCATTGGCTCATTGGATCGTGATCAAAGATAAAAAGATTGAAAATTACCAGCTCGTTGTCCCTTCAACATGGAACGCTTCTCCAAGAGACAACAGAGGACAGATGTCCGCCTACGAATCGGCTTTAATCGGAACTCCTGTATACGATCCTGAAAAGCCGCTCGAAATACTCCGCACAATTCACTCGTTCGATCCTTGTCTGGCGTGCGCTGTTCATTTGTATGACGAAAAAGGGAAATACGTCACTCAAGTGCAGACCTTTTAGGAGAAACAAATGGAAAAAGCTATAATTAGAAGAGTCTATGTCTGGCAGCTTCCGGTAAGGATATATCACTGGGTAAATGCGCTTTCTGTCTCCGCACTTGCCGTGACGGGATATATCATCGGAAGTCCTCCCGCTTTCATGATCAGCTCGGAAGCATACGATTCATACTGGTTCGGCACTGTCCGCTTTATTCATTTTGTCGCCGCTTTTGTCTTCTTCTTCAACTTCATATTCAGGTTATATTGGGGATTCGTTGGCAATCATTTCTCCAACTGGCACAATTTCATCCCCACTACAAAAAAACAATTCAATGAGATTAAGGAAGTTCTGAAGATCGATATACTTCAAAGAAAAGGAAAGATAATCGAATCCATCGGTCATAACTCCTTGGCCGGCTTTACCTATTTCCTGGTCTTTATTGCTTTCTTGTTTCAGTCCGTAACCGGATTTGGAATGTACGCCGCGATGAGCAACTCGTGGTTTCCTCACCTCTTCGCGTGGATTGTTCCTTTGATGGGTGGCGACTTTGCAGTGCGCCAGTGGCATCATGCGATGATGTGGTTCTTCATAGTTTTTGCGATGATACATGTGTATTTGGTTTTCTACCACGACTATGTTGAAGGCAGAGGCATCCTTTCTTCGATGGCTGGCGGCTGGAAGTTTATTGAAAAAAAAGGACTAAACGATTTCTGAAAAGACTTAATAGTATAATATAAGATGAACTCGTTTGATGGCGCTTCGCAAAATTTGCTGATAATGGGAGTCGGCAACTTGCTAATGGGAGACGAAGGTGTGGGCATACACGCTGTCCAAAGGCTTGGGAGATTTGAACTCCCGGAAAGAGTTGAAGTTCTTGACGGCGGGACCGGAGGTTTTCATCTCCTTTCGTTTCTTCAATCGTACCCGGTAATTATCATGGTTGATGCGACGATGGACGAGAAAGCTCCCGGCACCGTTTCAGTTATCCAGCCGAAGTTTGCTTCCGACTATCCCAAGGCATTGAGCGCGCACGACATCGGACTGAAAGATTTAATTGAGTCAGCCGCTTTGCTCGGTGAGCTTCCCAAAGTCCACTTGATCACAGTGACCATAGATAAGATACAACAAGCTCAAGTTGAGCTTTCTCCGGAAATCGAGAATGCAGTTCCCATTGTGTTGGAGAAAATCCTCGAGCTAGTTAAAGCTATTTTAGTTGAAAAAGAACTGAAAGAGTTCAATCCTAATTAAAAAGTCTCACAAGCTCCCTCACACCCTTATTAATGAGTTCATAATCTGAAGAGAAATGCAAACTGCTTATAACCCGCCGCTCAACCCGACCGCGTTTTCATTGCGGCATTATTCAAATTTTCGGGTTTGTTGACAAGGTTTGGCGTTGTTATTCGGCTTTGTTCTATTCAATAAAATTGTTAATAATTATTGGTAGTAGTTTTTCGGTTCGGCATTGCTTTTCGGGGCGGACGGGTGAAAAGCCACGCCGTTATGTGCTTAAAAAATAATCTTGATGTTGTCCTAATATGGGCTTAAATTACGTCCAGAATAAAGACAATATAAGGATACAAAAATGAAAAACATATTAGTCTCAAATGATATAATTCCCGTTGGTCAATTTAAATCCAGTTTAGCTAAATACCTCAAAGAAATTCAGAACAAGCGAAATTCTTTGATAATCACTCAAAATGGTAAACCTGCTGGAGTATTAATTTCTCCTTCGGAATTTGATGAATTGAGACAAACAAAACTCTTCATCGATTCAATTTCTCGTGGATTATCTGATTCGGAAAAAGGAGAAGTATTATCAACTTCACAACTTAGAAGTGAATTGCAAAAAACGCGAGTTGGTAAAGGAAGATGAAAATATTTTGGACAAAAGAAGCTTTACTTCGATTACAAGAAGTTGAAGAATACATATCGGGAGATAATCCTGTTGTAGCAATAGAATTTGTTGACAAGTTAATTTCGGTTGCTGAAACATTAATCGATAATCCAGAAAAAGGCAGAATTGTTCCTGAATTATCTCTTGAAAACATTGGAGAATTATTACATAAAAATTATCGAATTGTTTATTTGGTTAAGAAACGAACAATAGATATTCTCACTGTTTTTGAAGGACATCAATTATTGAAAAAAGAAGAAATATTTGAAAGTAAAAATTGATAAACGCATATAACCCCGCCGCTCAACACCGACCGCCTCTTCGAGGCGGTCGTAGTGAGTTTAGCAAGGTAGGTTTACAAAACAAGTTTTTTGTTCAAGGTATTCTTACTAAAAAGTATTTTTAAATTATTGACGTTGTCTTTCTAAGTTAGCCGTCTTTTCGGGGCGGCGTGTTAGCGGCGACGGCGTTAGCCTGACATGCTAGTGTAGTGTCTCCAACGCTTTACTACTGGTACTTGAAAAACGTTGAACTCCTACGGAGGTTCGCAATAGTCAGGCTCAACTCCATAGGAGTTGTCCAAAGGACTCCTGCGGAGAATGTTTGTAGGAAGTGAAAAAAGAGCCCAATTACAACTCCGTAGGTCTACGACCTCGTAGAGGAGTTGAACGATAAGTCACGAGATTTATGAGACACTACACTAGGACTGACGCAGGATTTCAAACCGCGATTCGTACGCCGCTACGCAAACATAGCTGAAGAAATGCACAATGCGTTCGATTTGAAGAAAGCGACCCGGAGCTTGACCATGCAGGAGACATTGATTATCTCGGGTGGGTTGGCGACAAGGCGTTCGGTATCCAAATAAAACCTGTAACGGCAAAAGCTAACTTCGGCAATCGAAAGGATGGGAGCCAGCTTTGATGATTTTAGCGGAAAATACTGCAGACGAGTATTTATCATGTTCAGCATCGACGACCAGATACGAAACGAAGAAGTAATCGGACAGATTGCGGAAAAGATCAAACGGCTTCATAAGTGAAGCCGAAGAAGCCGCCGACCAACCTGAAAAACACATATAGGCACATTGAGGAGAGATCGTGGATGGTACGCGAAGAGAAAACATAAAGCCTGGACTCAAGGTCGCTATTGTTCAAAAGCGTGACCAGCGCACCGGCAAATTGACGGAGGGGATAGTAAAAAATATCCTCACAAACTCGTCCATACACCCGCACGGCATTAAAGTGCGATTGGAAACGGGAGAAGTAGGAAGGGTAAAAAGAATTGACTGAGAAAACGGCGAATAAAGCAGCCGATCTGCACATTTTCATCTCCGTTGCTTCTCTCACCCATTTAGCCTAGATTTTCTTCTGCGTGGTGAAACAATGAAAAACAAAATCCAATTCTCAAATCACAAGTTCCAATTGGGTGAAAGTCTTGTCAATTTTGATAATCAAAGTTTCACAAAAAACCCAAAAATCTTGAAAGCGAGATGATAACATGAACGAAGCAATCCAAGGCTTAAGACCGGAAGCAATCTGGAAGTATTTCGCGGGAATCAGCGAAATACCGCGTTGCTCGAAAAGTGAAAAGAATGTACTTGAGTTTGTCAAGAAAACCGCCGCTGCCATGGGGCTGAAGTATAAGCAGGACAAGGTCGGAAACGTTGTCGTCATGAAGCCGGCGAGTCCCGGCAAGGAAAATGCCTCGACAGTCGTTCTTCAAGTTCACGTCGACATGGTGTGCGAGAAGAACCGCGAAGTCCAGCACGACTTCACGAAAGATCCGATCAAGTTTCACAGAGAAGAAAACTTCATCAAAGCCGACGGCACGACGCTCGGAGCTGATGACGGAATTGGCGTCGCAGCTTTGCTCGCGCTCCTTGAAGACAAGTCGCTCGTCCATGGACCGATCGAAGGATTGTTCACGATCGACGAAGAGACCGGACTTACCGGCGCGAACCACATTGAGCCGGGCTTCATCACCGGAAAAGTTATGATGAATCTAGACTCTGAAGAAGAAGGCGTGCTTTACATTGGATGCGCCGGCGGACTCGACACAACAATGACGGTCTCTTTTAAGAAGAAACCCGTCACGGGAAAAGTTGCGGCAATGTCTGTGAAGATCCGCGGATTAAAAGGCGGACATTCCGGGGTTGACATTCATCTCGGAAGAGCGAACGCAATAAAACTTCTGACGCGCACACTGATGGCAATCGAGGCTGAAGTGAAATTCAAGCTCGTCGGCATCGAAGGCGGAAGCAAACACAACGCGATCCCTCGCGAAGCTGAAGCGGTAATTCTAGTACCTGCTTCCGGCGTTTCGAAAGTAGAAGAAATCGCCGTGCAATGCGGGCACGATTTCAAGAATGCGTTTGGTTCTGTCGATCCTGACGTGAAAGTCGTGGCCGAGAAGGCGACGGCACGAGCAAAACAGTACATCGATGATGGTGCGAGGAAGAAACTTCTCGAAGCGCTCAGCGCGATTCCGCATGGCATGATCAGAATGAGCAGCGACATACCGGATTTAGTCGAGACTTCAACAAACCTCGCGGTTGTCAAAATGGGTCGCAGCGGCGTTGACATCGTTACAAGTCAGAGAAGCTCGATCGAGTCGGAGAAGAACATGATCGCGGCGCAGGTTGCATCGGTCGGGAAACTTGCCGGTGCAAAACTTCATGTGAGCGACGGCTACCCGGGCTGGCAGCCGAACGTGAATTCGGCAGTGCTCGCGAAAGGCAAGGAAGTTTACAAGAATTTGTACGGCAAGGAGCCGGCGGTGAAAGCGATTCACGCAGGACTCGAGTGCGGCATCATCAACGACAGAGTCGGCGGCGGTGTCGATACTATCTCGTTCGGCCCGACGATAATCGGCCCTCACTCACCCGATGAGCACGTCGCAATTGATAGCGTGGAAAAGTTCTGGAAGTTCTTAACAGAACTGTTGAAAAGCATTTCTTAAATGGCGATATGGTTTCCACGCTCTTGCGTGGAAACCATACTATATAGACAAAAGGAGGAGAAGCACCATGGTTTTGAGGGGAATCTTGCTGGTTGCATTAGTGTCGGTTGCATTTGCCCACGGCAAGTCAGTGAAGGATAGTGACAGTAACGAAATAGCGAAGTTAGGCGTATTTGTGGGAAAGTGGAAAACTGCGGGAGAAGTGTTCAACACAAAGTTCAGTCATGCGGCAAAGACATCGAGTATTATGACGTGTGTTTGGTCTCCGAATCGCCGCTTCCTCATCTCCGACCAGATAATCAAAAAGGCTGACGGGACGGTTGACCAGTTAGGCGTCTACGGCTACGATCCGCACGCAAAGGGATTTTACTCTTACACATTCTTCGGGGCAGGCGGAGCTCCGTTCTCGAGCAAGCCGGTGATAAATGGAAATGTCTGGATATACAACGGCGCGTTCAAGAGCGGCGGAGAAACCATCAAGACGCGGACGACCAACAATTTTATTTTGCGGGACACTATGATTTTCGAGACTCAGTACTCAGAAGATGGCACGCATTGGGTTACGATGATGAAAGGAAAAGACGTACGGATCAAATGATTTAGTGTCGACGATTATCAACTCCCGCCTCTATAGTTGAACTTTTTCAGTATCTGTAGTATTCTTTTCTGCGTAACAAAGTCAGGCAATCAAACGGGCAAATGGAGGCGGTTATGTGGCGAACTATCGCAATCTTAACGATTATCATCATATCATTATCAATGACTATGGCACAGACTAAGAAAGAGAACAAGCAGAAACGAATCTACGAACTCGAACGAATCGGAAATGCGAGAGCTGTCCAGCTTTACGCTGATGGTTTTGAGTCTCTCTCGAAGCGCGAAAAAATATTTTCATATTACATGTCACAGGCGGCTATCGCTGGAAGGAACATCGCTATCGACCAGACGAGCCGGTATGCTCTCGAAGTCATAAGTCTTTGCGAGGGAATTCTCAAACATCCGAAGGGAATCCCTGTGAAGACGATGAAAGCGGTCGATGAGTACACGAAACTTTTCTGGATCAACAATGGGATGTACGACTACGCCACTGCGCGAAAGTTCATCCCGAATTGTACTCCCGTTAATTTCGCGAAAGCCTTGAGGATTGCTGCAAAGAACCCGCCGTCAGTCGGGCGGGTGGACTTCGGATTGAAAAATGGCGAGATTGCCGAGCAGAAGTTCAAGAGCCTCAAGCAGATAATATTTGATCCTGATTATTTGTCGGTCGTCACGGACAAGACTCCGGGTCATGACTTCATAGCTCAAAGCGCAAACAACTTTTATGAAGGATTGACAACAGCACAGGTCGACAAGTGGGCAAAGGCGGGGAATGAGAAACATCCGCTTAATTCCAAAGTAGCATGGAATAATGGAAAAATGGAAGAGTTGGTCTGGAGGTGCGGTGGTGGCGGAGTCGCGCCCGGAATGTACGCGAAAGAGCTTGGCGCGGTTGTCTCGAATCTTGAAAAGGCAAAAGAATACGCGGCAAGCGAGCATCAGGCCAAAACAGTTGAGCTGCTGATAAAGTATTTCCAGACGGGTGACCCCGCAGACTGGGAGAAGTTCAACATCAGGTGGGTGAAAGATTCGTCGAACGTCGATTTCATACTCGGTTTCATCGAAGTCTACATGGATCCACGCGGACAAAAGGGTAAGTTCGAATCAGTTGTCTATTTCACTGATAAGAAACAGACGAAGCTGATGCGCAAGCTCGCGGCAAACGCCCAGTATTTCGAAGACCGTGCACCATGGAGCGATGAATTCAAAAAGAAAGATGTCAAAGCTCCGATCGCGAATGTCGTCAATGCCATCGTCGAGACGGGTGACGCGGGCCCGATTAGCGCAATCGGCATCAACCTTCCGAACGAGCAGTACATCCGTCAGACTTACGGTTCGAAGAGCGTTCTGCTTCACAACGTCGTCACCGCGTATAACGCATCCGAGCCGAAAGGTTTACTGGAGGAATTCTGCTACGATCCCGCTGAGGTGAAGCGTGCGAAGAAGTACGGGCAATTTGCCGACGACATGCACACCGCTATGCACGAAGTTCTCGGACATGCTTCCGGAAAGGTCAGCGACAGTCTCAAAGGCGATCCTGCAGATCATTTGCCGGGATATTATTCTACTCTCGAAGAAGCGCGGGCGGATCTCGTTGCGCTCTGGAATATTTTCGATCCGAAATTGAAACAGCTCAAGATGGTTGAAACCGACGATGCCGGCAAGGCGATGTACGAGAGTTATGTCAGAAACGTTTTCCTCCAGCTTCGCAGAATTCCGACCGGAGAACAGCTTGAAGAGGACCACATGAAGAACCGGCAGATGGTCGTGAATTATATCATGCAGAACTCTGATGCTATCAAGGTCGAGAAGAGAGGTGGCAAGATATACTTCCGTGTAACCGACTACAAGAAGATGCACGAGACAGTTGGAAAACTTCTTGCCGAAGTCATGAGGATAAAAGCCGAAGGCGATCTACATGCCGGAAAGAATCTTGTGGACACATACGGCTTCAAGATCAATACATCATGGCGAGACGAAGTCTTGAAGCGCGTGAAGAAACTTAACTTGTCTGCTTACACCGGTTTTGTCATGCCGTGTTTGCATCCGGTTGTTGATAAGAAGGGAAACGTCGTCGATGTGAAGGTGAAGTACCCGCTGAGTTTAACAGAACAGATGTTTGAATATTCAGAAGCGGCAAAATAATTTCGGTCAGCATGATCAAAAGTCGGAGGATTTCTTGATGGATTACCAAAAACTGTCGACCTACGTCGATTCCCACAAGAGCAATTTTCTCAATGAACTTGGCGAGATCCTCAAAATACAAAGCATCTCTGCCGACCCTTCGGAGAAAGATGAAGTACATCAATGCGCGGAGAAGATCGCCGACATGATGCGAGCGGCATCGGTCGAAAACGTCAGACTCTTCGAGACCGAGGGCAACCCGTTGGTCTACGGTGATTACATCCACGCGCCGGGCGCACCGACGGTCCTCGTTTACGGACATTACGACGTTCAGCCGGTTGATCCGTTAAATGAGTGGGAGACGCCGCCTTTCGAGCCGACCGTACGGGGCGAGGATCTTTATGCCCGCGGATCTACAGACGATAAAGGCCAACTTTTCATTCACATCAAAGCTTTTGAAACTTACAGGAAACTCTTTGGCGATCCTCCGGTAAATCTGAAATTCATTTTCGAAGGCGAGGAAGAAATCGGAAGCGTCCATCTTGATCCGTTCATCAGGTCGCACAAAGATTTGTTGAAAGCTGACACGGTACTGATCTCCGACACCGCGATGTACGGAAGAGACTTGCCGTCGGTTTGCTATGGCCTCAGAGGAATGGCTTATCTCGAATTGACCGTGGAGAATTCGTCGTTTGATCTCCATTCCGGCTCCTTCGGCGGCGCGGTGGAGAATCCGGCCCATGTTCTCGCGGATATAGTTTCAAAACTTCATGACAAATACGGGCGAGTCGCAATTCCGCATTTCTACGACGACGTTCTCGCGGTTCCTGAAGAAGAGCGCCGCGAGATCTCGAGACTCCCTTATTCGGACGAAGAGTTCCTCAGGCAGTCGAGTGCCGTTGCTCCGTACGGCGAGTTCGGCTACACGACAAATGAACGGTTGTGGATCAGGCCGACGCTTGACGTCAACGGAATCTACGGCGGGTTCACCGGCGAGGGGGCAAAGACAATCATACCATCAAGAGCCGCCGCAAAAATCAGCATGAGACTCGTACCGAATCAAAGGTCGGCGGAAATCCTTGACCTTTTCGATGCTTACATAAAACAAATCGCTCCGCCCACGGTGAGAGTACTGGTGAGAAAAATGCACAGTGGTGAGCCCGCTTTGATTCCGATAGACCATCCATCGATCAAAGCGACAACGGAAGCGCTTGAGACTGTCTTCGGAAAGAAGCCCTTTTACATTCGCGAAGGCGGCTCAATTCCGGAAGTGCTTACCTTTCAGGAGGCACTTGGAGCGCCGGTAGTGCTCCTTGGTTTTGGCCTGCCTGACGAAAACAGCCATGCTCCCAATGAGCATCTTTATCTCAAACATTTCTTCGATGGGATAAAAACGGTGGCGGTGCTGTATGACAAACTTGTGGGAAAATAAGAAATGTGACCGTCACTTCGAAAGTGACGGTCACGTAAAATCTGGAAATTTAGTTATGTCAGCAAAGACAAAGTTTCTTGAGTCCTCAGGCAAGTTTTTCCACATCTACAATCGAGGGGTCAATGGCAGCCCCATCTTCATTGAGGAGCGCAACTACGATTACTTTCCCCAAAAACTGTGGCTGTACTTGGGGCAATCAGCTGTAAAGCTGATTGCGTATTGCCTCACGCCTAATCACTTTCATCTTCTCGTTAAACAGGAAGTTCCCCTGCGGTATCGAAGTTTATTGGAAATGCGTGCAACGGATATGCGAAGGCGATAAACAAGGCTTACAAACGGACAGGGCATCTGTTTGAATAAAGGGTAAATCTGATATGGATGTGACCGTCGCTTTGTAAGTGACGGTCACATTGAACTTTTTCTTTCATCTGACTTCTTGCCTCTTATTGCTCTATCTTTCCGTCTTTAATCTCATTCACAATCCTGTCGGCGTGATAAATGTACTTCAACGCTTCAGGTATCGCGTCTGAATGTACCGCGACTGCACGGTTGACAGTCGGAACATAGATGTAATCGCCGGGTAAGCTCTCGATGTTGCCGTCAAAGATGAGTCCAACGATATGCCGGTTTTCATTGATGACCGGACTTCCTGAGTTGCCGCCGATAATGTCATTTGTAGCAACAAAGTCCAACGGCGTGCTGAGGTTGAAATCAGCCGGCGGATTCTGCCATTCGCTTGGGAGCCACCACGGGTATTTTTTCCCGAACGAATAATACCGGTTATACATCCCGTAGAATGTAGTTATCGGAGGAGCGATCGTTCCGTTGTATTCGTAACCCTTTACAACGCCATCGGCAATTCTAAGCGTGAAAGTTGCATCCGGCGGGATCGAGGTGCCGTAAACATCGTACAAAGCACGTCCGAGCAGCAGCGTCTTTGAGGTTTCTTCGGCGCTGAGTTTCATGTATTTCGTGCGAAGTTCCGTTGCCTCTTTTTCTGTGCTGAGAACATACCGCACGAGTGGGTCGGTCGAGCTCAAAATCGCGTCTGGATTCTCATTGAGCATTGCGACAACCTTTGCGCTGTCACCGACGGATGAAGTGCCGACCAAATAATCAGCGGCATCGTTTGGAGTACGCCCCTCCAAAAGTTTGTTGAATGCCTCGTTACTTGTTCCGAAGACCGACTGCATATAGTTCAATTGGTATACGAGAACCGCTTTCTCGATGTCTTTGTTGAAGTCAGCCGGGAAGAATTTGACTTTGAAGGAATCTAGTTGTGCACCGCGCATATTTTCGGGTCTGCTTGCCTCGGGAAGCTTCATCTTATTAGCATAGTCAATTAAGCGTGATGCAATGCTGAAGTATACCGAGCGTCCGAATCCAAAAAGATTGTAAGCGTTGACGAGTTTAAATAACTCCGCCTTCTTCTCCTGGATTTCGGAAATGTCTTTCCAGACCGATCCATATTTCTCTTCAAGCGCAGGATTTTTTTCAACTGCTTCTTTGAATCCTCTTTCAAACGCTTCTTTCCTTGCCATCAAATAAGGATCGCGAAGTCCACCAAGGTAACCGGTGTATGCTTTCTGTGCGTTCGAAATCCCAAACAGCCTTGTCTGATACTGAAGCTTCTTATCGGGGTACTGTGCAATATAATCGGTATAGATGTTTGCAAGGCTTCCGAGAAGATTCAAAATATAAGGATAGCTGTAGTCGCGGTTGAACTTGAGCTGCGACACGGTCAGAAGCCTGCTTGTTCTGCCCGGGTTTCCAATTACGAACACCGGTTCATTCTCCTTTGCTCCGTCCTGACTCCATTTGAAATAGTCTGCGGAGTGAAGCGGCTTACCATCATTGCCGTAAATCCGGAAGAGCGAGAAATCAAGGTCATAACGCGGATATGTAAAGTTGTCGTAATCGCCGCCGAAGTATGCGACGATCATTTGCGGAGCGAAGACCAGTCGAATATCTGTGTAGCGATGGTAACCGTAAAGCGAGTACCTTCCACCGTTGTAGAAGCTAACCACTTGGAATATCATAGAGTCGGCAGGATCTTCCTGCTTGAATTTCGCCCAATATTCTTTTTGGAGTTTTTGGATCTCCATGTTACCGCTTGCAACTTTTTCCTGATCGGTTTTTCCCGTCTCAAATGCTTTTTGAACTTCCGGGGTAACGTCCTTCATAAAAACCAATTGGTCGGCATACATGCCATCGACTTTTCTTTCTTCGTCGAGTGTCTTTGCGTAAAATCCACTGTCGGGTAGATCCTCTCCCGGCTTGTTTACCTTATCGAGAGCGTAACGAGCGCAGTGGTGGTTTGTCAACACCAGACCGTCTTCGGATATAAATGACGCCGAGCAACCAGGAAGTCTCAGAGCCGAGAGTCTCGTCTTGGCGAACCACGCGGAATCGGGAGCGAAATTGTACGTTTCTTTGAAGTAGCTCATGGGTGGATTGTCGAATGTCCACATTTTCCCATTGTCGAACCTTCCCGCCTTGACGGTGTCGGGATTGAAATATGCCTGCCCACAGGGTCCTGCGGACGATGTCGACTTTGTTGCTTGATAGCTCGAACAGCCAGCGAGCGCCATCATAGCCACAACTACGACTGCAGAAATTTGCCTAAAGTAAGGATGTTTCATAATGACCTCTAAAGAATTTGTTTGACTGCATGAAATTTACGGCAATTGGATTGCAATTTCCATCTCCAACGAGTTGAAGCTGCGATAATGCGGGAATAGTTACATACGGTATGCGTAGAGCGACATTTATGTCGTTTTTTAGTTTTTTTCTTCGAACTGAAGTTTGACCTATGGTTTATTTTGAATTTTTGAAAAACCAGAATCGCATTTTCCACGCAATCTGGCTTCTCGGGCTGAGCGGGGATAATTTCTTTGAATTTACTTTAAATGTTGTTATTTCTACGGATGCTTAATATATTTCCGCGTAATAAGTTAGGCATACCAAATAGAGGAGCGCAAAATGTATTCAAAAATTGCAAAAGAGTTTTTGGCCGTTTTATTTTTGGCGGTCACATTTGCAGCGTGTCAGAAGAGCACCCCCGTTACAGTTCCTGCGCTGCAGGAATTCAGAGATGGCTCGAACCTTTTCACAATCAAAGTTCCGGCAGGCTGGCCGCAGTCCGCGCAGCCGGGAAAAGTGTGGATCTACAATTCGCAGGATGCAGCTAACAGATTCTTTGACCCCACTTCAAACAGCAAGCCCGGAGTGAAAATATATGCTTACGCCGAGAGCGCAGGCTCCAAGAAGCTTGATGACATCGTGCAGCAGTTCAAGGATGAACTGAGACAGGAGCAGGCGCAGATCGATCCGGATGTCCAGACGACGCTTGCCGGAAGCCCCGCGGTGAAAATTCCGTACGCGTTGAAAATCGACAGCAAGAATACGGTTTACTCATATCGCGTGCTGACGGTTGTCGACAGCATGGTGTACGGATACGAGTGCGCCGGATTCAATCAGGAGTTTAAACGCTACGCTCCCGTCTTTGACACCGTGCAGACGACATACCATATCATTCCTAAAGCTGTCGCTGCACAGCAGCAGCCTGAAGACTTGATACCTTCGCAGACGCTTTCGTCTTATCAGAACGATTATTTCACGATTCAATATCCGGATAACTTCTCTGCGACACCGAAGGGGGCTTCCGGTGACATCATAGCGTCGGTAATTATCAGAGGGTACCGCGCTGACTGCACAATTCAGGTCGACGTGCTCGATGCAAAGAAGTTAAGTGTGGACAAAGTATTCGACCAGAATAAGGGAAAGTATTCGAACGTTTCCCACACCCAGAAGATGCAGATCGACGGACTTGACGCATACAGGATCGATTACTCGCCAGCAAAGAGTATTCAGAGCCGTGCTTACTTCGTTGTGAAGAACAACAAGTTGATTAGAGTCACTCTGAATTGGTACCAGCCGATGCAGAAAGATTACCTGCCGGCTTTCGAAGCAGCAGTATCAAGTTTGAAATTGAAGTAACAAAACTAAATTCTTTGATGGTGCAGGTTCGACTCAAGCGGTTGGAGCTGCACCATATTTTTTGAGGGACAGTGGTTCATTCACTTTTTGGAGATGGGGTAAAATTTTATAACGTCGCTCATCGCGGCTTCTCGTCGGTTGCGCCTGAGAATACTCTCGCAGCGTTCGAGAAGGGAATCGAAGCCGGCGCCAACATGCTCGAGATGGACGTGATGCTCACCGGCGACAATCAGGTAATCGTGTTCCATGATTATAGGTTGGGGAGAACTACGGACGGCAGTGGACTCGTCAATAAATTAAATGTCGGTCATATAAGATCGTTGGATGCCGGCATTTGGTTTGGGAATAAGTTTCGCTTTGAGCGCGTACCGCTTCTCGACGAAGTGCTGGAGATGTCGAAGGGGAGAGTGCGGCTGAATATTGAGATGAAACACCGGCAACACAAAGGAGTTTCGGCACTGGTTGAGAGATGCATAAAGATTGTGGAACGCCATCGCATGAATGAAGAAGTGATTTTCTCTTCTTTCAACCTGGAGGCTCTTCGTCTTCTGCACTACAGATCTCCGCACTTACGCTTTGCGCCGCTTTACAGGCACAATTTGAATCCGACACCAAGATCGTTCCCATTGCAATATGGAGCCCAAGCTGTGTTCCTAAACCACCTGTTTTTGAATCGCGCAACCGTGCAGCAGTTCCACAATTTGGGATTAAAAGTGTTTGTCTACACAGTCAATGGGCTTCGCAGGACAGAGAAAATGATACTGATGGGTGTTGACGGAGTTATCTCGGACAATCCGGCGGCGGTGAGTTCGATTTCGAGAAGAATTTTGGGATAGAGATTTTGTCTAATTGATTTCAGCTAAGGAATAAAGGCAGGAGGGAGGAAGAAATATTTATTTCCCATATACCCCGGTCTTCATGCGTCTTAATCGAACCACCACAGACACGTCAGTCTCGGCTCGCGCCTTCGGCGAGACGGGGAGACACGGAGAAAAAAAGACAGGTGTTCTCTCTATGTCTCTCAGCCAGAGGCTGATGTCCTCCAGAGGCGGATGAGCCTCAGGCTCAAGTGTCCGTGTTTAAGTGGAGTTCTTAGAGTCTACTTTGTCTCTTGAAGTGTTGATATGACGGGAAGTCATTGTACACTTCGACTTTTCCGTCCGCTCGCTTGATGCTGACCTTCGGATCTCCAGCCTTCACTCTTCCTATTGCTCGAACGTTGCCTTCGAGCGAATAAAGTTTGCTGAAGTCTTCTTCGGAGATCGTGAAAACGAGCTCGTAATCTTCCCCGCCGTAAAGCGCGTACCTGAGCGGATCCTCTTTGAATTCGTCGCCGATTTTTCTTGTGATCGGGTCTATCGGTATGAACTCCTCGTCTAATTCCGCGGCAACTCCACTTGCCTTGCAGATATGCATCATGTCGGAAACCAGCCCGTCGCTGACATCTATCATGGAATGCAGCCTTATCTTCTCGCTGAGATTCCTCGATAAAGTCACTCTCGCTTCCGGAAGCAAATGCTTCTGTAAAGCGTCGTCATAGCCGTCGAAGTTCGGCGAGAAGTCGGCAGGCTGTCCGGCCTCAACATATCTGTTCTTTTCCCTTTGGAGAATCTTCAAACCGGCGTGTGAGCGGCCTAAGTCGCCGGTTACGCAGACCACGTCCCCACCTTTTGCCCCGCTTCTGAGCACGCGACGGTCGGGTTCAACTTCTCCGACGATCGTTATGCTTACAACGAATCCGACAGGTGAAGCGGATGTGTCGCCGCCGGCAATGACGCATTGATATTTGCCTAATTCATCGGCGAGAGCGTCGTAGAACTCTTCGATCATCTCTACACTCAGGTTTGAATGAATTCCGAGTGATACGAATGCCGCTGTCGGCAGGGCGGACATTGCGGCGATGTCGCTGAGATTTGCCACTGCCGCTTTTCGTCCAAGGTGCCGCATTGACGTGTAAGACATATCGAAGTGGACACCCTGAATGAGGATGTCGGTTGTAACAACGGTTAGCTTGTCCGCCGTTGTTTTGAGGATTGCTGCGTCATCGCCGATTGTTTGGATGACATTAGGATTTGAAAACCGCAATGCGGTAGAACTGAATTTTTCGATGAGTCCAAATTCGCCGACGTTTGAAATAGGTGTGAATTTGATCTCCATTTGTCTTCCTGGAAAGTTACGCAACCGAACGGAAAATTCATACTATGTTCACTTGACAAGTTCGAGTTCTCGGTTTAGCTTAGTTCAACATGGCTCAAGAATAAGAGCACAAAAAAGAGAAGCGGAGGAGAAAATGTTTGATTTTCTTTTGGCAGACAAACAAAAAGAATTGCAAAAGGAGGCGGTCGCTTTTGTTAAAGAGAAAGTCGCCAGGCAATTGATTCTGGATATGGATGCCGAAAAAGTAACTTATCCGACTGAATATCTCAAAGCCCTCGGGGCGGCTAACCTTTTAGGCTTGCGCTTTGACCCGGCTTACGGCGGGCGAGGACTCAAATGGGTGGATGAAGCCGCGGTCCTGGAAGAAATTGGGATTTTGGGAACCAGCCTTGCCTGCCTTTACTCGCTGCCCTCGATTGTCGGGGAGGCTCTTTCCCTCTTTGGCTCGGCAGAACTAAAACAGCGCTACCTTAAACCCACTTTAGAAGGGAGGCTCTACACCGCCGAGGCACTGACCGAACCACGTGGCGGATCGGACTTCTTCGGCGCCACCACAGTAGCCCGGCGAGATGGGGATGACTATATCCTTAACGGGCAAAAGCGCTTTGTCGTGGGTGCCAAAGGTGCCGATTACTTCATGGTGTATGCTAAGACCAATCCGGAGGGCAAATCCCATGAAAGCATGAGCGCTTTCATCGTCGAAAGGGGCGCGGGTGTGGAAGTTGCGCATGTTTACGGCCTCATGGGAACCCGAGGCGGCGGAACCGGGCGAATTGTTTTCAAAGACGTGCGAGTTCCTAAAGAAAACCTTTTGGGCGAAGAAAACGGAGCCGCCGAAATCTTTTATCAGATGATGATCCCGGAGAGGATGACCACTGCTGCCGGAGCTCTGGGCATGGCACGCGCAGCCCTAGAAGTAGCGGCAGCTTACAGCGCCAAACGCAAAGCCTTCGGCCGTAAGATCAAGGATTTCCAGGCGGTGAGCTTTAAGGTCGCAGACTCTGTCACTCGACTGGACGCCGCCCGCGCCTTGGTCTACGCAACAGCTCGAGCCATTGACTCCAGCGTGCCTGCTGCTTTGGCGCGGCGCATGGTTTCTGAGGCCAAAAAGTTTGCCACCGATACAGCCTGGGCCGTCGTCAATGATGCTATGCAAATCATGGGAGGCATTGGCTACACTAATGTCTTTCCTGTGGAGAGACTGTTGCGCGACATTCGGTTGATTATGATTTGGACCGGCACGAACGAAGTGATGGACCTCATCATTCAGCATGAATACTACCAGGAATTGCAAACACATCTGCCTAACCGCCGGCAGATCGAAGAGGATGCTTCAGGCGCGCATTTGACTGAGGAGAAAGTATACGAGTAAACCCGCAATCATTCGGACGTCTCTTCTTCGGTCATTCCTTCAATGATGCCTCCATTATCCACTCCGCACGCTCAATAATCTCGCCATCATCAACCATTACAACAACTCATACCAAAATCATCAACCGAGAAGTGACACGCTGCTGTTATTTTGAGTGTCATAGTTGATTTCCTCTTGTTCCCGCACTTTCAGATTGTGAGAAAACTCCAAAAGATATTGTAGCTGCAACCCCGCTAAGGCGGGGCAGGCTCTTCAGGTTGCGTTCTTAATTGAATCACGCAGTCTAAAGGCTGTGGCCACATGTACATCTACATCTATGGTTTGCACATAGTCTGTCCGCGTGGGAATACATTTCTCATAACGCTCTGCGTTTCAGCTCTTGGCGCAGAGCGCTGACATATTCGCTTCCACGCAAAGCACGGGAGCGAGTTTATAAGGGTGTGGGCACGCTCACACAGCAAGCGCTGTCTGCTTGCTTGTGTTGAGAGCGGAGGATAGCTTCCTATGTCAGGTTAAATTAAGTCACGCTTCAAGGCGTTGGCATTTTTACATGGTGTTAACTTGAAAACAATAAAACAATTAGGAGGAAAAAAATGAAAACATTAACAGCGTCAGTCGTGTGTTTGCTGCTTTCGTGGCAAGTTTTATTCGCACAGCAGAAAACCACAAACTCTTTTCCGGGGCAATATGCCGGGGCTCCTCCGGGTGTTACCATGAAACATCCGAACCCTGTAATGCCCACAAATTTTGTGACACCAAAGAAAGTGAACAGCTCACTTTATTCTACGACTGCCTTCACTTTCCAGGACGTCACGATCTTTTCATATTTCGACAGCACGAAGGTTCTCATAATAGGATCTGCGGGAGACACTGTCGGCACCGCGGCAATGAGAGCCGACACCATCTATTCCATTAGTCCTGGACAGGGAATCTATTCCATTTCAGGAAACAAGCCGTATTCAGTTCTTATCGGCGATGCAATCACAAATTACGTCAACGGATACTTTGCGCTTGACCAAAGCGGAAGAGGTCTGAGCACGAAGCTCAATACCTGGATGATGACGGGCAGCTCCTACGATCCTCACTTCGTTGTCTTCGCTTATGAAGATGGAACGCAATATACCATAAGAGAACTTGGAACAGGGAATTTCGTTTATGCTGGAACTTTGAATAACGGTCAATTTTTGGATTTCCCTAATGTTTCTACGATCCAAGGCAAAGCAATACAGGTGGTTAGCAATAAACCTGTATCCGCGCTTTCATACACCGACCAAGATTACTACGTGCCTTCCGCAAATGGCACTTTTGCCGGGACTCTGTTTTATGGTTTCTCCGGTTACTCCGGAGGATGGCAGAATTCAATTACTATAACTTCTTATACTGATAACAACGTGGTTCTTATTACGGATTTGGTAACCGGCGACACACTTGCCTCTTATACACTAAACCACTGGCAAGTCAGAACAATAGGAATAACAAAGGATACATTCTGGAAAGTAGCTTCTACCGGCACACTTACCGCAGCAAACATTCCCTACGCAGGCTGGAGTGGCAGTTATGCCTATATGGCTCGGAGCGCCGACTCCACAGGAAAAAATATCGGGACTGCATTTGTAATTCCTACGATTCAGAGTCAAGTGTCAATTTTCTCTTACGAGAACAACAACCGCGTTCAGGTAATCCAGCTTGGCGATACGACTTATCCGTATACATCAACGACTCTTATCGCCGATACAATTCTTCAAGCTGGAGGCGGTTACATTTTCAGCAGCCAGTATGGTAATTATGTCTATAGGATACAAAGCCAGAAGAATGTGTCGGTCGTTCAGAGCAGCGGAGGCTGGGGAGCGGACTTTATGCCGCTTGGTTACGCACTTGACATGCCTGACTTAGCGATATCGCAAAGCGACATCGTCTTCACTCCACCGGACAGCGTCTATGTTTCCGGTGACCAGATAACAATTTCTGTAACTGTTCACAACTACGGAACACTCGACGCAAGCAACGTCTTAACTGTGATATACGACGGCGACCCGGATGCTGGTGTTGCGCCACCAATTGGGAGCTTCACCGCACCACTGATTCCTGCTGGCGGCAGTTACACAGGCACCGTGAAATATGTTGTTCCACTAAACGCTCGTTACCACAACATTTATGTAAAAGTTGACCCGCAAAACACCATTTCTGAGTCGAACGAATCAAACAACAAATCTTTCAGGCCGTTAAAGCCAAATCAAGATCTTCTCCCGCCACTTTCAGTGTACGTAACTGCTCCGGGAGCGCTTGCGCTTGAGAAATCAGTGCTCACGCCGAATCCATTTGAGGTAAGAGCGGACATCTTCAACACAGGTACAGTTTCAGCGTCCAACGTGAGGATTCAGTTCTTCGTCTACAACGGACTTAAAATTGACTCCGGCTCTACAGATACCACAATAGCCACAGTCGGAGCGCAAAACTCGTTAAGCATGGTCTGGCAAATAAGGGCAAACAAGGATTCTTCCGGACTCAATCTCTACACGATTCGGGTCGGAGCAAGCAATGCGCCAGTGAAGGACGTTAATAGAGGAATCCTCATTCCTGACATCACACCGCCGGCGGCACCAAAGGCACTTGTTGCTAAGCCTGGCAATAAAGGGGGAAAAGTCATACTGACTTGGAACCCGAATTCCGAATCCGACCTTGCCGGCTACAAGATATATTACTCGTCTGACTCAAGCGGATTCTCCGGCACAGGAGCAAATGAGGGACCTTCTCCGATAATTGTCTCGACTATAGACACGTTCACCGTTTCAGGATTAACTGGCGGAAAGAAATACCGATTTGCGGTCTCGGCATTTGATCTCTCTACAAACGAGAGCATACTTTCCAGTGAGGCCTCGACAGTTGTTACCGGCTTAAGAAATAGTGATCAAAATCCGACTTCTTTCTCGTTGTCGCAGAACTATCCGAACCCATTCAACCCATCGACGAGCATAGAGTACGCTTTGCCGACGAGGAGTTCGGTCAGGATTGAAGTCTTCAATATTCTTGGTGAGAAAGTCGCAACGCTTGTGTCGGGCGAACAATCAGCCGGAACACACGAATTGAGATTTGACGCCAGCGGTCTTTCGAGTGGAATATACCTTTACAGGATGGTAGCCGGTTCATTCACGTCCACGATGAAAATGATCTTGATGAAGTAAGGACAGAGCAAAGCTCTTCTCTCTGTGGCATTGTGGAAACGGGGGAGGCAAGTGCCTCCCCTGTTTATTATAAGATCGTTCATCGGAAATCCTGTAAGAGATTAGAAATCACCTTTCTTGCCTTCGAGAAGCTGCCTCAACGCTTCATTCCCCGCCTTTTTTTCCTGTCTTTGAAGATTGGGCTTCCAAGAATTATATTTTAATATCTGCGAGAGTGGCGGAATTTGGCAGACGCGCTGGACTTAGGATCCAGTGAGGAAACTCGTAGGGGTTCAAGTCCCCTCTCTCGCACGTCTACGTGCCGAAGCACTTCGGTGTGCAGGCACGCAATCTTAATCAAAAGGAGCGAAAGTGGATTATAAGATTATAGACCTCGGTGGACTGAAGAAACAGCTTGAGGTTACGGCAACAGTTGAAGATGAACCTATAAAAGGGAAATTGGACGCCGCATATTCGGAATTCCAAAAGAATGCTGCCGTGCCGGGCTTTAGAAAAGGCAAAACTCCAATCGAAATCGTGAAGAAGAGATATGGGGATGAAATTGAATCGGAATCGATCCCGGATATAGTGAACGAAATTGTCAAAGGGATTTTTGAAAAGGAAAATACAAAAGTAGCCGGCGTCGTCGATTATAATTTTGATACGAGGAAATCCGGCGAGCCGCTCCATTTCCGGTTGACTTATGAGATCGTACCGGAGATTGAGCCGAAAGACTACAGGGGCATGACGCTCGAGCGCGCGATGTACAAAATTCTTCCTGAGACAGTCGATCATGAACTAATGCACATCCGGGAGGCAAACTCGGAATTGCAAGAGATCAACTCGCTCGAAGATGAGAAAGCGATGGTTACCGTCGATCTGCAGGTCATTGACGAAAAAGGCCTACCTCTTATCGGCCAGCGCCGCGAGAACTACAAAATAGATCTTCGAAGCAAAGCGCCGGAACTGAGCGAGATTCACAATAGGTTATTGAACAGCAAAATCGGCGACGAGTTCAATATCGAGCTTGAGACTTTCGGCAAGAACGGTCAACAGTCTGGTAAGAAGCCGTTTAAGGTTTATGTGAAGAAAATGGAAAAATATGTCATGCCTGAACCGACTGACGAATTTGCAAAGAAGGTGTCGGGTGGAAAAATGGAAACTCTCGAAGGTTTGAAAAGCGACATCGAAAGAGAACTTGAACATTATTATGAAGAGAAAGCCGAAGAGGAACTTCGCGATAAGATTGCCGAAGAGCTTTTGAAGAAAAATGAATTTGAAGTTCCGGACAGCATGATTGAGGATTACTTGAACGATCTTATCAAAGAGCTTCAGAAGCAATCGGGGAATCAAGAACTTGACGAGAATTTTGTGAAGGAACGTTACAAGGAAGCCGCCGTCAGGGCAGTCAAATGGAATCTTCTTGCAGCAGCGATTATTCAAAAGGAAGGCGTGAAGGTCGACGACGCGGTTCTTGAGCGCACCGCGGATGACGAAGCGTCAAAGTACAGAATGGATCGGAACAAGCTTCTCGATTTCTACAAAACTTCCAATGACGTCAAGAACAAACTTTTGTTCAACGAAATGTTTAACTTTATTGTCGATAATTCTGACGTAAAGGTTGTCGACAGAACTCCGACACACGAACACGAGGACTGACAAAATGGAAATCTATAATCAGCTGACAATTCCATATGTAATAGAGCAAACCGGCCGCGGTGAACGCGCATACGATATTTTTTCAAGATTGCTCAAAGAGAGAATCATCTTCATCGGCACTCAGATCGACGATACCGTCGCGAGCCTTGTTATCGCCCAGCTTCTTTTTCTGGAAAGCGAAGATCCGAACAAGGACATAAATCTCTACGTCAACAGTCCGGGCGGAAGCGTGTCTGCGGGATTGGCGATCTATGACACGATGCAGTACGTTCGTCCAGACATCGCGACTATCTGCATTGGTTTAGCCGCGAGTATGGGCGCGGTACTCCTTGCGGGCGGCGCTGCGGGGAAAAGAACGTCACTGCCGAACGCGCGCATCATGATCCACCAGCCTTGGGGCGGTTTTCAAGGCTCTGCCGCCGACATCAGCATTCAGGCGGAAGAAGTTATCAAAACAAAACACCGATTGAACGATATTCTCTCCCATCATTCCGGCAAACCTATTGAACAAATTGAAAAAGACACCGACAGAGATTATTTTATGTCCGCCGATGATGCGGTGAAATACGGCTTGATCGACAATGTGCTTGTGAAAAGAGAAGGCAAAAAGAAGTGAAACTAAATTGGAGTTATAAAAAAGCCTATGGGCAGTTTGCTCCTGCTTGTCATGATTATTTTTGTGGTACTGTTCGCAATTGCGGTTCCAACAGTAATTTCAGATTTGTCCAAATGGATCCCTTTGGGAAAAGCGCAGCGACAAAAGGCTGTGAAGAAGGAATTTTGATTTGTAATCCAAAGGATCCTTCGGATGGGTAAACAGCATCAAGATGAAATGCGCTGCTCCTTTTGCGGGCGCGAAGCGAAAGAAGTAAAGAGCTTAGTTGCAGGACCGGGTGATGTTTACATTTGCGACATCTGCGTTGAACACTCGGTCGAGATTCTGCGGAGTAATATTCCGGCGTACAAACAGCATCATGAGGAATATTCCGAAAAAACGCCTCTGACGCCGATAGAACTGAAAGCCGCCCTCGATGAATATGTAATCGGTCAGGATCACGCAAAGAAAACCTTGTCCGTCGCTGTTTACAATCATTACAAACGAATTTCTCTTCCGCATGGCTTAAGTCCGGAAGACGATACGGAAATTGAAAAAAGTAATATTCTTCTCATCGGACCCACCGGAACAGGGAAGACTCTTCTAGCTCAAACGCTCGCGAAAATTCTCAATGTGCCTTTTGCAATTGCAGACGCCACGACTTTGACGGAAGCTGGTTACGTCGGCGACGATGTAGAAACGATCTTAGTTCATCTCTTGCAGAATACTGATTATGATGTAACTCGCGCCGAAAGAGGAATTGTCTACGTCGATGAAATAGACAAGATTGCGCGCAAGAGCGACACGCCCTCAATTACGCGGGACGTGTCCGGCGAGGGAGTCCAGCAGGCTTTGCTGAAGATTCTCGAAGGAACGACTGCGGGTGTTCCGCCGCGCGGAGGCAGAAAGCATCCCGAGCAGCCGCTCATAAACGTGAACACGAGAAATATCCTTTTCGTTTGCGGCGGTGCGTTTGAAGGAATCGAGAAAATTATCGCGCGGCGCGTCAGCAAAAATCCGATGGGGTTCGGCGCCGACATCAATCCTGTTCGCGAAGATCAGGTGAATGAGCTATTGCCGCTTGTCCAGCCGGATGACCTGCTGAAGTTTGGTTTGATCCCCGAATTCATCGGCCGCCTGCCCGTCGTCGCAAGTTTGCACACGCTAAGCAGGGAAGCGATGCGGGATATATTGACGCTTCCCAAAAATGCCCTTGTGAAGCAATACAAAAAGCTTTTCAGGCTTGAGGACGTTGAGCTCGAGTTTGAGGATAAGGCTTTGATGGCGATTGTGGAGAAGGCGATAGAGCGCGGTACCGGCGCGAGAGGATTGCGTTCCATTCTCGAAGAGAAAATGCTTGACATTATGTATAATCTGCCGTCGATGTCCAACATCAATAAATGTGTTATTACTGAGGATGTCGTATTATCCGGTGGAGAGCCGCTTTTCCTGGCTAGCAGAAAGCAAGCTTCGGCTTAACTCGCTTGCTCACCTCGTGTCTCGCCGAAGGAGAGCCGAGGCGAGGTCCTACTGACCGATCATTCCGGCAAAAACCCTTATCTGAAGTACCGGCTGCAATTTACTTGTAGTCAAAATCTGCATGTAGCCGTTGATGTCCAACATCTTTTTCGGAAGCAGGTACAGATCCAAATCGGTGAACTCACCGGGTTTCAAAACCTTTTTGTGAAGCTTGAATGTTATTTCCTTGACCCCGGTTTCCACTTTGGTGATGCGGATCGTCTCGTTTGAGGTATTGCTGAGCGTGACGTTTGTGCTGTCAGGCTTGCCGACTTTCACGTTGTTGAAGACAATGTAGCTCGGCGTCGGCTGAAGAGCGTATGCGATGTATCCGGTCATCTTGACTGTTGTCAATTGATTATTGGGATCGGTGCTGACAATGTAAATGTATTTTACCACGTCGCCGATGTAGCCTGTTGGGTTAAATTCAACCTTCACTTTTGTTTCCTTGCCGGGAGCTAACGAGCTGTCAGAAATTAACGCGGCGGTACACCCGCAGCTTGTGCTGATACTCTTAATGCCTATGTTTTCCGTGCCCGCGTTTTTCAAAGTGATGACTTTACGTACCTTCTCGCCGGTCTGGTAAATTGTTCCGAAGGTTATATCGTTGCCTTCAACAACTTTTAGCTGTGCGTTTGCTTTCGGCAGTACGCCGAACAGAACAAAGGTGATTATAAAAAATCGAATTATGTTATGTTTCATTTTTTCTTCTCGCTGAAAAGTTTTAATAATTCCGGATCAGGATTACCTGTGGGTTCGGGTTTTTCGACGACAGAAATTTTCCCGGCTTGCGTGGTTGCGTTTGCTCCGCGGACCATCAAAAGGAAGTCTTGGCTCTTGACCACATTGGCGCCGCATTCTCTGGCATAATTGATTATTGCGTGGTCGTTAGTGACGATGGACAAAGAACGTCTCTTTGCGGACGTGCCAACTTCTATCTTAATCAAGTCATCGGCAGTTTCGCCGCGTGCTGAAAATCTGACATCGATATTATTTGCGATCCTTTCTGCCGAAGAAGAGAATTTCCCGTCAAAAACTACTGTTACCTTTTGTTTTCCAAGTTTGCCGGAGCGCTGAATTTCACTGAGGAATTCCGCCCGAGCAGTTTCCGAGTCATTCCGCAGGAGCTTGGCAAGCCTATTGTCCGCAAGAATAACGTTATAGCCATCAACAATCCATCGCATATGAAAAATATAAGCCGATTCAAGGGAGCATTCAAAGCACGATACATGAGAAAACGCTCGAGAAACAAAGCTCTGATTCGCGTAACGCAACTTACAATTGCAACATGCGACGACACAAACAATATGAAGCATCAAAGCACGCAGCATTAGCCTATTTTTTGTGGCACGCTATTAGATTATAGTAAAGCACAGCAACAAAGAGTTTAAGAGTTCATTTAATAAATTTGAGAGCGAGTCAAGGTTTGGCGCTTGCGAAAAAAGTCTTGAAAAAGTTTTAGCATACCCGCAAACAGCCCCCTGACATGGGAAGAAGGTCTTGCCGCTTAGTTATCCCACGCTGCTACAAATCGCGAAGCACGACTCGCATGCCCTAATGCAGCCTCCTAATTTAGCGGTCAAACCCCAAGTAAAGATTCTTCTTCCCGCTGCGGAAAACAGGCACTCCTGCCCGGGAGTGCCTCGTTTTTTTATCCAGTAAAACAACGAATTGGCTGTTTGGTCGTGGGTTAGTTTATTCAGATCGGGCAAAATTCAAGGATTACGTTGTTTGTGACGGCGGTAGAACGTACAAAGAGATTATTTAGCACAAGAGAACAGCGCGACTTATTGTTTGCAAGTCTTATTGGCGCAACGGTCGTAGCGATTATTGCTACTTCTGCCGCGCACTTTATAAGGACTGAGCCTGCTGGTGCGGGAAGGATACTTCTCGGTGGTATTTCTGGCGGGATTGGCGGAGTGATTGGACTTTTCATTATAAGTGAAATAGTCGGTCGCAAGTGGTTTGCAGCAGTTCTTTTGTCGTTGATTGTCGGTGTATTGGATGGGCTTCTGGTAGGAGCTGCCGTTGCGCTATTCCCATCCATGTTTTGACAAAATACGTAGAGTGATGCTCAAGTACCTTTCTTAATTAATTTCCCTTCACACGAATTTTTTTCTTGACAAAGACATCAACCCTTTTTAACTTCCACAGGTCGTTTTTCCTAAGCAACCGCATTTAAAAAACGGCCTATTTTGTCATTTAGCCGCTGTTTGCTATCTGGCGTAGCTTTAATTCATAAAAAAGGAAGCGCTGATGCGAAAGCTATATTACTACTCAAAGTCCGATTTGAGCTACAAGGCGATTGGGGGGGGCTAGACTATCAATTGTGGTAGTTTCCTTGATGCTCATCTCGTCTTTAATGACGATGGTTTCAGGTTATTTCGGACTTGATTTATTTGGACTGAAGAGTCTACGTGCAGATAGTATGGCAAGAGAAAATATGGTCTTGAAGGCTCAATTGGCGTCGCTCAACAGGAGATTGGACGGCTTTGAGTTGACAATGAAAACACTTGGTAGTAGTGATGATCAATTAAGGACATCGGTGAACTTGCCTTTAATTCCGGAAGACATGCGCAAGGTCGCCATTGGCGGCGTCGAAGAGAACAGAGACTATGGCGTCTCGGCTGGCGCGAATGAACTCATTGCGAATGCAACCAGCACCCTCAGTGTTCTTGAGAGAGAAGCCAAGTTGCAGGAACAGAGTTATGTCAATATTATGAATAAGTATCAAACCAACCAGAAGCTTTTTGCACATATCCCGGCCATCGATCCGATTCGCGGCGGCATTATGACCGACGGATTCGGAATGAGGTTCCACCCGATTCTCCACATGCGTCTGATGCATGAAGGAATCGATATCGAAGCTGATATCGGGTCGCATGTCCACGCGACGGGAGACGGAGTTGTATCCTACGTCGGTCCGCGCGGAGGCTACGGGAATGTGGTAGAAATAGATCATGGTTTTGGTTACACAACTTTGTACGCACATTTGGAGAAACCGCTTGTGAGAGAAGGACAAAAAGTTAAACGTGGTCAGGTAATTGCCCTTAGTGGAAATACCGGTCTGTCAACGGGTCCGCATTTGCATTACGAAGTTATAAAGAATGGTGTTCACGTTGATCCCACAGCTTACTTCTTTAACGGGGGCGAGTATAACGGAGTTCGACTTTACAGCGAACTTGCAAAAAACTGATTTTGTTGTAGATATGAAAGACGTAAGGCGTTAAACGCCGTGGAAAGGAAGGAGGTAATTGATATGATATGGACGCCTGAGCTCGCAACATACCTCGAAGATGCTCCCTGGCCTGCTACGAAGGATGAATTGATCGATTATGCTGTTAGAAGCGGGGCACCTATAGGAGTTCTTGAAAATCTTCGTGAGTTGGAAGACACTGATGAACCGTATGAAAGTATCGAAGAGATTTGGCCCGATTACCCGAGTGACGAAGATTTCTTTTACGAAGACGAAAGCGAATATTAGACTTTCAGTTTTTCTGTTGAGCCCAGTTGGATTCTCGAATTCGACTGGGCTTTTTTGTATCTTGAATATCTGATGAAGCTAATCTATATCATCGTGGCGTTTCTCTTTCTCGTTTCCATCGCGTCCGCACAGGAAAACTTTATGGTTAGTTCGATTTCGTTTGTCGGCAATAAGTCCTTTTCCGACGATGAACTGCGCGGCATCATGTTGACAAAAGAATCTCCTGCGGCATTTTTTAGATTTACCTACAAAATCATTCATCTCGGCGGCCCGGCTGTATATCTTGATCCGTTTGTTCTCAAAGCTGACTTGCAGCGAATCAAGCAGTATTATTTCAACAATGGTTTTTTCTTCGCGCATGCAGACAGCTCCCTCAAGTATGATTCCGAGGATGGCACGGTTGATATTCTCATCAAAATTAACGAGGGTACGCCGGCATACGTAAATTCTTTAAGGTATCACGGAGTTTCGGATAGCACGAAGAATTTCATGGAACTTCTGCACGAGAAGCCGATCTTGAAGAATGGCGATCGCTATTCTGCTAAAAGGGTAGATGGCGAAGTAGGGCATGTGCTTGGGCTTTTGCAGGATGACGGTTACACATACGCGAAAAAAGACAGCTCGGTTGTTACCGTTACCGACAGCAATTCGGACAGCGTTCATGCAGCTGTGGATTTATACTTTGATTCCGGCAGGAGATATCTTTGGGGAGACTTGTCCGTCTTATCTTTGGACAGCAGCAAGGCTTCGTTTGAACGCCATATTGTGCTTCGTGAAATGCTTTTCAAACCTGGAGATGTTTACAGCTTTTCAAAGAAAACCGAAAGTGAACAAAGGCTTTATTCGCTTAATCTTTTTGAGGCTGCTAGAATTGCAACCCCCGAAAAGCCGCCGGCAAATGATTCTATACCTGCGGTGATATCGTTGCGGTTCAGGCCCACACATGAAATCACTCCGGAGCTTTTGGTTAACGATGAAAACAACGCGTTCAACTTTGGCGGTGGTCTGGGGTATCTTCAGCGTAATTTTCTTGGCGATGCGCGGCTTTTGAATTTGAGTGCTAAACTCCAACTCCAATCTTTTCAACTGGTTACGTTTAGTTCAAAGGTTCTTCACGATACCGTTACTGTCGGGAGAGTGGAGGCAACGGCGCAATTAACACAGCCGTATTTTTTCTCCAATGCGATGAGCTTGACATGGGGAGTTTCGTCCCTGGTTGACAAGCAACAACCGTACGTTCAGATTCTATTGAGGAACAAAATTAGTGTTAGCAAGAGATTTGCAACCTTTACCACGGGCTACCTCGACTGGGATGTTGAACGAGCAAAAGTGGATTCGCTTCAGGCAATTCCGCTGCCACAAGGATTGGAAACTCCGCAGTTCAACTCGATTCTCACTTTCACGCTTCAGCGCGACAAGACCAACGACATATTCTCTCCGACAAAAGGTTTTTTCAATTTAATGACAATCGAAGAGGCGGGTGTACTTCCTAATATTATTAATTCAATATTTAAACATTCTGATTTTCCTTACGCACAGTACTGGAAATTCACGCTTCTTGGTAAGTGGTTCTTTTCATTGAATGAAAACTCCACGAATGTTTTTGCGCTCAAGGCGAATGTGGGTTATGCTCAGGAATACGGAACGTACCAACAGAATCAGGTCGGTCCAATTCCGCTGAACCACCGCTTCTTCGCAGGCGGCTCGGGAAGCATCCGGGGCTGGAGGACTCACGAGCTTGGCGCGGTGCCGTTTCCTCAATATGGCGGCAACGCCTTAATTGAGACAAACTTTGAGGACAGATTTCCCGTTGTGGGAAATTTCGGAGGTGTACTTTTCATTGACGCCGGGAATCTGTGGAACACTTATCGCCAGATCACTTTGGAAACCGTGGCGGTCGCTACCGGTTTTGGACTGAGATACAACACCTTCTTCGGACCGTTGAGGGTCGATTTCGGATTCAGACTTTATGATCCATCGGCGCCAGCCGGGCAACAGTTCCTCTATCAGCAAAGTGTTTCTACCTTGCTGAGGCAAGTGGTCGTTCACTTTGGAATCGGGCAGGCGTTCTGATGAGCTGGGATAAAGTAATCGGTCAGCATAGAGTTAAAAGTCTTTTGCGGCAAATTCTATCTTCGGGAAAAATTCCGAGCGCTTTTTTGTTCGAGGGTCCGGAAGGCGTGGGAAAAGATGCGATGGCGATCGAGCTTGCGAAAACTCTCAACTGCGAGAAACGCGGCGTCGAGCCTTGCGAAGAATGCACATCATGCAGACAAGCGAATGCGCTGCAGCATCCGAACGTTCGCATTGTATTTCCATTACCGCGCGGTGAAAGCGAGACAAAGGAGGATGGCCCGCTCGACAAGCTTGACGAAAAGACGATGAAGAAGATCAGGGAAGAAATTTCCCTGAAGGCACAGGACCCTTATCACAGAATTTCAATTCCCAAAGCGCAGGTCATTAAGATCAGCAGCATCCGTGAAGTCATCCGTGAAGACTCGCTGTCGTTGTACCAACACGGCTATCGCGTCGTAATAGTAATGCAGGCTGAGGAAGTCGGCACTGAATCCGCAAATGCGCTCTTGAAAGTTTTGGAGGAGCCTAATCCGGGCACGGTCTTCATTTTGACGACAAGCAAGCGAAGCGCGCTCCTTCCCACGATCGTGTCGCGCTGCCAGTCGCTCCGGTTTGATCTTCTCTCGGAAGATGAAATTGCAAGCGAGTTGATGTCTAAACACGGTATTGTCTCCGCGGATGCAAAGCTGAAGGCGAGGCTCGCCGGCGGCTCTTACAGCAAAGCCGTGGAGCTTCTTGAAACCGACACTCTCGAGATTCGGGACGAAGCTCTCGATCTATTGCGCGACATAGCGGTGAACAATTATTCCCAAATTGCCTCGCGCGCCATGAAAGCGTTGGAATCGAAAGACCTTGCTAAAACAGAAACGCTTTTCAAGATGCTCCAGATATGGCTGCGCGATGCCGCTGTGATGCATTTCGGTTCCGCGGAGGAAGTGATCAATCAGGATCGGGTCGATGTGCTCGGGAAAATGGTGCAAAGCTTTGACGGCGTGCATCTTGTCGAGGCGGCAAACAGTGTTGACGGCGCAATATCCCAGCTTTATAGTAATGTGAATTTAGGATTGCTTTATGTAAATTTGTTATTGAACCTGAGCGGGTTGCTAAACAAGAAGGAAGAGGCTCAAAATGTCTGAGGATTTTGGTGATTTTTCCGAATGGATCCATTCGGGAGAGGGTTTAGAAGGCCTTGAAGATAGAGATTACGAGCTGGCAGTTGAAGAAATTGAAACTACTGCAGTCTCAGAATACACCGGCCCTTGCGGCGGTTGTACCACTTGCGCGGCAGGTTCACAGCCGATCGGCGCCGATCTTGAGAACGCAGAGGCACCCCTTGATATTGTTGAAGTAGAATTCAAAACCAACCGCGGCGGTTTTTACATAAACGAATCCGGCTCTCCTCTTCAAACGGGTTCCCGCGTCATTCTCGAAGCGGAACGTGGTGTCGATCTTGGGAGAGTCATTGCTGCCGGCGAAGTAGTTCACCAGAAAAGACGTGCGAGGGGACTGGTAGGTCAGCCGATGCGGAAGGCCTTGCGGGCTCCGAAGGAAGATGAGTTAAAACAGCTTGAAGAAAACCGGCGCATCGAAGAGAAAGCGACTTCAATCTTCAAGGAAAAATGCCAGAAGCATAAACTGGAGATGAAGCTTACCGCCGTCGAATACCAGTTCGACCGCACTCGCATAACATTTTATTTCACTGCAGACGGCAGGGTGGACTTCCGAACGCTCGTTCGCGATCTCGCGAATATTTACCGGACGAGGATAGAGCTGAGGCAGATCGGTGCGCGCGATGAAGCCAGGAAAGTCGGCGGACTTGGCATCTGCGGAAGAGAAATTTGCTGCGTGACTTGGATGACGCAGATCAGGCGAGTCACACTCGAGCATGCAAGATTTCAAAATCTCTCTTTGAATCCGTCAAGGCTTGCGGGTTCCTGCGGAAGATTGAAATGCTGCATCTTATTCGAATTCGAAAATTATCTCGACGCGCTGAAGAAATTTCCTCCGCTGAACTCGAAGATCGTTACGGCAAAAGGCGACGGTTATATTGAAAAGGTTGACATATTTAGAGATCGCATCTACCTACGGTACCAAAGCTCCGGTGTTGTCGAGCTTCTGAATTTGTCCGAAGGATCCTACGGAAACGAGATAAAATCTTATCAGATACAAAATCATTAACGGTGAAACATTGCAGCCTAAATTTTCTCGAACTCTTGTTACAGCGGCACTTCCATACGCAAACGGTCCTATCCATCTCGGACATCTTGCCGGCGCATACCTGCCGGCTGACATCTATGTCCGGTATCTCCGCCTGAAGGGCGAAGACGTAATCTTTATCTGCGGTTCGGATGAACACGGCGTTCCAATCACGATCACCGCGGATAAAGAAGGCGTGACGCCCCAGCAAATTGTTGACCGCTACCACGCGATGAACAAAGATAGCTTCGAAAAGTTCGGAATGAGTTTCGACAATTATTCGAGAACGAGCCTGCCGATACATCACCAAACCGGCCAGGAATTCTTCCTCGAGTTTTACCGCCAGAAAATTCTCGTCGAGAAAAGCGAGAAGCAGCTTTACTGCGAAACCGACCGCATGTTCCTCGCCGACAGGTACGTCGAAGGGACGTGTCCTGTCTGTGGAAATCTCGAAGCGCGCGGCGACCAGTGCGAAAAATGCGGAACGTGGCTGGAACAAACGCAGTTGATCAACCCGAAATGCAAGATCTGCGGTTCGACTCCGATCGTTCGCGAGACGAAGCACTGGTATTTTCCGCTCGGACGTTTTCAAAAGCGGCTTGAAGAATATGTGAACTCTAAGAAATGGAAAGAGAACGTCCGGAGTTATGTCGATAGCTGGTTGAAGGAAGGCTTGGAAGACCGTGCCGTTACCCGCGATCTGCATTGGGGAATACCCGTTCCCCTTCAAGGTTACGAGAATAAAGTTCTCTATGTTTGGTTCGAGGCTGTTCTGGGATATATCTCGTCAATAAGAGAGTTGTCACAAAGAAAAGGGGAACCGGATCTCTGGAAAAAGTATTGGCAGGACGATGCGACGCGATACATTGCCTTTATCGGCAAAGACAATATCGTTTTTCACACTTTGATTTTTCCCGCGATGTTGATGGCTTGGAACGACGGCGGGAAATCACATTACATTCTTCCCGATGCCGTACCGGCGAACGAGTTCTTGAATTTCGAAGGAAAAAAATTCTCCAAGAGCCGCGGCTGGGGGATCGACCTCAAAGATTTCATAGATGTTTTTCCCGACGAAGGTCGGGATGCGCTGCGGTATGCGCTTGCGGTGAATCTGCCGGAATCACGCGACAGCGATTTCTATTGGAAGGATTTTCAGGCGCGCGTGAACAATGAGCTTGCCGACACCCTCGGTAATTTTGTCAACCGGACATTACAGTTCATCCAGCGTTATTACGACGGTAAAGTACCGCCGATTAGTCCCGACAAAGGTCGGGATCCCGACCTTCGTCGGGACAAGACCGGCGATCTTGACAAGTGGGTTCTGGATCAAATGGACATGGCTCCAAAGAAAGTCGGGAGACTATTCGATGATTTCAAATTCCGTGACGGAGTGGTCGAAGCGATGTCGCTGGCGCGTTCGGCGAACAAATATTTCAACGATTCCGAACCGTGGCGGACTCGCAAGGAAAATCCCGATCGGTGCGCGACTACGATAAACATTTGCGCCCAGCTTACGCGTTCGCTTGCCGTTCTTCTTTCGCCGGTAATTCCTTTTGCGTCCGATGAAATCTGGAAAATGCTTGGGCTTGAAGGATCCGCGTCCCGTGTAAAGTGGGACTCGGCGGCTGAGATGAAGATCGAAGCGGGAAAACAGATCGGCGAGCTTAAGATTTTATTCAGCAAGATCGAAGATTTTGTGATCGAAGAGCAAATTCGAAAGACTGCCAGCGCTGAAGTTCCTGCGGAAACCGCTCCTAAAGCCGCAACCGCGCCGATCAAGCCGCAAATTTCCGTTGACGATTTTCGTAAAGTCGATCTGCGGGTTGGGAAAGTGCTGACCTGCGAGAAAGTGCCAAAGTCCGAAAAGCTCCTGCGGCTTGAAGTGCAGGTCGGTGATGAGAAACGACAGATCGTTGCCGGAATATCGAAGCATTATAAACCTGAAGACCTTGTCGGCAAAAACATAATCGTCGTTGCGAACCTCGCGCCTGCCAAGTTGATGGGAGTCGAATCGAACGGAATGCTCCTCGCAGCGTCCACTGAAGACGGTAAGTTGACAGTGGTTACTACCGCCGCGGACATAGACAGCGGAAGCATAGTGAAATAGAATACTTGCTCGACGAGTCCTTCGGAGATGACGTCGCCCGCGATGAGCAGCCAACCTTTATAATTAAACTGCAAGAGACACGGAAGCACGGAGAAAGAAGAAAAAGCATTCTCTCGGTGTCTTGTATGTTTAGATTGTCCGCAAAACTATGTTAGGAGAAATTGAAATGGCAACTACTCCAAATCGCCCCAAAATTTTCATAACCAGGCAAATTCCTGAAAACGGCGTGAAGCTGCTGAAAGAACATTTCAGTGTGCGGATAAACAAAGAAGATAGAGACCTGACACAGCCTGAGCTTTTGAAAAAGTTGAATGGCGCTTTTGGTGTCATTTCAATGTTGAGCAACAAATTTGACAGTGAATTGCTCTCGAAACTCAAATCGCTGAAAATTATTTCCAATTTTGCGGTTGGGTTCAACAACGTTGATGTGAAAGCCGCGACCGAGAGAGGAATTGCCGTAACAAACACTCCCGATGTTCTGACGGATGCAACGGCTGACCTCGCGTTCGGTTTACTCCTCGCCGTGGCCCGCAGAATCGCCGAAGGAGATCGTCTTGTTCGCGCAGGAAAGTTCAAAGGCTGGAGTCCGATGCTGATGCTTGGCTACGACCTTGTCGGCAAGACGATCGGCATTGTGGGAGCCGGGAGGATTGGAGCCGCGGTTGCGTCGCGCGGAAAAGGTTTCGGGATGAAAATTATTTACTTTTCACGCAGAAGAAACGATGAGATGGAAAAATTAGGCGGAGAGTTCGCGAGTCTCGAACAGCTTCTGAAGCAGTCCAACTTCATCAGTCTGAACGTTCCGTTGAACGACGCGACGAGAAATCTTATCGGTAAGAAAGAAATCGCAATGATGAAGCCGAATGCAATCTTGATCAACACGGCTCGCGGCGAAGTTGTTGATGAGAACGTGTTGATCGCCGCGTTGAAAAAAAAGAAGATCACCGGAGCTGGACTCGACGTTTATGTCAACGAGCCGAAAATCAATCCTGACTTTTTCAAACTTGACAACGTTGTTCTCGCGCCGCACTTAGGAAGCGCGACATTTAAAACTCGCGCGAAGATGGCAGAACTCGTCGCGCGGAATGCAATTGCAGTCTTGAAAGGCAAGCGCCCGCCGGCAGTGGTTAATCCGGAAGTGCTGGGGAGACTGTCCGGGAAGAAATAAGAGGGGCTCAAGGCAGCATTTCTGAAACATTGTAAGTTTTCAGTACCCATTTTTATCAACCGTTAATTGGGCGCTTTCGCTTGCCCATATTTGACTCTATATCTAAACAGATCTAAATTGAGAACGCCCCGTTTTATTACTTGTGTTCGGCTTATCAAGGGCTTTTACGAGCACTGTTGTCTACACTACCTCAAAGTGCTCAAGAGTGATTCCGATCCAACAACTTGAGTTGACCAATGGACACTTTAAACCTTGTATCGAATGAACTTGATTCTCGACTATCCGAGGAGATTCGTGCCAGCAATGTTGCCGCATTTGAGAAATTATTCCGAAAATACTACTCATCTTTATGTGACTTTGCCTACCGAATTGTGAAGGCGCATGACACTCCGGAAGACATTGTACAAGAGATGTTCATCCATATATGGATAGACAGAGAGAATTGGTTTCCACAGGTGTCTGTGAAAGCGTATCTTTTCAGAGCGGTTAGGAATGCGTCGCTAAATCACTTGAAACACCTCCAGGTAACGGACAACTGGTCTAATGAACAATACTGCTCGATCACATCAAATCTTTTGGAAGATTTTGACAACAAGGAGCTTCTCGACAGAACTCTGCAAGCAATTGAGCTTTTGCCGGAAGGGTGTAAGACCGTCTTTCTTCTTAGCCGAGAGGAGGGGTTGACTTACGAAGAAATCGCCAGCACTTTGGACATCTCTGTAAAAACCGTAAAGACACAAATGGGAAGGGCGTTCAAAACCTTGCGCAGACTGCTCTCGTAAATTCTTGGACCGTGCTACCTACCTATGGCACCGATGTTCCAGATCTCGGCTTTCTTGGCAATTCAGAAGCATTATTTATTTGAAGGCGGGGCATTTTCTCAATGGTCGTTTGTAGGGCTACTGCCCATGTAAGTTGTCTATATATTGTGAGCCCATAGTACGCTCTTCTTGGCTACAAACGACTAAATGCCATATTTAAAAAAGGATTCAATTGCAGCAAGACATTGATTGGGAGCGCCTCGCAAAGTATTTAAGCGGGGAATGTTCGGAGGAGGAAAAGGGGGAAGTCGAAGCCGACAAAGCTATGATGGAGCATGTACATTTCTTTCAGGGGCATTTGGAGGCTTTGTCTTGGCAGAAAAGAAAGAGCAGAACCTGGGACATTGATGAAGCTCTCAATAAGGTTAGTAGCACAGTGGGGATTTTTCCGGTTGATCAATTTGAATCTCAAAGGGATAACCACCTGTCTCCAAAATATATTCCCCAACCCAGTCCTTCGAGAACCTCGATAAATGTTTTAGCTGGATTAAACATGATGGTTTTCGCGAGAATTGCAGCCGTCATCGTCGTGTTGCTTGGTATCACATATGTTGCATTGAATTCGAAAGGTTGGTTCTATTCTTCGGATTCTTCTCACTCTGAGTTCAGGGAATTTTCAACGGGAAGGGGTGAACAGATGCAACTCATTCTTGCAGACGGGAGTAAGGTGACCCTCAATTCACTAACGACTATCCGTTTTTCTAGATCTTTCGGAAAAAAATCTCGTGAGATTCAACTCGAGGGAGAAGCTTATTTTGTTGTGGCGCACGACAGGCTTCCTTTTGTAGTGCGCACAAAGAGCGGGACAATTGAGGATATTAGTACAGAGTTCAATGTAAAAACATGGCCAGGGGACAAGGAAACAGAGGTTGTCGTAGCGGAAGGTAAGGTTATTCTTATAAATGGTACGGTCACTGAAAACATGGGTGTGGTAGTTCGGGCAGGGCAAATGTCGAAAGTTGGTATGAACAATGTTCCACTTCCACCGGTGAGGGTCAATCTTCACAATGAATTGGCGTGGCTTGATGGTTCTCTTGTATTTGATGAGACACCTCTTCGGAGAGTGATCGCCGACTTGGAGCGTAAGTATCCGTTTTCCTTTGTTGTTTCCGATTCTTCTCTTCTTTCACGGAAATTGACGGCGTCTTTCAAGAATGAGCCATTCGATGAGATACTTAAGGCAGTTGCACTTTCGCTGAATATGCAGTATAAGAAAAAGGGTGATACAATTCTTTTTGAACGGAAAAACCCGCCGAGTAGTTACGAAAGCAAATAAATAGAGGAATTAACCATGAGAACCTTTTACCGATTATCAGCGGCAGCTTTTGTGTTTCTTCTTCCAGTTGCGGTTTTTGCCCAACAAGTTGTCCTGCTCGGGAAAGAGAGCATGAGCAAAGACATTTTGGGTCTTTCTCAATTAAGTGGTTCTACCTATAATTCTCAGCAGCATTACTCATATCTCGACAGAACCATATCTATTTCTTTAAAGGGTGCGACGCTTGGTCAAACTCTTCTCGAGATATCGAGGAAAGCAAGTGTTAGATTTTCCTATGATTCACAAATCTTGCCTAAGAGTGAGCTATTGTCCATAGAAATTGTGTCGGCACCTCTACAAACGGCATTAGCGGAGATATCTCATACAACAAATCTTGACTGGATACCGTTAAGCGATGGTCTAATTATTCTGACTAAGAGCAGGGAGCGTCAACAGGAAACAGGGACAATTTCTGGCTCGGTGTCAGACGCCCGTACTGGCGAACCGTTAATTGGCGCAAACGTATTAGTTGAAGGTACACGCCTTGGGGCGGCGGCCGATCTATCAGGGAAATTCCGAGTGGAACATGTGCCGGTAGGTACATACAACATTGTAGCACGCTATGTGGGCTATTCGCCTTCCACGAGACGTGTCACAGTAGGATCAGGTGCAACGGTGACTGTTGAGTTCAAACTGAATCCTACCGCACTTGGGTTAAGTGAAGTGGTCGTCACGGGTACCGGCGTTGCTACCGAAAAACGCCAATTGGGAAACGCTATAGCAACTGTCAGTGCGAAGGAGTTGCAGTACAGTGGGGCATCAACAATTGATAAGGCATTGTCCGGGAAAATTCCGGGCGCTCTCGTCGAAGAAAATTCCGGCGCCCCCGACGGAGGGGTCACTGTGCGATTGAGGGGAACGAGCACCGTTCTCGGAAGTGCAGACCCGCTATATATTGTCGATGGCGTGATTGTGAATAATGCATCGCCAGTGTTGATTGATCTTGGAGGGGGTGCTCCGAATCGGTTGGCTGACTTAGACCCCAATATGATAGATCACATCGAGGTGGTGAAAGGGGCTGCTGCTGCAGCCCTCTATGGGTCACTCGCCAACAATGGAGTGGTTCAAATATTCACGAAACAAGGTGAACCTGGCCCCCCAAAGGTGACGTTCACGACAAGCGTAAATATGAGTGAGGTTAGAAAAACATTACCTGTGAACATGTATCCATACAATAAACGCTATGACGATAGTACGAAGGTGCCTGTCCAAAGGTATGACTGGCAAAACGATATTTTCCGTCGCGCTGTTGGAACCACGGAACACCTTGATATTTCCGGAGGCAGTGGCGGCACAAGGTATATCGTTTCTACTTCCTACCTTGGAAACCAAGGGATAATAAAAGGAGAAGATTACCGACGAGGAAATGTTGGCATTGGTTTAAACCAAGTATTGACGGACCGGGTGAGTTTTTCACTTAATGCTATGTATTCAAATAGCAACGCACGGGAATTGCCGAATGGAGGATTGACTTCTGCTTGGGGAGTTCTGACGGGATTTCTATTCGGACCGAACATATTCAGTCCGCTTCCGAATCCGATTACGGGAGTATACCCGCATAATGGAGTTCTCGTCAATCCTGTGGAAGCGATTAACCTATACGACTTTCAACAACAGGTCAGCCGTCTCATAGGAAGTGTTCGTCTCTTTGCAAATCCAATCGACGGACTGGATATCAATTACACTCTCGGATACGATACCTATACCCAATTAGGCACTGCTTTTATTCCAATAGGGACTTCTGCACGCGGCTATTCACAAGGGTTCTCACAACGGGCCGAATTGGATTTTCTTCATCTTGATAACAGCGTAAACGTGTCATACAAGACCGCGCTGTCTTCATCGTTGAAATCCACCACGGTTTTTGGCGGCCAGCTGATATATGAGAAGTCATCAACCTTTGGTGGTCAATCTACTCAACTATCGCCAATCGCGCAAATCGTGCCAGCAGGCGCAACACAGTCTCTTAGTGAGTATATGAGTGATTGGGCTCTTTACGGTGTTTTTGGACAGGAGACTCTTGGCTTGTTCGATAGACTGTTCTTGACTGCAGCTGGCCGGTTTGATGCCTCATCTGTTTTTGGGGCAAAGGACAGAGTGCAATTTTATCCAAAGTTGAGTGCTGATTATCTTCTCTCTGAAGAGGAATTTTGGAAGAACTCTATCCTTTCGGCGTACATACCAACTCTTAAGTTGAGAGCGGCATTTGGCGAATCGGGTGGACTTACGGCTATCGGTCCTTTTGATAGATTTACCCTCTATCAGCCTGTATCGTATGACGGTAAGGCTGGACTCGTTCCGAATACTCAGCTCGGTGCTGCGAATATCATACCTGAGCGAGAGAAGGAGCTTGAGGTTGGAACCGACATGAGTTTTCTTGCTAATCGAGTCGGGCTGGAGTTCACGTACTACCAAAGGAGTACAACGGATCTATTGTTGACAAGAAGCCTTTCTCCGTCAACCGGGTATTCAAGCGGTCTTGCCAACGTAGGAACCATCGACGACTGGGGGGCTGAGATACTTCTTCGAGCAATTCCAGTCGATAGCTATATTCGTTGGACTTCGACTGTTACCTTTGCAGCGGACCACAACGAAATCAAGAACGTTCCCGGAGGAATACTTCTGCTATCCAATGGCTTTGGAATTGCTGCAGCCGTAAATGGACAATCCTTTCCTGTTTTTTACGGGTCTGCTTTTCAGCGAGATGCCAACGGAAACATTGTCAACGTCAACGGCATACCTCAGCGCGCAACTCAGAATAAAGTCATTGGGAATCCTAATCCCAAGTGGTTGGGATCCTTCATTAATGAATTCAATATCGGACGTGATTGGTTTGTTAGGGTTCAATTGGACGCGGTAGTGGGGCAGGACGTTTTCAACTTTACCAGCCGCCTCGGAGATTATCCGGCATTTGGAACTTTAGTTGGCTATCAGAGAGAACTGGAAGGAGAATTGCTGAAAGGCTACAATGCTGCCGTGTTTTCAATTTTTGAAAACTGGGTTGAGAACGGTTCATTTGTCAAAGTGCGGGAAGTCTCTGTTAGTCGGACGTTCTATCCGGAGTTCTTGGGCATTGCGAGCCTCCAGGCCAGTCTGATTGGACGAAATCTATTTTGTTTTACGAAATACAGTGGATATGATCCGGAAACCAATGTTGGAGGACAGCGGACGGGAATTCGCGGTTTTGATTTTGTCTCAGTTCCGATACCGCGCAGCGTATCGCTGGAATTAGCATTCCATTTTTAATGGCGCCATAACATTGCATAAGGAGAGTTAGAGATATGAAGAAGAAATCGTGTTTCATGGGTATCATAGTAGTGGCGAGTGGACTACTTTCTATCTCGGGTTGCAGCTTAAACGTCAATGACCCCAATAGTGCTACCAACCAACAGGTGCTGACCAATCCGAGCGGGATAATGGCGCTTGCCATCGGGTTGCAACAGTTCTACTCAACATCTGCTCTCGGCGCCATTATTTTGACTCCAGGAGTTACAGCCAGAGAGCTTGCAATCAACACAACGCTCGAGAACTTGGTTGAGTTAGAAGGAGGAGGTTCACAGCTACTCAATAATAATGCCAACGTTACGGCATTATGGTCCAATCTTTACCAAGTCATTGAGATGTCTGATGAGTTGATATCAAACGTCCCCGGTGTTTCACTTGACCCGGGAACTCGAAGTGGCATCCTGGCGGAGGCATACTTATTCAAGGCCATGGCTTTAGGAAATCTTGCGCAGGATTTCGAACAAGAACCAATGGATGTAGATGCATCCGGCAATGCTAAATTTGTTCCAAGGACGGATGTTCTGGCTGAAGCCATTTCACTGTTGGATACTGCTTCTCAGATTATAGCTGCCACGCCGCCATCATCACAGTTCAAGTCGCAAGTGCTGGGGAGCGGATTTGATCTCCCCAATACGATCCAAGCGTATCGCGCGCGATACAGTCTTTTTGCGGGACGTTATCAAGATGCGATCACTGCAGCAAATGGAGTGAATCCGATGGCAACTTCGGTCTTTTCGTACTCCAGTTTGAGTCAAAATCCGATTTATCAAGCGGTGTTTATTCTGAAGCGCTATGCGGCGCGAGATAGCTTTGGAACGCCTCTTACTGAACCCGGAGACCAACGACTATCCTTTTATCTGCGACCGGACAGTGCCTTTAGCACGCCGAACAAATACCCAATAGACATCCTTGTGGGATTCTTTAGCAATGCCACCCAGCCGATCCCGGCATACCTTCCGGGAGAAATGCACCTCATCAAAGCTGAGGCTTACGTGAGGCTTGGCGATCTTGCGAGTGCAGTAAATGAAATCAACGCCGTCCGCACCGAGAAACCCTCGCAAGACCCGTATGGCATCGGTGCATCGCTTCCCGACTACAACGGGCCAATGACTAGCGACTCACTGTTGACAGAAGTTTACCGTCAGCGTTGCGCTGAGTTATACCTCGAAGGTATGCGTTTCGAAGACAGCAGAAGACTCGGGAGACCAAGTCCACCCGCAAACACCGTAGAACGTAATCGCAATTTCTATCCTTACCCTTTGCAGGAGCGGATCAACAATCCCAATACGCCTCCTGACCCTGCGGATTGAGGCACTTCACACTATTTCTGTTCCTTGGAACAATTGCGCTGAATACTTTTAACGTTGTTTTTTGTAAACACTAAAGCAACAGGAGATCTTTATGAAACGTCTTTACGTCAGTATTGCAATAGCACTCATGGCGTGTTTTGTCAATCAGGGCCGCGGGCAAACTTCGGCGAAAGAGGAGCGTCTGTTCTATTATGTTGACACAGAGTCGGCGTTCAAGAGTCTTGAGGAACATATAGATCAGATAACGATCGTGTCACCAAAGGCTTATGATGTTGATGAGAAGGGAATAGTCTGGGGAGGAGTTGACCCGCGTGTTATCGACCTAGCGCGGAAACATAACGTAAAGGTTATGCCTCTTATAAAGAACAGGGGCTTTGATCAAGTGTTGCTTCACAATCTCCTCAGCGATTCCGTTGCTGTCGGACGGATGGTACAGACCCTTGTTGATCTCTGTACTCAAAACAAATTTATCGGGATCCAGTTCGACTTTGAAAATCTTAATATAAGCGACAGGGACCCCTATACAAACATGTGCAGAAGGGCGGCTGAAGCGTTACATGAGCATGGTTTCAAGCTCAGCCTCGCCGTGGTCCACAGGCCTGAGGAGAATCCCGGTACCACGGAATATCTTGCATGGCTATTCGAAAACTGGCGTGCGGGATATGATTTAAAAAAGCTCGCTGACATTGTAGACTTCATATCTGTCATGACTTATTCCCAACATACCGGACGCACGACACCGGGGCCGGTAGCTGCGATTGATTGGGTAAACAAGGTTGCCAGATACTTCTTAAAGTACGTTCCCCCTGATAAGCTTTCACTTGGCATACCGCTCTATTCCGAACACTGGTACACCGCCTTTGATTCTTCTCCCAGTAACGTTTCTGGTCAATATGCACACTCTTCGGCCAACTCGCTTGACTACGATGGGGTGGAAGCATTAATTAGCCGTTTCAATGCAAAGGTTCAGTGGGACCCAAATGATCAGGTGCACTATGCGGTTTTGGATAATGATGGAGTTTTCGAGTACTTGTACATTGAGGACGCCAAGAGTTTCGCGGCAAAAGTTGAGCTTGTCAAAAAATATCACCTTCGTGGTTTCTCAGCATGGGTTCTTGGATACGAAGATCCGGCAGTGTGGAAAGTCCTCAAGTGAATTAACTTTAACCTCATAGTTGGACTGGATATCTTCGATGAAAAGTGAATAAGCGTAAAGGGTTCAACATGCACAGAATGGTTGTTTGTAACTTGTGGTGGATTACAATTGCTTTGCTGTGCCATAATCATACATCACTCGCAGCTCAGCGACATGATAATCATTCATCCGATGTCATGAGCATTAGAACATCTACTTCACAGTCGGAAAAGTTGTTATCGCATTCGGCTATAAATTTGATTGACAGTCTCCTGAATGCTCAGGTGATGCAGGATCACGTTGCAGGTGCGGTAGTTCAGATAGCGAGAAATGGGTCTGTGCTTTATAGGAAGGCCTATGGCTTTGCTCAGAAATTTGAAGATGTAAACAATTGCATGGTCCGCCTAAATAATCCGGATCCAATGGCGACCGATAAATTGTTTGATTTAGCATCGCTGACCAAAGTGTTTGCAACGACATTTGGGGTCATGCTCCTCGTTGATCGTGGTAAAATCCATCTCGATGATCCGGTGCATCTGTATCTTAAAGAGTTCACTGGTGGCGGTAAGAGCAAGATAACTATTCGTGAACTGCTTAATCACACTTCGGGACTAAACGAATGGCAGCCTCTTTACTATCACGCCCATAACGAGACCGAGACCTACCATTATATCTGTCAATTACCGTTGAAATACAAAGTTGGGGATGCCCGACATTACAGCGATCTTGGTTTCATGATGCTTGGTTACCTCATAGAGAAAGTGAGTGGAGAATCGTTAGATGTATTCTTGTCGAAAGAACTATATGAGCCTCTTGGGTTGAAGAACACCACTTTTAATCCTTTGAAGCATGGTTTTTCAAAATCGGAGATAGCGGCGACATCCCAAGGAAATCCATTCGAGTATCACATGGTCGCAGATCCAAATTTTGTTTACAAAACAAATGAAAACGTAAAAGCCTTTGCCGGGTGGCGGCATTACACTTTGCGCGGCGAGGTCAACGATGGGAATGCCTATTATGCTAATGGCGGTGTAGCGGGGCATGCCGGGTTGTTTTCGACCGCGTTAGACTTGCAGGTGTTGATCGATCTTATGTTGAACGATGGTTCATGTAATGGAAGGACGTTTATCAAGCCTAATGTGGTCAAAGAGTTTGTAACTAAAGACAAATTTGGAAACGGCTTGGGGTGGGACATGGATCCTAACGTTATCGACTCCCCCGGAGCACCTGAGGGAACGTACGGACATACCGGCTTTACAGGCACGAGTGTGGTAATAATACCAAAGTATAAGCTGTCAATTTTGTTGTTGACGAATCGTCAAAATGTTGGGCCCGATAAAGCAGGATACTACTACAATCTAAATCCTGTTAGACAGAAGCTAGTTGATATAGTTCTGGATGATGTGCGGCATGAACCGGAGAGAAAATAGGCGAGGCTGACCTCTGATCGCAGGCCTATCCTCATGAAGTGTTGCTTAGACAGGAAATCTCGACTCTTCACGAAGAGTGCCTGAGATTCGGGTAAGGCAAACTTCTCGCGCAGGTTCAAGGTATTCCTTTCAGAGGATTCACTTGGACAGATAATAATAAGTTTGTTTGTTGTGGCACATACAGTGTCGAAGTGGATACAGTGATGAGCACCGTCGACGTATCACCGAAGGGTCGTTAACAAATTATTTTTTGACTTACTTAATTATTTACTTGACTTTTGCAAATTTTGACAGTAGCTTATTACGAAAACTGTAATAAGCTACTGTAAGTACGAAATTTTGTAGAGAATAATTCCGATGACAAAAATAAGTCCTTCTCTTCGCGCTACTTCACTAAGTCAGCATAACGCATCTGTTGTTTTTGCCAATATCTTCTATAACGGTCCGATCACTCAGCGGGAGATCTCAAGAATTTCTGGCCTCAGCTTTACCACTACGGCAGCTATTGTTTCGCGCCTAAAGAAAAGAGGGATTATTGAGCGAAGCATTGAATCTTCCACAAATGGCGGACGTCCTGCCGCTCTTTATAGGTGTAACCCCTCGTATCGTTACGTGATGGGAATCGAGGCTCAACATGACAAGCTTTATCTCATTGTATCGGATCTCGCGGGTCATGTGCTAAGCCGAAGCACAACCCCGTTCGACAAAAAAATAGGAAAGGATGGTTTTCTTGATCTACTGCTTCAAGCGGTCAAGAATCTGATCGATAGTTTCAAAGGACAATCAACGCGGTTTCTTGGTGTAGGGATTGGAGTTGGTGGTCTGGTTGACCCCAAGGATGGGAGTGTTTCCATTCTTTCTCATCTGCCGGACTGGGGGAATCTTTCTCTTAAGAGTATCGTGGAAGGGGAATTCCATCTTAAGGTTTTTGTGCAGAACAATTCCGATGCTGCTGCCCTTGGCGAATTGCGATACGGTTTGGGCCGGGGCAAGAGAAATTTTCTCTTCATCAATGTCAAAGATGGAATCGGCATGGGAATTGTCCTAAACGGTGAGCTTTACATGGGGACTTCTGGTACTGCTGGTGAGTTTGGGCATATCACTGTTGATGATCACGGTCCTGTTTGCACATGCGGCAATGTTGGATGCCTCGAAACGCTGACAAGCGTACCGGCTCTCGTTCAGAATGCAAAGAAATCTATTACCCAGGGAGTTACATCCATGATCAAAGAAATCGCGGGTGGGGATCTGAACGCAATTACATTTCCTGTGCTGCTTGAAGCTGCGAAACAAGAAGACAAGCTTGCGTACAAGCTTTTCACTGACGTGGGACGTTATCTGGGTGAAGGAATTGTGAGCTTGGTGAATCTCCTTAACCCTGAACTGATAATTATAGGTGGTGATTTTGTTCAGGCGGGTGATCTTATACTTGAGCCTATCAATGATGTCTTGAGAAGACAAGCTCTTGAACTCCCTCGCAAAGCAGTTGAGGTTGTCTTTAGTAAACTTGGTGAAAGTGCCAGCGCACTTGGTTCTGTGGTTCCGCTTGTCGAGGAATTTGTAGCTTCGCCGTTAAGTAAGTAAACGAGAAAGGAACTTTTGTGGTATTTCGGTTACCATGTTTCTTGGAAAAGTTCAAAAACCCTTGAACGAAAGAGTGGTCTACTGAACAAATGATAGTTGTGATATTGACATTGGTGGTCATGTCCCTTGGGCTCGTTAGAGTGGAGGTCAACGTACCCGAGAATCGTTTAGTTAAACCCGTCTACGAGTGTAGACGGACTGATGGACGGATAAACATTGACGGCATTCTCATAGAGCGTTCGTGGCGCTTCGCAAAAGAAGTAAATCTTATTCTAACTGATTCGGGTGCACCTCCACTGTTTGGAACCAAGACTAAACTAATGTGGGACGACAACTATCTATACATCTCGTTTCAGTGTGCTGATAATGGGATTTATGCTAAAAGGACGAAAAAGAACGATGCTTTCTGGCAAGAAGAAGCTGTCGAAGTGTTTCTCGATTTTGAAGGTGAAGGCAAACGTTATGTGGAGATCGAAGTGAATCCTTTAAATGCGGTCTTCGACAAGTTTATGAATGGGATCAGGAAACCTTTGCCTGAGAACCTTTGGGACAGTGGTGTCAGGACAACGGTGCATCTGGAAAATGAATCTATAAATGGTAACTCAGTTGTCGGCTGGATTGTAGAGTTAGCGTTTCCGTTTGAAGCCATTAGAGGCGTAGGCAATATGCCACCGAAATCTGGAGACGCGTGGCGTATAAATCTTTATCGTGTCAAGCACAACCCCGTGGAAGAATTTTCAGCATGGTCGCCGACAGATAGTATTGACTTCCATCAGCCGGACAAGTTCGGCGTATTGATATTTTCTGACAAAGAAGTTACGGAGGAAGAGTGATGAAAGTTCACATAGACATCTTGTATCACGTCAAAGGCGTTCACCTGATTGCTCTCTCCAGTCCTGAACACGGGATTCGTGGAATCACGGATACGAAAGTCACCAAGTTCTTGGCCGAGCGTCGGAAGTATCTACATTATGAATAATTTTTGTGTGCAGTTATTAAAGGATATTAAATAACAATAGATAGATCAAATGGTATTGACATGAAATATTACAACACTTGAACAATTTCGTGCTAACTAACACTCAGGTTGCCCAGCTGCATATACCTAATTCGACAGGGTATAATTACTAACGTGACACGACAAGATGTTGTGCTATCGATACTTGTTATACAAATAACTGTTTTGGCAAAAATTAATCGAGGAGGAACCGTCATGACAGATATTTACAAATCTTATTCAAAAGCCCACATGCTGTGGGAAAGTGTGTTCTGTATAGTTGCTATATTGTCTGTAACAACGACCTTGCAGGCACAAATTGGTACTGGTTCGATACGTGGAACGGTTGTGGATTCCCTCAACTCGCCCGTTTATGGGGCTAATGTAATTGTAAAAGAGGAAAATACAGGTTTAATTCGTGGGACTCCAACAGCAGAAGATGGAACATACAACGTAATTGCTCTCCCTCCTGGAGTTTATGAGGTTACCGCAAGCCAGGTTGGATATGCAAGGTCTATTCGCTCAAATATCAAGTTGTTGATAGGACAAACGTTGCGAGTCGATTTCAAACTCCACTCTGCAGCAGTTACGTTAAGGGGGGTTGAGATTAGTGCTCAGAGGGTACCTCCTGTTGAGATCAATCGTATCGATGTTTCTGCACCTGTTCGCCAAGAGCAAATACGAAACCTTCCTTTGAACGATCGTAATTTCATTTCCCTGGCTGGATTGGCGCCAGGGATGCAATTATATCCTGGCGGCGTGCCTTCTTATGGAGCATTTGACCAGTATCGATTTATAAATGTTTACGTTGACGGTGCACAATGGAAGAATCGCTTCAACGGCAACACGATGGGGAATGTACAGGGAGGCGTAGTTCCCCAGGATGCAATTCAGGAATTTCGAGTCCTCACGAGCGCCTACGATGCTGAATATGGACGAGGTGGAGCCTACATTGTATCTGCTGTTACCAAACGCGGAACCAACGAATTTCAGGGCGACGCATTCTACAATATACGAGATAAAGCTCTGAATGCGCGCGGGCCGTTTGAGACGGTAAAGCCGGCATATAAACGAGACCAGATGGGATTGTCTCTTTCGGGTCCGATAATCAAGAATAAACTTTTTTATGCTGGTACATATGAGCGGGATTATTTGTCGACTTTTATTCAGACTACGCCAAGACAACCTATCTACAATCCAACTTTGTGGAGTGCTTACAATAAGGCTGAAGAATCACCATGGACTGACAACTTGTGGACTGTTCGAATGACAGGACAGCTTTTTAGTAACCACACCCTTGATCTCATTTGGGATGGGCGTTATAGTAATGGCTCGAGATTTTGGGGGGGACTGCGGCCTAAGCAAGGAGGTATTACTAGTTATCAGAATGTCGACAATGTTCTGCTGAAAGATACGTGGGTTCCCTCGCGAAGTATTTTGAATGAACTTACGCTGCAATATATATACTGGCGTGTGTTTACCGACCCAAATACTACAGCTCCGATGTTAGTATACCCTGGTATCATACTCGGTGGTAATGTAACGGCGTTTCCACTTCACATGTATGAGTATGCGTTTCGTGTTATGGATAACTTTACGTACATGAAAGACAATTTGGTTGGAGACCATGTTTTCAAAGGAGGTGTGGAATTTGCCCTTCCAACTGTAGATGTGTCGGTTGCAACATACCAAACTCCGGCGTTCTTCTTTAAGACAGATACTAGTTCTCTGCCGTACCAAGCCATACTGTCAGTCGGGTCGAATGATCGTTTTGGAACAAGCGATGCACGCGCAGTTAGCCATGCCAGTTCATTAGGCTTTTTTATCCAGGATACATGGAATCCTATTAAGACGTTGACCTTGAAATTAGGCATTCGGTGGAGTGCTGACTTTAATGCTCTGAATAATAGGTTTGTATCACCGCTTGCAAATGACACCACGATAACAAACAATATTAATTCAAGGTATATCAATCGCGGCAATCGAAAGAACGATCTTTCCGATTTCGCACCCCGGGTAGGTTTTTCGTGGGATGTTTTCGGCACTGGTCGCACTAGTATCCGCGGTGGATACGGCTTGTTTTATGACGAGGTTGCATACAACTATGCTTACAACGAACTACAGAGTGTTAACTGGGTCCAATATACGATCATGAATCCGGGAACACTGGATCCGGCAAAGATTCGCGATATGATACTTTCCGGGAAAGGTAATGCACAACCCAATTTGACAATGATGGATGTAAACATCAAGAATCCATATGTTCGCGAGTTTTCCATCGGATTCAGCCAATACATTACAAGTGATGTTGTAGTCAGTCTTGATTACGTGAACAACCGTGGGTATAACTACTATTCGGACTATACTGTGAATTACTATGAACCCAGCATCAAAAAAAGAACAATAACTCCCAAATACGGCAATATTTATCTGTGGGGAAATTTTGGTTCTAATTTCTATCAGGGGCTACTGTTGGGCATTACCAAGCCGTATCGTGACGGGTGGATGCTTCAAGTTTCCTATGCGTTGTCAGAGGCTCGCGCAGATGTTGATGATCCAGCGTCTGGTTACACGTTCTTATCTAGTTTCAAAGATGCACCAAGCCTCAACAATGATCTCCATCGGTTGACTGTTAATTGGATATTGGATCTCCCGTTCGGTTTCCAATTTGGTGGCATTCTTAATGTTGCAAGCCCACCTCCATATGCTGTCACAATTGGCGTGGACGTTAACAATGATAATAACTACGGTGATGATTGGCCGAATGGCCAACGCAACAGCGGCACAAATGATATTTATAAGATTCGGAGTTGGTATAAAGATGTAGATATACGTGTGACGAAAAGCTTCCAATTGATGGGCGCGACATTGCAAATGAGAATGGATGTATTTAATGCATTCAATTGGTACAATGCGGCCGGTTATGCTGGACGTATGGAAGATGCAAATGGCAACCCATATGCAAACTTTGGTTTGGCAACCAGCGCTTACCCCCCGCGGCAAATTCAGTTCGGTGTGCGAGTAGGGTTTTGACCCGACGAGGATGGCGAGAAGCCGCATGGTCAAGATCAATTTGGTTACGCTGTCGTCCACCAAACGACTGATAACGAGGTTGTTTGAGAAAACTGCTGACTGATTAGCTTAACGGTGAAAAAAGTTAATGATGTTGAACAAGAGGAGGAATACCCTATGTTACTGAGTAAAACCACAACTTTATGGATAGTAGCCATTGCGATACTTGGTTTTCTTGATGCGAAAGTTGTAGATGCTCAAGACCAGGGGATCCATAAGATCAAGCACGTCATAATCATCATGCAGGAGAACCGCTCGTTCGACTCGTATTTCGGGACTTTCCCGGGGGCAGACGGAATTCCGATGAAGAACGGTGTGCCAACGGTTGCCGTTCCAGATCCGTTGACAGGGAAGATGGTTAAGCCATATCATGATCCGAACGACCTGAACGTTGGCGGACCCCATAATGCTGTCAACACGGTTGCGGACATCGACGGCGGGAAGATGGACGGATTCATCAAGGAATCTTCCAGAGGGAAGGAAGGACTTACGAGAGAGGGAATGGATTACTATCCTCCGAAGGTTATTATCGATGCCAAGTTATATCTCGATGTCATGGGTTACCATGATGAGCGTGAAATACCGAACTACTGGTCATACGCAAAGAACTTCGTCCTGCAGGACCATATGTTTGAACCGATCTCCTCCTACAGTTTTCCATCACATTTGTTCATGGTGTCGGCTTGGTCGGCAAAGACAACCAAACCGGATGATCCAATGTCTTGTGTGAGTGAACTCGATCCGCCTAATCGTACGAAAAAAAATCCCACGCCATTCGCATGGACAGATATAACCTATCTGCTTTACAAAGCTGGCGTGAACTGGGCGTGCTATCTCGACCAGGGTGCCAGCCTGAATGACGAAGACGATAACATGGACGAACAAGGCAGTATGACTCCTCCGCGTGAGGACGGACACCTCGTCTCAATTCTTTGGAATATTCTTCCGGGCTTCGTTACGGTGCATCAGGACAGTCAGATGGAGAACATCCAGCCGATCGACAACTTTTTCAGGGCTGCGAAAGAAGGTACTCTCCCTCCGGTTTCATGGGTCCTCCCGAACATAAAGGACAGCGAGCATCCAACCGCTCTTGTCAGTACCGGCCAGGCGTATGTTACAAACGTCATTAATGCGATTATGAAGAGTCCCAACTGGGACAGCTGTGCAATTTTCTTAGCTTGGGATGACTGGGGTGGATTTTATGACCATGTCGTTCCACCGCACGTCGATTCACTCGGCTACGGTCTCCGTGTGCTTGCAATGGTGATCAGCCCGTATGCTAAGAAGGGCTACATAGACCATCAGACACTTAGTTTCGATGCTTACTTGAAGTTTATCGAGGATGACTTCTTAGGTGGCGAGCGGATCGACCCGAAGACCGACGGTCGTCCCGATTCACGGCCGGATGTCCGTGAGAACGAGCCGATTCTTGGTAACCTGATTAAGGATTTTGACTTTTCACAGCCGCCGAGACCGCCGATGATCCTCGCTCCATACCCGAAATTGAAAGGGAAGAAAGGAGGCAAATAGCAGATGATTTCATGGAAAAAAAAGATATTCCTCATCATACTCATAGCGGCATTGGGTCTCTCAAAGAGAGTGTCCGCTCAAGATTCCCAGGTTCTAACCGGTATCGATGTCCTCGAAGCAGAGCATTTCTCACCGCTTGTTGGGAAGAACGTGGGTCTCATCACCAATCAAACCGGGATAGACCGTCACTGGCAATCGGACATTGACTTATTGTACCACGCCAAGGGAGTGCGTCTTGTCGCTCTTTTCAGTCCGGAGCATGGAATTCGCGGAATCGGGACGACCGCCATATCTAATGGTGTAGACAGTGCCACAGGCTTGCCCATTTACAGTCTGTTTGGGAAAACGCGCAAACCTACAGCCGAGATGCTCAAGGGAATTGACGCACTTGTCTTTGATATACAGGATGTCGGTACACGTTTCTATACTTACATAGGCACCATGAAAGAGTGCATGGAAGCGGCGGCAGAGCATCATATCGAGTTTTTCGTTCTGGACCGGCCAAATCCCATCAACGGTGTGGACGTTGAGGGACCCGTGCTTGATTCCAGCCAAGTATTTGATTTAGCTGGAACGTTCTCAATTCCTATCAGGCACGGCATGACAATGGGAGAGTTAGCTCTGATGTTTAACAAGGAAGGAAAGATTGGTGCTGACCTGCATGTGATTAAAATGAAAGGGTGGAAACGTTCTATGTGGTTCGACCAGACTGGGCTTCCCTGGGTCTCTCCTTCTCCAAAAATAAAAAATCTATACGAAGCCGAACTTTATCCCGGAATCGGTCTTCTGGAGCGAACTGATGTGACAGACAAACAGGGACTCACAAGGCCGTTCGAAGAGTTCGGTGCGCCTTGGATAAACGCTGTCCGTCTGGCCGCGGAACTCAATAGCCGGAACATACCCGGTGTACGTTTTGTGCCAATCCGTTTCGTGCCGGCAAAGGAGAGTTATGCAAATGAAAAATACCTCGGTCAAATGTGTGAAGGAGTGGCCATCGACGTTATCAACCGCGACGCCCTTCACCCGGTTGCTTGTGGCATCGAAGTGCTGGAATCATTGTACAAGTTGTATCCTAACAGGTTCGATGTTGACGAGATATGGCACGTAACTCGGTCCAGAAAGCTCATCGAAGAAATAAAGCATGATGCTCCGATTACTTCCATCAAGAATTCTTGGCAGCCGGCGCTGAAGAAGTTCATTGCGCTGCGGCGACGGTTTTTGTTGTATTAATTTTTTTCTTTAAGAGAGAACCAAAAATGAAAATGATATCCAAGTCGACCGTTCTCACCGCTCTCTTTGCCGCGATTGCGGCATTCAGCACGCCATGTATTGCGCGGTCTTCCGATCAATCAAACGAGACGAAATGGATCGCACAG
>JAMCQL010000064.1 GCA_023381615.1 Bacteroidota bacterium
TCCAGAAATACTGTATTTCCCGCACTCGATCTCCTCTACTACCTTTCGTCTGAATGCCTCGCTGTATCGTATACATCTCGTTCTCTCCATAGGTTATTAACTCCTTATGTGGATAACTCCTCCACATTCTTTGAAGTGTCAACCTATTTCAGGACAAGACAGATGCAGGACCACATGAAGGAAATCCAGCTCATCGTTTTCTACGAAGCCACCGCCTTCGGCGGTGGTAGTTCACAATTTGTAGCGTGTCTTGGTTCCGGCTTGTCCGAGGTAGGATGATGAGGTGCAAAATATCTCACGAACCCGCGTAAACAACTCCGGTATGCCTTGATTGTCTTGTAGCTATAGTTTCTTAGTCTCATTAAAATCCCCATGGGTTTTAACCCTGCAGTCTCTTGCGATCGGGGCTGAAGTCCGATTGATTTGGGTATCGTTTCCACGACCTAAAGGTCGTAGCTATTAATACTCCCCGTGAGTGGCGGGTTACACACGACTGTAATACCTCGGGTGTGATCATGCTCTCCCACCAAGTTACCTTAACTTTTATTATCTCCACAACTTCTAATATACGACGTGTGAAAAAATTAGATTTTATAAAAATAGCCCTTCTTAAATTATAGTTTTACCCGCATAAATGTCGGCAGAACCAATTCTTTCACACCTTCGGAGGGATTACCGGAAGATTTTCCGACCGGCCTATCCGTTTATCATTTGTCCTTCTTGGCTGCCATACAGCCCTGTTTGAATTCAGCCGACGTTTTGCGGTGTTCCACTATTGGGATAATCATTCCCATGCAGCAATTATTTGAACCTTTTAGTGATTAAATTCTTGTTTGAAAGATCATCATGTGGCAAAACACAGGAACATAGAGATATGTAAATGAAATCGATTTTGTTCTCTCCGTGTCTCTTGTGCCTCTCGTGGTTTAATTCTGGAAAGGAAACTTGAATGACCGGCGGCAATGTAAAGAAAAAGCTGAAAGAAATTTTCGGGACAAAAAATTTTCTGGACTCGACTGAAGACCGTATTGCATACTCTTATGATGGTACGCCGATTTTCAGCGCGCTGCCTGACGCAATAGTGATTCCCTCATCTGTCGAACAGATAAGCGAGTTGATGATAACGGCCAACAAGGAGAAGTTTAATGTTGTGCCGCGCGGCTCGGGAAGCGGCCTGAGCGGCGGTTCGATTCCATCAGAAAATTCGGTCGTCCTTTTAATGAACCGCTGGGATAAAGTAATCGAACTCGACAAGAATAATCTGACGGCGTGGGTTGAACCGGGAGTGATAACCGGAAAATTCCAATCGCTCGTGGAGTCACAGGGACTCTTCTATCCGCCCGATCCGGGAAGTTCGCAGATATGCACCTTTGGCGGAAACGTCGCGGAGAACGCCGGCGGACTCAGAGGACTCAAGTACGGCGTTACGAAAAATTATGTGCTCGGTTTCGAAGTTGTCCTGCCGAATGGCGAGGTCATGCACATCGGCGGAAAAAACATGAAAGATGTCGCAGGTTATAATCTGAAAGATGTTTTGATCGGTTCCGAAGGAACGCTCGGAATATTCACGAAAATTCTGCTGAAACTTATCCCGATGCCTTCCGCGAGCAAGACTCTTCTCGGATTTTACGATTCGATCTCTGGAGCCGCCGAGACTGTCTCTGCAATTACAGCCGCGAGGATAATGCCTGCGATGCTTGAGTTTCTCGACAATCCGACCATTCGGGCAGTGGAGGCATTTGCTCATCTCGGTCTCGATACGAATACCGGCGCACTTCTCCTTATCGAAGTTGATGGGCCGCGAGCGGCAGTCGAAGAAGATGCGGCGGCAATTGAAATGATCTGCAAGAAGTCGGGCGCGAAGAGTGTGCGAATCGCCAGGGACGAATCTGAGGGAATGAGGTTGAAAGCCGCGCGCAAATCTGCCTTTGCCGCGCTTGCGAGAATTCGTCCGACAACAATCCTCGAAGATACAACCGTCCCGCGGAGCGAACTTCCGACGATGGTTGATTTCATAACTCAAACTGCGAAGAGACACGATATTCAGATCGGAACATTCGGACACGCGGGCGACGGCAATCTTCATCCGACAGGACTGACCGACGAGCGGGATCATGCGGAAATAAAAAGGACGGGAGAAGCATTCGACGAGATTTTCAGAAAAGCTGTTGATTTAGGCGGAACGATAACCGGCGAACATGGGGTCGGTTTGTCGAAGAAGAAATTCTTCGAAGAACTTTATGACAGTCCTTTTATAAAATTGATGAAAACGACGAAAGAGATGCTGGATCCAAATTGCGTTCTTAATCCGGGTAAGATTATTTCGGTCAGTCCGCGATGCGAAGGCGCGCTGCCGAAAAGCCGCGAGCAAATTGAAAAGTTTACGAGTAAAATGGACAATCCCACGGAGGCTTATTTCTAATGGCTGCAATTTCAGACGATCTGATAACACAGTGTATGCACTGCGGCTTGTGCCTTCCGGTCTGTCCAACTTACGCGCTGACCGGTTTGGAGAGAAGTTCGCCGCGCGGGCGCATCCGCCTGATGAAGAGTGTAATGAATGGTACGATTCCAATTTCACATACTTTTGTCGACGAGATGAATTTTTGCCTCGACTGTCAGGCGTGCGAGACGGCTTGTCCTGCGGGCGTCAAATACGGCGAGCTGGTCGAGTCAGCGCGGGTGTTCATCGAGGAAGACAGAAAGAGTTTCAGCCTCAAAACTTTTATTCTGAAGAATATCGTGGTGAAGAAGCGCGTTCTCTGTTTTGCTGCGGCAACTCTGAAGTTTTACCAAAAGAGCGGAATGGAGAAAGCCGCGCTGGGATTGCTCAGGCTTTTCTCGCGTGGTTTGTATAATCGTGTGAAACTGCTGCCGAGAATATCCAACGAGTTTGCTCTCGATGCTCTTCCTGAAATAATGGAACCAACTCATCCCGCCGAAGCGCGCGGAACGGTTGCAGTTCTTACCGGATGCGTCATGGATGTTTTTTATGCCGACATCAACAAAGACACGGTCGATGTTCTCCTTGAGAACGGATGGCGGGTCGTTGTTCCGCAAGATCAAGTTTGCTGCGGCTCTCTCAACGCACACAATGGCGACGGAGATTCTCCGAAATTTCTTGCGAAGAAAAACATCGAAGTCTTCGAGAAGTCTGGCGCAGAATATTATGTGATCAATTCCGCCGGATGCGGGGCATTTATGAAACAATATGGCGAAGTATTGACGGACGATCCTGATTTTGCAGAAAGGGCGAAGAGATTCAGCTCGAAGGTCAAGGATTTTTCCGAGTTTCTTTTTCAGACCGGCTACAAGAAGCCCTCAGCCAAAATTGAGAACGCAACGGTGTACCACGAAGCATGTCACCTTGTTCATGCGCAGAAAGTCAGTGCTGAACCGAGGGCGATCGTCAAAGAAATGGCAGGTGATAATTTTTGTGAGTTGAATGAAGCCACGTGGTGCTGCGGAAGCGCTGGTATTTACAACGTTGTTCGTTACGATGACGCTTCTAAGCTGCTCGACCGGAAACTTGAAAACATAAAAGCGAGCGGCGCACGGACAATAATAACGGGAAATCCGGGCTGCATGGCTCAAATCATGTCTGGAATTAAATCGGAAAAGATGGATGCGGAGGTAGTGCATCCCGCTACCGTTCTTAATAGACTTTACAAAATGGGCAAAGCATAGATGATTCCGCTAAAGGATCGGAATCCATCCTATAGTATTCCTTTTGTGAATTACGCTCTCATCGCCGCGAATTTTGTCGTGTTTTTCTATGAACTCTCGCTCGGCCCGCGGCTCGATGCCTTCTTCGAAACCTACGGCCTCATCCCAAGCAGGTATTTTTCTATGGTGGCACACCACACCCATCCGATCACGAGATACGTTCCCTTCTTATCGTCGATGTTCATCCACGGCGGCTGGCTGCACATCATCGGGAACATGTGGTTCTTGTTTATCTTTGGAGATAATGTCGAGGACAGGTTGGGGCACAGAAAATATTTGTTGTTTTATTTCCTGAGCGGACTTGCGGCGGGATTCGTACAGGTTTTCTCGAGCGCGAGTTCTTCCGTGCCGACCATCGGAGCAAGCGGCGCGATTTCCGGCGTTCTTGGCGCGTACATCGTCATGTTCCCATCCGCGAAAATATTGACCCTGCTTCCGATTTTCTTTTTTCCCTTTATTATCAACATACCCGCCGTGTTGTTTATCGGCTTCTGGTTTCTGATGCAATTTTTCAGCGGTGTCCAGTCGTGGGGAATCGACACTTCCGGCGGCATCGCATGGTGGGCGCACATCGGAGGCTTCGTTGCCGGAATTTTGATGGTGCCGATTTTTAAGAGAAGGTACGTGACTTAGTTGGCTGTCGAAAAAGAACACCGCGAAGACGCAGCGGATGTCAGGATATATTATCTGACCTTCTAAATATGGGTAATGATGAGATTATCAAGGGGGGTGAGAGAAAGCCACTGCCTACGACGGTGGCCGTTTACATTGCGGATATTTACAAGGATGGATTTCCTATCACTTCATTTGTTTTTCATCACCAATTGACCCCTGTTGAATTTCTGAACTCTCCGTTGAAATAATCAACATCTATCAACTCTTCACCCCGCGAAAATATTAAGCCTGCGCAATATTTGTATCCGCACAAAATTTGCAGCATAAGTAATCGTGGAGGCGACGTTGAGGCAATCGCTCTCATCAGAGTTTTTCTCTCTGATTGAGAGACTGTCGGATACTTTGAGCCGCGAGGATGCGCGGCTTGCAGGGAGGTTTGAACTTACACGCGGCGAACTGAGATGTCTGCGCGCTCTCCTGAATGGAGAGCAGCATTTAGTCGGAAGATTGACGAAGGAACTTGAAATGAACGCAAGTCAATTGTCGCGCGTGCTGGACCGGCTCGAGGACAGAGACCTTATTGCACGTTCGCTGGACAAAAAGGATCGACGAAATGTCGATGTCGTTTTGAGAGATCAAGGTTTGGCGCTTGCGAAAGAGTCGGAGGAAATTTTCGATTCCGTCATTGGATCGCTCGATACGGAACGAATTGAAGAGTCAGTAAACCTTCTGAAGTCTGTAATTCAGATGATCGAAGAGAAAACAAATGTGCTTCAAAAATCAAGGAGCTGATTATGGGTTCTCAAACTTTTGACAAGAATGTCGAAGCCGTTTTCGAAAGTGTGGGTGTTACACGGCGGGACTTCATGAAATTTTGTGGAGCTATGGCGGCAATCCTTGGACTCCCGCCGGTCTTTGCCTCCAGAATTGCAAATGCGATTGAGCGCGAGATCCCTTTCGCAGGAGAAAAACGTCCTTCAGTGTTATGGCTTAATCTGCAAAGCTGCACGGGATGCACCGAGTCTTTCACTCGCTCAGATCATCCTTCCATTGCAGAAGCTGTCCTCACTATGATTTCGCTCGATTACCACGAGACTCTCCTTGCCGCGTCAGGCAAGTCGGCATGTCAAGCTTGCGAGTCGGCAATGGAAGAGAATCGCGGAAAATATATTCTTGTGGTCGAGGGAGCAGTGCCTGTTTCAGATGATGGTACATTCTGCACGATTGCCGGCAAGTCAGGTGTTGAGTATTTGAAAAATATGTCCGAGAAAGCCGCGTTCGTAATTGCACTTGGAACGTGTGCTTCTTACGGAGGGCTTCCTGCTGCGAAACCGAATCCAACGGCGGCGCAAAGCGTGGATGAATTTGTGTCTCCTAAAACGGTGGTGCGGATTCCCGGATGCCCGCCGATTGGTGATGTGCTGATGGCGACGATAGTCCATTTTCTCTTTTTCGGAAAGCTTCCTGCACTCGATTCAGAGAACAGACCGCAGTTCGCCTATGGTAAATACATCCATGAACAATGCCGCCGTCATTATCATTTTGAAAATGCCGAAATGGTTCTTGGATTTAACGATGATGAATATAGGGGCGGATATTGTCTGTTTCCTCTTGGCTGCAAGGGTGCGTTCACAAAAAATGCCTGCTCGGTTATGAGATGGAATATGGGAACGGCTTGGTGCGTCGGCTCCGGGCATCCGTGTGTCGGTTGCTCTGAAAAAGATTTCTGGGACAAGTTCACACCGATTTACAGTCTTGTTGAAGGGAGGAATCCAAAATGACACGATTAGTGATTGATCCTGTGACTCGCATCGAAGGTCATTTGAGAATCGAAGCCGAAGTTGACAGCGGGCTTGTGAAGAAAGCGTGGGCTTCTGGGACGATGTTTCGCGGGCTTGAATTGATTTTGAAAGGTCGAGATCCGCGCGACGCGTGGTATTTCGTGCAGAGAATTTGCAGCGTTTGCACCGCGGTTCACGCTATTGCCTCTGTGAGGGCGGTTGAGAACGCGCTCGGAATAACGATTCCTGAAAACGCCCAGTTGATTCGGAATCTTATCGAAGCAATGCAATATATTCACGACCACGTTATGCACTTCTATCATCTGCATGCGCTCGACTGGGTTGATGTAACATCGGCGCTCAATGCCGATCCGAAGAAGACTTCTCAACTTCAGGAATCGATTTCTGATTGGCCAAGATCCAATCCGAGATATTTTCAGGATGTTAAAGATAGGCTAGAGACTTTTGTAGATTCCGGGCAGCTGGGAATTTTCGCAAATGGATATTGGGGACATCCGGCTTACAAACTTCCACCCGAAGCTGACCTGCTGGCAGTTGCACACTACATCAATGCTCTTGATTGGCAAAAGAGTGTTTCACGATTCATCGCCATCTTAGGTGGGAGGCATCCGTGTCCGAATTTTTTGGTCGGCGGAATGGCTACCGCAATAAACCCCGACAGCGACCAGGCGCTCAACGCTTCAAGATTGATTTTGATGAAAGAACTTCTGCAGGAAGCGCAGGATTTTGTTGAGAAAGTTTACTTCCCGGATGTCTTAGCGATTGCGTCGTTTTATCCGGAATGGACAAAGTTAGGAGAGGGGCTGGGGAATTTCTTGGCGTGCGGGGATTTCCAATTGGATGGTCCGAAGGTCGATGACTCCCGACGGGTCGGGTCATCGACGACTCGTCGAGATCCTGTGGACAAAGCCGGAAACATGTTTTTCCCGAGCGGCGTCATCTGGAACCGCAAAATCGAAGAGGTAAAGAAGTTTAATCAGGAACAGATCACAGAATATGTATCGCGGTCATGGTACACTTATTCGGATGGCAGCACGGACGCGAAGCATCCCTTTGACGGTGAGACGAATCCTAAATATACCGGTCCGAAACCTCCTTATGACTTTCTGACTGTTGACGAAAAATATTCCTGGATAAAATCTCCTCGTTATGATGGTAAGCCTGTAGAAGTCGGTCCTCTTGCACGCGTGCTCGTCGCGTACGGGATGGGACAAAAGCAAATCACCGACCTTGTTGATAAAAGTATCAGGCAGCTTGGCGTCGGAAAAGAAGCCTTGTTCTCAACGCTTGGCAGGACTCTGGCTCGGGCGATAGAAACCGTTGCACTTATGGATGAGATATGGGGGTGGTATAACAAGTTTGTGGTAAACATAGGCGCGGGCGATTACACAACTGCAAACACTGAGAAATGGGAACCGAGCACCTGGCCAGCAGAAGCGCAGGGAGTTGGATTCGTTGACGCGCCGCGGGGAGCGCTTGGTCATTGGATAAAAATTAAGAATGGCAAAATTGACCATTACCAGATGGTCGTGCCGACGACTTGGAACGCTTCTCCTCCCGATCCTTCAGGACAAATCGGAGCGTACGAAGCGTCGTTAGTTGGAACACCTGTCGTTGATGCGGACAAGCCGATCGAAGTCTTGAGAACCATCCACTCTTTCGATCCTTGTATAGCGTGTGCTGTGCATGTGCATGATGCGGGCAAGAAAAAAATAAAATCCGCGGGAATTATGCCGTGAAAAAAATAGCTGTTGTCGGTTTGGGCAATATACTTATGGGAGACGATGGCATCGGAGTGCGGGTGGTCGAGCAGTTAGAAAGAGAGAAGTGTCTTTCGCGCAGTGTGACGCTGATCCAAGGCGAGACAGCGGGAATCACAATTCTTCCATATATTGAAGACGCAGAAGCGGTGATCTTTGTCGACGCTGTGATTTTCGATGGGGAATATGGTGAAGTCAAAATTTTCAAAGATGATGAAATTCAAACCGACAGGGGACCGCCGCTTTCGGTACACGAGTTGGGGTTAAAAGACGTTGTTTCCCTCATCGAGTTGTATTTCCACCACAAGCCCGATATAGCCTTAATCGGAATAAAGCCCAAGAGTATCGCCGAGGGCTTAGAAATCTCTCCCGAAGTCGAGAAATCGATTCCAATAGCGGCGCGAACAATAATGAACGAGATAGAGATTTTTGCGGATATGACGGGAATCGTAAGGTAGCCTTCCTCGAATTAACCTAGAATTGCCATTGGAAAAAATGGCACAAGTCGAAGATCCCGTCACCGCGGAGCGGGATCCCGACGTATAGATGTTTTTGACGGGACATGGCGTGGTCGCTCATGCGTCGTCAGTGTGCTATCTTTTGTTTCCTCCGGTCCTTCGGACAAGAGTTCTAATGACAAATCTGGGATTAAGCATTCCTCTGCCGGTGGACGAGTTTACCCCAAATGCCATGAGATTTGAAAATTTGGTCTTAACCTCCCCTTAGTTCCCTCCTTGTCAAGGAGGGGATAGAGGGGTGGTTGATTCGTGATGATCTTAGTAGGCTTATCTTACAACTTGAGTTAGATACTATGTCGATTTCCACGAGGTCCTGTCGATCGTAATCAAAATGGGTAAACTCGTTTGCCGGTGAATTTGACAATCATCGAAACATTGCCTAAAATTCATGGCAGTTGCGTTCTAAATAGGTAGGTCTTCTCTGAAGCGATGGTGTCGAACTAACTTGAGTTTTTTCGAATGATTCGCAAGCACAACATTTTAAAGTGCGGGGGTCTCTTGTTCGAGTTATGAAAATGAAATATGTGAATGAAAGATCGGTAATCGGCATTTCGTTTATCGTCGCACTTTTGATTATTGGAGCGATAAGCTTACTTTCCTACCTCAACGCCATGGATTTTATTAGGAACAGATATTGGGTTCAACAAACATATCGCGTCTTGAGTTATCTCGACGATGTGAATGAATCGGTGCTCAAGATAGAATCGACCCGGCGTTGGTACGCCATCGCGGGATTGGAAGCATCTCTCAAGTACCCATTGGCTGATGTGCAGAGGACGAAAGATGAGGCAGATTCGATCAGAGTTCTGGTTGTGGATAACGAAATACAGCGGATAAGAGCCGACAGCCTCGTCGTGCTGGTTGACAGAGAAATTGATTTTGCGAAAAAGGCTTTTGATGTACGTGAGAAGAACGGTCCGGTTGAAGCGGCAGAATTTATTGGCACAGGCGACGGCGATAAGCTAATCGATAATGTGCACTGCTCAACGTACGATTTCAATCTCTACCGGGTTTGATTCCCCGCCGCTCGCGGCGTTGTCATTCCCGTCCGAATGACCCCTTTTCATGACTGCCGTCGCTTTGTGGGCGCAGGAAGAAAAGGACATTGAGGGGATCGAAAGACCATCCCTTACTCTCCCGGATGCCAGGCTTCTGCATCTCTGATTATGAAGTGAAAGACTTTAACTTTTGACGTATTGCCCCATGCGTGGGGGCGCGATTCAAGGCGGTTAACATTACCAAATAAATATCGAGCATACGAGGAGTTGAATGTTTGCAGAAAAAATTAGAAAATCTGTTAACAACTTGACTTTTTCAAAAAAAGTGATAAGATTTATGCCACAAACCAACTTACACATGGTGTCGACAGAGAAGAGATCACAGCTCTTATGCGGATTACCGGTGTTTTTTCTGACATATCACTTCATAATTATCCCACGTGCGGGTACGTTAAGTCAATGCCTCGTGGGCTTGGATTGCTAGCAACAGTGCTTTCCACATTCCCATCTGTTTACTCACCCATTAAGCAAGCAAGCATATCTTCTTAAGGTACGATACCGTAGGTAGATACGGTCTCGTAGAGAGTCATCGACCTCGTAGAGGATCCCTTCTCGGGACAACTCCAGAACAACACAGAGGCTCGGCGGGACGCCTTCGCGTTAGACGACCAGACTGGTCGTCCAACGGTTCTTGACCCGTACCGGACGCTCCGCATCCGGGCAACAGCGGCAGCCGTCGGAAGGTTAAAGATTTTTTCATTTTTTCCTTGACTTTAATAGGGGGGGTATATTGTGGAGTTAATAGTGCTGTGGCGCTTAGCAGTCTATATTTCCCGTTACGCCATAGATAAAAAAAATTATAACAAACAAGGAATGAGAGAGACAAGATGAAAAAATCTTACTCTATTATTTTTCCTGCTCTGCTGGCGGTAACGCAGCGGGCTGTGTGACCTTGCTCCCATGGTCCGCGTGGGAGCATAAGCCCCTTTCCCAAGCAAGATCCTGGGAAAGAGAAAACAAACTAAGAACAAAAATCACTTTGAAAGAACGAGTCAATATTATGAGTAGATCATTCACAGTTTTGGTGGCGTTCATTATGCTTGGTTTCTCAATCGGAGCCTCGTATGCGCAGAAACTTGCAGGTGAATGTAATTCACTGTCATCTTATGCGGTAGATGTAAGCGGCAATCTTTACACCTGGGGATACAATAACCATGGTCAATTAGGCAACGGCAATACGACTGACAGTTACACCCCCGTCATCGTTGGATTTCCAACTGGGGTAACAAGCTGGACTGCAGTGGCTGGTGGATATTGTCACAGCTTAGCGATTGGCAATGACGGCAATCTTTACGCTTGGGGATGGAATGCCTATGGTCAATTAGGCAACGGCAATACGACTGACAGTTACACCCCCGTCATGGTTACTAAGCCAAGTGGGGTAACAAGCTGGACGGCAGTGGCTGGTGGACATGTTCACAGCTTAGCGATTGGCAATGACGGCAATCTTTACGCTTGGGGATACAATAAGTATGGTCAATTAGGCAACGGCACGACGAACAGTTCCAGCACACCTGTCATGGTTACTAAGCCAAGTGGGGTAACAAGCTGGACGGCAGTGGCTGCTGGATGGGATCACAGCTTAGCGATTGGCAATGACGGCAATCTTTACGCTTGGGGATACAATGCCTATGGTCAATTAGGGAACGACACGACGAACAATGACAGCATACCTGTCATGGTTACTAAGCCAACTGGGGTAACAAGCTGGACTGCAGTGGCTAGTGGAGGTTTTCACAGCTTAGCCATCGGCAATAACGGCTATCTTTACGCTTGGGGATACAATTACTATGGTCAATTAGGGAACGACACGACGAACAATGACAGCATACCTGTCATGGTTACTAAGCCAACTGGGGTAACAAGCTGGACTGCAGTGGCTGGTGGATTTCTTCACAGCTTAGCCATCGGCAATGACGGCAATCTTTACGTCTGGGGATGGAATGCCTATGGTCAATTAGGCAACGGCACGACGAACAATGACAGCATACCTGTCATGGTTACTAAGCCAACTGGGGTAACAAGCTGGAAGGCAGTGGCTGGTGGAGGATATCACAGCTTAGCGATTGGCAATAACGGCAATCTTTACACCTGGGGATACAATGCCGATGGTGAATTAGGCAACGGCAATACGACTGACAGTTACACCCCCGTCATCGTTGGATTTCCAACTGGGGTAACAAGCTGGAAGGCAGTGGCTGGTGGAGGATATCACAGCTTAGCGATTGGCAATGACGGCTATCTTTACGCTTGGGGATACAATGGCGCTGGTGAATTAGGCAACGGCACGACGAACAATTCCAGCACACCTACGACGATTGTTGCTGCTCCATCATCGCCGATACTTGCATCACCGGCAAATAACGCTGTGAACCAGCCGAGTAGTCTTACACTGAAGATAAATCCTGTCGCTAACGCAGCAGGTTACCACTGGCAGGTATCCACAAATCCTGCGTTCTCATCCTTCGTTTACAATGACTCAACTACCGGTTCAAACGACACGGCCCGTGCAGTTACACTGACGAACGGAACAGAGTATTACTGGCGAGTACAGGCGTACAACATCGGTGGAGCAAGTCCGTATGCCGGACCGGATTCATTTACCGTTATGTCTGCTCCTGCTGTACCGACACTCGCATATCCCGCAACCGATGCAACGCACCAGCGGGCAGACACTCTGATGCTGAAATGGCATCCAGTCGCTGCAGATACCGGCTACATATGCCAGATTTCCACGAGCCTGTTATTCTCTCCTTTATTTGTTGCAAAAGACACGACAAGAGACACGACGTTCACGGTGACATCGCTGGAAAATCTTACGAAGTATTACTGGCGAGTGTGCTCATACAATGCCGGAGGGTCGAGCGCATACACTCCAGCGGACTCATTCACGACCATCATCTCAGCTCCGCCAGTGCCGACGGTTGCATCGCCGCTTGGGACGACGGGTGAGCCGAGGAGAACGACATTCAAATGGGATTCTTCAGCAAATGCGACAAGATATCATCTCCAGGTTGCGAAGAGTGACTCGCTTTATAGTCTCGGTGGGTTTATTCAGTCAAATGTTGTATTCGACACAACCCTTTCAGCCACAACCATGAAGTTATCCGTGCCGCTTTCGGTGAGCAAAACGTATTACTGGCATGTCAGTGCGATAGACACTGGCGGAACAAGCGGTTATTCCAAGACGGCGAATTTCACCACAGGGACGGGGATAGACGCTATAAAGGAACTAAGTGGAATACCGAAGGATTACACGCTCTATCAGAATTATCCGAATCCATTCAATCCCACGACAATGATCAATTATCAATTACCAATGATCAGTCACGTAACACTGAAAGTGTATGATGTACTGGGCAGGGTGGTGGCGACGCTGGTGGACGGTCAGCAGAATGCGGGAGTGTACAAAATCGATTTTGACGCCTCTCGGTTTGCCAGCGGTGTTTACTTCTACAGGCTTGTGGCGAATCCCGTCGAGCCGATGAATGCTGCTGGGAATACCGTTCAAGGGTTCACGTCGATCAAGAAACTAGTATTGATGAAGTGAGGTGACAGACATGCTGCTGTAAACAATGTTCATAAAGATCCTCGGGATCAAGGAGACACGAGATTGTCCTCACTGTGAGGAGCGTCGGAATCGTGATAAGTGAGTCGTACCATCTTAGCGAGATGTAGGGCGACATTCATGTCGCCTGCTCTACAGGTGTCCTTCACAACTGAGAACGGTCGGTGACGGTCACCTGCGAAACCGAATTACCAAAGTGCAATAGCTTAGAAGGATAACTAATGAAGCGTGTTATACGAGATTTGAAGAACTTCCTCCGGTATCCACTCAATGCCAGAATGCATCTTGCAGGAGAGAGAGAGAGAGAGAGAGAGAGAGAGCACCTGTCTTGTCCTGAAATAGGTTGACACTTCAAAGAATGTGGAGGAGTTATCCACATAAGGAGTTAATAACCTATGGAGAGAACGAGATGTATACGATACAGCGAGGCATTCAGACGAAAGGTAGTAGAGGAGATCGAGTGCGGGAAATACAGTATTTCTGGA
>JAMCQL010000059.1 GCA_023381615.1 Bacteroidota bacterium
CTCTTATCTTCTTTTCCACAGGTGCTGTCTCCTTTCTTTTGTCGGCTATTTTGTCTTTTACTCAATTACAATTTTAACCGACTGGAGCGGCACCTCCTAATTTTTACACAAAGTTACGGACATCACCTTTTTATTCCGTTCTTGAACATTACGATGGGAGAACAATAACCAGGATTGATTCAACAGATGAACTGGTTAACAAATTTGGGATTTCTTCGATATTAGCTATTCCGCCGGATATACTCTATAGTGTCGGATTTGGTATATTCAAGTACCAAAGCGGAAGCTGGAATAAAGTATTTGACGTCGGTAATATTATTTCTGGTATCTGTGCAAGCTCATCAGATAACATATTTGCAGTTGGACAGGGGATAGTTCTGAATTACAACGGAAAAGACTGGTACAGATATAACCAATTCACTGATCAAAATGTTATTTATTATAGAGCATGGACAAACGGAGAAGAGGTCTTCATTGAGGGACCAACACTAACCTATCCCACGAAGACCATCATTCTCCACGGCAAATAAATAACAAAATAAAGGGAGGCAAAATCATGAAGAAGGCGTTTTTGAAATTCGTCTCCTTGACATCGCGGCGCACATTAAGTAGATTCTTTCGGAAAGAGTTAAGGGAGCTGTGAGAAATGAAGAAGAACTCAAGCCTTTCAATTCCTGTTCTGCTACTGCTCGCGGTATTGCTGATAGTTTGCGTCTCAAGCTGCCGGAAAAATCCTATCGTACCTCCCACCCCCAAAGATCCGCGCACCTATACGTGGACAATAGATACGCTTGCTTATCCCGGGAGTTACCAGACAAGCATGCAATCCATCTGGGGAAGCTCACCAAATGATGTTTATGTTGTTGGACATAATGATGGGGGCTACGGCAAAATGTATCATTACAATGGCAAAACGTGGACACCAGTTGTTCTTTACTTCCCTGATAGACGGGGTAACGCAGCGATAGATTTGGGTGACATTTATGGTTTTGCCTCGAACGACGCCTGGGCGGTGGGGGAAAGGATCTTGGACAATCCTCATCCCCCGCCTAACTTTTTAGACAGCAGCTTGATTATTCATTTCGACGGGACCAAATGGGTCGAGCATCACGTGAGCAATGGTAGACTCCTTCAGACCGTCTGGGGCTCTGCGCCTAATGACGTCTGGACAGGGGGATTGGCAGGCACTTTTTTTCATTATGACGGTTTGAAGTGGACCAAGGTGCCTATGGACACCAACGACAGTTATCGCTCCCTAACCGGGTTTGGACCCAATGATGTGTACTTAATGGATATTCGCGGTTTAATGCACTATGACGGGAATGCCTGGCGGCTCATCGATTCCGTTCAGTCAATTTATCAAATCGGAGTGGTCGGAAGAGAGCTTTTTGCCCTGGAATATGGCATATGGAACTGGGATAATGGAATTTGGAATCAAGAGCTGGTCACGGATTGGCCAATGCAAGGGATATTCGGATCAAGCCAAACGAACATCTTTGCCGTCGGACAGGGCTCGTTGATTTATTATTACGACGGAAACACGTGGACTCAATTGCGAAACATCGTAGGCGATGGATGGTGGCTCCATAAAGTGTGGTGTACACAGAACGAAGTGTTCATAGTAGGACATGACTATGGAGGATTCAAGACTATTATCCTACATGGGAAATAGATGGAGTAAACTAAATCAAATAAGGAGGTTGTTATGAGACTTATAATCCTATCCTTGGTTTTTCTCTATGCGGTGGATGCTTTCTCGCAAGGTCATATTGCACCCTGCAACGGGCCGCAGGAACATACGGGAGGCATCTGTTATGGTTACGCTATGGGAAGAGCAGCGGGAAGATCCGCCGGTGACCCTGTGTGTGATCCAATGACTTTTTATCGCACCGCCATCGATCCAGACTTTTTTGAATTTCATGCAGATCCAAACCTATCGGGCCTTCAGGTGGGCGATATCGTTCACTTTACAGACCATGCGGCGTATGTTGCCACAGTGGGAAATCCCATTGGAACAACTACCGTTGATCAATATTCCACAGCAAGGCTTAGGGAAGAAAAAGGGGTGTCGCTGAACAATGTGAAAACCGAATTTGGGTCGTGGGATGGCTATTACAGAAAAAAGCAAGTTTACATAACTGTCCAAAACAATTTCGCGGGAGGCCATGTGAATGTTTCTGGAAGTATAGTGAGCGCCGGAAGCAATCCGATAAATTGGTGGGGCTCCCCTTATTTGGCTGCGGTTGATAGACAAAATATTCTTGATCCTAGCAATGGTGTATACTACATCCGCGTGCATCAAAGCTGGTACACCCCGGATGGCAATACCGTATTTGCAGGAACAATCTTTATCATCCCCAAGCCTAATCAGGTTTATAGGGCTAACTTTCTCAAGGAGTTCAACATCACATTCCAAAATAGTTTTGTCAGCATCGGCAATGGCGGTGTTATCAAAGTCAATGGTACCCAGTATAATTCTCCTACTGCGCAGTTTCATGTTGTGCAACCCAATGCAATCACAGGCGAGGCCATCTATCAGGTCTCCAATGGTATAGAGTATCTCTTTGACCACTGGTCTGATGGAAGCACCAGTTCAAACCGGATATTTACCCCCACCGATCACAGCACCTACACAGCCTACTTTGTCGGCAGGCCTTTGCCTATGGTAAATTACGGGTTGCATCATGTCGTCAACGTTGGACAGAACATCCACCTTGTCTGGAACGATCATCCCAATACGAACGTAACTCAGTATCAAATCTGGCGAAAGGTAAAACACAGCAGCACGGGAACGACGGAGGGTCCCACACTCCTGACAACTCTCAATCGAGGAACAACTTCATGGACCGATTACGATTACATTTACACGTCGGGATATACTGATGACCTTCTCTCCTATGACGTGCGAGCGTATTACCGAACAGAAGGAACTTACGCGAATGAAAGTTGGGTAGTGGGCTACGGCAAACAGTACGATATTGCGCAAGATAATTCAGGTGCATCGGCTACTGTTTCATTCTTACCTAATGAGTACAGTGTTGTGAACTATCCGAACCCGTTCAATCCCTCGACAACGATAAGGTATGCCCTTCCGAAAGATGGCCATGTCATGTTGAAGGTCTATGATATGCTCGGTCGGGAGATGATGACACTTGTCAACGAAGAAAGAGAAGCCGGATCTCACGAAGTTAGACTTGATGGAACAAGGCTCGGTAGCGGTGTGTATTTGTGTAGAATTACTGCGGGTGGACTTACTTCGGTGATGAAAATATCGTTGATGAAGTAACGATTCTGAAAATCGGTCGAAGAGTCCCGCCGTTTGGCTGGACTCTCTGGCTCCGAATCCCATCTCTGATGAGTTTTGCAACCAAGGTCAGGAAAGGGTCAAGCAGTCGTCTCCGACGAGCCTGCCCATAGTTTCAGTCCCTGCCTCCTCCCGATAATATCGAATATCGCGGCGCGGGCATATCTGTTCCTTTAATTGAACGCCAGATTATTTCGTTGAACAATCTCTCCGGAACCTGATCGGCGTGTGCGAGATTCAAGTGATCCATGATGCTCTGTCCGTACGCGCCATCCGCATTTTTCGCGTTAACGTCGATCATCGGCTGGATGACGGTGTACTTCGCGGTGTCTAATCTCGATGTAAACGAGCTGAACATCGGATGTGCCGCGGCATCGTATTGACTCATCGGCGGCAAACCAAGTATCAACTCCATTGTCCTCAGCATCGATGATGTCGTGTAAAGAGTGTGATCGACAAAATGATGCTTGACGTACGGACTTATCACAAGACCTTCCGTGCGATGAGCATCAACATGATCAGCCCCGTCTTGCGCATCGTCTTCGATGACAAATATTGCAGACTCATTCCATATCCTGCTGTGTGAAATCCGATCCACGAAGAGTCCAAGCGCGTAATCGTTCTCAGCCACCATCGCCTCCGGTGTCAGCGCGCCTTTCCTTGTTCCGGCAGTGTGGTCATTCGGGAGACGAATGATATTGAAATGCGGTAACTTCCCGGCGTCCACCAACTTTGTAAAATCTTTCTCCCACTCTTTGTAACGATCCACATCGGAATAATTCAAATCCCAACCGCGGTACATCGGATCGTAATGGCCGATCAGCGCCTTCTCACGCGCTTTGTTCGGCTCTCCGACGACAGGGTTGCTCGCCACAAACTCGCCATAATCTCGGAATGAGACTCTGTGCCGCGCGCATAAATTCCAAATATATCCCGCCTTCGGTGATGCGGTCGGCTGTCCGCCTTCGAACTCGTAGGGCGCTCCACGCCCTCCGTAGTTTTCAGGCCAGCTCTTCTCAACGTAATCTGTCGCGTATGCGGCGGTTGACCAGTTATGTCCGTCCGCGCTCACTTCCGCGTCCGCGTAGAGATTATCGAGCAGCACATAATCTCTTGCCAACCTGTGAATGTTCGGCGTAATTTTTTCGCCAAACAAAACTAGACTCGAATCTCCGTTCCCTTTTTTTATATCGCCAAAAACTTGATCATAAGTCCTATTCTCTTTGATGAAATAGAAAATGTATTTTATCGGCGATTTCATGCCGACCCCGTCAGGGATCGGATTATTCTTCTCAAGAGAAGTTTCCTTAAGTTCGCGAGGTCTGTACGGAGTGTTGTCATAGACTTCTTTCGTGTAGGCGGCAAGCTCTTTTGCATCCGGGAAATTGAAAAACGATAACGTGCCTTTGAAAAGTGTTCCGATATACTGATGCTCCGGATTCGCGAGCGAGCGATTTCCCTTTCCATTCATTACTAAGATTGTTCCGTCTTTTAGCTCGAGAACTTTCGTAGGGTACCAGCCGACGGGAATAAATCCAACAGGAACCGGTCGTTTCAAATTCGAAATTTTTATGACAGTCAGAGAATTATTATCGGCATTTGCGGCGAGAATAAATTTGCCATCGTTGGTGACACAGACAGAATTGGTTGTCGAGCCTTCCGGCGAACCGGGATAAAGCGACGTTGACACATTCACAATCGCACGATGCGTTTTGAGATCTATAACTGTGACGCTATTGTCGTTCGCATTTGCAACAAAAGCAGTCTGATTATCCTTGCTAACCGTTATCTCCGTAGGATGATCGCCTGTCGGAACTTGATATGAGAATTTCACACCTTTGAATGCCTCGACCTTCTTCGAACTCCACATCGAAACGAGAAGAGTCCCATTGCTCAGGTACTTGCATGAGTAAGGCATACCATCGAGTTTTATTTTTGTGAATTCCTTGCTGTCCAAGTTGTAGTATCGACGCGTGCTGTCGAAGCTGAAAGGTATGTTAATCCGATGAAGAGAGACGTCCAAGTTGTAATATCGAAGCGTGCTGTCGCCTCTGAAGACTACGGCAAGTTCATTCTTATTCACGTCAAGTCCGGCGGCCCACGCGGTGGCTTTGGGATGCGGCGCAGCAAACCGGATCGTATCGGAATCAGTAAGTTTGCCGTCAACCAGATCAAAAGTATAAACACAGTTTTGATTTCCACCCGACACAAAAAGCTTATCCCCATGAAAGGCAATTCCGAGCCAGCTGTCTTTCATCTGAATCGACTGTACCACTTTGCGCTCCTTCAAATCAACGAGCATCAAAACAGGCTTTGACATTCCATCGTTTGTGACCGCCAGGTATTTTTGATCGGGCGACAATGCTGCGTTCAGTGGAAGATCACCAAGCTCGATCGAAGTGCCGGCGGGCGAAAGCCACCAGCCGTTCGGGAGAAGCACACGTCCGTCTTTTTCACCGGGAAGCTGGGCAAAAGAGACACTCAATGATAGAAAGAGAAAACTCAGAATTATTCCAATTCGCTTAGTCATTTTAATCTCCTTAAAACTCATCGAGAATTTAAAACCATTGCGGTTGTGTAACAATGGAATGCCTTGTAAATTTTCGAATGGATACTCCCGCTTTTAATACAACTCACATACGATTTTTCCGGGATGATCTTTTTCATCCGGCAATCAGAAGAACCCGCCTCTCATCGTTACCATCGGCTTCATGGATAGAGAGGCTTCATGACAAAACGAAGTCCACCGTAGAGCCCGATTCGAAATCGGACTCTACTTCAGAGGGTGAGCTACCATCGGTGTAACGTCAACTCATTCGTGACCGGCACGTTCTATAATATTACCTTTCTTCCTTTGAATCACCTGCAGGCTTAACTATCACCGCTGGGACATTAAGATCCCTAATCATCTTGTTGAAGCTGGCGACATCCGTCTTTATCATTTCGTTCAATTGCGAGATTTGTTCATCGGATTTCGACGCAAGCTCGTTATATACTTCCCCGTCCTGTTTCGTCGGCGCCCCATCCGCTTCGCTGACCGCACTTTGCAGCGATCCTAACTTTTCATAGAGTTCAAACGGATAATTAAGGGGATCTTCCGCCGCTTTGGATCTGAATTGATAAAGGTGTCCTTTAATTGTTTCCAACTTCTCAGTTATCTTTCGCGCCGCACTGTCAACGGAAGAAGTATAGCTCTGACCTTTCACCTGATCCGTCTCTTTTTCCAGCTGACCATCGATAGCCTCGATCCTGTCAACTGCATCGGTAATCTCCGACATCTTGTTCCGGATTTGGCTGGAGAGTTTGAACTGCTTTTCAAAATCCTCCTGAGACGCAGGCACGCGCGGGTCTTTCTCGATCTCGAAAGGCTGTTTATAAGTCTTGCCGTAAACTTTCAGTTCGACGTAATATTTCCCCGGAGGAGCGAGCGGACCGCTTGTGCTTCCCCAAACGACAGCTCCCTTTATCTTGTGAGGGTCGGGATAGCGCATATTCCAGACAAACCGGTTGGCGCCTTTCTTCACCGCGATAGTATCCTCGTTCTTAGACGGAGAAACAGTTTTCACTTTCCCTTTTTCGGATTTCGATTTCTCGATCTCCCCTTTGAAAGTCTTCACAACTAAACCTGACGAATCCAATATGCTCAGCGACAGGCTGTCGGGACTATCCTTCAGGTAGAAGTCTATCATCGGACCGTTCGGCGGATTTTCTCCATACCCCGGTGCTTTGAAAGCCGGCAAACCGGCATGAAACCGTATTGTTCTTTGAGGTACGAACAACACTTCCGGTTCATTAGGCGACATCTCGCATAGCTGTCTTAAATATAACAAGTCGTCGAGAATCCAGAATGATCGCCCGTGCGTCGCAGCTATGAGATCATTTCCATGCACAGCTAAGTCGTGGATGGCGACAATCGGCAGATCGCTGCTCAGCAGCTGCCAAGCCTCACCGCCATTAAACGAAACATACACGTGTGTTTCCGTACCAGCATACAAGAGATTCTTCTGCACGGGATCTTCACGGACAACTCTCGTGAAATCATCTTCAGGTATTCCGTCGGTTATCTTTCTCCATGTTCTGCCATAGTCGGTAGTCACATAAATGTATGGATGCTCATCGTCAACTTTATATCTCGTTGCCGCGGCGTAAGCCGTTCCCGCGTCGAAGTGTGACGGCTCGATTATACTTATGAGAGCTGGCTGCGGCAGTTCTTTGGGAGTAACATCTTTCCATGTTTTTCCGTCGTCCGTTGAAACATGAATAAGTCCATCGTCGGAACCAGCCCAAAGCACGCCGGCATTTACAGAAGATTCGGCGAACGCAAAAATTGTCCCGTAATACTCCACGCTTGTATTGTCTTTCGTAATCGGACCGCCTGAAGAAACCATCTTAGTCGAATCTGCACGCGTGAGATCCGGGCTGATGATGCTCCAACTGTCGCCGCGATCGGTTGATTTGAACACAACATTTGCTCCTGCATAGATCGTGTTCGGATCGTGCGGTGAAATAACGATCGGAAATGTCCATTGGAATCTGTATTTAACATCGTTTGCGCCTCTGCCAAGCGGATTGTCCGGCCAGGGTGAAACGTTCTTCACCTGCTTGGTCTTTCTGTCGTAACGGGTGATCAGTCCACCGTACGAACCGGCATATACGATGCTTGGATCATTCGGAGGAACAGCAATGTAACCGCTCTCACCGCCGCCGACCGGATACCAATCTTCCTGTGTGATCACGCCTCTATCGGAACGGCTCGGAATGGAAACGGTGGAGTTGTCTTGCTGTGCACCATAAATTCGATAAGGAAACTGGTTGTCTGTCTCGACATGGTAGAACTGTGCTGTCGGCTGGTTGTCCAATGTCGACCACGACTTACCACCATCGAGAGAGATTGTGGCGCCGCCGTCGTTGGCTTCTATCATGCGCTGTGAGTTGTTCGGATCGATCCACAAATCGTGATTGTCGCCGTGAGGAAGTCTGACTGGTTTGAATTTTTCTCCTCCGTCAATCGATTTGTAAAATCCGACGTTCAGCAGGTACACCGTGTTTTCATTTTTTGTGTCAGCAGCAATTCGAGAGAAATACCACGGCCTTGTTCTGATGTCGCGGTCGTGGTTCAGGTATTGCCATGTCTCGCCGCCGTCGTCCGAACGATAAACGCCTCCATCTTTTGCCTCAATCGTTGCCCACACTCTGTCCGGTTTCACGGGAGAAATTGCGATGCCGATTCTTCCTAATATTCCGGACGGCAGTCCTTTATTCTCTGATATGTTCTTCCATGTTTCACCGGAGTCCGTGGACTTATATATGCCGCTTCCTGCGCCGCCGCTTGTAAATCCCCACGGCATTCTTTCTGCCTGCCACATTGCAGCGTAAAGAATTCTTGAATTACCTGGATCCATAGCTAAGTCTATCGCACCGGTGCTGTCGTTGACAAATAATACTTTCTTCCATGTTTTGCCTCCATCCTCCGACTTGTACACGCCGCGTTCGTTGTTTGGTCCGAAAGCACGACCGAAAGCCGCTACATAAACCACATCCGGGTCCCGCGGATCGATTTGAATTCTTGCGATATGCCGGGTCTCGGCGAGTCCGATGGATTTCCATGTTTTACCCGCATCATCGGATTTGTACATTCCCTCGCCGTAAGTCACGTCCCCGCGCAAATCGGATTCGCCCGTGCCAACATAAATTACATTGGGATCTGACGGAGCAACTTCAATTGCGCCAATGGATGAATTCTTGAAAAACCTGTCTGAAATATTTTTCCAATGAGCGCCGGCGTCATTTGTTTTCCAAACCCCGCCATCGACCGCCCCAAAATAGAAAACCATTTGATTTGTTGGATCACCAGCTACTGCAACAGCACGCCCGCCGCGAAACGGTCCGATGAGCCGCCACTTCATAGTGCTCAAATAGGAAGTGTCCACCACTGCATGAGTTTTCGAATCTCTCGACGCTGACGCGAACGACGTCGAAAGACTAAAAATCAATGCACACAGGAGAACCAGAGAAATAGGAACTATTCTTCTAATATTATGCATCTCAACCTCCACTTTTTATGTCTTTCATAATGTTCGGTGAAACGATCCGAAATAAATGACTCGAAAAGTTAGCGCAAGGATAAATTAACGTCAAGTAAAGTGCGAATGATCGTAGCGATAGAAACATTCTGCCAAAGAGGTAACCGATCCTAAATGAATTTGCATTCGACTTCCTCTTAGACTAAATTTCATCGAAGTTAGATAGAGGCGCGGCAGTTATTAGTAACCGTGTGGAGGTTTGAAGCGCTGATGAAACACGGAGAGCCGAACAGAACAATACATCCTGTATAGTTCGGCTCCCCGTCCCGGCTTGTTGGGGCGGGAAAAGGAACTGCCGCCGAAACCCTGAACAGGGCTTCACCGTTCATGGTTGGGTTGCCCGAAAGGTTACCATCTGCGACTTGTCAAGACGAGACGCCGACGGGAAAAGCGAAGAGCTTGCAAACTGTCATCCGTCTGAACATGAAACAACGGGTGGAGCGCTATTTAACTGATCAACATTCTCACCTTGGTCAGTTATTTCCTCCATCCAAAGCTTCGAATCGGAAATCTAAAATTGAAGATCCTAAGATGAATATTGGTTTGCTCGGGTACGGAAAGATGGGAAAGGAAATCGAGATCGTCGCCAAGCAGCGTTCACATTCGATCTCCGCTGTTGCGGACATTGGATCAAAGCTACCCGACTCGAGAAATCAGTTTGAGCAATGCGATGTCCTCATGGATTTTTCAGTGCCTACGGCAGTATTAGAACATGTGAGATTTGCCGCTCTGCTAAAGAAACCAATTGTAATCGGCACAACCGGCTGGCAAAAAGACTTGGATGAAGTGAAGCGATTAGTAAATGAATCGGCAATTGCAGCAGTATTCGCTTCAAATTTCTCACTCGGAATGAACTTATTCATTTCGACAATAGAGAATGCCGCAAAGCTATTCGGCAAATTCGAAGGCTTCGACTGCGCCGTGTTGGAAATTCACCACAATCAAAAGTCAGATGCACCGAGCGGTACCGCAATTACGATCGGCAATTCCATCCTGGAGAACTTCCCTTCCAAAAAAAGGCTGCGAACAGGATTGCCCGACGAACGAATTGCGAAAGATGAACTGCAAGTAAATTCGATCAGAGTCGGAAGCGAGTTTGGAACACACTCGGTTTTCTTCGATTCCGAAAATGACCGCATCGAACTGACGCACACTTCGAGAGGAAGACGGGGATTCGCGCTTGGCGCCGTGATCGCAGCGGAGTGGTCGGTCGGCAAAAAAGGATTTTACATTTTCAAAGACATACTGTCTGAATTATAAATTATGAATGGAGCCTGTCCCGCGTTCCGCGGGAAAAAGTGGATTCCAATTGAGAATTAAGAATTAACATTTACTAGAACGAGGTTGAGATGAAACGGAAACTATTTCGTGGTACAGGCGTGGCTCTCATAACGCCCTTCAAGAAAGACGGCTCCGTCGACGAGCGGCGAATCCGCGAACTCGTGGAATTTCAGATAACGAACGGAACCGAAGCGATCCTGCCCGCCGGCACGACCGGAGAAAGTGCGACGCTTTCACATGCGGAGCATCACCAAGTGATGGAAATTGTTCTCGACCAGACTAATCATCGCCTTCCCATAATCGTGGGAGCAGGAAGCAATTCAACACGCGAAGCGATTTCGCTCACCGTCCACGCGAAGTCCATCGGCGCAGACGGAGTTTTATCGGTGGCGCCTTACTACAATAAACCGACACAGGAAGGTTTCTACCAGCACTACGCGGCGATCGCAGAAACCGTGGATATTCCAATTGTGGTTTACAATGTGCCGGGACGAACCGGCAGCAACATCGCCGCGGAAACAACCCTGAGAATGGCAGAAGAAATTCCTAATGTGGTCGCCGTAAAAGAAGCGAGCGGAAACATCTCTCAAATCATGGAAATACTGAGAGGAAGACCTGAAGATTTTTCCGTTTACTCCGGCGACGATCAAATTGCATTCGCTGTCGTTGCACTTGGCGGCGACGGAATAATATCCGTCGTTGCGAATCAGGTACCGAGACTTTTCAGCGACATGATTCGCTTTTGTCTTGCGGGCGATTTGGAAAACGCAAGGGAACTTCATTACAAACTTCTGCCGCTTATGAATGTCAACTTCATCGAATCGAACCCTATTCCCGTGAAGGCTTCGCTCGCGATGATGGGAATGATCGAGGAAGTTTACCGCTTGCCCCTCGTTCCTCCGACCAATTCCACACGTGAGAAACTAAAGAAGATTTTGTCTGACCTTGAACTAATTCAGGTTCCTGTCCAGAAGGGATCCATTTGGACCGGGTTATGAGCAGAGAATTACTTATCGCAGAAATAGAAAAGTTCTACGAAACCTCGGGGATAAGCCCTGTGGCGGAATCATTTGTGGAACAATTTCTTGAACTACTTGACATTGGTGAAGTCAGAGCGGCTGAACGCGATCGGTCGTCGTCGAGCGGATGGAAAGTAAATGAATGGGTGAAGAAAGGGATCTTACTTGCCTTTCGAATTGGAAAACTCATTAAAGTAGAAAACGAGTGCAGTGACCAATTTTACGACAAGCACACTCTCCCGACAAAAAATATTTCCATTGCGGACGAAATTCGCGTCGTACCGGGCGGCACCGCGATACGTCGAGGCGCGTACATTGCAAAAGGCATCGTAGTAATGCCGCCATCTTACGTGAACGTTGGCGCTTATGTTGACGAAGGAACGATGCTCGATTCTCATTCACTTGTTGGTTCCTGCGCACAAGTTGGCAAAAAGGTTCACATCAGTGCCGGCACACAGATAGGCGGAGTGCTGGAGCCTGTTGGTGCATTCCCGGTCATAATTGAAGACGAAGTGATGGTCGGCGGCAACTGCGGAATCTACGAAGGCGCGATCGTTAGGCGCCGCGCCGTAATTGGCGCTGGGTGCATCATCACAGGTTCAACCCCTGTCTACGATTTGGTCAAAGGAAAAATTTACAGAAAAGAAAAAAAACATCCGCTAATTATTCCGGAAGGCGCGGTCGTTGTCGCAGGTTCGCGGAAAGCCGCTGGCAACTTTGCGGCGGAGACCAACATTTCGCTTTACACACCCGTCATCGTGAAGTACCGCGATGAGAAGACGGATGCCGCAACGATATTAGAAGAAGCGCTAAGATAAGTCAAAAACGGGAACGCTGGCTTCAACAACCACCCTCGCCTCCGTTTTCACACCAGAAATATATTCTTCATCGCATCCCCTTCTTGAACTTCCGCCCGGCAGTGGGTAACCACTTTGAATTGACGGAGTTCTTACAATTGGCTCGCTTCTCTTTGCACGTCTTCGAGTTTTGTGGCATCAGTAAAATGTACTTCCTCAAACTCCCCGAAATGCTTCCTTCCGCATTCGATCTTCTGGTTTTCGCTCTCGAGACGCTTTGACTTGTCCAAAGTCGATTTTGTTTCAGCTACGAAGTAAAGCCTTTTCTCCTGCTTCAGCATCAGCGCCCAATCAGGTATGTACTTGCCCACTGGTGTTTCGATAACAAACCAGCGCGGCAGCTTCAGGAAAAATTCTATGTTATCGCTGCCGTCGCATGCCTCGGCAAACTTGCGTTCTGTTTCCGACAAGGAATCTATTTCTATGTTGTCGAGAATTGTCTTCTCTTGGTTTTTCACTGCATAGAGGTTGGTTAAGTACTCTTCGATCTCCTCGGATTGGAACTGGCGCATCTCATAGTAGTCATTATCTATCTTCTGATACTTAACGCCGTCCACCATTATTGACTCAAGCTCAGTTTTGATTTCATGTACTGCATTTTCGAGGAACAATCGCGGATTCTTCAAGCAATCGAGCATCCTCCCCGATTGTCGCAGAATCTCCGTTATTGTCGACCGTGTAAGATGAGTCCTTTGTTCTATGTAGCCGACTATATCCGGGATTGCCACGCTGCCGTATTGCGGCTCATAGAAGTTCATCGAAGCCGTTTCTCCTCCTATGCCTCCGGAATCCATGAGCACTTTGGTCCGCTGGGCGACAATCCTCGGCGCCAGAATCTCCGGCATCTTTCTCACTCGTTTAGCCGCCTCCCGAATGAGCGCTTCTGTCGTGTATTCAACCCTGTATGTTGTCTTCTGGCGGATGCGTTCCCACAAGTCCTTGAACTTCAGGTCTGTTTCATACCCTTTGCGGAGAGTCACCTTCTTCTTGTCGTTTTTGTTCTTTATCCTTCCTTCGAATTTCTCTCCTGTATCTTCCTCGATTTCCTTCTGGAGCTTCTTCGCAAACTGCTCGTAACTTTCGTTTGCCACAACAGTCAGCCTGTTGACAGCTTTTTCGAAAACCCTGTTGCCATCGGAGCTAACGGCAAGCCGAAGACCTCTTCCTATCTCCTGCCGTTTCTTCATTTCCGATGTCGTCTCATTGAGCGTACAAAGCTGGAACACATTGGGACTGTCCCAGCCTTCACGCAGCGCAGAATGGCTGAAAATAAACCTCAGCGGTTCGTTCAGGTCTAGCAGTCTCTCTTTGTCTTTCATTATCAACTCATAAGCCTCGGTATCGCCTTCCGACGTTCTCCCCTCACGCGAGTCTTTCAATATCCCTTTCTTGTCCTGGGCGAAGTAGCCGTTGTGGACGCGGTCTGCATCGAATGGGATCACCTCCGTGTAACCGGGTTTGGCTGCATATTCCTTAAATATCTCTTCAAACCAGACAGCAAACTTGCCTTTGAACGGCGCGCCGTCCTCGTACGACCGATAGTTCTTGACTTTGTCTATGAAGAGGAGCGACAGTACCTTGATTCCTTTCGGCTTCAGGTTGGCTTCCTTCCGGAAGTGCTCTTCGACCGTTTTTCTGATCTGAACTTTCATTATATCATCTTGAAGGCCGCCTTTTGTCTCTCCGACTTCGAGCCTTGTCCCGTTTGAAAACTCGACGTACCCGTTCTCGGCATTAATCTCATTGACAACGTAGCCCTCACGGTACATCTCGCGCTTGTTGGAAAGGTCGTAGAGGCTATCGCCGTTCCGAACGTACGCGCTCTTGCGCAGGACACCGTTGGCTCCCTCAAAATCGAAAATGAGTTTTGCGCTGATTTTAGTCTTCTGTGTCTTTATTCCTTCAAGTTTCACAAATGCCTGGTTGAAGCTGGCTTCACTGATTACAGAATCCACCTCGATCTGCTTCACCAACCCAAGGTCGTACGCCTTCACTGGGCTGAGCTTGTAAACCAGGTTGTAAACATCCCTGTGAGTTGCAGAGTACCGGAGCGTGCATGATGGATTGAGATTCGCAATGGCTTGCTTACGCAGGTCGGTCTCCATGTTCTGCGGCTCATCTAAAATCACAATCGGGTTGGTGTACCGGATGAATTCTATCGGGCGCTTCCCCGTCAGCTTGTCGTTCGGCTTGTTTATGATATTCTCATCTTTCGCGAACGAGTCGATGTTAATGACAAGAACCTGTATCGTGTTGCTCAGCGCGAAGCCGCGGAGAAGAGAAACGTTCTTAGAGTCGTAAACCGTATAGGTCAATGGAACTCTGTTGTAGAGATTCTGGAAATGCTCGTGTGTTATCTGGAGGTTCTTGAGAACCCCTTCCCGGATGGCGATGCTCGGCACGACTATGATGAACTTCTTAAACCCGTAAGTTTTGTTCAGCTCATAAATAGTCCGCAGGTAAACATATGTCTTCCCTGTCCCGGTCTCCATCTCGACGGAGAAATTGAGGCCTTTCAGCTTGTCTGACCCTTCTAATCCCTTTCTCCTCTGAACGTCCCGGACGTTTTTCAATATCTCCTGTTCAGTCAGCCTGATGGCATTGCCCACGCCGTTTTCGGTGAACGCGAGACTCGAATCGCCTTGCTGGAGCGAGAACTCGTAATCGCCGGTGTTCAATGGCTGGCCTTCGAAGATGTCAACGACAGACCGAATAGCCTGTATCTGGAAATCCTGATGTGAATCGAATTGGAGTTTCATACTATGCTCAAGTCCATGGCTGTTTTTAAGTAGTTCAAGAATCTACTGTCAGAGCGCTCCAATTTCCGTCCTACGTTTTGCATTTACAGTCTCATTTCCGTATAATGTGTCGGAGCCTTTGGTGGCGAAAGCTGCCATTGGCTTTTCCCTTTTAAGCCCTTTCGTCCGTTCCGCGTAAGTCGTCGATGCATGTAATCCCATAAATCAGCCTGGCTGATTCTCCTCCTTCGCTAGGATATCGTTTGAATTGCATCCCGTTGACTTTCTGGGCATAGGGCACGATTTCTCCCCTCGATGGTTTTGTCATTCTCGGACCTGCTCGAAAGCCCCCAGTTGATAATGTAAGCGATTATGTCGGTCAGTTGAATTACCGTCGTCAAATCGCTGTGCGCAAAGAATGGCTCTGGAACGATGCGCCGGCTGCGTTCCCTGCCTTTTGATGTCTTTGTAAAATAGTTGAACACCTGATCGATCAGCAGCCGGGCCATAGCCTTTTCCAGCTCATCAAATACGATAAGTCCCTGGGTGGTTTCGTCAATGCTTTCCACATAATAAAACATCCGTTCAAGAAGGTAGACGTAGTCCTTCCTCAGTTTGTCACTTGATGCAGGTGAAGGAGCATCGACCTCCACCATCGAGGCGAACACTTTAATCTCAAATGCTGAAGCAAGGTCAAGCAACTCATCGACAAATTGCAGGGACGCCCTTCCAAATGCTGTGTATTCTACGGCAGTTGCGTTTGGAGACGACGTGGTTCCCGCTGTGGAGCTGCCCTTCTCAAGAAACGACTTGGCATAAGTTTTCTGGTCGGCTTCGCTTATTTCTATCGCTTGATTTGCAAACCGAAATCTCTTTTTCAAAAGGAGCTTTGAGCCCTTGAGTTCAGTTCGAAGATCCGCCAGCCTCACACCGAAGCGATCAAGCTCCAACTTCTGTTCCGCCTTGATAAAGTCCCACAGTTTCTCTTCTTTGATAGAAGTTGCAGTCAATATTCATAGGGCGCGTGTTTCTTATCAATTCCACTCTCGTCGACAAAGAATAACATCTGTCACTTCCTCCCTTTTGCATTTCTAACCCCGCTGAGGTTAGCAGCCTCGGCTCGACGGCTTCGGGAGTTATCTCGAAGCCGTTTCTTTATGTTCTCTAAGCTTACCATTCTCCCGGCATCAGCAAATTGGTCCGACGTCCCGCGAAAGCGGGACGTTTCTCCTACGTATTATTTGTAATTTCGGATCGCCTTCATCGTCTGAACCACGGATGACTTTAGTTCCGCCTTTACGGCTGACAAAATATATCCTCATCCTTACAATCATAATCATTTTACCAGCGCCTATTTGCGGCTCAAACATTATTCGTGTTTCGCGTTCTTTTCCTCTCTCAGGCACAAAGCATCAAAACGAGATGACCCTTTCTATCATATGTCACAAATATCCAAAGTGAAATCTTTCTTCATCCCAGTCACTTGCTGAAATCTCCCTCCCCAATTCATTGACCTCATGAGTTTCATAATTCTTACTCTCTTTGTATCTGCCGTTTTGAGCCCAAAAATGATGCCAGATATCATCTCTGGAGGAAAATCGTGCTTTCCATCCCCATCTTTCCTTATTGCAACTCGCCATTCTTTTTCATATTTCCAGGATTCCGCTTTCGTGTAATAATGCAGCCGCACTTTGCGATTGTAATCTTCTTTAAAATCTGTTACTCCCAAAAGGGGAATCGTTGGATACGTTTTAGGATAATTTACATACTGCAGATTCTGGTGGAAAGGGATCAAGGATGAATTAAATTTTAAACAAACACCCCTATGCTTGTCAGCGTAGTGTGAAAACATCACCGGACTATTCCCAACGGCAGATAAGCATAATACGCGCACTTCTCCCTTCATGAATTCAAATGCCCTTCTGTACTCATCGCGCACTACGTTCTCAAACCCTTCCTTATCAATTCTCATAACGTGTTTTTTGTATTGTTGATAAGGGCGGAGATTGAGATCCACATAATTCTTTACGGCTTCGGGATCAATGAGGTCAAACTCCGGTACAATTCCACATTCCAATGGATCATTGAATTCTTCTACTAAGGAAAAGTAAATGTGCTTCAACGTCAGCAGTTCAAATAAATGCTTGTTGATCGGGAAATATTTATAAAGATACTTCGGAACGTGAGTCATATCATTTTCCCTCTGCCACCTTTACCCGTCCTCGCAAACACTCTTTTGCTTCATTTCCTTGCGCGCCAAATAAATAATCAAAGAGGCGGAAATGTTAAGCATAAATTCGGCGTCCGAATATTCGAAATTACTTGACACGTAAGCGCCGTGACCAATCCCTGGCTCATCGCCGCGAACAGCATATATGGCCTCAATGATCTTTCCCATTGCCGGATGGGCCAAATGCGATTGCCTTATTTCCGGCAGCAAGTCGGAAAGTGTATCCTTTGGGTGATAGAGGATAATCTTTGAGAATCCTTCTACGGCGCCAACGGCTTCCTTAACGGAGTTCAAGTAATCGGGTGGTTTCACATTGTATAGAAATTCCCTTGCTTTTCTGAACTGATTCCATACATCTGGATAATCCGGAGTCAATAGTTTCTCCACCGTATCAATAAGCTTTTTTGTTTGCTCAGGCAATTCGTGCTGAACTGGAAATTCCCTGTTAAGCTCTCGTGGATTCTCAACTAAACGGATTCCGGGAGTTGTTATTGAGAGCAGTGTCCAGGTACTATCCTCAGTTTTGATCAATCCGTTGTCCCTTAAGATTTGAATGTTTTGCTGTCTCCTAATAACGTCATCCCCTTTTAGAAAGGGCATTTCTTCTGTGTTGACAAGCTTCAACTGGTGCTCAAGCCTTGGTCGTAAGCAAACTGTAGAATCGATCTTCGCATCTCATTGTCATTCATGTTGCCCGTCCATTGTCTGCACTCTGATCCGTCTGATTTCTTGAATCGTGTGAATCATATTAATCAGACGCATCCCGGTTCAGACTATTTTGCACTCCACTCCCGCATCCTTCCCGCAGGAGGGATCTTCGACATCTGCAACGCCGTAATTGTTTTGTTTTTTTCTCCCCTGCCAAGGGGAGATGTCCCGACGCGGCGCGTCGAGACAGAGGGGTTGTCTAATCCACCACCAACTCCATCACGATACCACTTCACCTGATGGTGCGGTTGTTTCCTGACCCCATCGTCACGATGCTGTGCATCGTGCCACTTCCCCTCAACGAGGGGAAGAAAAATGCCGCTCATGTTTTTGATCCCTCTTCTATAGCTCTCAAGACTCCATTCAAGTTTGTGCGCACATCAGTATTCGTGAATCTCAGAAATCGAATTCCAAACTGCTCGATCCATCTCTGCCGTTCCGCATCATGTTCCTGCGCTCCATCTTCAAAATGACTGGGGCCATCCACCTCAATAGCCAACTTCTTCTCGGCGCAATAGAAATCGAGTACGAACGGACCCACGCTGTATTGCCTCCGAAATTTCATCCCGACTATTTGCTTGCCTTTGAGCCGTGACCACAGAATTACTTCCGCTTCCGGCATATTCTTGCGAAGCATTTTTCTCTTTTCACGCTCACTCGACTTATTAAAGATCGCCATCACCATACCTCCTTTCCTCCCCTGTCAAGGGGAGATGTCACGATGCAAGGCATTGGGAACAGAGGGGTTGTTTCTCCCCTGCCAAGGGGAGATGTCACGATGCAAGGCATTGGGACAGAGGGGTTGTTTCTCCCCTGCTAAGGGGAGATGTCCCGACGCGGCGCGTCGAGACAGAGGGGTTGTCGAATTCACCACCAACTTCATCACGATACCACTTCACCTGATGGTGCGGTTGTTTCCTGACCCCATCGTCACGATGCTGTGCATCGTGCCACTTCCCCTCAACGAGGGGAAGAAAAAAGCCGTTCATATCGTCCTGAACTCCACTCCCTCATCCTTCATCCGCAATGCGGTATTTGTCTTCAATTGATCGTTCCCGGCGAAGAGCCGGTCTAAACAAATGAAATTCTTCGGCTTCATCTTAACTATCTCATCTATCGCCTCCTGAGAAATCTTCTCAAACGCAAGCACAACCTCTCCATCTGCAATCGAATAAACCGGGACACCGCCGATAGTTAACTTCTCCAGCTTGGTTGTCAGCTCATAACCCGACTTAATAAATATCTCCCAGGCCATATCATCCGCTTCCGAACCTGCCCGCACCGGATCGGCAAATGCATCCATCTGCTTGTTCAGATCGTCGCCGTTCTCAATCGTGTCCATCCGCCAGACCTTGAAGTTAGACGACTCAAGTGTAAACACCTTGAATCCAAGGTCGCCCTTTTTCTCCCCTGCCAAGGGGAGATGTCCCGAAGGGACAGAGGGGTCCGAAAACAACGGCACCGCACTCCGTTCCTTTTCACCCCTCTCACTCTCTTCTTCCTCGATCCTTTTTATTGCTCTTTTAATCCTTTCTTTACAAATATCCGCAATCGTCTTATATCCCGCCTTGTACGCCTCCGAGTCCTCATCAGTTTTCTCGGGAAGCTGAACCAAGATGAACTTCCTGTTTCCGCCGTCTTCCTTGTTTAACTCCATGACCGCCTGCGCCGTCGTCCCGCTGCCAGCAAAGAAGTCTAGGACGGTGTCGTCACCCTCACAGACTTGACTAATAAGATACTTTACAAGCTCTTTCGGCTTGACTGTGTAGAACAGATTGTCCCGGCCTTCCTTTACGTCAAAGAGATCTTTCAATTCAATCTTCGCGTCATTGTTGGGAAATTTTAAGATCAATGATTCGGGTTTCACTTTGCCTTCATTGTCCTTTTCATAGTACTTCTTATAGACTTGGTAGTGTCCATCCTTCTTCTTTTTGAAGATTATCCTCCCCTCTGCAACCTCCTTTTCAAACCTGTCTTTCCCCACTAACCATTGAGTTTCTATGACCGTTTCGTCTGGCATACTGATCGGATATACGAGCGTCTTTCTTTCTTCGAGATTGGATTTCAATGGTCTGAGGTAGTGCTTTCCGCGCTCGTTCACGTACTCATCCACTTCACTGAACTTGATCTTCTCTTCTTCCGGCCTTTCGATAAGAATCTCACCAAAAAGCTTAAGATCCCTGGCCATCACAAGAATATATTCATGAAGATCAACAAAGTGCTTGGCGTGCTTTCCGCCCGTGTATTTTTTCTTCCAAACCAACTGTGCCACAAAATTTTCTTCTCCGAAAATCTCATTCATCATCAAACGCAGGTTATGCACCTCGTTGTCGTCAATCGAAACGAAAATCACGCCGTCATCGCGCAAAAGATTCCGCGCGAGGAACAGCCGCGGGTACATCATGGACAGCCAGTTGGAATGATACTGTCCGTTCTCCTTGCTGTTCTTCCTGAAGAATCCCTCCTTCGTCAGGTAGCCCGCCTCGTCTTTGTCGCCAATGCGTCTCAGGTATTCATCTTTGGTCTCGCTGAACTTGTCGGGATATATGAAGCTGTCGTTCCCTGTGTTGTACGGCGGGTCGATGTAGATCATCTTCACCTTGCCGTAATACGACTTCTGAAGCACTTTCAACACTTCAAGGTTCTCGCCTTCGATGAAGATGTTGTCCGACCGCTGATTCATCTGATGACGCTGATTATTCTGATTTCTTGAATCATGGATATCAGATAAATCAGACGAATCCCGGTTCAGACTTTTTTCATCAAGAGAATATCCCGGTCCGGTTTCAGCGTGGCGGTGGTCGGCGTCTGGATCGCGCGGAACGCGTCACTCTTTCCTGCCCAGCTGAGAACATATCGTTCATTCTCGATATCAATATCCTCGCCGAGTGTAAGTTTCAGTTTCTCCCAGTTGATCTTTTCCTCAGAGACTATCTCGGGAAACACCGCCTTCAGTTTTTCCATCTGCTTTTGCTTAATGTCCGAAGATGTTCCTTGCACAGTTTTCATATAAACGTTGGTCGATTCTTGTTCAAAAGAAGCAAATACAATCACCACCGACAAATTCTATAAGGCTTGCCCTGAATCGATACATGTTCACTATTTTCTGCCCTTTGTGTTTCACCAAATCGGACTTCTTTTTTGTATTATAAGCAGTGCACAAATTCAATTCAAATTGAGGAGACAGAATAATCTGTTATTATGATCCCTTCAAACTCAACTCACTTCCCGCCAAGGGCGGGATCTTCGACAGCGAAATCGACCCTCCAATTGTTCCTCGACGGAGTTTACCCTCTACGAGGTCGTTCTACGAATCTGCGATTCGGTAGAATCGTAGATAGACCCGCGCCTCGCGGGGACTTTCAGCTGTAAGTTCCCCAAACTTCTCTCAAAGCTTCCGAGATCTCCCCAAGCGTCGCATAATTTTCCACCGCACCAATAATCAACGGCATAAGGTTCGTCTGATGAGCGCTTCCGGCGCCATCCCGTTTCGCGGGACTTCTTGCTTCTTGCTTCAATCGTTCAAGTGCTCGCTTAACCTTTTCATTGTCCCTCTTTGCCTTTAGCCCTTCTAACCTTTTAACCTGTGTCTCTCTGACACGCGGGTCAAGCTCGAAAATATCGGCGTGCTCTTTTTCTTCAACGACAAACTCATTCACTCCGACAACGACTTTCTGTTTTGTTTCGATTGCACGCTGGTATTCGTAGGCGCTCGCAGCGATTTCGCTCTGGAAAAATCCAGCCTCGATTGCCTTCACTGCTCCGCCCATCACTTCAATTTTTCCGAGATATTTCCAGACTTTTTCTTCAATTTCATCTGTAAGCTTTTCGACAAAATATGATCCGCCCAGCGGGTCGACCGTATCTGCTACTCCGGACTCGAAGCCGATCACCTGCTGTGTGCGAAGCGCGAGTCTCACCGATGCTTCCGTCGGCAGCGCGAGCGCCTCGTCTTTGCTGTTTGTATGCAGCGATTGGCATCCGCCGAGGACTGCGGCAAGCGCTTGGATTGTGGTTCGAACGACATTGTTATCTATTTGCTGGGCGGTCAACGTCGAACCGCCGGTCTGCGCATGGAAACGAAGCTTCATTGCCTCCGGATTTTTTGCGTTAAATCTCTCTTTAGCAATTTTTGCCCACACGCGCCGCGCCGCACGGAATTTCGCCACTTCTTCAAAGAAATTGTTGTGCGCATTGAAAAAGAAAGAGAGCTGCGCGCCGAATGTGTCGAAGGCGAGTCCGGCTTTGAGTGCCGCCTCAACGTAAGCAATCGCATTTGAAAAAGTGAAGGCAAGCTCCTGTACGGCTGTCGCGCCAGCCTCGCGTATGTGATAACCGCTTATCGAAATCGTGTTCCATTTCGGAAGATTTTCGGCGCAAAATCCGAAAATATCCGTTACCAATCGCAAAGACGGAACAGGGGGATAAATATGTGTCCCGCGGGCAATGTATTCTTTCAAGATGTCATTTTGAATCGTTCCGGAAATTTTTGTCAGATCGGCGCCCTGTTTTTTTGCAACCGCTATGTACATCGCAAGAAGAATTGCGGCGGTGGCGTTGATCGTCATCGAGGTCGTGACTTTTTCAAGTTTGATTCCGTCAAAGAGGCGTTCCATGTCCTCGAGCGAATCGATCGCGACTCCGACCCTGCCGACTTCGCCTTCACTCATTGAATGATCCGAATCGTAACCCATTTGCGTCGGCAAATCGAACGCGACTGAAAGTCCCGTTATTCCTTGCGTGAGTAAGTAGCGGTATCGCTTATTCGATTCTTCCCCGCTTCCGAAACCGGCGTACTGCCGCATCGTCCAGAGCTTTCCGCGGTACATCGTCGGATAGACTCCGCGCGTAAACGGATATTTCCCGGGGAAGCCAAGCTTGTTCCCGTACTCAAAATCCTGAGGTACGTAGAGCCTCTGTATCTCGATCCCGGAATCCGTCTGGAACTTCTCTTTCCTCTCGGGTTTTGAATTCAAAATAGGAGATATGGAATCATGCTTCCATTTTTCAAGTTCGTCGCGAACTTTCTTATCGCTTCCACCGGATTCTTCGGACAAATCCTTCCCCTTTCGTATTGAAAAGTCTATTCAGGTGATAACATCAATGAGCGTGAAAAGGAAAAGTCCGACGCTCATGTAGGCGTTCAAATTGAAAAAAGCAAAATTCAATCTATTCAGATCATTCGGTTTGACGATAGCATGCTGGTATATCAACATCACCGCGACGAGCGCGAGACCAAGCAAGTAGATGCTTCCAAGCGGAAGAATAAATTTCAACGAGACCAGCAACGCAAACGCGACGGCATGAAGAACTGCCGAGATGACCAATGCCTTCTTCACACCAAGCACGCGCGGCATGGAAAAAAGTCCGATCTCATCGTCATAGCCAAGATCTTGGCAAGAATAAATAATATCGAAGCCCGCGCCCCAGGTGACGACCGTCAAGCCGAGCAATATCGGAACGAGCGAAAACTGGCCCGCAATTCCGAGCCACGCGCCCACCGGCGCCAATCCCATTCCGAGTCCGAGAAAAATGTGCGACAGCCATGTGAAGCGTTTAGTAAAGGAATAAAAGAACACAACCGTAAGTGCAACGGGCGATAAATAGAAGCACAATTTGTTCAGCTTGTACGCCGCAAATACAAGAAGCAGTGCCGCAAGGAAAACAAATGCCGATGCTTCCGCAAGCGATATCTTCTTCGTGGGAATTTCACGATTCTTCGTGCGCGGATTTCTCGCATCAAACTCACGGTCAGCAATTCTATTGAATCCCATTGCGGCCGAACGCGCGCCAACCATCGCAATAATTATCCAAAAAAGTTTATAGAGGGTGATTTTATGAGAAAACGATGCAAGTACGACGCTCGTTAATGCAAACGGCATTGCAAAAAGGGTGTGGGAAAATTTTATCATTCTCCCGAACGTGAGTGCCCGATCGATTATCTTTTTCATAACTTTTGAAAATTACCGCCACGGCATTCAAAAAACAATGAAGAGGGAATGGTTGAGGTAATCTGTCAGTGATGGGGTGGTTAGGACAAGACACCTCGCCGTCCCGAATAGAATAGAAAATAGACCACTGATAACGCGGATCCGTCCGCGCCCGTCCGTAATTCATGGACGGGGGACGGACAGATTTACACGGATGAAACAGTCTCCGGAAATCTGCCGCTCAATGACGCTCCATTTTCACCACGCGAGACGCGTGGTGAACTCAAATAGGAATGCGCCATAATGCAAGGCATCATTATTCCATATAAGCATGTCCCGTCAGAAATTATTTATCCCGCTCATTATTATAATAAATAGGACATGCGAGATGCCACAGGGCGGCATATGTCGGCGAGCGCCCTTAGCGCCGTTGCCGCTCCGACATTCTATCTTTTAATATGAAGCGGCATGCCGTAAGCGGCACCCGCATACCAAATAGACACAAATGACGGAGCGGTAGATGGCGATCGAAGAGTCCTTCGGACAAGTCGAATATCCCGTCACCGCGGAGCGGGATCCCGACGTATAATAGATGTTTTTGACGGGACTTGGCGGGGTCGCTCACATGTTCTATTGCTTTTTCTGACTTGGTTCCGGCTTGTCCGGATCAGAAATCACTCTTTATTAATCTCTATGCTGCCGTTTGTGGTATGAAGATAAATTTCCTTTCCGCCGTTGTTGATCTTTCCACTAAGACTTTTGCGGTTGAAGGTGCCACTCACGGCGATGGGAAATTCGGTCTCTATGCTTCCGTTCGTTGTATGCGCGTAAACGTCAGCATTAATATCTTTCGGACAGTAGATCTTTATGGAACCGTTAGTAGTTCGCAGCCTCATCTCTTTAAACTTGTCGGCGTCAACAACACTCGCCGTGATGCTGCCGTTAGTTGTGGAAGCGTCAATCTTTCCGCTTACTCCATCAAGTCTTAAGCGTCCGTTTGTCGACCGTGCCTTCACGTCTCCCGTAACCGCCTGCACTTCGATTTTCCCGTTCGTTGATTCCAAATCAAGTTTAGCTGTCGAAGGCACTATCAGGACATACTCTACATTGACGTATCTCGATCCGCCATGAAATAACCAATCAAAAAACCCGCATCCTCCCCCCATATCGTGAGGATAATGAGTACGTACGTTCAGATAATCGTTCCCGTTCTCGACCTCAACTCTAAGTCGATCAAAATATTTATCCGCTTCTTCCTGACCGTCGGCTCTGACAGTTTTTGTTATCTCGAGCGATACTTGATCCTTGTCCCACGATTTGACCTTAATGAAACCATTCACATTATCGACGACGATCTTGCCAGATGGCGATATCTGGAATGTCTTAATTTCGGTTTTTGAATAAGTCTCAGCAAAGGCAAATGCGGAGAAGAACAAAATCAGCAGAAATGATTTGGTCGCTAACTTCCTCATAGTAGTTCCCTTTCTTCCTTTTTACGTAATTGCTCGCATAAAAGTTAATACGGAACTCTTGTCTGCGTGTTTCATTTATCTATCCGAAGGATCCTTCGGACAAGACAAATCCCTGCTGAAACACCATCAAAGCGTTGATAGAACGGTTGTTTTCCTATTTTTTGCTCAGCCTGATTCCGAAAACAACAATAACCCCTGAGAGAAGTGGCGGTGCCAAACAGCTTCACACTCGCCGAGACATGAATCTTGACAGTCTTGTTGTCAGGTCCTTTTTCATATTTAACCGGTGAATTGAAATTCACGGTTCGACTCTCAAAGAAATTCTGTGACCGACGAATCCCCTTGAGAATTAATTCGCAATCTCGTGATGTTCAAATTTATCCTTTCCAAAATTCATCCGTTGGACGGACTTCGGACATGGCGGAAATGGATTTGGATTTCAGCTCTCCGCCGCATACTTTTTTAAAAAACAGGAGTCTGCAAATGCTCAAACGCATTTTCATCTACATACTGGTTTGCACTTTATTGATCATAAGTCAGGTGTATGCACAGAAGTCAGGAAAAGTCATTTCTGCCGCCGAGCGTCTTGAATTGGATGGGAAATTTAGAGAAGCATCGAAACTCCTGCAAATACAACTTTCGGAGCATGGCAGTACCATTTCTACAGAATCAAGAGAAGCCTTAGAGTTTGAGATCGAGAGGCTCCGGCGCGTTAGGCTGGATTATTCATTAACCGAAAGCGAGCTCTATCTCTCGCTGAAACAAAATATCACGAGACTCGCCCACAAAGAATTCAAGAGATGGATATCCGAAAGACGATTCGATGACCGGATCATCGACGACACACTCCGTTTCGTAAATACCAGTGTGAGCAATTTGTTTTTCCGTTACCCGGAACTCAACAAGCGTCGCGTGCCCCCGGTCGATAAAAGCACCTTCCACCGCCGGCTTCTCGAGACGTGTCTCGCAATCGAGAAGGCTGCAGAAAAGAATGGCGCACCTTATGTTTTGCCGAAAAAGTTTCAGATGACTATGACGCTGACGGTCGATTCCAGCGCAATTACATCGGGCGATACGCTGAGAGCGTGGCTTCCCATCCCGAGATTATTTCCATATCAAAAAGATTTCGTGCTCGACTCCGCCAAACCAAAGCCGACATACATTGCAAACCAAAATAGTCCGATCAGATCTATTTACTTTCAACAGATCGCGGCAGAAACCGCACCTCTATTTTTTATGATCAAGTACACTTATAAGACTTTCGGAGTCCATTTTGACTTGAATCCAGACAGCGTCAAACCTTACAACAAGTCCAACCCGATATTTGCAAAATATACGGCTGAGGGACCAAATATTGTATTCACAAAGAAGATCAGGAGACTCTCCGATAGAATCTGCGGCAAAACGACTAACCCGCTTCTGAAAGCGAAGAAGATTTACAATTGGATTTCCATGAGCATCAAGTACAGTTTTGCAAGAGAATATTCGACAATCGGAAACATAAGTGATTATTGCCTTTCAAAACGTTATGGAGATTGTGGACAGGAAGCCTTGCTTTTCATAACTCTGTGCAGATACAACGGAATCCCTGCCCGCTGGCAATCAGGTTGGTTCACTTTTCCTGTCAACCAAAACATACATGATTGGACGGAAATTTTTATTGAACCTTACGGCTGGATACCCGTGGATCCTTACATGGGAATTCTCGCCACTCAATACATGAACGATCTGACGAAGGCTGAACAAAAAAACATACGTGATTTTTATTTCGGCGGACTCGACCAGTATCGAATGGCTGCAAACTCCGACAACAATCAAGTGCTCACACCTTCGAAAAAGTATTTCCGTTCAGATAATGTCGATTTCCAAAGAGGAGAAGTGGAGAGCAACAGAGAAAATATCTATTTCAACCTGTTCAAATATAATCTGAAGGTCGAAGAGATCGATAATCGCTGAACCAACGAAGGTTCGGCTGAGAGAAACCTTTCCATACGTGATCAGTCGCTTTCACTTAAGCGCATCTTTGAACAAGATGCCGTAATTTCTAAGTCGTGCTTCGAACAATCATTCACAAACAGCCCTCAACACGAGCGGCACTGACCACCTTTCTTTCGATGCTATCGGCTTGCCGTCTTTCCAGTTCATACAGTATCCGCCCAACTACGGGACAATAACTCACCACTCGATAATGGATATATACGATCACGTACCGGAAGAATACATGAAGCAAGCCTCAACCATAATGACAGCGTTTGCATACAACGCGGCTATGATGGACAGAATTTTCCACGGAAACAGATGCCAGTAAAGAGCAATTAGCCAAAAAGATAACTGGGATTTCCGTGCACCCCTGAGAAACAAAATGGGCAAGGATTTCTCCTTGCCCATTTTCCAAATCATATGTTGGTTTCCCGATTACACGAACAGCGGCGCAAGAACCAGTGTGATTGTTGCGAGAAGTTTTATCAAAACGTGAAGCGAAGGGCCGGCGGTATCTTTAAAAGGATCGCCGACAGTATCGCCGACAACTGCTGCCTTGTGCGGTTCGCTCCGTTTTCCTCCGTACATACCGGTCTCGATGAATTTCTTCGCGTTGTCCCAGGCGCCGCCGCTATTGTTCAGGGTAATCGCCATCAAAATTCCGGCAATCGTTCCAACCATTAGAAGCGCTGCAACTGCCTCCGCGCCAATATTCAGGAACCTGAAAATTATTCCAACGAGGATCGGTGTTCCGACTGCAAGAAGTCCCGGACCGACCATGTTCCTCAAGGCGCCGCGAGTCACGATATCGACAGTGCGGCCGTAATCCGGCTCTTCAGTTCCGGTGAGAATTCCAGGCTTCTCTTTGAATTGGGCGCGCACATCGTTAATGACATAGTACGCCGCTCTTCCGACAGCTTTGATCGCCAGCGAGCTGAAGAGGAAAACGAGCGCGGCTCCGAGAAGCCCACCGACAAACACTTCCGGTTTTGCGATGTTCACAGAAGCCATCAGTGGAAGTCCCTTTTCCTTCAAGAGAACGTTGACGTCGTCGATGTACGCCGAGAAGAGAAGGAACGCGGCAAGCCCGGCAGAACCGATCGCATAACCTTTTGTTAAAGCCTTGGTGGTATTTCCTATCGCATCAAGGCGGTCCGTCTTTTTCCTGACTTCCTCAGGCTGTCCGCTCATTTCGATAATTCCGCCGGCATTGTCGGTGATCGGACCAAATGTATCCATTGCAAGTATGTATGCTGCCGTGCCAAGCATTCCCATTGTTGCGACGGCGGTCCCGAAAAGTCCGGCGTTGGGAATTCCTGTTGTCAGACCGAGAAAGTAAGAACCGACAATGGCGATGGAGATCACGATGACCGGCATATATGTGGATTCAAGACCAACTGCAAATCCGGTAATGATGTTAGTCGCTGGTCCCGTCTGGGAAGCTTCCGCAATTGATTTCACAGGTCGATATCTGTACTCCGTGAAATACTGCGTGATATAAACGAATGCAATGCTGGTAGCGATTCCGACTACACCTGCGGCAAAGAAATGCAGCCATGCATTTGGAGCTTCAGGAGTATACAAGAGCCATCTGGAACCGATGAAGAACCCCACCGCGGCAAGAAATGCGGCGACAAAGTAGCCTCTGTTCAACGCCGCCATGGGATCGGCATCTTCGCGGGTTCGCACAGACATTACGCCGATAATCGATGCAATGAGTCCGAACGCACGAACCACAAGCGGGAACATAATTCCGTTAATTCCGAAATAGTGGAAAAGAGCGACGCCTAAAATCATCGCACCGATATTTTCAGCCGCAGTCGATTCGAAGAGATCGGCGCCGCGACCGGCACAGTCGCCAACGTTATCGCCGACCAGATCGGCAATCACAGCCGGGTTTCGCGGATCGTCTTCCGGAATGCCGGCTTCAACTTTTCCGACAAGGTCGGCGCCGACATCGGCAGCTTTCGTATAAATTCCGCCGCCTAACTGCGCAAACAGCGCGACAAAAGAAGCGCCAAATCCGAATCCGACAATCATAAAAGGAATTTTTTCCACCGGAGTGCCAAGTCCCTGCAACGCTGCAAAGAGTCCTCCCACTCCGAGCAAACTCATCGAAACCACGAACAATCCGGAAACCGCACCGCCCCTCATTGAAATCTGCAAAGCGCGATTGAGCGAAGTCATCGCTGCGCTCGCAGTTCTCGTATTCGATCTTATTGAAACGAACATACCGATATAGCCGGCAATCCCCGAACACAAAGCGCCAAAAAGAAATGCCAGCGCAGTGTAGGAAGCGAGACGTACCGGATCGACAGGGTCGTTCGGCATGGGACTCCTGACGAACGCATAGAGGACAAATATTATTGCGGCGGTGACAACGCTCAGCATTGAGATCGTCGAGTATTGTCTCCTTAAAAACGCTTCCGCGCCCTGACGAATTGCATCTCCTATTCGCTGCATCTCTGGTGTGCCACGATCCTGCTTTAGAATTTGAAGTGCAAGGTACACTGCAAACAAAAGCGATAGCACGCTAATGGAAAGAATTAGTGCTAATTCCACTGTCGCTTTTCTCCTTCCTTACAATTAATGGTTTGATTTCGAATTTATTTACAAATAAAGAGGGCGTGTCTACACGCTGAAGTTTCGACACGCAGGCGTGAGTTTCGTCGCTCACGCCCTATTGAAGCTCGCTTAGCTATTCGCAACCCAAAGATTTGGAAAGTTTCAAGATTTCTTTGTTACTCGGGTCAGCTTTCAAAATCAACTTACACTCTTTACACGCATCATCGATTTTCCCAAGCAGCGCAAGTGTCTGCGCCAAGAGTACGTGCGTGCGAATATCCTTCGAATCGTATTTCAGCGCAAGATTTATGTCGTTCATCGCCTGAAGATAATATTTCTTTGCCTCGTCGGGATTATCCTTTTGAAACTTGCTTCCCTGAACGACATATGACAATGCTATTTGTCTGTATGCCTCGTTCAGATCCGAGGAATGGTTACCGGATGTGTCCGCTTGTGCAATTTTTATGAATGTTCCGTACACGTCCGCCGCACTTTCTAACGAATCGTCAAAAACAAGCGCGCGTGCAAGCCATAGATTTCCCTGATAATTATCCGGTTTAAGAACCGTCACTCTCCGCAAAGCTGCGACCGCATTTCCGTAATCCTGAACGATGAAGTAGCAGAGTCCCATGTTCAATTCCGCAGCGACATCGTTCGGCTCCAGTGCAAGACGTTTCTGGAAATAAGTAATCGCCTCGTTGTACCTCTTCGCCGAAAACAGCGCGTTTGCCAACAAATATTCAATCTCTGATTGTGTAGTATCCAATTTAACCGCACGAGACCAGGCATCTATAGCTGCACTCGTATCGTGAACAGCATTCGCTGCCAATCCGTATCTAACCAATTCCCTGACATTAAGAGAATCGATAGGTATAGCTTTATATGTATTATAAGAATCTAAGGGTTTCTTTCCGAAATAATATGCTGCGGCAAGAGACTTCTTTGCCACAAGCGAATTCGGATTTTTGGCAAGATACTCTTGATAATATTTCACAGCGTCTGGGTAGAGCTGAGCGTTCAGCGCAGACTCGGCAAGCTGGAGAAGTGTCTTGTCATCACTTGGCACAAGCTGGTGGTACTTTTCCAGAAAGGGAAAAGCTTCGCGATATCTTTTGTTAAGGAAGAGTAATTCGCCCGCCTGATACTGTCCGTCCGGATTATTCGGTTCAAGCGATGAGACCTTCACAAACTGTTCGTATGCGTCTGCTCCATCGTTGTTCTTCATATAAGTGTTGGCAAGTTTCAACCTGAGCGGAACATTCAATGAATCTAATTGTAATGCCTCTTTGTAATTTTCAATTGCCGGATCAAGTATGCCCTGTTTCCTATAAACATCACCGATTCCTTCAAGCACACGCGGATCCTTGTCGTTCATATCACGTGCCTTATAGAAAGCTTTCATGGCGCCATCAAGCGAATCGGCAGCCAGATAAGCATAGCCAAGAGAAATGACATAAGACGAATTCTTAGAATCATTCTTGACAGCATCTCTAAAATTATTGATCGCTTCCGCGTAGTTCTTTTGCTGCATATAAATTTCGCCCAAACTCGAATAAGCGGGCGAAAATTCGTCGCTCAGATCAATTGCCTTTTTCAAAAATATTGTAGCGCTATCGAGTTTTCCCAAACACAAATATGCCTTTCCCAGATAGGTGTTCGCTTTCGCAGATCTCGAGTCTTCTTTAACGGCTCTCTGTAAATACGGTAGGGCCCCTGCACAATCTTTCTTATCAAGCAGACTCATACCCCGGCTCAGATCATCTTGAGCGAGGACTGTACCCGCAAAAATTGTCACAAAAAGTGTAAGAAAAATAGCTATAAGTTTTTTCATAGTGGTTGGCTGTTTAATTGAACAAGTTGAACGGGCATTGTGGCTGGAACCAGTCCGTTATCAAGGAAAATTCTCTGTCCGGCAGCGCTCGCAGCAAACGTAAGGAATCCTGCACCGAGGCCTCCATTAAAGTCACGCGAAAACATGTAGATTGTCCTTGCAAGGGGATAGTACCGCCTATATATGTGTGCCTGAAACGGATAGTAATAACTTCCCAGCGAATTCGGGTCGATGTACTTTATCGCACTTGAATCGACTTCGGCAACTTCGAGCGCCTTCGGAGCCGGCTTCTTGCTTGGCAATAGGCTTGGTCCGGAATTCAGCCAGTTTGAACTGACGAGCCCTATAGCATCTCGATTATCTCTCACGAAATTATAAACGTGCGCCATTGTCGTACACGGATAAGCTTCGGAGAATTTTTCATTTCCCAGAATTCTATCCTTAAAAAACTCGACAGTTCCCGAGTTTGGACTTTCAAGAGCAGGAATAATCTTTCCGTAATATCTCTTATCAAGCTTATTCCATGAGGTTATCTTTCCGGTAAAAACACCGCGAAGCTGGTCGGTGTTAATTCTGGGAAGGGGATTCTCCGGGTTCACAATCACGACAACGCCGTCCAAAGCAATTTTCAGAGAATCAACATCAATTTTGTACTTCTTCATCACGTCCAGTTCGCCACGATTGAGATAGCGAGATGCCACGATTAGAGTTGTCTCATTGTTCAACAGCTTAACGATCGCAACACGGGTCGGAACAGGATGTACTGTAATATGAGCTTTCTTATAAAGAATCATGAACTCGTCCGCTATCTTGGAAACGGCAGGCGAAACAGATTCAGCACAGTAGACATCCAGCTTCCCCTCCGTCGGAGAAACGGACTGCTTCTTTAGGTTGCATGACGATGCAACCAAAGCCAGCCCGACCGTAAGAACAAGAAAGAATCTACTCATCGTAATACCGCCTCGATTTCGTACGAGTAACTACAAAACGATAAATTCCCCAAAGCGCCATTACAATTCCCAGCGTAATCCTGAACTGCTTTGGGATATTATCAGGAAAATACATTCCGAAAATAACAAAAAGTCCGCCGAAAAAAAAGACGGCGGACATAAAATACGCAAAATATTTTAACAGCTTGTCCCGAATGAGTTCGGGATCCTTTGGGCCGGTGTCCAAGTTCCCGGTTTTTATTGCTGCTTGAGCTTAAACGTAAACGGTATTACAACCCAGACAGCTACAGGTCCCTTGTTCATGATCGCGGGCGTAAAGCGGTACTGCATCGCAGCATCGACTGCGGGTTGATTGAAAATTTCCGCATCGCTCTTCAGAACGATTGCCTTGTGCGGCTTTCCATCTTTGTCAACCCAAATCTTTACGATGACTCTTCCCTCGATTCCTGCTCTCTGTGCAAGCTCAGGATATTTCGGGACGACTTGCTTTACAATTTGCGGTTCTTTCTCCACCGGAACGAAATCAGGCGGAGGACCTTCATCAAGTTTAATGTCTCCCGGATTAAAACTTATGGAGTCACCGCCGCTTCCACCCCCCGTAACAGGTCCGGCAATCTGGCTCAACTGCTGCTGAGTGGCGATAGTTTGCTCAGGTGAAACCTGCGCATCGGGAACCGGTACTGGAATACCAACATTAGGTTTCGCCATTGGTGTGGACACAGCAACTTGAGCCAAAGCCTGCTGGTTGGTAATTGAAGGCGGTGGACCAAGCTCGCTGTACTTCAACACCCTGACGACAGGTGCATTCTCGTCTTCACGATTCAGAGCCTGTGAAGCCCAGTAGGCACCCACTCCGGCAAGGTGGAACGCCACTGCAATAGCCAATCCAATACCGGTATACTTATGCGCCAAACGCTTTAGCAGGGGCGCACCGTATTGTATCTTTTCTGCTGTGGTTTCCATGGCTTTATTTTCAGCCATCTTAGATCAACCTCCTTTTATTTTACCCGCCGACTTTTGCAAGTGCGGCTTTGTCGGCATCTGTCATTGGCGCAAGGCTGAATCTCGTCACGTTTGCAATATTCAACTGGTCAATAATGTCAACCATGTCTTTGTATTTAGCATTGCGATCCACCTTGATCAAAGTTATCAGACGCGAGTTTGCTTTATTTTTTTCTACTATCAAATTATGAAAGCCTTTCCATTCAACCTTCTGCGGCGCTTCGGTCCCAATACTCCAATAGATGTCGCCCTTTTCATTCACTCTTAAGGTCATCAAGTTGGATGCGGCGACTTCGATCTTCGAATCCCCGGGGGGAAGGTTGATTTCCATGGTCTGTGGCAGACTAAAAGCCGTTGTCAACATAAAAAATGTCAGAAGAAGAAATGCGACATCCACCATCGGCGTCATGTCAATGCGGATATTTACCCTTCTTTTCTTTTTATGTTTGCCTTTTTTCCTGCCACGAGGCTCGGCAGTTTGTACATCAGCCATTTTTAAAATCCTCCTTTTACATCTCTGGCAAGATCGGTTTGCAGGTTAAACCTGGTGACGTTCGCTTTCTGCAAATCGTTCATTACATCCATTACTGGTCCATAAGGCGCATCCTTATCTGCCTTAATGACAGTCCTAAGTCTCGGATCGCTAATTCGAGCCTGAATCGTAAGCTGTGCAAGATCTTTCTCCTGTATCGGGACCTCCTCGACCAACCAGACAGGTACCACACGTCCAGCTTTGTCCTGGATACCATTTGGGAACATCGGTTGAAAGAGCGCTTTCCTTAGCTGCTGTGCGTCAACACCCATGTAGACGCTCCCGTCTTTGGTGATTGTTATGGTCTGGACATCCGCTTCGGGAAGTTTGAACTCGGAATGCGACGCTGGCAGCACGATCTGAACATCCTGCGGTGGTTTGAACTGAGTTGTCAACATGAAAAATGTCAACAACAGGAACGCCACGTCTACCATTGGAGTCATATCGATCCTAATAGCAAGGCGGCGTTTTTTTATTTTTGGCATTTGCTAAGCTCCTTAAAAGCGGTTACTTGCTATCGAACTTGCGAGAATTGAGAATCTCAATGATGCTCGAGGTCGCCTCATCAATCATGTATGTGAAGCCGTCAACTTTATTGACGAAGAAGTTGTACGCAATTATACCAGTGATGGCCGCGATCAACCCTCCAGCGGTGTTGATAAGAGCTTCCGAGATACCTATTGAAAGTTGAATAGCATCAGGCGTTCCGGCGTGAGCAAGGGCTCTGAATGCGCGAATCATACCTATAACTGTTCCGAGCAATCCAACCATCGTAGCGATGGATGAAATCGTGGAAAGAACAATGAGATTCTTTTCCAGTAACGGCGTTTCAAGCATGGTCGCCTCTTCAATGGCACGCTGGACCTCAGACATATGCTTCTCGGCAGAGATGTGACTGTCTTTCAAAACTTCCTGATATCTCTCAAGTCCGCTGCGAATGACATTCGCCATTGAGCCTTTCTGCTTGTTGCAGATTTCGACAGCCGCATTGATGTCGCCATTGTTCAGGTTGTCCTCAACTTCTTTGAGGAACTTTGTGAGAGAACCTTTTCCTTGTGCTTTGCGCAGCGAAAAGATGCGCTCGAACACGTATGTGAAAACCATTATCGAAAGCATTATCAACAAAACGACAAGCGGTCCTCCTGCCGTAATGAAGTCGGGAAGTAGGTTCATGTAAACATAAAGCGAAACAGCAAAGGCAACGATGATTAGGATCGTCGCGAATAAGCCTTGTTTCATTTCAGTTAAGCCTCCTTTTGAAGGATTTTGTTAATGTTAAGTTAAGCATCAAACTATTTTTTCTCTTTTGAGAAACTTGCAACGGCGTCGATCTGTGTATCGCGGACATCGAAAACCATCGTCAGCTTTGTAATGACGAAAATGTTTTTGATGTTCTTGTTCAGGTTTGCCAACTTCACTTCGCCGCCTTCTTTTGCATAATGAGTGTGCGCCCAGATCAGAACGCCTATCGCCGTGCTGTTCAAGTATGTTGCCTTGCCAAGATCAATCACAAGTTTTTTATTTCCTTCAGCAGACAATTTCGTTATTTCGGAACGGACTTCATCCGTCTCGTCGCCGCCAATCAATTCTCCTTTCGGCTCGATGACCGCGATATCGCCGTCGGCAAGCTTTGATACTTTCAATGCCATTTTGCCCTCATTTTAGTTTAAAGTTTCGATAACTTGCGAAATATCAGAAACGCCAAATGGTTTTTCAATGAATGCTGTAACAAAGGCAGAAAGTGTCTTGCTTTGCATCTCGTGTTCCGAAATTCCAATAACTATCATCGGCATTCCGGGTCTGAGCTGGGCAACGGCCTCCACAAAATCTTTCAGCACTTTATCGGGCATCTCTCCATCTACAATTAAAAGATCACTACTTGTCTCGATCAACGTCTCGAGCGCAGCATCAAGATTAAACTCACACTGCACCGTGAAGCCGGCCTGCAACAAATATTGCTGAATTAGACCCGCCACTCTCACGTCATTCGATGCAATCAAAACGTTCTTCGTTTTTTCGGACATGCGCACTCAAACTAACTATCAAGTGCAATGCCAAAGCAAGGCCACTCTCTAAACCAGAAAAAACGCCATTCTCTCTCAAAAAACAAATTCCTCCAGCACTCCGGACGGATCAATAGAAGAACTTCAGCGTGCAAATTGCAAGGAAAACTTTAACTTTGCAAGACCAAAATGAGTTCCGAAAAATTTTCAGCACGACACCGAGAGAAAAATATCACACTCCACTCAGAAAGTTTGACTTTGGTTTTTGGCAATCTTAGATTGAACTGAGTCAATTAGGGAGGAAGGCATGATTACCCATCAGGAGGTAAATCTTCTGACAAATTACACGGCAAGAGAAGGTGTTGCCATATCGTTTTTTCTGAATACTGATGGAAGTGAAAGAAACAAAGGGATGTGGGACATTGAAACGAAAGACATGTTGAAAAATGCGCGGAAAGAACTTGAGAATCTTAACGTCAATCGTAAGTACCTTGAAGCGGCGGAAGAAAATCTTAAACGAATTCAGAAATTTATATCGATGGAAAACTTGGCTCCGAAGTACAAATCTGTTGCCATCTTTGTAAACTCGGTTGAAAACTTTTATCAGATCTACTGGCTTCCTGTGCCGGTTAAGTCGCGGCTTGTCATCGACAAGAATTTTTATGTCCGCCCGCTGCTCGCGCTCCTTGAGGAACACTTCCGGATCGGGATCATTCTGGTCGACTCAAGAAATGCCCGGCTTTTTGAAGCTTACATGGGAGAGATGTTAGAGCATCTTGACTTTGCTGCCAAAACAAAAAATCCTAAGAAACCTCTGCTCGAAACTTTCATGAAGCGCGAGAAGAGATTGATGCAGAAGAAGGTGGAAGAAACGCGTTTTCACCTTTCTTCGGTTGCAGGCCTTCTCAAAACGCATTTTGCTTGCCGGCATTTCGACAAGCTAATTATCGGCGCACATAAACCAATCGGTGATCACCTTGCCCGGCTCTTACATCGCAAGCTTCATGATAATCTGATCGGTATTTTTGAAATTGACATACACGCGAAAGAAAACGACATCTTGCTGAAAGCTTTAGCCGCAGAAAGAGAATTTGAATTAGAGGAAGAAAACAAGCTACTACGAAAAATATCCAACGAAATTGAGAAGGACGGTTACGCCGTCAAAGGCATCAAGAGCGTAATAGAAGCGGAGCACGATTACAATATTCATACACTCGCAGTCGCGGAAGACTTTTCGCAGCTGGGGTTAGTCTGTCCGCAATGCGGAATGCCGCATTTTGAAGGAAAGACATGCACTTGCTGCGGCGAGGAATTGGTTCAAGTTTCAGATGTGGTTTACGACATTGTTGAAGAAGCGGCGCGTCAGGGTGCAACGGTTCAGCATATCCGCGGCGAATATCTTATACCCTCGCTGGGAAATGTTGCCGCCATGACTAAATTCAAAAAAGGAGAACTGGTTCGGACTGAGGAGGCTGCCGAAACAGAAGCTTAGTCTCTACGTAAAGCACCGAGTCTGTCAGGTCGAAAAATTTTTCGCGGCAATCTTTATTGAAATTTTATTGTTTGTGCAGAAGTGTTGGGAAAGAATTGCACCTTTTTAATTAGAAAATTACTCGTATATTCAATGAGAGGTTCTAACTGCTTTTATCCGTTGAAAAAGAAACAAGGGTTTTAATTTGAAACCAAGAAAAATATTTCCCTAAGTTGACTTATCATTTTAAATCGAGAGAAAAGTTCTTGCAGCATTCCAGAGAAAGAATCGAAACAGGATCTGCCGTGGACGAAGACATCAGAAAAGATATGATAAAGACTTACCGGCTCGAATTCGGAAAGTCACCGGAAGTTGTCACGAGCGCGCCCGGCAGAATCAATTTGATCGGCGAACACACAGATTACAACGAAGGCTTCGTCCTCCCGATAGCCATAGACCGGCGGACTTACACTGCCGCAGGAATACGCGGCGGAAAGCTATTTATAGCATTTTCAAGGGAGATCAGCAAGAAAACATCGTTTGAAATCGAAGCGGGGAAATTTGAGCGCTCTAACTTCTGGGTAAATTACATAAAGGGAGCTTGCTCTCTTTTGAGCGAAGTGAAGCCCATAGAAGGCATGAATTTCGCAATCGGGAGCACCGTACCTCGAGGCAGCGGACTCAGCTCGTCGGCAGCTTTTGTCGTCTCGATAATTGACGCGGTAACTCATCTCTATGACATAAAGATAAAAGACATCGAAGTACCGATTCTCGCGCAGCGAATCGAGAATGAATTCGTCGGCGTTCAGTCGGGTATCATGGATCCCTTTGTCGCAAAATTCGCCCGCGAACACAACGCTCTCCTCATCGACACCCGTTCGCTTCAGTACGAGCATGTTCCCATCCCCGAAGATTGTTCAATCCTCGTCTGTGTAACCGGAGTGAAGAGAGCTTTAGCAACGACGGAGTACAACAGGAGAAGAGAGCAATGCCAGCAGGCAGTGTCTGCGCTGTCGGAGAAGCTGAACAAGAAAATAAATTCTTTAAGAGACGTTACGGTAGGTGAGTTGAAAAGCGTGGAGAATGAAATGGATCGGACTCTCTACATGCGAGCTTTTCACGTTGTAACGGAAAACGAAAGAGTCGTAAAGACAGTCGAGGCGCTAAAAAAGGATGATAGAAATTTGGTTGGCAAGCTGATGCTTGAATCCCATCTTAGTCTGCGCATGAGTTACGACGTGAGCTCACCCGAATTGGATGCGTTCGTCGAAATTTCAGAACAACTCGATGGAGTTTACGGCGCTCGGATGACCGGAGGCGGTTTCGGAGGAAGCGCAATCTGTTTCGTCGATGCAAATTATGAAAATGAATTAGCCAATGAAATTGCCCGCAAGTACAAAGATCGCGGATATGACAACGGAGTGGTCTTCATCGCTCGTACCGGAGGCGGATCACATATCGAACGAAGTTAATAGCAAATAGCTGATGGTTTGTAACTATCAGCTATCAACTATCGACCATGAACCATGTGCTATGAGCTATTTTTTTTCTTCAAATTTTAATGCGGCTGAATTGACGCAATAGCGAAACCCTCTCGGGCCAGGCCCATCGTCGAAGACATGGCCGAGATGAGCACCGCAGTTACTGCATTTCACTTCTGTTCTAACCATGCCGAAGCTGCGGTCTCTTTCTTCTTCGACCAATTCGTCGGACTTCGGCGCCCAAAAACTTGGCCAGCCGGAACCTGAATCGAACTTTGTATCCGAGTCAAACAGTTCGCTGCCGCAGCAAGTGCACTTGTACATTCCCTTGCCGTGGAAATCCCAATACTTGCCCGTGAACGCACGCTCAGTTCCCTTCTCGCGGGTGATGTGATACTCCTCAGGAGTCAACCCCTTTTTCCATTCACTTTTATCTTTAATGATTTTCTCAGACATGCATCGCTCCTTTGTTTGGGTATTCACCATGTATAACAGCAAAGCTATGCAAGAAATTCTCTGAAGAAAATGGAGCCTACTTGCTGATTCGAGCCAGCACTTCCGCAAAATCCTCCGGCAATTCCGAATCGAAATGCATGTGGGAGTTTGTGGCAGGATGGACGAAACCAAGTGTCTTCGCGTGGAGCGCCTGCCTGTTGATAATCTTCAGAAGTTGCGATATTTCCTGCTTGGAACGCGGCGTCACCTCGCCGTAATTGATCCGCCTTCCGTGATATGTAGGATCACCAAAAACGGGATGACCAATATGGGAAAGATGAACTCGGATTTGATGCGTCCGTCCAGTGCGGAGCTTTAACCTTACGAGGGATAGGAATTTGAATTCTTTCAAGACCTCATACTCGGTTGCTGCGAACTTCCCATCTTCTACAACCGCAAATTTTTTTCTGTCACTTTTGCTCCTGCCAATCTCAGCCTCGATGAGGCCACGCTTCGTGGAGAGTCTTCCCCATACAAGCGCCCAATACTCCCTGTCGATTGTCCTGTCGGCAAACTGCTTTGCGAGCCCAGCGTGTGTAACATCGTCCTTTGCGGCAACGATTAGTCCGCTCGTGTCCTTGTCGAGCCGGTGCACAATGCCAGGTCTGACGAATGGATCGTTTAAAGTTGAAAGTTTATTACAGTGATAAAGAAGCCCGTTCGCAAGAGTTCCTGCCCAATTTCCGTGCCCTGGATGAGTAACCATTCCAGGCGGCTTATTGACGACAATCAAATATTCATCTTCGTAAACAACATTGAGTGGAATATCTTCAGGCACGACTTTGTCCCGACAAAAGTCAGGAGCGGAGGTCGGGATACTTACAACTATCTTATCGTCCGGCGAGATTTTGTAACTCGCACGGACAGGTTCCCCATTCACAAGAACATAATCATCTTCGATGTACTTTTGGATTTTAGCGCGGCTTGACCCTTCAAGCTGAGCTGCGAGGAACTTGTCTATCCGCTCTTTCTTTTTCTGGCCGGGCGAAACAACAATCTCAACTCGACGAGTCGCGTGATCGACCTTTTTCACCCCCGACAGAGTCGGGACGGAAGGCCGCGTCCCGCATGGCGGGATGATTGGATCGACTCGCAGTCCGCCCTTACGGGCGGGTTGTTTCACTTGTCTGTCCACATGTCCCCGACGACGACTCGCCGAGGCGAGATCCCGACAGCGGTCGGGACTGACCGTTTTCTAATTTCTCACCGACGGCTAATTCCGGTTCGGTTTGTTCGACTGTCCTCTTGTGAAAGACGAGAAGCATGATTACGCCGACGGTAACAGACGCATCGGCGATATTGAACACGGGGAACCTGCTGAAATTATATCCTAAAATATGGATGTTGAAGAAATCGAAATCGATGAAGTCCACAACACGGCCGTGGAAAAACGATGTTCCGTCGAAAAGCGGACCGTAGAAAACCCGGTCAATCAAATTTCCTATCGCGCCGCCGAGGATCAGTGCAAGCGAGAACCTGACCACCCTGCTTTCCTGACGGACTTTATACAAGTATATGAATATCGCTATGCTTGCAATGATCGAAAAAATCGCGAAGAAGGATTTCCAGCCGAAATCGATTCCGAATGCCATACCGGGATTCTGGATGTAAGTGAAACGCAGAAAATTCCCCATGACTTCCTTGCTTGAATACAACGGCATGCCCGTTATGTTTATCCCCAAGAACGGGATCTGCACGCCTCTAACAAGAAGTTTCGTAACCTGATCCGCAATTACGACAGAGAGCGTTACATAGAGTACTTTCAATTTACTGGCCCCTCTTCATCTTGCAAGAAATGCAAAGCTGCGCGTGCGGGACGGCTTCAAGACGCGCTTTGTCGATCAGCTTTCCGCAATCCTGGCAGAAGCCGTAGACTCCGCGGTCGATTCTCTTTATAGCATCATCAAGATATTCGAGAAACTTCCTCTGGCGCGCTGCGAGAAGATAGTTCTTCTCTTTTTCCATCGTGTCTGTCCCCTGTTCCATGTGAAGAGAATATGGGGAGCTTTCCTCAAAGTAATCGCCGCCCGAATTGTCGCTGAGTGTTTCGTGGATCAGCTCAAGTTCCTCGATAATCTGTTTTCTCTTTTCAAGAATGATTTCACGGAAATGGTCAAGCTCCGTTTTCTTGAAGCCTTTTTTCGGCGTCACTTTAGCCGCAGCAGCTTTCGGAGCCGCTTTGACCGCGTGTTTGACCGGGCGCGCAACAACTCTCTTCTTTGGTGCGGCCGCCTTCTTACTTGCTTTTGGTTTTGCCGCTTTCGCAGCCTTTTTCACCGTTTTTTTTGCCATTTCAAACTCCCTTCTTTGCCCTGCCAATTGAAATTTTAAACTTCTTTTTCTCTATTTCAACATCCTCAGAATACTCACCGTCTTTAATCGTCGTTGAAAGTTCCACAGCGAGAGTTTCCGATTTTATGTATTCAGCTAATCTGGAAACAGCTTCTGTAAACTCTTTTGGACAATCGATATAAACGAATATTCTGTCTGTAACTTCGAATCCGGCGTCTTTCCTTAAATTCTGGATTCGATTTACAAATTCGCGAGCGATTCCTTCGCGCTTGAGATCTTCGTCAAGTTCAGTGTCTAAGGCGACTGTCAACGTCCCGTCCGACTCGACGAGCCAGCCGGAAAGCTCCTGACTGAAAATCTCAACATCGTCAAGCACGATGTGGAATGCTTTGTCCGCAGGATCTCGACGAGTCGTCGATGACCCTCTACGAGGCCGTGGGCCGACCCGTCGGGAGTCATCGACTTTCGGACTTTCAGTGCGAAGATCAATGACGCCTTTCTTCTCGAGCGTCTTTATTTCTTTTGTTGTCATAGACTTTATGAGTTCGGCAACGTTCTTAACGTCTTTCCCGAATTTTGGACCGATGGATCTGAAATTAGGTTTAGCTCCCTTATTAACAAATTCAGAGTCGTCGTCAACATACATCACAGACTTGACGTTGATCTCGTCGAGTATAACGCTTTCAACCTTAGAAATAGTTTCACGCATGTGCTGTGAAGAAACCGGAATTATTATCCGGCGGAGCGGTTGACGCACTTTGATGTTCGATTTTGCCCGCATCGCTCTGGCGAGATAAACGATTTTCTCGGCAAGTGCCATCCTCTCTTCAAGCCGAGCGTCGATTTCGTTTTCCTCCGCCTCCGGATAATGAGATAAATGCACCGACTCGTGAGATTCAAGTTTCGTTATGCCGTTAAGGTTCCGGTAAAGTTCTTCGGAAAGAAACGGCGCGAACGGCGACATCAACTTCACGACAGTAACGAGGCACTCGTACAAAGTCTGATACGCGGAGAGCTTGTCTTTCGCCATGTCTCCCTTCCAAAATCTCCGCCTGCTCCGACGGACGTACCAGTTCGAAAGCTGGTCAATCGTGAAATCGGAAACCGCCCTCGCCGCCTTCGTGACGTCGTATGCGTCCATCCACTTCGAATAATCCTTGATGAGCGTGTTCATCACGGAGATAATCCAGCGGTCGATCTCAAGCCGCTCGGCAACAGGGATTCGCGGCTCGGAATAAGTGAAACCGTCTATGTTCGCATACAAAGTGAAGAATGCGTAGGTATTCAGAAGCGTGCTGAAAAACTTTCTTTGAATTTCAATAAGCCCGCTTTCGTCAAAAAGCTTAGGCTTGTGCGGCGGACTCGAAGCGACAAGATACCACCGAACTGTATCGGCTCCGTAGTCTGCCACTACTTTGAACGGATCGACAGCGTTGCCTTTCGACTTTGACATTTTCTGTCCGTCTTTGTCGAGGACAAGCTCGTGGCTGATCACGTTTTTGTAGGCCGGACTGCCGAAGAGAAATGTCGCGATTGCATGAAGAGAATAGAACCAGCCGCGCGTCTGATCGATTCCCTCGGAAATGTAATCTGCCGGAAAATGACTTTCGAACCAGTCTTTCTTTTCGAACGGATAGTGGTACTGCGCGAACGGCATCGAACCGGAGTCGAACCAAACGTCTATAAGCTCAGGAGTCCGTTTCATTTCCCCGCCGCATTTCTCGCAGTCCAAAGTAATTCCATCGACGAACGGTTTATGCAAATCTATATTATCCGGAACGCCTGTGCCATGTTCCATCACTCCATTATTCCATCGTTCCATCTTTCCATATCTTCTCAGCTCTTCCACGCTTCCAATCGACTGGAAGTGCCCGCATTTCTGATTCTGGCAAACCCAAATATTCAGCGGCGTTCCCCAGAAACGGTCGCGCGACAACGCCCAGTCTTTGTTTTCTTCGAGCCAGTTGCCGAACCTTCCGGTTCCGACTTCCGGCGGAACCCAGTTGATTTGCTTATTCAACTCGACCATCTTCCGCGCGAACCGAGTCGTTGCGATGTACCATGATGCTCGCGCGTAATAAAGCAGCGGAGTTCTGCATCTCCAGCAATGCGGATAACTGTGAGTGATCGTCTCTTTCTTGTAAAGAAGTCCGCGATGTTTCAAATTGTCAATGATCTCAGGATCGGCTTCTTTGACGAACTTTCCGGCAAAATCCTTGACTTCCGGCGTCATGTTTCCGCTTTTGTCAACAAGCTGGAGGAAAGGAAGATCGTATGCTCTGCCGGTTTGATAGTCGTCTTCGCCAAACGCCGGAGCAATATGAACTATGCCGGTACCGTCGTCCATCGTAACAAAATCGCCGTGAACCGCATAAAACCCACGCTTCGTGACTTGTCCACCAAATCCTGCGGAAGCGTAATCGAAAAGTCTCTCGTATTCCTTGTTGAGAAGCTCGCTTCCTTTGAATTCCGAAACGATCGCGTAATCGCCATCGAGAACTCCAAGCCTGCTTCTCGCGAGAATCAGTACCTGTCCCTTGTTCTCGACTTTCACATAATCTTCGTTCTTGTTTATTGCAATTGCAACGTTGGAAGGAAGCGTCCACGGTGTCGTCGTCCAAACGAGAAAATAAGTGTTCTCCTCACTTTTCACTTTCAGCTTAATGTAAATGGAAGCATCTTTTACATCCTGATAGCCGAGTGCGACTTCGTGGAATGAAAGCGACGTCTCGCAGCGCGGACAATACGGCTGACTCTTGTAGCCTTTGTAGATCAACCCGGCATCGAAAAACTTCTTCAGCGCCCACCAGACCGACTCGATGTAGTAATTTTCGCAGGTGATATAGGCATCGCTCATATCGACCCAGTAGCCGATGCGCTCGGTCATCACTTCCCAATCGTCTTTATATTCGAAGACTGATTTCTTGCAGAGCGCGTTGAATTTCTCAACTCCGTAATCGTTGATCTCGTCCTTGTGCTTGATACCTAACTTTTTCTCGACTTCGATCTCAACCGGCAAGCCGTGCGTGTCCCAACCAGCCTTGCGGTGAACCTGATAGCCGCGCATCGTTTTATATCGGCAGACGAGATCTTTCAATGTCCTCGCGAGGACGTGGTGAATTCCCGGACGCCCGTTCGCTGTCGGCGGACCTTCGTAGAAAGTGAAGTTCGGTTTGCCCGCTCGTTCGCTTACGCTCTTTTCGAAAATTTTGTTCTGCTTCCAGAACTTCAATATTTCGTGCTCAAGATCCGAATATTTTATCTTGTCACTGACCTCTTTGAACTTACTCAATTCCTTTTACCTCTTAGAGAAATATGAAATCACATAAAGTATTAGCGATAAAACCAAACTCAAAACGATGCTCGTGACAATTGGGAAATAAAATTGGAAATTCTTCCGCTTTATATAAATGTCTCCGGGAAGCTTTCCGAAGAACGGGAAGTTGACTCTTTCCGCGATGACAAGCAGAAGCCCGACGGCAACAATTATTCCTCCGATAACGACCAGTGATTTTCCGAAACCTTGCAAGCCTTCCATTATTCCATTCCGCCCTCACCTCTTTCCTCTCCCATTCCGGGAGAGGAGGGCTTTACCTTTGCTCTTGTTCATCGCTTCCACTGTTCCATTTTTCCACCATTCCATCATTCCATTGTTCCATTACCTTGCTTCAACCTTGTCAAGTGAGCGCCCTGCGCCATCCCGCATACCCATACAAATAATTGAGCGGGAGATAAAAAGAAACCTTGACAAGGTTTGCATTCCATCATTCCACTATTCCAACATTCCATCACTCCATTATTCCAATGTCTTATATTCTCTCTATCACAGTCTTCATTAATTTCGTCAACATCGGCTCAGTTTCTTTCGCCACACGAATGATTTTGTCGACGTCTGCGGGAACGAGCGAGTCTGGGAAACATTCATCCGTGATGACGGAGAAGCCGCAGACTTTCATTCCCATGTGAATGGCAACGATGTCTTCCGGCACCGTCGACATCCCTACGGCATCCGCGCCGATCTGACGAAGAAATCTGTACTCTGCGCGAGTCTCGAGACTCGGTCCGGTCATTGCCGCAAATACGCCGCGCTCGACTCTGATCTTATTATCAAGCGCCGCCTGCATCGCAATCTTTATCAACTCTTGCGAATACGGTTCGCTCATGTCGGGAAAACGCGGGCCGAGTTCCTCGTTGTTCGGACCGATGAGCGGATTATCACCGAGCAAATTTATATGATCGACGATGATCATGATATCGCCTTTGCGGAAATTCGGATTGAGACCGCCGGCTGCGTTAGAGACTATCAAAGTCTTCGCGCCTAAAAATTTCATTACTCTCACCGGCAGGGTGATCTGCTCCATCGAGTATCCTTCGTAGAAATGGAAGCGTCCTTGCATCGCGACGACGTTTTTCCCGCCTAAGTTTCCAAATATTAATTTCCCGTGATGCGATTCAACGGTCGAAATCGGGAAATGCGGTATATCTCCATAATCGATTACCGTCTTCTCCTTGATCTCTTCGGCAAGTGCTCCGAGACCGGTTCCTAAAATAATTCCGATCGTCGGCTGAAGCTTGGTTTTCGTTTTGATAAAGTCGACAGATTCCTGAATTTTCTTTTTGAGCTCGCTCATTTATCAGTTCTCGATTTTTCAATTGATTCAATAATGGACTTGATGTCGAGCACGTCCGAAGTCAATTCTTGTCCCGACTGCAGTCGGGATCCTTCGGATTTCAGGAGTTCGTTCTCGAGTGAACTAAGCATATCGAGTTGTGCTGTGAGTATCGTGCGAATTGTCTTTACAATTGTCTCTCTGAGATTTTTCACTTCGGCGAGCTTAGCCTTGGCGCGGGACATTTCCGCGGACGCTTCATTTAATATTTGCTGAGCCTTGAGTTCAGCCTCGCGTTCGACGATACGCGCGGTTTTCTTTAGAGCTTCAGTTGATTCGGTCGCCGCTCTTTCTGCATGTTCAACCAGCGAGCGAAGCGAATCTTCCAACTTTTTATAGTTCTGCAGTTCCTCAGTCAACGCCGCCTTTTGCGCACGAAGTTCCATATTTTCCCTCAAAAGCTCCTCGAAATCCGATGCGGCGGTCGAGAGGAAAGCATCCACTTCCTCAGGATCGAACCCGCGCATTTTTCGTGCGAATTCCTGTTTGCGTATTTGAATTGGAGTTAGTCTCATTTGCGCCGGCTGTTTCGTTTCTGAAGGGAAAATATAACCGTTAAGGGAAGGAAAATCAAAGGTAGAGTCTGCCCATTTCCAGGCGGGTGTGCGACAAAAATATAACATTGTGAACTGAGTCTAGGTACCTTCATATATCAAAACTCAGACAAATGAGACAAGTTTTGTTGCAAATTGCAAGCTCAGGAATTCCCCTTGCGAAAATGGAGTCCCGTCCCCCTTCCACAGAAACTCTCGAGTTACCTGAAGAGGCGATTTTGGGAGTCTCCTCCGTGATGTACGAGCCACCGTATATTAAAATCGCATCCCGTACAGGGGGACGGGACGGTTCCGATTCACCTTTGGCGAAGCGGAACCATTTTCGCAGGGCGCCCTTTCCTTTTCGTCCATTTTCCTTTGGGCGAGCAAAGGAAAATGGACAACCATCATCAGACATCTGCTCCTTAAGATTTGGTTATAACACATGGGTCTTGGAGCGTACTTTCCTTTGTCTTGATACAAAGGAAAGTACCAAAGGAAAAATCAAGGCCTGAGAAAAAATGGTTGACAACTCAACTCGTTGAGCTGAAAATTTCTCCGCGGAGCTAAAACGAATAAAATACGTCTCATCCCTAATGCACGCAGGAGACGAATATTCGTTTCTTAACGCTCCGCTCCGAAATTTTCTTAACGCCATTTTTTCTCATGCCATTTCTCACCCTCGTACAGACAAGAAGGGTTCCGGTGATTTGCGAGTATTGGGTCTCGGCGGTCTGAGGCGAAGCTTCGCTAGAAGCACGGCCGAAAAGCGTAACCGCAAAGGGCACAAAGGGCGCGCAAAGTTCGCAAAGAGAATTTTATGGCAAAAACAGTCTTTTTCTTTGTGTCCTTTGCGCATTCTTTGCGATCTTCGCGGTCAAATCTCTTAGTGTGGACTTTTCGGCCGTGTCTCTATGACGACACATCCTGCTAAAGTCCGATGTTAATTTGACGATAGCTATAGTGGAGACACTCTTTAGTAAATTTGCCTTTGTGAGTGGTGGGGAATATATTATAGAAATTTCGCTGCACGATTGAGTATAAGTATAGATTCTAACGTAGATGAAAACCAGGTACGAACACGGGCTTCGGTATGATGGGCACTTGTCCGCTCCTGCTTTTCATTAATGGTGCTAAACTATCGTTTTTAGTTGAATTCGAAGGAAAGGTTTCTTTGCTGATGGATGTATTTTATGAAAAACTCCATTAGCGAAAGCGAAGAGAGTTACCGCGACCTTTTTAACGATGTTCCGTTCGCGATTTACATTCAGGAATCTAATGGATGTTTTCTGGATGTCAATGAGATGGCGGTCAAAACATACGGATACCCGCGAGAGTTTTTCATCGGCAAGACACCTGAGTTCTTAAGTGCACCCGGGAAAAATGATCTCGAAGCTGTGTCAAAAGCAATTCAGAAAGCCTTTGACGGGATTCCGCAGCATTTCGAATTCTGGGGACTCAAGAGCAACGGGGAAGTTTTTCCTAAAGAAGTACATTTGAAGAAAGGAAAATTTTTCGGCAAAGATGTGATAATTGCCACGGCGTATGACATCAGTGAGAGAAAGGCAAGTGAAGTAAGAGAAAGGTGGCTCTCCTCGGTTCTTGAGCGAAGCCTGAACGAGGTATATTCTTTTGATGCAGAGACTTTAAACTTCACTTATGCGAATCGTGGCGCACTCTTGAATTTAGGATACACAATGGAAGAGCTGCGGACAATGACACCGCTCGACATTGAACCGCAGCATAGCCGGGAATCTTTCGAAGCGCTGCTGAAACCTTTAAGGAGCGGTGAACGAGAAGCGACCACTTTCGAGTCGGTCCACCGCCGCAAGGATGGATCGACTTACGATGTCTACCACACACTTCAGTTTACAAACAGTGAATTAGGACCGCGGTTTACGGAAATAGCTCTCGACATCACAGATCGCAAGCGGGTAGAGGAATCGTTGAGGAAAAGTGAAGAGAGCGCTCGGAAAAACGGCGCACTATTACGTTCGATCATGGAAAGCCCGCAGAGCATCGTCATTTTTGCGCTTGACGCAGACTACCGGTATACTTGGTTCACGACCGCGCACAAAGAGACGATGAAAACGATCTGGGGCGTTGAAATCGAAGTTGGCATGAACATGCTTGATGCCATCGGTGATCCTGTTGACCGCGAAAAGGCGAAGCACAATTTCGACCGTGTCTTGCAGGGAGAGCATTTTATCCTTCTCGAAGAATACGGCGACACTGCACACTACCGAACTTTCTATGAAGATCGCTACAGCTCAATTGTTGATGAGAACGGCGCTGTGTCGGGCTTGACTGTATTCGTTACCGATATTACCGAGCGCAATCGTGCAGAGAAACGACTGGCGAAGATAAACGAGTGTTTTTTCAGCTTTGTCCCAAACCCGCGTGAAAACATTAACCGTCTTGTCGCTCTCTGCGGTGAACTCATGGAAGCAACATGCGCGCTCTATAATCGTCTTGAAGGGGAAATGCTCTGCTCATGGGGGCAATGGCACACGCCTCCGGGCTATAACCCCGTGGACAAACCCACCGGTCACATTTGCTATGATGTGATCAAGCACGGGGGAGACCAGGTCCTTGTCCTTCGCAACCTGTCTGAAACACTCTATGCACAAACCGATCCCAACGTGGGACTGTACAAATTGCAGACATATATTGGCCGAGCAGTCAAATTCGGTGACACTCACGTCGGCTCACTATGCGTCGTTTACCAAGATGACTTTGTTCCCAGCGAAGATGACATGAGACTTATGGAAATCATCGCCTCGGCCGTCGGCGTGGAGGAAAGGCGCAGGCAATCAGAGGACGAACTGCGGGAGTCGGAAGAGAAGTACCGCAGCATCTTTGAAAACTTCGTCGTGGGAATCTACCGCACAACAATCGGCGGACAGTACCTTATCGCAAACCCAGCGATTGCGCGGATGCACGGCTACACGTCACCCGAAGAGCTGATGGAGAATATCGCCGACTTGAACACTCGGTTTTACGTGATACCCGACCGGCGTGCGGAATTCATCCGGCAGGTGGAAGAGCACGGCTACGTAGAGAACTTTGAGTCCGAGGTCTACCGCAAAGACGGAAGCATCACTTGGATTTCCGAGAACGCACGCGCCCTGCGAAATGCCGGCGGGGAGTTGATCGGATTTGAAGGCACCGTCATAGATATCACAGAGCGAAAGACAGCGGAAGAAAACCTCAGAGAGATGACAACCCAACTGTCGGCAATTGCTGAGGAACAGCAAATGCTCCTGAATAACACGCTGGATTTTCTGTATCGCCACGATACCCACGGGGTCTTCACTTACGTGTCTCCGGTGGTGGAGCATGTTCTCGGTTATTCTGTCGAGGAGTACAAGAAGCCCTACGCTGCTTACATGACTGATAACCCAATTAATAAGAAAGCAATTGAGTACACCGAAGAAACGTTGCGGACAGGGAAGAAAAGCCCGCCTTATCTGGTTGAGGTGGTGCACAAAAGCGGCGGACATGTTGTTCTGGAGGTCAATGAACGAGCCTATTTTGAAGGTGGGAAGATCGCCGGCATCATCGGTGTAGCCAGAGATGTTACCGAACGCAAACAGGTAGAGGCGGCTTTACGTACCAGCGAAGCAAGGTTCCGCGCGTTGGCTGAACATTCTCCTTCTGGTATCTGGATTCAGCAAGGTTTCCATTTCCTCTATGTTAACCCCGCAGCCGAACGCTTTACAGGCTATACCGCCGTCGAACTGTATCAGATGAATGTAATGGACTTAGTGCATCCCGATTTTCGTGATTTCGTCAAACAGCGAGCCATTGCACGGCTAAAAGGTTTGAAATTTACGGATCATTACGAGTTTGCTATCGTCACT
>JAMCQL010000041.1 GCA_023381615.1 Bacteroidota bacterium
GAGATGTGGGTAATGATGAGCCTAAGAGGGGAGGAAGAGAAAAGCGCTTCCATTTTCAAAAGGGAAGTCACTAATTACCACATATTTTCAACCTTCCGTATGACGAAAGAGCTTATCTCGATAACGATGGCGTGTGCAATTTGAAACCGCGCGGATCGCTTGCATATTTTGTTTCCATACGTTCGATAATTCCAAAGTAGACAGAATGATAGCCGAACTTCCCGCGGATTCTGTCAATGCCTTCAAGCAGGTTGATACTTTTTATCTGACTCGAGATGAAGAGATCGAGTTGACTGCATTCTCTCCTGATGTTTGAAACCCCAACGCCAATCAGACGCACTTTCATTCCATTCAGCCATAGGCTTCTAAAGAGAGTCATTGCCGCCTTTGAGATTTCAAATTCAGAGTTCGTCGGTTCGTTCAGCGTAAAATTCTTCTGGTAAGTTACGAATCGTCGGTCTGCGCGCGGACTTGCCGTTCTGTAACCCAAAAGAGGAGCGCCATCCGAATAGCGCAGCTTCACTACAACAGTCGATGCGGTGAGTCCGTCAACTCGCAGAGCAGAAGCAACTTTCTCGGATAGATAGAAAATTACGGATGAAATAAACTCCTCGTCGTTTGTATCTTCGTCGAACGTAGTGCTGCGCGAAACGGATTTTGTATCGTGGTCGTCGTCTAAAAGCTCGTTATCGCCAACACCGTTTGAAGCGTCGCGCAAATAAAATCCGACCACGCCGAAAACTTTCTTGAGCAAATCTATGCTCGTGTTTGAAAGCTCGCGAACCGTGTTGATCCCGAGCGCTTCCAATGTTTCACTTGTTCTCTTTCCGATTCCCGGTATGGCAGAAACCGGCAGCGGAGCAAGGAATTCTTTTTCTCCTCCCAAAGGAACGACGAAAAGTCCGTTCGGTGGGAGTGCGCTTCCTTGATTAGATTCTCTTGCGATCTTTTTTGAATGGTCCGACGCGACTTTCGCGCAAATCTTATTCGACGCAATTCCGATGGAGACGGTGATCTTCAACTCTTCCCAAATCGCTCGCTTGATTGCCATTGCTAAATTGCGCGGCTGGTAATTCCAGAAATGGAGACAGCCATTTGCGTCGAGAAAAGCTTCGTCCAAACTGACGGCTTGAACTGCCGGAGAAAAGTTGTGGAGTATTTCCAAAAATCTTCTCGAGAATTTTTCATAGTTCTTATAATCTCCTCTCAGGTAAACTGCATTCGGCGCGATCTTGTACGCTTTGGAAAGCGGCATAGCAGTTTTTACCCCCAACTTTCTCGCTTCGTAATTTGGACAAGCGACAACGCCGCGATCGTTCGGCAACCCGCCGACGATAACCGCTTTCCCTCTTAATTCCGGATGAAGTGCTTCTTCCACAGATGCAAAGAATGCGTCATTGTCGATATGGAATATTGTCGGATACTTATCACTGTCCATAAAGTTAGAGCTGGTCTCCCTCCTCCTCTCTCCGGTCTCCGTCCAGATCTTATCTCAGTTTCTTCACTGTAAGTTGATCATCAAGCAGTCTTAACACAGCCAGCACTTTCCCAATTATTTTTATCGAAACAGAATCTGAGTAAATCGGTTCGTAATCAGGATTTTCCGGTTCTAAGATTACCTGTTCCCCCTTTTGTCTGAATCTCTTCACCGTCGCCTCTTCGTCATCTATAAGCGCCGCTACGATATCTCCGGGTTCTGCCGTGGACTGCTGTCTCACGAGAACAAGATCGCCATCAAGTATTCCTGCGTTCTTCATGCTTAACCCCTCGACCATCAGAAGGAAGTTGCTCTCGCCCCGCACAAATGATGGATCGAGAACGATTTGATCTTCTATATTCTCAACTGCAAGTATCGGTTTGCCCGCTGTTATTCTGCCAACTATCGGCACTTCGATTCCGGTTGATCTGTGCGCGAGCTGTATGCCGCGGCTTTTGTCCGGCACGCGCTTTATGTAGCCCTTCTTCTCAAGAGCTTCGAGATGTCTTTCGATGCCATGATTCCATTTTACACCGAGGTGACTTGCGATTTCGTGGATTGTTGGCGGGTAGCCATGCTTCCTGTAATGATTTTGGATGAATTTGAGAACCCGCTGCTGGCGCTCTGTCAATTCTTCCATTTCGTGCTCCTCCATATAGTAGAAATGATTCCACTAAATATCCGATTCCGTTCTGTGAATGTCAAGAGTTGTCTCATCCTAAAAGTTCATTGGGTATTTCACCGGATATACTCAAATCTTTGTCATTTCAAGCGTTGTTATAGTTACCTTAGTTAATTAGATTCAAAATGACACTTTAGGCATGGCGTCCAATGGAAAATTTTTCCGAGCATCTCAAAAAGCAGCGCGAAGAAAGGAAGATACGGCTATCAGATATAGCCGTGCAGACGAGAATTAGCCTGAAATTCCTTGAAGCGATTGAATCCGGGAACTTTGAAATCCTTCCCGAGACGTATATCCGTGCGTTCATTAGAGACTATGCAAAAGCAATCGGACTTGATCCCGACGAGACGATAAAGCGTTATAATATGCACGTTGAATCGCTCAAAGCTGTGAGTGAGCAGACGGAATCTGAAACTCCTGAGAAGAAGGGGACGAAGTCGTTAAATTTCACGAACACTCAAAAAATAGCCGCCGGCATTGTCGGAGCTGTGATCCTGATAGTTCTCTCCTATCTCGCATTTTCTCCAAGCAAGAAGGCGCCGGTCGACTTGAACAATTATGAAAATACGGTCGACGTAAACCAACGGAAGTTCGATTCCGCTTACACTGCTGTCACGGCAAAATCAGACAGCGCCAGACTTTCTTTGAGCGCGACCGATACTGTGTGGGTAAATCTTGTTATCGATGACGGGAAGACATACGACTTGCTGATGAAACCCGGGAACAAGCTCGCGTTTTGGGGAAAGAGAAAGTTTAGCATGACTATAGGAAACGCGGGCGGCTTGCTCATTGCTCTCAATGGCCACCAATATCCTCCTTTGGGCGCGTCGGGCGTCGTAATACGAAACGTCACAATTCTCAAAGACGGTACAATCAAGAAGTGAAGAGTGCCGCTCCAAAGGTTGCGTCCGAAGTATCCCGCCAAGGCGAGTCGTCCGCCTTTGGCGGAGAGACCTACGGAAAAGACATCCGATCTGAAATAGAAAGACTGCGTCAGGAAATTCGCGATCACGATTACCGCTATTATGTTCTCGCGGAACCGGTGGTCAGCGACTTCGAGTATGACCAGTTGATGAAAAAACTTGCCGAGCTTGAATCCAAATTCCCGGAACTCGTAACACCGGACTCTCCTACTCAGCGGGTGGGCGGCGAACCGACAAAAGAGTTTCCGCAAATCCGTCATCCTGTTCAGATGCTCAGCTTGTCGAATACATATAACGAAGATGAACTTCGCGACTTCGACAAGCGGGTTCGAACGCTGCTCGACGGCGAGAAGTACGAATATGTTTCCGAGTTGAAGTTCGACGGAGTTGCTCTGAGACTTGTTTATGAGAACGGGCTGTTGGCTCTCGCTGCAACTCGCGGCGACGGTGAAATGGGTGACAACATCACCGCGAACGTGAAAACAATTCGCTCAATTCCGCTCAAACTTAATCTGCGCGGAGAGACTTCAAAGTTTGCAAATGTTGAAGTGCGCGGCGAAGTCTATATGAATCGAGACGGCTTTCAGAGGATGAACCGCGAGCGCGAAGAAGGGGGCGAAAAGACTTTTGCGAATCCGCGAAACGCGACGGCAGGAACATTGAAACTTCAGGATCCGAAAGAAGTTGCTAAGAGGCCGCTCAGATTTTTTGCGTATTATCTTTTGTCGAACGATGCTGTACTGAACTCCCAGTGGGAAAATCTTCAGCTGTTGAGAAAATTAGGCTTGCCGGTGAGTGAGCAGGCAAGGCTTTGCAAAAATATTGATCAGGTTATCGATGCGACTCGCTACTGGGAAAAAGAACGTGATAATTTGCCTTTTGAGATCGACGGCAACGTTGTAAAAGTAAATTCTCTCCGACAGCAGGAGACGCTCGGTGCCGTGGCGAAAAGTCCACGTTGGGCAATAGCATATAAATTTGCGGCGCGTCAGGCGCAAACACTCCTGAAAGATATAACGCTTCAGGTCGGCAGAATCGGAACAATTACGCCGGTCGCGGAACTCGAACCGGTTTTCCTCGCGGGTTCAACAATCAGCCGCGCAACTTTGCACAACGAGGATTACATCCGCGAAAAAGATGTCCGGGTTGGCGACACGGTCGTAGTTGAAAAAAGCGGTGATGTCATTCCGGCAATCGCCGGGTTTGTCGCGGAAAAAAGGCCAAAGGGCGTCAAACCCTTTAAATTTCTGCATAAATGCCCCTCATGCGGCGGACCGATTATCAGGCTCGAAGGTGAAGCGGCGTACTATTGCGAGAATTACGAATGTCCGGCGCAAGTGCGCGGGCGCATCGAGCACTTCGCCGCTCGCCGCGCGATGGACATCGACGGAATGGGCGAAGCAGTTGTCGACCAGTTGGTGAATACCGGCTTGATGAAAAGCATCGTGGATATTTATGAGCTTCACAAACACAGAAGCGAACTTGAAGAATTGGAACGCTGGGGAGCGAAGAGCGTCGACAATCTCTTGAACGCAGTTGAACGAAGCAAGTCAAGACCGTTCAGCAAACTTCTATTCGCGATCGGCATCAGGCACGTTGGCGAACGGACAGCGCAGCTTCTCGCGGAGCATTTTCAATCGATGGATAAGTTAATGAAGGCTTCGGTTGAAGAACTGCAGTTTGTCTCGGACATCGGTCCGACCATTGCTGAAAGCATTTACCGATTTTTCCAGGACAAACGAAATCGCGGGTTAGTTGAAAAGCTGCGCACCGCAGGCTTGCGATTTGAAGAAGAAGTGAAAAGGAAAGAGGGAAAACTGTCGGGACAGACCTTCGTACTGACCGGCGCTCTTTCAAAGTTCACCCGGGATGAAGCAAAGGAGATCATAGAATCTTTAGGCGGGAAAGTAACGGCGAGCGTCAGCAAGAATACTACTTACATTGTCGTCGGCGAAGATCCCGGCTCTAAATACGACAAAGCATTAAAGCTGAAAATCCCTGTTTTAACTGAAGAAGGATTTTTGAAATTTGTTGGCAGGAACAAATGATAAACATTAGAAACAGAATTGCCGTAAGGTACGCGGTAAATCGAGCAGGACACATCAAGAGAGTCTTAAACTTCAATGATGCAATAAAAACTTCCGAGACCGCAATTTTCCTGATGCCGAGAATGAGCATGGAGTTTTATCTCGCGCGTTCGGTAGTGGAATCATTCATGCGTTATTTCCGCCGCGGCGTATTGCTGGTAACTGAGAACATGCGCGAACTCGCAACGTACAGAAGCGAGGTGATCGTCGTTTCGCAGGCTGATGAAAGCTGGCTTAAGCTTCCCAAGCATGAACTCATCTCGCGACTTCGTCATGAAAACTTCGACATCGCATTCGATTTGACTTTCTCCGACGATGTTTTTATGTCGTATCTCTGCCGAAAGTCGGAAGCGAAAATGTCGGTCGGTTTTTCCAAAACCAACTCCGACCATTTTTACGACCTGCAGATAAGAATGCCGGGAAACGGCGATATGAAAAGAGCGTACGAGAGTCTAACAAATACAATTAAAATGTTTAAGGAAAAATGAAGAAAAAAATCTTTGAAACCGAGAGTCACAAGGGGCATACGCTCCTGAAACTCAATCTGGAAAAGCTCGATACTCAGGTATCTCCTCAGCTCAAGGCTGAGTTTTTTGTGATCTGCAGATCGCCGATGAAGAAACTTGTCATCGATATGAGTTCGGTAAAGTCGTGCGATTCATCCGGACTAAGCGCCCTTCTTGTCGCGGAGAGACAGATGCGCGAAATCAAAGGCGAGGTGCATCTCATCATACCAAACCTCGATGTTCGCAATCTCTTCAGGATCACGCAACTCGAAAAAGTTTTCACAATCCACGTTTCCCCCGAAACGGTAAGCTAAAATTTCCTAATCATTATCATTCTCTGGAGATCAAATGGGATTTACTCTAATTGATTATGTCATTGTCATTGTCTATCTGATAGGCGTAGCTATATTTGGCGTGGTAACCGGCGGAAAACAACGCACCACAAAAGATTATTTCGTCGGCGGGAGAAAGATCCCATGGCTTGCAGTTTCGTTTGCGGTTGTGGCGACCGAGACCAGTTCCATCACATTCATCTCAATTCCCGGACTTGCGTATCTGACAAATCTCAATTTCTTACAAATCACAATCGGCTATATAATCGGGCGAATTGTCATCGCGTTTTTATTCCTTCCGCCATATTACCGCGGTGAACTTGTAACCGCGTACGAGCTTTTAAAGACGCGGTTCGGAGAGAAGACGCGGAATTATGCTTCGCTTGTCTTCCTCGTTACGAGAACGCTGGCAACCGGCGTTAGACTCTTCACGACTGCAATTCCTCTTGCCATTATCTTCAAGGGATATCAACTCTTCAGCGGCTATTCTGACACCCAAATCTATGCGATTGCCATAATCATTATTACGATCTTTACGTTTATTTACACCTACACCGGCGGAATAAAAGCTGTGATCTGGACGGACGTCATACAAATGTTTATCTACATTGGCGGCGCATCGCTGGCGCTGTACATAATGCTTTCCCATCTTCCGGGAGGATGGAACACGGTTGTGGCGATGGCATCGTCGAAGATGAAATTCCAATTTGTGGATTGGGGATTCAGCGGCGGACTCGCGCACTTCTTCACGGTAAAATACAGTTTCATAGCAAGCGTCTTGGGCGGTGCATTTCTTTCGATGGCTTCCCACGGCACCGACCAGCTCATCGTGCAGCGGCTCCTCTCCACCGATTCTTTGAAGGGCAGCCAGAAAGCAGTCATTGCCAGCGGATTCTTTGTCGCGCTTCAATTTCTTTTTTTCCTGATAATCGGACTTTCGCTCTACGCTTTTTATAACGCGTTCCCTTTCAAAGACGGCGACCAGATTTTTCCGAAGTTCATCGTCGAACAGCTTCCGAGCGGAGTCAGCGGAATAATTGTCGCGGGACTCTTGGCGAGCGCGATGGGTTCGCTCAGCGGGTCGATAAGCTCACTCGCCTCTTCAACGCTGGTCGATCTTTACAAACCATATTTCGGCAAGGGTAACAGCGATGAAAAAGACCTGAAAATGTCGAAGCTCTTCAGCATCTTCTGGACGATTATACTCGCAGGGACGGCTTTCATCTTTTTGAGATCGAACGAGTCGGTGATCGAGATTGCACTTTCGATCGCGTCTGTTACTTACGGCGGACTTTTGGGCACATTCCTTCTAGGCGTGTTGTTCAAAAAGCCTCAGCAGACGGACGCAATTATCGGTTTCACTGCCGGATTATTGATTTTGGTTTACATCTTTTTCTTCACGCCCATCGCGTGGACATGGTACACGTTGATCGGGTCGTTGACAACTATTGTAGTTGGATTGATCTCGGCACGATTTACTCAGCCGAAGGTAACTTGAGTAAGGAAATTGCTATTTTTGGTGTTCCGATGATAAAATGTATTCAACCACCGGAGAGACGGAGAGCGCACGGACCCCCCTGAATCCCCCCTCCCTTGAAAAAGGGGGACAAGTGAGATTTCTTATTCGTGTGTCTCGGTGTCTGTGTTTCTATTTTAGGCTCTAAGATTTTCTCTTAACCATCAAAGGATGTTTCAATGAAAAAACCTCGTTTAAGTTTCTGGCAAATCTGGAATATGAGTTTCGGATTTCTCGGCATTCAATTCGGCTTCGCTCTTCAAAATGCAAACGTAAGCAGAATATTTGAAACACTCGGCGCAAAGATCGACGCTATCCCGATTCTTTGGATAGCCGCACCAATAACCGGCTTGATTGTGCAACCGATAATCGGACACATGAGCGACAAAACTTGGGGAAGACTCGGTAGACGCCGGCCGTATTTTTTGTCAGGCGCAATCCTCGCTTCCATTGCATTGTTTATTATGCCGAACTCGCCTCTCCTCTGGGTCGCAGCCGGAATGCTGTGGATTATGGATACGTCCATTAACATTTCGATGGAACCCTTCAGAGCTTTTGTAGGCGATATGCTTTCGTCTGAGCAGAGAACTACTGGATTTGCGATGCAGAGCTTTTTTATCGGGATCGGCGCCGTTGTCGCTTCTGCCCTTCCCTACATTATGACCAACTGGTTCGGGATAAGCAACATCGCTCCGGAAGGAATGATTCCCGAATCTGTAAAGCTTTCTTTTTATATCGGAGGGATAGTTTTCTTTCTTGCTGTTCTATGGACAGTTATTAGCTCTAAAGAATATTCTCCTGAAGAATTAAAAAAATTTAGCGAAGAAGCTGACAGTCGTTCGTCCTCCCTGCCCGCAGGATCCTTCGGACATTATGAGGAAAATCCAATTGTTCGTTCGAAATTTTTGAAAAACGGTTTGATCTGGACAATTATCGGTGCTGCCCTCTTCGTAATTTTTTATTTTTTTATTTATATAGATTACGGCATTGGAGTTTTCTTCGGTGGTATAGCAGCTTTCGGATTGCTTCAAATGGTAGCTGGTTTGATGTCCAAACAAAAAAGGACGTCAAGTGGACTTGTAATTGTCATGAACGATCTCTTCAAAATGCCGAAGACAATGGTGCAGCTTGCATATGTCCAATTCTTTTCCTGGTTCGCTTTGTTCGCAATGTGGATTTACACAACTCCTGCCGTCACTCACCATATATACGGTGCAACTGATACGCAATCGGCTTTGTATAACGAAGGCGCCAACTGGGTTGGCGTTTTGATGTCTGTTTATAACGGCTTTGCCGCCGCTATGGCGTTCCTATTGGTTTGGCTTGCAAAGAAAACCAGCAGAAAAAGTGTTCATGCTATCAGCTTGATTTGCGGCGGATTTGGTTTAGCATCGTTTTACATTATCAAAAATCCCAATCTCCTTTTGATTTCAGAACTCGGAATTGGTTTAGCGTGGGCATCAATACTGGCAATGCCGTATGCAATATTAACCGGTTCGCTTCCTGCTAATAAAATGGGTGTTTACATGGGGATATTTAATTTCTTTATCGTTATCCCGCAAATTACAGCCGCAGCAATTCTCGGATTTTTTGTGAAGCATCTATTCGGTGACGAGGCGATTTACGCTTTGCTCCTCGGAGGCGCATCTTTTATCCTGGCTGCTCTGCTTGTAATAAATGTGGACGACGTAGATGAGGCAAAGAGCTAACCGTATCTTAAATCAAATATTCTTTTCTCGGCGTCTGCATGACCCGTATGCTTGAGACTATCTGCAAGAAAGGTTTAAGTCTCACATTGGAGAGCCTGAGGCTGTGCTACCTGCGTTATTGAAAGCAGTCTGTTAAACGAATAATATATAAAGATGATACGTGTTTTTTTTATCATGTTGAGTTTTGTCTTTTTCTCCTGCGGCTCGCTGCGTCTTTCCCAGCCGATGACCGGAGCAGCGAGTGGCTGGCCGATGTTCGGACAAAACTCTTCCCACACGTCGATGAGTAATTCTGTCTCGACCGGTTTGGAAAAGCTCTGGGATTACGATGTCAGCGCCGGCTTCGGAGATTTGTCGTCGACAATTGAGAACGGAGTTGTCTTCATCGGGACTTTGAAGGGAGAAGTCTATTCATTTAACGTGAAAACTGGTGACAAAGAAGGGTCAAAGTCGTTCGGAGGAGCGATTTTTTCTTCGCCCGTCATCTATGACAGCCTGATGATTGTGGCATCTTCACGCTCTTCGGAAAATCTTTTCGCGTACGATCTTCTCAGCGGAAAAACGATCTGGTCACAAAAAACCGATGACGTCGAGTCCCCCCCGACAATGTATGACAGCTCTTTGTATGTTACGACAGTTGGAGGCGATCTCTACAGATTTAATCCCGTAACAGGCGTCACGCTTTTTTGTGAACACTTTCCTGCACCTTTGAGGGTCTCGCCGGCTGTCGACAAAAGTTTATGTGTCGTCGGCTGCGACGACGGAAATCTTTACGGCGTGAGTTCCGCTGACGGAAAACAATTGTGGAAATATGACGCGGGATCACCGGTCTGGTGCTCCGCTTCGATGAATGATTCCCTGATTTTTGTCGGAACGAACGCGGGCAAATTATTGGTCCTGAGAAAGAATGGAACACTCGCATTTGACTTCGCAACTGGAGAAAAGATTCTATCAATGCCGATTTCCGACGACAGGAGAATTTACTTTGGCTGCAACGACGGAAATTTCTATGCGATCAGTGTTGTCAATGGTGCACTTCTCTGGAAAATTCACACCGATGCGCCGATAATCGCGCCAGCCTCGCAGACTAAATCGCAGGTATTCTTTGGCAGCTTCGATGAAAATCTTTATGTCGTGGACAAGAGTAACGGCAAGGTAGATCAGAAAATAGATTTAGCCGGACGCGTGCGGACTTCACCTGCAATTTACGAGGATTATCTCGTGGTCTGCGCGGAGAATTCGAGTGTGTTCGGTTTCAAGATAAAGTAGTTGTATAATGATTGAGTGATTGGTTTTTGAACAACGAAAGTGAAATTCAAAAAATTGATATGAGTTGTTGAAGGTGAGCTTTACCGACCATTTACAATCGGGCGCGCTTAGACTTGTCGGGTTTTTCCTCCGGGGATTTCCATTACGTAGAGTTCAGAAAATGGCGGCGGGAATCGGCAGGTTTTGTTATCGCCATCTTCCGATTCGCAAAGACGTTGCGCTGGCGAACCTTAAATTGTGTTTCCCCGAGAAAAGCGATGTTGAACTGGAAACCATTATCGAAGGCTCTTACGTAAACTTCACAACTGTTCTGTTCGAGTTCCTCTATTTTCCGAAATTCACAAAAGAGAATTTGAAGGAAGTGGTGGAGTTCACTGAAGAGTCGCAGCATCTCATCGATTCCGCTCTCCAGAGAGGAAAGGGTCTGGTGATGATAAGCGGACATTTTTCAAACTGGGAATTGATGGCTTTAGCGGTTGGAGCCTTCTCACCGAAAAGGCCCCTGATAATCGTCCATCCGTTTCACAACAAGGCTGTCGATAAAATTGCGAACAGGTATCGCAGTCTCCTCGGGAATTCACCGGTGCCGATGGCGAATTCTATACGGGCGTCGCTGAGCCAGTTGAACTCGAACGGCATCGTCGCTCTTCTTGCCGACCAGAGTGCGGCAAAGGAAAGCGCGCCGGCAAGATTCTTCGGGATCGAAGTGCCGACATTCCAGGGTCCCGCGTCGTTTGCGCTTAAGACGGGCGCGGCTGTGCAGTGCGGCTTTCTGATAAGAAAAGAAGATGGAACGTACCGCGTCGATCTGCGCGAAATAGACTACGCTGATTTGAAAGATGATTCGGAAGACAACGTCAGGGAATTGACACAACGCCATGTCAGCCTGCTGGAAGATTTTATACGTAAATATCCCCATAACTGGCTCTGGTTTCACAAGCGATTCAAGCACGTTCCCGCATTTCAGGAAGTTCTCCGCGAAGTGAAGAGCAAATGAGACGCGCTCTTGTAATTCAAACGGCCTTTCTCGGCGATGTGATTCTAACTTTGCCTTTGGTGCAGGCGCTGAAAAAATCGGTGGAAGACGCGCAGATAGATTTCATTGCGATTCCGGAAACCTCTGATATTCTAAAATCTCATCCTGATATTTCCAGATTGATAATCTATGATAAGCATGGGGAACACAAATCCCTTTCGTCTTTTTTGTTGCTCGGAAGGGAATTGCGAGCAAACAAATATGACGTTGTCCTTTGTCCGCATCGGTCGCTGCGAAGTTGTTTAACGGCGAAGTACACACAGGCAAATGTCAGGGCCGGTTTTGACAACTCCGCTTTGAAAAGTTGTTTCACCGATGTGCTGCCGTGGAAGTTCGGAGTCCACGAAGTTGAACGAAATCTTTCGCTGCTGACTCCGCTTGGAATAAATGCGCATCGCGAAGAACCAAGACTCTTTCCGACTGCCGGGAACCGGGAAGAGGTTGAGTTATTTCTCAAAGAAAACAGGGTTACGGGTTCATTTGCTGTGGTTGCTCCGGGAACGGTGTGGGAGACAAAGCGTTATCCTATAGAGATGATGTCTGAAGTCGTCAGAAGACTGGTGGACAGATTTTCGAATATCGTTATCGTTGGCGGAAAAAGGGACGCCTGCTTGATCGAACATTTTACGAAAATAGACAGGAGAGTTGTTTCGGCGATTGGAAAGTTTTCAATAATGTCTTCTGCAGAGCTTATAAGGCGTGCTTTGCTTTTGGTTGCGAACGATTCCGCGCCGATTCATATTGCGTCTGCGTTCAATGTTCCGACCGTCGCCGTCTTTGGACCGACCGTAAGAGATTTCGGCTTCTTCCCGTACCATGAAAGGTCGGCGGTTGTTGAAATTGAAAACTTGGGATGCCGCCCGTGTTCGCTGCATGGCGGAGATCGATGTCCGATAAATACATTTGACTGCATGAGAAAGATTTCACCCGAAGAAATTGTTGCGAAGGGATTGGAGCTTTTGGAGAAGAAGAATGGCTAAGGTTGTCAGTGTGGAAAAGAAACGAAGCGTTACACTTGCAGCGCAGGTGATTTTAGACGGCGGAGTGATCGTGTATCCCACCGAAACAATTTACGGACTGGGCGCCAATGCGCTTGAGTCGAAAGTTGTAGAAAAAGTCTATACGATAAAAGAGAGAAAAAAGTCTAATCCGATTCTTGTTCTGATTCCCGACAGAGATGTGCTTGAAGAGCTTGCACTCGAAGTCCCGGATGTTGCTGAGAATCTGATGAACAGATTCTGGCCGGGTCCGTTAACGATTATTTTCAAAGCCGCTCCGATTGTATCTCCGATTTTGACGGCGCGTTCCGGCAAGATAGGGATACGTTTATCGAGCGACGAGTTTTGCCGCGAGTTGTTGAGCATCTGCAAGATTCCCATCACCTCGACAAGCGCGAACCTGTCCGGTGAACCGAACCCAAACTCGATTGGGATGATAAACCGAAGAGTGCTTAATTCCGTTGACCTGATAGTTGACGGCGGGGAATTGACTTCGCAGACTCCTTCGACGGTCGTGGACGTCACTAAAGGCAAGATTGAATTGGTAAGGGAAGGTGCGATTCCTTACCAGAAGATCTTAGAAGCGAGTTGAATGACCTCATTCTCAGATAATTCAATTGAAACACTGAAACACACGGAAGAAACTCATTCTTCTTTTCTCCGTGCCTCTGTGACTCTTGTGGTTTAATTCAAGATGCGCTTGCGATCATGGCTCTTATTGTCCTGCCTGCTTTTCGAAAGTCAAAAGCTCGGTCATCTCGGAAACTAACGGCTTTCTCTCAAAGTAGTTGAATCTGCGTGTCGATCGCTCAGGAAGGAAAGCTTTGCCGGCGATTTTGTAGTTCGCGTCCGCGAACATCCGCTGGACTTCATACGGATAATCGGCAACTCCTGCTTCGCCGATTTGCGGAGCGATGACGACAGAAACCTTTCCGCCGACCTTCAAAATCCTGTGCGCTTCTCTGAACACGCTCTTGAATTTCATTTTGAAGTTCGAGAGCGCAACGGTCATGTCTTCTAAGCTTGAATAAAATTCTTCCGGCAGATCGAGAAAAAGGTAGTCCACCGAATTCGCATCTTGAGGTATGCCGGTCAGGAAAATATTGTTTTGCTTGATCCGCTCGTCGGACGGCTCCGTGTCGAACATTTTGTAGCGGCGGTCGCCGAAGAATGAAACCTTATCGATAACGTCGCCGAGCGTCCCGCTTCCGGCAAACGGATCTACAATGAATGCGCCCGGGTCGGTGTAATAATAGATCGCGTTGGCAACGATTTGTCCCGCGATTCTTCCTTTGTATCCGGCTTTGCCGAAACGCGGATCGGAGATTTCGAAATTCCATACGTTCGTGTTGCGGAGGTCGAAACCGAACTTCGTGCGTTCGGATTCGCGTTCTGTCAGAACATCCTCGCGAATCTTCTTTCTGAGTTCGGCGATCGTCCACTTGTTCTGGTATGCCGCCTTCTCGTAGTCGGTCCGTCGGTCTTCGTCGCTGACCTTTGTCGCAAGCTCAAAATAAAAACTCTCAGGGAGTTTGCGCTTTTTCAGATCCGGATAGTATGTGAAATATGTTTGGCATTGCTTGAGAAGGCTCGGCTGGAATTTGAATCCCGGATAAGAGGTTAAGACCTTGTAGAGTTCTTCCTCGGACAGCTTGTTTGATTTCGCGTAAGGAAGAACTTTTTCTACGATGAATTTGCCGACGTCCCAGAAGCTGTCGACCGAAAGTGAATTTAGCTTTTCAGCTAACTTTTGTAACGGATCGTTTTTCATTTCGACTCCACTTCAATTCCTTTGTGTTCCTTTGCCCAATTGCGAATATAAACGACTATGTCGGAAGTCAGCGTGCCCGGTGTGAACAATTCACCCACGCCCATATCTTTCAAGGCTTTAATATCTTTGTTGGGAATTATTCCGCCGCCGAAAAGAAGGACGTCATCGAGTCCCTTTTCTTTCATGAGGTTTGATATTTTCGGGAATATCGTCATGTGGGCGCCGCTCAGAAGACTGATCCCGATTACATCCACGTCTTCCTGAATTGCGGCTTCGACAATCATTTCGGGAGTTTGGCGGAGTCCTGTGTAGATGACTTCCATTCCGGCGTCCCTAAGTGCGGCGGCAACCACCTTCGCGCCGCGGTCATGTCCGTCAAGGCCGGCTTTTGCGATCAGGACGCGAATTTTTCTTTCCATCGCATACCTCTTTTTGCTTTGCACGTTAAAGGTTTTTCAATGCGTCAATCAAACTCTATCTGAATTCAGGATCTCTGAGATATCAGTTGTTCTCAAGTTTTCCATTGACAGCCAGAGCATATCGCTTCTGCATGTAAGATAGCACGCCGGCGCCAATAAAAACAGCGAACCAGAGCGTTGCCGCACGGATTATGAAAGTCGCCGCCACAGATGCGCCTTTCGGAATTTTTGCCAAAAGCAAAAGGCCCGCAAGCGAAGTTTCCGTTACGCCCAAACCGCCGGGAAGAAATGAAATTGCCCCGACGACCGTAGAGAACGCATAGATGAAACTTGCAGATAAAATCTTGAGATGAATGTCCAAACCGCCAAGGACGAAGAAGAACCCAACGCATTCCGAGAACCATGCAGCAAGTCCGAGCAAAGTCGATACGAAAAGAGTCTTTCCCGTCAGCATTGTATGTGAACTCTCGTATGCGGTCTCGATCAGTTTTATTCGCTTTGTCAGGAATGGAATCTTTTCGAGAAGCCCTATAATGCGCATCGAGAGGGAACGATTCGCTATTATCGAGATCCCGCCGATAAAAAGTACGCCGAATATGATGATGACTCTTTTCTCATAGCCGATGCTGTAAGCGCCTATCATCGAGATCGTAAGGAGTGCAAGAAAGTCAGTGATCCGTTCTGCGAAAATTATCGGCGCAGATTTGCTGATCGGGACTGAACGTAGAGATTTGAGGAAGTAGGACTTAACGATCTCTCCCATTTTGCCTGGGGTAACCGACATGGAAAGTGAAGACATGAAAATGCCGAAACTTTCGCCGGCTGGCAGTTCGATCTTGAGAGCGCGAAGATAATACTGCCATCTCACAAACCGTATGAGGTAGTTCAGAAGGGAAAGCGCCAGAACCAGCGGGAGAAGTTCGTAAGCAAATGTCGAGAAGGCTTCTTTCAGCTGCGCCGTGTTTGCATAGAGAGAAAATGCCACACCGATTATTGCGGCAATTGCAAGCGAGATGAAGAGTCTAGCGCGGAGTTTTTTCAGCATTTGTCCTAAAACGATTTATAAGTGCCGATGCCGTTTATCGAAGAACCCGTCCGGGGGACGGCATGTGCCGTCAAAAGTATTTGTATGTCGGGATCCCGCTTCTGCCGCTCCTTCATCATAATTCTATAAATGTGGCGGCATGCCGCTAGCGGCAGCGGCGGCCGCATCATTTGAGAAATGTGATGTCGGAGCGGCAATGTCAGGCCATATAAAATAATTAAGGACTGACATCAGCAAATTGTTTGAGTGCAAGATAAAACTTCGGCAGCGGGAGTCCAACGACATTATAGAAATCGCCGTTGATCTTTTCGACGAACAGCGCGCTGAGGTCGTCCTGGATTCCGTAAGCCCCCGCTTTGTCGAGCGGCGCGCCGGACTGCACGTATTCTTCAATTTCCCCCTCGTCGAGTTTCCTGAACGTTACGTCCGTGACTTCGCAGTCATGGAGAATTTTTCTTTCCGGCATTTTCAGGAGTGTAAATCCCGTGTAAACCTGATGAGTCCTTCCGCTCAAGAGTCGCAACATCCGGCGCGCGTCATCGGTATCTTTTGGCTTGTTCAGAATTTTTCCATCAAGATAAACAATAGTGTCGGCGGTCGCAATTATTCCTTCCGCGATTGTCTTTGCCGCCTCTTCCGCTTTTTTCCCCGACAAGTTGATGACATACTCGCGCGGGTTATTTGCAAAGTGGTTCGCCTCGTCAACGTCAATCTCAAGCAGAGTAAATTTTATTCCGACCATTTCGAGCATTTGTCGCCTGCGCGGCGATTTTGAAGCGAGATAAATGTGCGGCAGATTCATTCGTCTTAATTTCTTTTATAAATACCGAATGTCATGCCATATGAAGAATTAAGGGCTGACATCAATATACTTTCTTTACTTCTGTTCCGGGATAATAGTGCGATAAAATTTGTAAATAACTGTAGCCGAGTTTCGACATGCCGAGGGCTCCCCATTGGCACATACCTACACCGTGTCCGCTTCCTTGTCCTTTGATAATGATCTCCCTGATGCTGTCGTCATTGTCCCTTACGGTTGTAATCCTGAAAAGACTGCTTCGCAGGAGCGTCCCATCTTTGCTCCTAAGAAGATAACGCGTGCGGTCGCCGCGGACGTAATAGATGTCTCCGTTTTCTAGTCTTATTTCAAGAGTGTCGACTCGGAAGGAATCGAAGCGGTCGAGAACTTTTAGATCGGCGACATCGCTCTTTATTCTTATGTTTGCGTAAGTCGGATTTGCCAAGCCGAGGTTGGCTCTAACCAGCTTGTTGAGCTCGCGTCCGGTGTAAGTTGACGTCCAGTAAAATTGGGGAGAGTAGATACAAAAAGGCTGGCCGGTTGTCGAGTCGATGTCGGAGATGCCTGCGAGATAGGGCAAAGCCGGCTGTCCCTGCCAGATGTGCTGGACATTTTCGGTGTGTCCGCCGCAAGTGGAATGGAAGAAACATCTTGCAGGTTGTCCGCCGTACTCCACGATCATTCCGGAAGTCAGTTCAATTGCACTGTCCGCAAGCGATTTATATTTCTCCATTCCTGAATAGACCTGATCTCTCGTGTCGGAATAGACGTCAAAATCAGTTGAGTCCAGTTCGCTCATTTTATAGAAAGCAAAATTTCGCGCGGCAATTGCCTGTGCCATGCACGCCTGCAGTTCGTCCGGCGTGAGATTGTTGACAAGTTCGTTCGGCACGACGCCGCGGAGATACGTTTCGAGCGGGACAAAATTGACGAGCCGGAATGTGCCGTCGTTCTCCGGGATTATTTGCATCGAGCCGGGATAAGTCTGAGAATTGAAATTTATAACATCAGAGTCTGCCGACATTGCACCGGTAGCAACCGTTGAATCCACCGGTTCTATTTTGATCGGCGAAAAGAATTTTATCTCTTGATTTGCGAGCGCGGCTACCGGCGTTCCATCATGAGAGAAACTGAACGAGACTTCGGAGTTGGTTATGTTAGCTATCACGATCCCTTGGTAACTCAACTTAAAATTTCCATCAATATGGAGCGAGAGATTTTTGACGTTGTCCGTCAGGCTGACGCGTATGACCGGTTCGCTTGTGTAAATAAAAATTGGTTTAGAGAAAGAGTTGGATGCCAAAAAGAGGAGAAAGACAGAAATGAAAAGAGTGTGGGATATTCCCTTTCGGGAAATCATCTAAACATTGCTTTGATGCTGCCCCAGGTTCGTTTTGCCACGCCGGAGAGGCTTGAAGAGAAATTGTACGAAACGGTGATTTCTTTTGAGAAAGAAATGCTCCCGTCAATACCATCTGCTCTGACTCGATACCTGAAGATTGTGCTCGATGTTGTTTTATAAATGCCGTTATCGCTGAACTGGTATGCACTCCCCGCGCCTGTTGGGGAAACTGTGCCGATCGCGTAGAACTGGTTGTCGAGCTGCGAAGCTTTCTCTACGGCAAAATTCTTTATTCCATCTTCCTGGCTTGTCCACCATTGGATCAGGATATTGTCGCTTTCCGGCGTCCCGCGCACATCCGTGAAAGTTACGGATGCAGTCGGAGTAAATGCCATCAATAGCGCCGCGAAAGCAATTAATAGGTATTTCATTGATGGTTAAATTTATCCCTGAGCCGAATGTAAGTCAAGTCGGAGAGGATTTTTGTGTGATATAGGCACAGTCGAGCATACTGCAACAGTGTTGAAGTTTGGCTCACCCTTGTCTAACTTTAATGGCAATGCTTGAATATTTTGTTGACTTGCTGAAAATCTCGCTTCCCGTTCTCTATCTGTTTACGATTTTCCTCTATGGCTTGGCTTTCTTTCTGGACGAACAGTTCGGGATTAGAAATAGAACGCGATTCCTGATTGCGACGCTAATCGTTCACCTCATTTACCTTCTCAGCCGGACGTTATTGACCGGGCATCCGCCGGTAACGTCGGTATTTGAGATAATGAGTGTCGTCTCGTTCACGATTGGCGTGGCTTACCTTTACATCGAGATGCGATCGCACGTGAAGGATACAGGGATGTTCATTCTCACCCTCGCGTTTTTATTTGAAGTTGTGTCCGCCGCTTTTATAAAAGACTACGTCCATGTCAATCCGGTTCTGAAGTCGAGCGTACTCGGCTTGCACGTGGCAAGCGCAATGCTCGGCTACAGTGCGTTGGCGATCTCGGCCGTCTACGGCGGACTTTATTTAATGATGTACCACGAGATCAGGTCAAGCCGGTTTGGAATCGTCTATAGAAAACTCCCCGATTTGCAGACGCTGGAAAAGCTGAGTTACGTTTCGATAGTTCTCGGCTTTATTTTTCTGTCGATCGTAATTCTTATCGGCTACGTCTGGCTTCCCAAGACGATTGACGATTTTAGGTATGCCGATCCGAAGCTTATTATAACCGACATCGTCTGGGCAATTTACTTCGTCGCGCTTTTGTCGAAGAGGGCAATGAGATGGACCGGACGCACCGTTGTGATTGCGTCGATTCTTGGTTTTTGTCTGACCGTCGTGTCGATGGTTATAGTAAATGTGTTTTTACCGAGTTTTCATAATTTCAAATGAATAAATGTTAAAACTAACAGCGGTTTCGATTAATCACAGAACCGCAAACGTAGAAGCCCGCGAAAAAATATTTTACAGTTCCGAAGAAGTCCGGGGCATTTCAGAAAAAATAAAGTCCGCTGCGCGCGAATCGTTTATCGTTTCGACGTGCAACCGGACTGAGCTTTACATAATTCCTTCCTCCGCTCCTCAAACTCACGACAACCTGTACCATCTCGTCCGTGAAGGGAAGAGGCTTGACGACGGCGAACTTCAAATCGAATATGAGACCTTCGAGGGTTTTGAAGCTGTCCGTCATCTTTTCTCCGTGGCGACCGGCATTGATTCGCTGATGTTAGGCGATATCCAAATACTCGGCCAAATGAAAGACGCTTACAACACCGGCGTTGAACTGGGAATGGTCGGAACGATCATGCACCACGCCTGCCAGATTGCGCTCAAAGCCGGGAAGCGTGCGAAATCCGAAACGAAAATATCCGAAGGCGCGGTTTCGGTCAGCTATGCGGCAGTCGAACTCGCCGAGAAAATATTCGGAAACCTGAAAGGTCGAACGGCGATGCTTATCGGTGCGGGCGAGGCTGCGGAGCTTGCCGCAAAGGATTTGAAACCGAAGGGGATCGGTAAACTTTATATCGCTAACAGGACTCTCGAACGCGCACAAAATCTCGTCGAACACATCGGCTTCGGTGAGGCGATGCCTCTGGATGCGTTAACTCAGAAGCTCTCGCAAGTTGATATCGTTATCTCAAGTGTCGGCGGTACTAACTATGTTTTAACACGGGATATGGTCGCCGCCGCCATGAAAGGACGCGAGAGCAGCCCGCTTTTGATAATCGATATCGGTGTTCCCCGAAATGTCGAACCGGCCGTGAAGAAAATATCAAACGTCTTCCTGAACGACATCGACTCGCTGAATCTTATCGTAGAGAAGAATTTAGATATGAGGCGCGCGGAGATACCTGCAGTGAGGCGTGTCGTTGACGAAGAGGTGAACGATTTCATAAAGTGGTACAACTCGCTGGAAGTCGGGCCGACCATAAAGATGCTGCGCGACAAGATCGAGCAGATAAGAACCGACGAGGTCAAGCGGTATAAAAATAAAATGAACGGAACGGATGTCGAGATCGTGGAAGAAGTAACGCGCTCGCTTGTAAACAAAATTCTTCACGAACCGCTGACGAATTTAAAAAATGCCGAGAACGGGATATCGCTCGTCGACCGCGTGAAGCTGTTGAAATCCCTGTTTGGATTGTCCGAAGGATCCGGCGGAGAAGAAGATGAAAAAGGTTAAAATTGGAACGCGCGGCAGCCAGCTTGCGCTTTACCAGACAAATGTTGTAGCTGACTTCCTCTGCCCGAGGGATCCTGAGGACGAGAGACATTCGCAGATTGAAGTCGAAGTCGTAATCATCAAAACGACCGGCGACAAAATTCTTGATTCGCCGCTTTCGAAGATTGGCGACAAAGGACTCTTCACGAAAGAGATTGAGAAAGCGCTTCTCGAATCCGAAATAGACTGTGCCGTACACAGTTTAAAAGATTTGCCGACAGCTCTTCCCGTCGGACTTGAGATTGTTGCTTTCAGCGAACGCGAAGATGTGCGCGATGCTTTGATTGCTCAGGATGGAATGAAGCTCCTTGAACTTCCGAAGGGCGCAACTCTGGCAACCGGCAGTTTGAGGCGGCGCTCGCAGCTTCTTCACATGCGAAGCGACCTGAACTTGGTCGACATGCGCGGTAATTTGAACACTCGTCTTCGCAAACTCGAAGAAGAAGGCTACGCCGGAATGATGCTCGCTTACGCAGGTATAAAACGTTTGGGAATGGCGGACAAAGTCACAGAAATTTTAGAACCTGACACGATGCTTCCCGCTGTGGGACAGGGGATAATCGCCGTCGAAGCTCGCGAAGATGACGGCGAATTGAAGGAACTGCTCCGTGGTTACAACGATACGAATTCGGAAACGGCGGCGCTTGCCGAACGTGCGTTCTTGTGCCGGCTCGAGGGCGGCTGCCAGGTGCCGATCGGAGTTTATACTTCGATTCAGAAAAAGAAATTGACAGGGATGGTTGCTTCGCTTGACGGAGAGACTTTAATAAAAGATTCCGTCTCTTTCGACACCGAAGATCCGGAGAAAACCGGTACCGATCTTGCCGAAAAACTGCTGAGTCTCGGAGCGGATAAGATACTCGATGAAATAAGGGCAGCATCGAATCCACAGGTCGCCGCAGGCGACCGACGGACTGACATCGATGAATAAATCCGTCAAAACATTATGACTAGTGATTTGCCGCTTGTCCCAAAGGGATCTCGCCGCAGTGAGTCGCCTTTGGCGACCTTTCGGACGCACAAACGAATAGTCGTAACGCGCGCGGAAGAGCAATCGGAATCAATCACGCTGATGCTCGAGCAACTTGGAGCAACGGTTCTGGTCGTGCCCACGATAAAAATAGAACCTGCCGAACTTCCACCTGAAAGTATTGAACGGATTTCCAAATTCTACGATTATGATGTCGCAATCTTTACTTCATTAAACGCTGTCAAATATTTCTTCGGTCGCGTGAATCCGGGAAAGGATTCGAGCGGTAAACCTTTCATCGTGGCAATCGGAAAGAAGACAGCGGAAGCACTCAAAGAATTTGGCATCGTTCCCGGTTTTGTGCCGGGAAAATTCAATTCGGAAGAGCTGATGAAATCACTCGGCAATTTCGAGTGGAACCACAAAAAGGTTCTAATCCCCACAGGAAATTTATCGAGCGGAGAAATAACGGACTCTGTGAAGTCGCATGGAGGAGCTGCCGAAGCGGTAGTCGTTTACAACACGAAGCCGAATGATTCCATAAATGATGGATTGAAAAGGGACATTGCCTCGGGAAAATTCGATATGATAATTTTCTTCAGCCCTTCACAGGTGAAAAACTTTCTGAATATTTTCGGAGCTGGTGTTCTAAAGGGAAAACAAATTGCGGTTATCGGCCCAACCACACAGAAGGCTGTTGAGCACCACGGCCTTAAGGTCGATGTCGTTCCGGAAAATTCGACAACAGAAGATCTGATTGCGAGTATTGTTAAACATGAAAAAAATTGATAACGATTTAATTCTTAGAGTTCTCAAAGGTGAGTTTGCGGAGCGGACGCCAATCTGGATAATGCGGCAGGCGGGAAGATATCTGCCGGAATACATGGCTGTCCGCGCGAGCCACGACTTTCTCACGATGTGCAAAACGCCGGAGCTGTCCGCTGAAGTTACGATTCAGCCTGTTGATATTATCGGAGTCGACGCGGCGATAATTTTCTCCGACATACTCGTTCTTCCCGAAGCGATGGGAATGAACCTTGTCGTGGAAGAAGGCAAAGGCGGTCCGCGTTTCACCAATCCGATAAAAAGTAGAAATTCTCTGTCAACTGTTCACGACGCTGATTGTTCGAAAGATTTGAAATATGTTGCGGATGCAATTCGCATCGTGGTACAAAAATTAAACGGCAGAGTCCCGCTGATAGGATTCTGCGGATCGCCGTGGACAATTCTAGCTTACATGGTCGAAGGCAAAGGCGGTGACTTTGTTCATGCACGCGCGATGCTTTATGAAGAGCCTGCGCTGGCGCATGAACTCCTCGACAAGCTTGCCCGGAATTCGATCTCATATTTGAAGATGCAATATGAAGCCGGCGCAAATCTCATCCAGATCTTTGATACCTGGGCTGGTGTGCTTTCGCCGGAACTGTATGAAGAGTTTTCGCTCAGGTATATCAAACAGATTGTACAATCACTTCAACCGGAAATTCCGGTTATTGTGTTCTCGAAAGGCGCGAATCATTCGCTGGAGAAGATTGCCGCCGCCGGCGCATCCGCAGTCGGAGTTGATTGGACAATTCCGATAAGCGAAGCTGCGCAGAGAGCCGGAGGAGTTGTTCAAGGAAATCTTGATCCCTCAGTACTCTTTGCGCATCCCGATGTAATAAGATCACAGGCAAAAAGAATTCTACAAGGCGCGCCGAAGGGAAAGCATATTTTCAATCTCGGACACGGAATTTTGCCGAACACGCCGGTCGATAACGTCAAAACGCTTGTGAATTTCGTAAATAGCTGGCGCCACGATTAAGCACTTAAGATGGTATTTGAATGCTCATTCATGGGAAATAGCTGATGGGAAAAATCGGAGTGGTGCTTTTTAATTTAGGCGGTCCGCTTTCAACCGACGACATCGAAGAATTTCTTTTCAATCTATTCATGGATCCTTACATAATCGAAATTCCTCTACGCGGCTTCATAAGAAAAGTGCTTGCGAGGTTCATTGCCAGGCGGCGTGCAGGCAAAACCGCGTTCTATTATGAAGTTATGGGCGGAAAATCTCCGCAGTACGAACTGACAATGAAGCAGGCGAAAGCACTTGAGAAGAAATTGCGCGAGAATCTTGACGTGAAAGTTTATGTCGGCATGCGGTACTTCAAGCCTTATATCGAGGAAGCTTACAAAGCGCTATTGAATGACAATATCGAAAACGTGATTCTTCTCCCGCTATATCCGCATTACTCGCGGACAACGACGCTTTCAAGTTTTGAAGAATGGAACCGGGTGACGGAAAATCCGAGCGGGAGGATGAAGATACTTCAGATCGAGAGCTATCACGATAATCCGTTATATATTGATGCTATCGCAGACCGGATCAGTGAGACGCTTGCAAAATTTCCGAACAACGTCCGCGGAAGAGTTCACATTCTTTTCAGCGCGCACGGTGTGCCGGAAAGAATAGTAAAACGCGGCGATCCTTACCAGAAGCAGATCATCGAAACGGTTAATCTTGTTTCAAAGAAGTTTCTGAATCCGCATTCGCTCGCGTACCAGAGCCGCGTCGGTCCGGTAAAGTGGCTCGGCCCGCCGACGCTCGAAGAGATTAAACGCCTCGCTTCGAATGGAGTGAAGAATTTGGTCGTCATTCCAATAAGTTTTGTCAGTGAGCATTCAGAGACTCTTTACGAGGTGAATTATCTTTTCAGGAACGAGGCGAAGGCGGCGGGCTTCGATCAGTTTGAGATGATGCCGGCACTGAACGATTCACCGAAATTTATTGACGCTTTGTCGCAGCTTGTACTTAAGAAAGTCGAAGAGTTTTGACCTGTGTTCAAAAGGTTGCGTCCATGTCACGGAGCAGGTCGCACTGAAATGCGCAGAAAGCAGGTAAATGGAGACGACTTCCACAGGCAGTACAGCATCAGCCCATACGTTGTTGATTTCTATCGCCCTGAAGTACGTCTCGCAATTCAGCTTGATGGACGCTCCTTAACGTTATGTGAAATTTTGCCGACATTTGTTCCGGAATTTTGTATATTTGAGTGAAACGGGAGAGTAACTAAATGACTTTAGTAGCTTTAAAGAAGGTGACTTCCGACAAGCGGAAAATTAAAGTGAAGTACGAGCTTTCAGACAATGGAAGGATCCTTCACGATAGCGGTTTTTGTCAGAGGACTGAATACTTTCGCCACAAGAATGTTGTGCTCTTTCAAGGGAACTCTCTTGATGAACTTCTCTTTGACAAGGAGTTCATTGATTTAATTGTCACTTCGCCACCTTACAACGTTGGGATTGAATACAATTCCAACAATGACGAACTCGATTACGACCACTATCTCGAATTCTCAGAAAAGTGGATTCGCAATTGTTTCAAATGGTCTAAGACGCAAGCCCGTTTCATCCTAAACATTCCGCTCGACAAGAACAAGGGTGGCCAGAGGAGTGTAGGGGCTGACATTACAACAATCGCACAAAAGATTGGCTGGAAGTATCATTCTACGATCATATGGAACGAGGGGAACATTTCTCGCCGTACGGCTTGGGGTTCGTTTATGTCCGCCTCTGCCTCTTATGTTATATAAATTAAACCTGTGAAAATTAAACGAGAAAATAATATAAGCGAGAACCAAATTGAGGATGCGTTGGTGGCAAATTTAATCTTTTTAGCTAAAACACTAAAATTGTCTGCCGACGCAAGATTGATTGCTCGTCAATTACGATTAAAATCTGGCGAAGAGCGAATTGATCTGCTTTTATCTAGTGGAAAAAATTTGTGTCTCGTTGAATTAAAAGTTGTCGGTTTTTATGAAGATTGGCTTAAACAAATTATTTCTTATCGAAATGAACTAATAAACTTACAAAATGCTGGTGAGTTAGTTCTGGGTGAGATATTAAGTTTTCTATTGGTAACGGATGCAAAAGAAGCGGACATTAGATTAGCAAAACAGAGTGGAGTTGACTTGGTTGTATATCAGCCCATAGATGTTTTGAAAAATTATTATGAAAACCTCGCTGCTGTTGCACCATTTCTCAAGATGAAGCCGAATGATTACGGCGTATTCAGTTTAGGTCTGATCAGCAGAGCGCTGCTTCAATTAAGCAATGGTATTACTAAGCAAGAGGATATCGCAGAAAAAACGGGTCTTTCAAAACAAAGCGTCCATAATCACTTAAAAGTTGCAAAAGAATTTGGTTTGGTTCGCGAAAGAGATAAACACTATTTTCTTACGGATATTGGTGACCAATATGTACAATCTTGCAATAGAGATGTACTTATAGATCAGATCAACGAAAAGCAAATAGAAATTTTGAAAAATTTTGTTGCCGACGACCCATTTTATTCATCAACCGTATTTGGCATTTATTCCATAGTTGAAAGCGCTTTTCTTCTTTCTAGAAATTCTTATCCAATTGGATTGTTAGACTTAAGAAAAATGTTTCAAAACATATCGGGCAAAATAAAAGAATGGCAAGCCGAAAAATCTTTGAGCACGGCAACCTATACATTCCTTAATTTTGCTATTGATTTGGAGTTGTTAGGAAAAATTGGTCAGCAAATAGTTATCACACCAGCGGGATTTAGATTTATTTTGATGTTACAATTACACAAGAGCATAGAAATGATTGAAAGTTTATCAACTAATAACAACAGGAAATAAAAAGTGAACAACTTTAATTTTAATCGGGAATGGGGATTTATAACCGCAGAAACGCATAGTAAGAAGTTTAAGAAAACAGTTTTGATAAAAAGAGAGATTTTATTCGGTTTGCAGATTTTATTAAGTAAGCTGGAAATAAAAAACTATCTCGCTTTGAAAAAGATTTACCGCGCAGAAAAATCCGAACCGAGATATTAAACACCCCGAAGTAGTTGATTGGGTTGTTTCCACATACAAGAAAAGAACGGGCAAGGTTTTCCGTGATCCCGATAGGGCAATTCGTCAGTTATCTCAAGGTGGTTTTCTGATAAAAATTGCCAAAGGAATTTATAAATACGACCTCGCCAAAGCGTATAAAAGAGAGTTAGAAAATTTTACTGCCGCACAAAAAGAAACAATTCTTAAAAGAGACGGCTATAAATGCGTTATCTGCGGTCGAGGAGAAAAAGACGGCGTTGAATTACACGTAGACCATATCAAACCAAAAGAACTTGGTGGCAAAGCAACAATTGAAACTGGGCAGACACTTTGCTCTCAACACAATTTTATGAAAAAGACTCTCAAGCAAACCGAGACGGGCAAGAAAATGTTTATCCGTCTTTATGAACTAGCAAAGCAGGAAAGCAACCATGAACTGATGAAATTCTGTGCACAAGTTTTAAAAGTTTACGAGAAGAACAAAATCAACTCTCATATAGTCTGGATAAAATAAATATCTGAGCGGCCAAACTATACATTACAGCCAGCTAAAAGTTGCTCGTTTTTTATAGTTTAATCCCACTTTAGTTTTGACTATTTAATTTTTGTCCCTTCTTCTTTCAATAAGGAATCAGATATTCGGTAAACAAAAAAATCAATGATATTGAACTGAAAGAAATCTAGGAAAGGAATTTCTATGAAGCCTGTCCGATCAATAATCAATATGAAAGAAATTCAGTCCTTCTACCAAGAATATTGCCGTGAGCAACGTATAAAATTCACGAAGAAAGAATTTCAATCGTTTGTAGATTGCTGTGAAAGAGATTTCTTCCAATGGTTAAAAGACAATCTCAAGTATTTTGAGTCTGAAGTCATAAAACAGTCTTGAATCTTATTCAACGTTACACGAAGGAAGGAGACATCGTTCTGGACCCAATGTGCGGAAGTGGGACCACTATTGATGTCTGCAGCGAGGAGAACAGGGAAGTTTACGGATTTGATTTGGTTTCACGCAGACCTGACATTAAAGAAGCGGATGCACGCAATCTTCCTCTTCCCGAAAACCTCGCTAATCTTATTTTCATTGATTCTCCTTACTCAGACAACATTAAGTGTGGAGAGAGGCTATCGAATGCAGATTTTATTCAGTTCCTGACCCCTATGGCGATTACAAGGTATAACACAAGATGAAAGTAGCAGTGATCGGTGCCGGCATTTCCGGGCTTTCGACGGCGCATTTTCTGAAAAGAGTCGGAGCGGAAGTAACAGTATTTGAAAAGAACGGTACGCCGGGCGGAACGATCGGCACGAAAGTAGTCGAAGGTTATTTGGTCGAGAACGGGCCGAACAGCACGTCGGAAACGAACTTTGTAATCGACGAACTTCTGACGGACTTATCTATCAAAGACGAAAAAGTTTATGCCGACGAAAACTCGAAGTACCGTTTTATTTTGCGCGGCGGGGAACTGCACGCACTTCCATCAGGCTTGGGATCATTCCTTTCGACAAAGTTGTGGACTCCCGGCGGAAAGCTCCGGCTCTTCGGCGAGCCGTTCATCGGACGGGCGAACCACGAAGAGTCGATAGCTGATTTTGTCACGCGACGGCTCGGCAAGGAATTTTTGAATTACGCTATCAATCCGTTCGTTGCAGGCGTGTACGCCGGGAATCCATCTGAACTGAGCGTGCGTGCCGGATTTCCCAAACTTTACGCGCTTGAAGAAAAATATGGTGGCTTGCTCAAAGGCACGATCAGAGGCGCAAGGGAAAGAAAGAAGCGTCCCGATAAAGCAAAAGTCTCCGCAAAACTTTTCGCGTTCAAAAGCGGAATGGGAATTTTGCCGGCGACGATCGCCGGGTCACTCGGCAGCCGCGTGAACTACAATGTCTCGGTGGAGAGTGTGAAGAGAGACGGCACGCAATTCCGCGTGAGTTTTTCTCACGACGGAAAATCGGAGAGCGAAGCCTATGATGCTGTTGTTCTTTCCGTGCCATCTTATGCAGCTGCGGGGATGGTCAAATCCTGGCTGCCGGAACTATCGAGTGAACTTTCGAAGATAAAATATCCGCCGGTTGCGGTTGCAGTCCTTGGTTACAAGCGCGAACAGGTGAAGATCGATCTAAAGGGTTTCGGATTTCTTATACCTGAAGTCGAGAAGAGGAAAATCCTCGGCACGATCTGGAGCTCAAGCATTTTTCCGAATCGCGCGCCGGAAGGCTATGTGGAATTCACGACGTTCGTCGGCGGATCACGCCAGCCGAAACTTGCAATGATGTCAACCGACGAGATCGCAAAGATTTCACACGAAGAGAATGCTGCGTTGATGAAAATAGATGGCGAGCCTGCGTTCAAGGCGATCAGCAAATGGGACAAGGCTATTCCGCAGTACAACATCGGGCATCTTTCGATCATCGACGCCGTGACGCATGTTGAAAACCTTCATAAAGGATTTTATATTTGCAGTAATTACAAGGACGGCATTTCCGTCGCAGATTGTATTGCAAATGGAAAGAAAGTTGCTGAAAGCATTATGACATGAAGGAGATTAGAGATGAAACAGCTTAAGATCATAGTTGAGAAGCATCCGGATGGCTACATTTCCTCGAAGCGTTTGTCGCTGAAGGCTGCGTTGCCGATTGATTGGGAAGGGATTTCAGGCTAGGCGATGCGCGGACATTTGAATCGAGAGAACGTCTTACGGACGCTGAGGAAGTATAAGATGGTTTCCCCCTACAGGAAGTCAATAAAAAGTTTAGGATTATTCGGCTCAGTTGCCCAGAATTCCAACAAGAGGGGGAGCGACGTTGATATATTCGTCGAGCTAATGCCGCCGAGGATGTTTGACTTGATTGGCATAAAACAAGATTTGGAAAACCTCCTTGAGTGCAAGGTGGACATCGTGGTGTTTCGAAAGAAAATGAATCCTGCACTTAGAGACCAAATATTGAGCCGCGGAATCCGTGTCTGACGAAAGTGCGGCTGGTGAAGTTCTCAAGCAAATCATAGAGTCGGTAGACAAAATTTTAGGAAGATCAAAAACAGTCAAAACGCCGCGCGATTTCTTGAAGAGTGAGAGATCTCTTGAAAAGCTTGACTCTATTTGTATGCAGTTAATAGCTGTTGGCGAAGGCATCAAGAATTTTGATAAGCTTACAAGGAAGAGAGTTCTGACTAACTATCCTGAGTTCGAGTGGAAAAAGGCTATGGGCATGAGAGATATCCTTTCTCACCATTATTTTGATTTGAACAGCGAAATAGTCTTTGATGTTTGTAAGAATGAAATCCCAAAGTTGAAGAAAGTTGCAACACAAATCATTGCAGATTTGGACAAGAAGGTTGAAAGGAGCAAAAGAATATGATTACCACCACCGAATATCAAAAGACGACCGGCTTCCCGACTGTTCGCATGCGCCGGTTAAGGATGGCAGAAACGATCCGGGAAATGGTTCGCGAGACTGTCCTCCAGCCGTCGGATTTCATTTATCCGATGTTCGTTGTGCCGGGCAAGAAAGTTCGCCACGAGGTTTCTTCCATGCCGAACGTTTTTCAATTGTCCGTCGACGAGCTCGTTCGCGAGTGCGAAGGCGTTTTGAAAGCCGGAGTGAAATCAGTTTTGCTCTTCGGAATTCCATCGCATAAAGATGAGTTTGGTTCAGAAGCTTATGACGAGAATGGCATTGTCCAGCAGGCGATTCGCGAATTGAAAAAGCAGTTGCCCGATCTTTTCGTTATCACAGATGTTTGTTTGTGCGAATACACTTCGCATGGGCATTGCGGAGTCCTGAGAGAAATCGCACCAGGGCAGGTCGAAATCGTAAATGATGAGACACTTGATCTCCTCGCGAAAGAAGCTTTGACGCACGTACAAGCCGGTGCTGACATGGTTGCGCCAAGCGACATGATGGACGGCAGAGTCGCGGCGATCCGGAATCTTTTAGATGAGAATGGATTTCTCTCGACGCCGATAATGAGCTACGCGGCGAAATACGCTTCCGGATTTTACGGGCCGTTTCGGGAAGCAGCTGAATCGACACCGCAGTTCGGAGATCGCAAGAGCCACCAGATGGATCCCGCCAACTCGAATGAGGCGGTGCGCGAAGTTGCGCTCGACATCGATGAAGGCGCTGACATCGTCATGGTCAAGCCCGCTCTCGCGTATCTCGATGTGATCTACCGAGTGAAGAACGAATTCAGAATGCCGACCGCGGCGTATCAGGTCAGCGGCGAATACTCAATGATCAAAGCCGCAGCACGCAACGGCTGGTTAGACGAGCAGAGAATCATGATGGAGACCCTGACAGCCATTAAGCGAGCTGGCGCTGATTTGATTCTCACTTACTACGCCGTCGACGCGGCAAAGCTGCTGAAAAAATAACCTTCCTTTAACCTTGCGAAGGTTTTGGAACCTTCGCAAGGTTAGCAGGTTGGCGGGGCTATGCAAAAAGTTTTTGTAACAGGGGCGAACGGACTCGTAGGTTCCAATCTCTGCCACAGGCTGACCGAACTCGGTTATGATGTTGTCGCCATGGTACGTGAAAAATCTAATTTGCTTGGACTCAAGGGATTCAAAGGCAAAATCGTTTACGGCGACATTCTCGATGAGAAGCGGCTTACAGAACTTATGGAAGGTGCCGATTATGTATTTAACACAGCAGGTCTCGTGAGCTTCGACAACAGACTCCGCAAAAAATTATTCCGCGTGAATGTGGAAGGAACGCGGAACGTGATGAATGCCGCGCTTCAAGCCGGCGTAAAGAAAGTAGTGCACACAAGTTCGGTTGCCGCAATCGGGATTCCGCCGACGGGTGACATTGCCGACGAGGCGGTCGAATACAACAGATTCAAATATCGTATTGTTTACGACGACAGCAAGCATTTCGGGGAAGTTGAGGTGAGGAAAGCTGTCGAGCGCGGACTTGATGCGATTATTGCCAATCCGGGCTCGGTCATGGGACAAAGAGATGTTTATTTTCATTCTGGAGTTCTCCTGAAAATTTTGAAAGGAAGAAGAACCGTTCCGTATGTTGTGGGCGGAATGTGTTCGGTGTGCGTTGACGATGTCGTCGATGGTGAAATTGCTGCGCTTAAAATGGGAAGGACGGGAGAGCGGTATATTCTTGGAGGTGAAAACTTAACTTTCAAAGAACTGTTTCGTCAGATTGGCGAAGTGGTTGGTGCATCGGCGCCGAATTTTTATGTTCCTATCTGGGCGGCGCGCGCGGCGGCTTGGACGCTTGAAGCTGTCTCCAATATTACCGGTAAGCCTCCGGTTCTGACAAAGGCTCACGTTGCAAGTGCGACGCTTCCGCATTATTTTTCATTTGAAAAAGCGAAACGTGAGCTCGGTTATCAGCCGCGGCCAATCAAAGATGCGATCCGCAAATCGTATGAGTGGTATTTGGAGAATAATTTGATGGAGTAAAACCTTGCGAAGGTTTTGGAACTTTCGGCAAGGTTAAATGCTATGAAATACGAAGACGAAAAATACTATCATGTTTATAACCGCGGAGCGAACAAGCAAGACATTTTCTTGTGTGCATCCAACTACGATTTCTGCCTTCGATTGTTCAAGAAATTCGCTTTCCAGTATTATGTCTCAATCATGACATATTGCCTCATGCCGAATCATTACCATCTTCTGCTACGCCAATGTGACAGCGGGTCAATCTCAAGTTTCATTCAGGCCGTATTTAATTCGTATAGTCAGGCGTTCAATAAAGCAACGGGACACAGCGGGACATTATTTCAAGGAAGAGCAAAAGGCATGGAAGTCATCAACGATGAATACGCCGTACGATTATGCCGGTACATTCATTATAATCCGGTGGCGGCAAGACTTGTGACAAGACCGGAGGATTGGCAGTATTCGGATTACTTGGACTGGATTGGAAAACGAAATGGTACGTTGACAGACCTCTCACTGAGGGAAACCTATTTTGAAAGTGCGGATGCATACCGGAGTTTCATGGATGAATACAGAGGTAATGAAAAAATCTTGAATTTTGATTTTGAATAAACGTTGCGTGTAGGACCAACCTTGCGAAGGTTTGAAATTCGATGAGTCCGATGAATTTACCGGAGTCAAGTAACCTTCGCAAGGTTAAGAAGATCTTTGCAAGCTTGTAAACAGAGGAGACTCATGAGAAAGATTGGAAAAAATATTCCGAACCTTCCGATCCATGCGAAGGTTCCAACACTTATCACAAGGAGGAGCAGTAAACTATTTAATGAGGCGAAGAAATATATGCCGGGCGGCGTCAACTCGCCGGTAAGAGCATTCAAGTCAGTCAAGCGCGCCCCGCTCTTCATCAGCAAGGCGAAGGGACAATACCTTTATGACGTTGACGGGAACAAGTTTATAGACTATATCGGCTCGTGGGGACCGATGATACTCGGACATGCACATCCAGCAGTCATTTCTGCTATAAAAAAGGCGGCAGCTAACGGTACGAGTTTCGGCGCGCCGATACCGTATGAAGTTGAGATGGTAAAGCTTGTTACAAAGATGATGCCCTCGGTTGAAGTTGTGAGAATGGTGAACAGCGGAACCGAAGCGACGATGAGCGCGGTGAGAGTCGCGCGGGCATTTACAAACCGCGAAAAGATCGTGAAGTTTGCCGGATGCTACCACGGGCACTTCGACAGTTTTCTTATCAAGGCGGGCTCTGGCGCGACGACATTTGGAACGCCGGACTCGCCGGGGGTGCCGAAAGATCTTGCAGCCAAAACTCTGGTCGCCGAATTTAACGATACTACTTCAGTGGAGAAACTCTTCCGCGATAACGCGAACGAGATTGCGGCGATAATTGTCGAGCCGGTGGTCGGGAACATGGGCGTTGTCATTCCAGAAGGAGATTTCCTGCATAAGCTTTTGGAAGTTGCTCACACGAATGGAACGTTGTTGATCCTTGATGAAGTAATGACTGGTTTTCGTCTTGCGCGAGGCGGAGCGCAGGAACTCTATGGAATCAAGCCTGACCTGACAACGTTCGGCAAGATAATCGGTGCGGGACTTCCCGTCGGCGCGTACGGCGGACGCGAAGACATAATGAGAATGGTTTCTCCAGACGGACCTGTCTATCAGGCGGGGACACTTTCAGGAAATCCGCTTGCGATGGCGGCAGGAATCGCGCAGTTGAAGATTCTCGACAAGCGGAAGAGTTTATACAAACAGTTAGAGAAAACGGGGAAGCTTCTGGAAGAAGGAATAGCGGAAAATCTCAGAAAGCTTGGGCTTGATTACAAGTTCAACCGTGTAGGTTCGATGTTCACGCTCTTCTTTACAAATGAAAACGTGCGCGATTTCAAGTCCGCATTGACGAGCGACACGGCGAAGTTCGCAGCATACTTCGGCGAAATGCTGAAGCGCGGTATTTATCTGCCGCCGTCGCAATTCGAAGCGGCGTTCATCTCAGCTGCGCACACCGAGAGGGACATCGAGAAGACCGTAGCGGCGAATTATGAGTCGTTAAAAGTTTTGAAGTGAAGGGGAGGGGAGGAATTTTCTCGCAAAGAATGAGTGCTCGGCTACTTCACAGGGATTTGATTCTGCTCGGGTTGTTTCTTCTTTCCTCTGTACATAATTCCGATTGGAACCACAACTATGTAGCCGATGAAAAGAAGTATCGGGACTAGGTCGAGAGGTATAAAACCATAGACTGTGTCGTTGGTGGCAAGGATGATGTAGGTAACGATGATAAGCAGCGCGCCGGCGGCGATGATGATATAATTTATCGGCTTCAGGGGCATTTCCACCACCGTTCTCGATTTTCGACGTTTATCGACTCGCTTTGTGTTAATCGCTCTTGCCATTTCTTCGTTTTCCTTTTCGTTAATATAAACCTGAAGCGGTAATTAATTCAACCCAGATTTGTTATTAGAACTCTTTGAAACAGAAGAGAGCACACTGATGACGCATGAGCGCCACTTGGTGTTTCTCCCCAACGGGGTCCTTCGGACTGTGAAATAGCTCTTTTGTTACACAGAGTGACACTGAGAATCATACGAGGTTGAATAAGGCTGGAGTGCCCGTGGCAGAACATTTGGCATTTTCAAGAGAGGCTAGCCACTGACAGCTATTAGCTATCTCGCCCTTTCCTTAGATTGATTCGAAAATTCCTCAATCATATATTTGTCTATAATCAGAGGAGTTATAGATGTCGGAAACTACTTTGTCTGAGATGCATAAGAGGCTTGGCGCTCAAATGGTTCAAGTGGACGGCACTTCGGTGCCGGAAAAATATACCTCGTTTGAGGAGGAATACGCTACGGCTCGGCGCTATGCGGTTTTTTTTGACCTGTCCCATTTTGGAAAACTCAGGATCACCGGAAAAGACGGGCTTGATCTTCTGAACAGGATTTCAACGAACGATTTGAACGGCATGCGCCCGGGAATGGGAAAGCAAACTTTCCTCGCGACTGAAAAGGGACGCGTCGTCGATCTTTGCACTGTGTACGCGCAGCAGGAAAGTCTTCTCATTCTGACAAGTCCGGGCAATTCCGGGAACGTGAAGAAATGGGTTGAGAAATTTATTATCTCGGAAGACGTGAGAGTCGAAGATGTAACACACAATTTCCCAATGTTCTTCGTGGCAGGGTCGGAGGCGGCAAATTTCCTGAAACATGTCGCGCACTCGAGCCATAGGACGCTTCTCGACTTGAGCAAGATGCCGCGGCACAACTTCATCCGGACTTTCCTTGGCTCGCATGACGTCTTTCTCTCGCGGACGAATATTGCGATGATTAACGGTTTCATCATGCTCATTAATCCGAATGAGACTGAGGCAATATGGAATTCGCTGCTGGAAAATTCGAAGACGCTCGGCTCGGCGCCCGCCGGACTTGAGACTTTTGAAGTCCTGCGGATTGAAAATGGCACTCCGCTTTATCCGCACGAACTCAACGAAGATGTTAATCCCCTCGAGGTGAACGTTATCGACGCGATAAGCAGCAACAAAGGCTGCTATGTCGGACAGGAAGTGATCGCGAGATTGCAGACATACGATAAAGTGAGGAGGCGCCTCATCGGTCTCATCGCGACTTCCAAGATGCCGCACGGCGCAAAGGTTTACGACTCAAAGCAGTCTTCAAGCGGAATGGAAGCTGAGATCGGGTTTGTTACAAGTTCAGTTAAGTCGCCGGGCTCGGGTAAAGAGGTCGCTCTTGCATACATATCTATGCAGCAAGTGATCCCCGGTTCAAAATATCTTGTCAAGGTCGGCGGGAAGAGTTTTGAAGCAGAGCTGTCAGTTTTGCCTTTCATGGTTTGAAATATTGAGTATGAGAAAAGTAACCGCAGAGTCGCAAAGGCGCAAAGATGATTTCTTAGTGCTGCACAACATAGTATCTCCGCGTCTTCGCAGTTTTCTGCCGCCCAATTATTTCATACAAGTATGCGGCATGCCGCAGGGCGGCATTTTTCACCATAAAGGACGTTATCCGGGCGCTGAGGGCAAATGGAACAGATAAAAGTATCATCCGCCGAAGACCGAGCTGAAATTTACAGAGAGCTTTTGCCGCAGTTGGAATCGCTCGTCTCGGACGAAACAGATTTCATCGCCAACATAGCTAACGTCTCTGCGGCGCTGAAGCAGGCGCTTCATTACGTATCGTGGGTCGGTTTTTATTTGCTCAAAGGCGACGAGCTTGTCGTCGGTCCGTTTCAAGGGAAGGTGGCTTGCACGCGTATAAAGATCGGAAGCGGAGTCTGCGGGACATCGGCAGAGCAAAAGAAAACTTTGATTGTTCCAAATGTTTACGAATTCCCCGGACATGTCTTTTGCGATCCGGATTCGAAGAGCGAGATCGTAGTTCCACTTTTGAAAAATGGGACACTTCTCGGTGTCATTGATCTTGACAGCTTGGAGTATAATTCTTTTGACGAGGTTGATGCGGAAAATTTAGAGCGCGTCGCCGGAATAGTTGCAAGAGCATCTGATGGCGGTTAAGCCAAAGAAATCAGGAGAGAGAAAAGTCGCGCTCGTAACGGGGAGCGGCAGAAGATTGGGACGCCAATCCGCGATTGCACTTGCGAAGGACGGATGGAATGTGGTCGTCAATTACGCACATTCAGCGAAAGAGGCGGCAGAAGCTGTAAAAGAAATAAAGAAGCTCGGCGCGGACGCAATTGCGATAAAAGCTGATATCCAAAATTCGAAGCAAGTCAACCGGATGTTCAAACTTGCGATCAAGCATTTCGGAAGGCTCGATTTACTCGTGAACAACGCCGCAATTTTTCCTCCTGCGAAAAAATTTACGGAAATTTCCGATGAGCTTTGGAATCATGTTATATCTACCAATCTCACCGGACAATTTTACTGCGCGCGCGCCGCGGCGAAAGTAATGGAAGAACGCGGCGGGAAAATAATCAACTTCGCATCGCTCGGCGGTTATCAGGTTTGGCAGGAACATATTTCATATAATGTGGCGAAAGCCGGAGTCGTAATGCTGACGAAGGCACTCGCGAAGGCGCTCGCTCCCAAGATCACCGTCAACGCTATTGCGCCGGGGACAATCATTATACCGGGCGAAGAGTCGAGCGAGATCAGGCATATTGAAGAGAAGAAAATTCCGCTCAAGCGATACGGGAAAACCGGGGACATAACTTCGGCGCTGCTTTATCTCGCGCATGCCGATTATGTGACCGGACAGGTTCTCCATGTCGACGGAGGGCGGGCAGTTTTGTGAGAAAAACTGTCAATTCACCCGAAACGGAGGTAAATGCCTTCTAAAAAAGCTACGGCTTCGCATTCTCAAATTCCTGAAAAAGCTTACAAGAATATTTCCTTTCTGAACAGCCCCGACGCGCGAGTGATTCGCATTCTCTCGGAGTATCTTGAACCCTTGTCGCGTTTTCGAAGACTGAGAATCAGGGACACGATAGTCTTCTTCGGCTCGGCTCGCAACACTCCCATGCGAGAGGCAGCGGCAAAATTGAAAGAGGCGAAAGCCAAACTCGCAACTGCTCAGCGGAAGAAAATAAATTCCCGTCAGATGAAGAAGCTCAAAGATGAATTGAAGCGTGCCGAAGCAGGAATTGAAATGGCACGGTACTACGAAGATGCGGCGAAGTTGAGCGAGATGCTGACGGCATGGTCGAAGAAACTGAGCAACGGGAAGGGGCAGAGATTTGTCGTATGTTCCGGCGGCGGGCCCGGCATAATGCAGGCGGCGAACAAGGGCGCGATTCGTGCGGGCGGTCTGGCGATTGGAATGAATATTAGTCTGCCGCACGAGCAGTTTCCCAACCTGTACATTTCTCCCAATCTGAATTTTGAGTTTCATTATTTCTTCATGAGAAAATTCTGGTTTGTCTATCTCGCAAAAGCGCTTGTCGTTTTCCCGGGAGGATTCGGAACCCTTGATGAGCTGATGGAAGTCCTTACTTTGCTTCAGACGGATAAGATCAGAAAGAAGATGAGCGTGCTCATCTACGGTTCGGAGTACTGGAAGAAAGTCTTGAACTTCGACGCCCTCGTTGAGTCCGGAGCAATCGACCGTTCGGATCTGAAACTCTTTTCGTTTGCCGACGATCCGGTAACTGCCTTTAAGTTTTTGACGCGCGAACTTAAGAAGAACTACGACCTATGAAGCAGGAACTCGATTCAAAATTCCGCGCTTTGATGAAGCTTCTCGATGATGAAGATCCGCGGGTATTTGCCGCAGTTGAGAAGGAGATACTCGACGGCGGCAACGAAGTCATCCAACTTCTCGAAAACGAGAAAGACAATGCCGAAGCTCATGTCCGGAAGCGGATCGACAAATTAATTTCGAGAATATATCTCGACAAGCTCCAAAGAGATTACGATACGCTTTTGGATTTTGTCTTCCAGCCAGATTTCTCACTTGAACGCGCGCTGTTTCTTCTCGCGAAGCCGCTGTATCCCGATGTCGATTTCGTTTCAATCGAGTCTCAGTTGAACGAACTCGCAAATGAACTTCGGAAGAGGATCGGCGCGCTCGAAGATCCGTATGACATCGTCCAGCATGTCAATGAATTTTTTCTAACAGAAATGGGATTCGCTGGGAACTCGAAGGATTATTACAACCCGGACAACAACATTCTTCACCGGGTACTCGAGACGCACCGCGGTATTCCGATTTCGCTTGGCATTGTTTACATTCTAGTGGGAAGACGCCTGAATCTTCCCGTGTTCGGTGTGGGCGCACCCGCACACTTTCTTGTGAAGTTTGTCCCGACTCTGTCGGGAAAAGAGATTTATGTCGATGTTTTCAACGGCGGCAGAATTATGTCGCGAAAGGATGCTGAGGAGTTTATAAGCGATATGGGATTTTCGTTCGAGCCGCGCTTTCTGAAAAACTCTTCGGACCTTGAGATGCTTGCGCGAACCTGCCGCAACATGGCACGCGCATTCTCGGCTATCGACGAACAACCGAAGGCAAATGTGCTTATGGAATTATCGATCGAACTTGAGAGGCTGATAGCGCTTTGAAGATATACACGAAGACCGGCGACAAGGGTGTTACAAGCCTGTTCGGCGGGAAGCGGGTTTCGAAGGATGAACTTCGCATCGAGGCATACGGCACGGTTGACGAGCTGAATTCAGTCCTCGGAGTTGCCCGCGCTTTCAATGAAAACAAGCAAATTGACGAGATTTTGGGACAAATTCAGGATCAGCTTTTTGTTCTTGGTGCAGATCTTGCAACTCCGCCTGATGTGAAAAGCGCCGCAATGAAAAGGATTTCGAAAGATGACAGCGCTTCGCTTGAAAGAATTATCGACGAACTTGACCCACAGCTTGAACCTTTGAAATCATTTATACTACCGGGCGGTTCGAAGAGTGCATCTCTGCTGCATCATGCAAGGACAGTCTGCCGCCGGGCCGAGCGGCGCGTTGTGTCGCTCAAGAGAAATGGCGGGACATCTGCCGATACCGCCATCTATTTGAACCGTCTTTCCGACCTGCTTTTTGTTCTCGCGAGATACGCCAACAAAGTTGCGAACGTAACCGAGGCTTCCTGGAATCCACGCGCTGAGTCAGATAGTCCAGCATGACATTTCTTAACCCGCTCGTCCTCATCGCTCTCGTCGCTGCCGGCATCCCGATACTCATCCATCTTTTGCAGCTAAAAAAACTTCGTCAGGTTGATTTTTCTTCAATCAGATTTTTGAAAGAGATACAGCATGCCTCGGCGAAGCGTGTAAAACTGCGCGACTACTTATTGTTACTTCTCCGCACTCTCGCGATTGCTTCGCTTGTTGTCGCTTTCGCGCGTCCGGCATTAAAAGGAGTCGCGACTGGAAATTCGAAGAGGTCGTCGGTGGTGATCGTTGACAATTCGCCTTCTACGACTGTGCGAAACGAATATGGAGAGATATTCTCGCAGATAAGAAATGTTGCTTCGAATTTGATAAACAGCTTTCGTGTCGGCGACGATGTTAGCCTCATATCCACGTCAGGGGCGAAAGACACTTCGCAAATTCTATCGACTATTAATCCTCAATCTCTTTCACCGCAAGTATCGAGAGCGGAACCGTCCAATGCCAGCGGCGGTTACACCTCGGCAATCCAAACGGCGCTCCAAAAACTTGCATCCTCAAATTATGCCAACAAGGAAATTTATGTTGTCGGCGATCTTCAGCGGACGGAATTTGCGAATGCAACATCGGAAAACGTCCCGTCCAATGCGAGGATCTTCTTTCTGCGAACCGAGAAATCTCCAAACGACAATTTGTCTGTATCTGATGTGAAGCTTCTGAATCCCGTCATCGAGGTTAATTCGCCGTCGGCTGTGGAAGCGACAATAACAAACAATGACGGTTCGGACAAAAGCGGCGTCGTTGTCAGCCTGTATTTGAACGGGCGGAAGGTTGCGCAGTCCGTCGCGGACCTTCCAGCGGGGACTAGTCGTGCCGTGAACTTGACTTTTAGCGTCTCAAACAGCGGATTCCATCAGGGCGTGGTTCAGATCGACGACAATTCGATCCAAAGCGATAACAGATTTTACTTTTCATTTTACGCGATACAGAGATTGAACGTCGTTATCGTGAGTTCAAATCCACAGAACGATTTTGTCCTTTCAGCCGCACAGGCTGTCATGGATACGTCAACTGAAATAGATACAAAAGTTATGTCGCCGGAGCAGTTCATCTATGCGAACCTTGCCGCGACTGACGTTGTCGTGACGGAATCGTATTCGGGTAGCCAAAGTTGTCAGGCGAAGCTTGTCCAATTTGTCCAGAACGGCGGCGGAGCGATTCTCTTCGCACCCGCCACGACCGAGTCAAATACTTTTGCCGGAATTGTCAGCGCGATGAATTTAGGCAGAGTGTCGAAATCTTTCTCAAGCAGCGGAGGAAGTTTTCTGAGCCTCGACAAAATCGATGCGGGCGATAATTTCTTCTCCGGAATATTTGCTTCCAAGCAGAGCGCAGATCAGATAAAGAATCGGCTTGTTACAAAGATATTCAACGGCGTTCATGTCCAGCCAAATCCTTTCGCGCATGTTTTAATGAGCACTTCCTCAGGGCCGTTTCTCATGAGCAAGGAAGTCGGGAGCGGATTCGCGTTTGTCGTAACATCTCCTGCGGACAGCCTTTCGTCAAATTTCCCGATGTCGCCGTTTTTCCCTGTGGTTGTTCAGCGCGCGCTGTTCTATTCCGCGGCAGTCAGGCACAAGCCGATACAGATTTTCCCCGGTCATGATGCCGATTATCGCTATTCCGGCGGCGGAATCAAGAGCGCAATTCTTATTTCGCCCGACGGCAGCCGGCGGGAAGTCCTGCCGAACTATGTCGGTGGAACCGCGAATTTCGTATTTCATAATCTTGACAAGCTTGGCACTTACACGCTGACCGCGCGCGATACGCTCTGCGAAATATCCGTGAACATTAATCCGCGGGAGTCCGATCTCTCTCAGGCATCGCGAAGTGAGGTCGTGGACTTCGCGAAGAAGTTGGGCTTTGCGGAGAAAAACATTTTCATCGTGGATGCGAACAAGAATGCGGTTGCGAGCCTCGAACGCTTGAGGCGCGGCGAAGACCTGTCGTCTTTCTTTGCGGGTGCGGCGCTGCTGTTTTTGATTTTGGAAATTTTCGTTTCAAGGATGAAAACCTTTTGAAGGAACCGCTTAAATTGTCTTGTGGTTATCACAGAAAAAGGGAGGTGCGATAAACTAAATTGATATCAACTAAGGATAATCGGGAACGTGCGCTTGTTGTCGGGGTGGCGTTCAGAAATGACGAGCGCGGGCATGTCGACGAGTTTCTCGACGAGCTAATTCTTCTTGCGGATACGGCGGGCGCCAAAGTTGTCAGAAAAATTTTTCAGGACAGGCAATCGCCGGACCCGGCATATTTCGTCGGGAAAGGAAAAGCCGAGGAAATCAAAAACATTTGCGAGTCGGAGAGTATCAATCTTGTGATCTTCGACGACGATCTTTCCGGTGTTCAGATCAGAAATCTGGAAAAAGTAATCGACAGAAGAGTCCTCGACAGGAGCGGATTGATCCTCGATATTTTTGGACTGCGCGCGAGGACACGCGAAGCGAAACTTCAGGTCGAGATGGCACAGCTCAAATACAACATGTCGCGTCTCGCCGGCCAATGGCAGCATTTTTCGAAACAATACGGCGTCATCGGAACGAGAGGTCCCGGTGAAAAGCAGATCGAAGTTGACAGGCGCGTTATCAAGAAACGCCTTTCATCGCTTCGTGAAAAGCTTGACGCCATTTCGAACCAGCGCCAGCTTCAGCGGGCACGCCGAGATGAATTTTCTAAGTTTGCGCTCGTGGGATATACGAACGCGGGCAAGTCGACGCTGATGAACGCACTGAGCGGCTCGGAGTCATTCGTGGAAAATCGGCTCTTCGCGACGCTCGACACATTCACAAGAAAGATTTTTCTCACTTCGTCAATCCAGTGTCTTCTTGTCGATACGGTTGGATTCATCCGCAAGCTTCCGTCCGATCTCGTTGCGTCGTTCAAGTCGACGCTCGAGGAAGTTGCGTTCGCGGATTACATCTTGCATGTCATCGACGTTTCGAGTCCGACTTTCCGCGAGCAGATAGATGTCGTAAACGAAACGCTTGCCCAGCTTGAATGCAGTATGAAGCCGGCGATTCTCGTTTTCAATAAGGTCGATCGCGTTGCGGATTTCGGAATCGTGCGGAGCGTATTGAACGAATACGACGGCAGTTCGGTTGCGATCTCGGCGGAGCGGCACATCAACCTACACCAGCTCAAGGGCAAGATGCTCGAGCTGATGGGGTCGGATATTGTCGAGAAATCATTCCGAATAAAACCGACGCAGTCGGAAAAACTTGCGAAGATATTGTCTGTTGCGGAGTTCGTACAGTCCACAGGATCCTTTGGAGAAAGCGAACATCCCGACAGTCTCCACCTCAAAGTCAGAATGAGAAAGAAAGATTGGGAAAAACTCAAGCGCGAAATCCACGCGTGAAAAATTCAGCGGAGTTTGAAGCAAGATGAACGTAATTGACAAAACTCTTTATCACCAAATTCACCCGTTCAAACTAATAACCGATGTCATCTCGGCATTTCTTGCCGTGTATTTGTTTTGGCTTCACTCGATAGTCACGGGATTAATAGTTGCGTTCATACCTTCGATCGTGATCTCGCTGTTTATGATAAAGGCGATGGATTTCGAGAAGCAGAAGAATTCCGGCTTCGGCAGGTACGTGAAGAGATACATGGGGCGCGGGACCGATACGGCGCGCTCGCTCGGATTCCTTGTGATGCTTGCCGGCGGATGGTTCCATTATTTTTGGGTAATTGTTCTTGGATTTTTGGTGATAATCGCGGCGTGGATGAACGGGTTTGTTTACAAAAGACAAATGCCAAGTCAGTCACCATCGCGCAGGCAGGGAAGGTGAGTTCTCCGTTCTGTCGCCGCAAAGGTACATGGACACAGTTGTTTGTATGGGGACAAAGTAGCAAAGGCACAGAGGTACAAAGAACGCGAGGAGGGAGAAAGAAGACCAGAGAACGGATGACGCCTAAATTTTCGACTTTTGAATTGCCACCTCCCGCCTCCGTTTCACTTCGATATTCTAACACTTCATTTCGCCGACATTCCATTGACCCCATCTGTCCCTTTGTACCTCTGATTCTCTGTGCCTTTGTCCCTTGCAGTTAGATTTATTCTCACTTTAAAGAGAACTTCACAGTTTAGGCCGTCCATTCTGCTCTGACCCACAGCCATTCCCTCGTTCCCAAGCTCCCGCTTGGGAACGTCATCTTTTGAAGCTCTGCTTCAGGTATTGATTGTTAGATTCACTCCTCAACACTTCTTAAATTGTCTCCCAGAGACGATCCAATGAAACGATGGAGGTCTGATTGGCGAAACAACTAAAGCGGAGCTTCAAGAAAAGCATTCCCAAGCAGAGCTTGGGAATGAGAAGGAAGAAATGATCCATGAAAAGCCAGAGGACCAATTGGCGAAACGACTGAAGCGGAGCTTAGCAACGAGAGAAGTGAGAGGTCCCGCGAGGTCCCGCAAGCGGGATTCCGCCATGCGGGGACGGGATGGCGACAAAGGCGCTCACAAGAAGGCAGGACGACAAAGGAAAGCGAGTCGAAGTGCTCATCAAATGTTCGAAAAAGATTCTCTGGAAATTCTCCGTTCCGCGCTCGACGAGTTGGAGAAAGGATTTTCTCAACTTCCGTCTGCGGTTACTCCGATTAAAAACAAGAAGGCGTTTGAAAAAGTAATCCTCGAAGTTGCCGAACGGCTCAAGAACAATTACCCATATTTCCATCCTTTATATGCCGGACAAATGCTGAAGCCGCCGCATTCGATCGCGCGAATCGCGTACATGCTCGCCATGTGGATAAACCCAAACAACCACGCACTCGACGGCGGGCGTGCAAGTTCGGCGATGGAGAAGGAGGCGGTGGCGGAGATCGCAAAAATGTTCGGTTGGCAAACCCACGTCGGCCATCTCACCGGCGGCGGCACGATGGCGAATCTTGAAGCGCTGTGGGTGGCAGGCCAACTCTCCGACGAAGGCGGATACGCTACTGGCGCAAATCCCGGCAAGAAGATCGTCGCGTCCGAGCAAGCACACTACACGCACTCGCGAATCAGCAGTGTGCTTGGTTTGAAGTTCGAATCAGTCGCGTGCGACAGGTCAGGACGGCTCGACATTGAAGCATTGAAAGGGGTTTTGGATAATGGAGAAATCGGGACTGTTGTCGCGACGATAGGCACGACGGCAATCGGTGCAATCGATCCACTGCCACAGCTTCTCGAACTCCGCAAGCAGTACGGTTTTCGTCTCCATGCCGATTCGGCTTATGGTGGTTACTTCACTTTGGTTGATAACCTAAGTGCTGAAACACGCGCGGTGTACGATCGATTAGGCGAAGCAGATTCCATCGTCATCGATCCGCACAAACACGGACTTCAGCCGTACAGCTGCGGCTGTGTGATCTTCCGCGATCCGACAGTTGCAAGGTTCTACAAACACGGCTCGCCTTATACTTACTTTACTTCGGCAGATTTGCATCTCGGCGAGATAAGCCTTGAATGTTCGAGAGCTGGCGCGTCCGCTGTCGGACTGTGGGCAACGCAGAAACTTTTGCCGCTCGTCAAAGGGGGTGAGTTCGCGAAATCACTGAGCGCGGGACGCGAAGCAGCGCTAAAGTTGTACTCGAAACTCAAAGCGGATAAGAGATTCATCACGGCATTTCCGCCTGAGCTGGATATTGTGGTCTGGGCGCCGGTCGCAGAAAAAGTCAGCACTGCATCTGAACTTTCGCGCGCGATTTTCGACGAGGCTGCAAAACGAAATCTTCATTTGGCATTAGTGGAATTGCCGACGGAAATCTTCGACCTCGCATCGGCCAAGATGGAACGTGATCGTGACACAATAACATGCCTGCGTTCTGTCTTGATGAAGCCTGAGCATAAGGATTGGCTCGGCCGCATCTGGGAGATTTTGGATAAATCCGCGAGTGAAGTGGTTATGGACGAACGTAAGAAGTAAGTAGAAAGTAGTAAGAAGCAAGAAGTCGGAAATAAGAAATCCCGCTTACGGGATCCCGCAAAGCGGGACAAGAGGCAAGAAAGCGTAGAGTGGATGCGAACACTAAAGACATTGTTTGAGAATAACACAAGATGGGCCGATGGAATCAAAGAAAAAGACCCGCTCTTTTTCTCCAAGCTTTCGAAGCAGCAAGCTCCCCAGTATCTGTGGATCGGATGTTCGGACAGCCGCGTACCGGCAAATCAAATCGTCGGCTTGCTTCCCGGCGAGATATTCGTCCATCGCAATATCGCGAACTTGGTTGTCCATACCGATCTCAACTGCCTGTCGGTCATCCAGTACGCGGTGGAAGTCTTGAAGGTGAGGCACATAATAGTCTGCGGTCATTACGGATGCGGCGGAGTCAAAGCGGCGATGGAGAATAAAGATCATGGCCTGATCGACAACTGGCTTCGGCATATAAAAGATGTCCGGAGTCTTCATCGCTCTGAATTGAATTCTCTCCGAAACGAATCGGATAGATATAGTCGGCTTTGTGAGTTGAACGTAGTCGAGCAAGTCTTCAACGTTTGCAAGACGAGTATTGTCCGGAACTCATGGAAGAACGGACAGGAATTGTCTGTCCACGGATGGATTTACGGCATAGCTGACGGAATACTAAAGGACTTGGATATTACCGTCACGAATGAGGATGAAGCGAGAGAAGTCAGAGGCAAGAAATAAGAGAGAGGTCAACGTTCGACTATCAGCCTAATGGCTGACCGCTGAGAGCTTTCATAATTTTGTTGCTAATCTTTTGTAAAGTTTTACTATTTTTAGTCTGAGTTTTTTTGCATCAAGAAAGAGTGGATTATGAGATCAAAGTCTAAGAAGACAGAAAATCCCGGGAAGTTTACAGTCGGGCTTTTGCAGATGGCGGTTGGCAAGGATGTGAACGATAACCTAAGAAAAGCTGTATCGTGGATTGAGAAAGCGGCGAAGAAGGGCGCTGAAGTCATCTGTCTGCCGGAATTGTTCAGGTCACAATACTTTTGCCAGACTGAGGACATCAGGAATTTCGAGCTGGCCGAGACGATTCCTGGTCCATCCACAGAAGCGATCTCGAAAGTCGTGAAGAAGCACAAGGTTGTCGTTGTCGTTCCGGTTTTCGAGAAGCGAGCAATGGGAGTTTACCACAATTCCGCCGCGATAATCGATTCGAACGGACAGATCGCCGGCATTTACAGGAAGATGCACATCCCCGACGACCCGGCGTTCTACGAGAAATTTTATTTCACTCCCGGCGATCTCGGATTCAACTCTTTCAAAACAAAATATGGTGACATCGGCACTTTGATTTGCTGGGACCAATGGTATCCCGAAGGCGCGAGAATCACCGCGCTTAAAGGCGCGAGCATATTGTTCTATCCGACGGCAATCGGCTGGCATCCGCATGAGAAAGCGGAACATGGTAAGGCGCAGTTCGAGTCGTGGCAGACAATCCAGCGCGGACATGCGATCGCGAATGGAGTTTATGTAGCCGCCGTCAATCGTGTCGGATTGGAAAAGCAAGTTGAGAAAAGTGCCGGAATAGAATTCTGGGGACAATCGTTCGTTGCCGATCCGCAGGGAGTCGTCATCGCGCAGGCTTCAGTCGACAAAGAGGAAATAATTCTTGCTGAAGTTGATCTGGAAAGGATCGAGTACATCAGACAGAATTGGCCATTCCTGAGAGACAGAAGGATTGACGCGTATGACGGAATCAAGGAGAGGTATTTAGGGAAGTGATCTTTAGCATGAAGTCAAAGGTCAAAATTCAAAAATCAAAAGGATAAATCTTAATTTGGAATTCAAGATGAAAAAGTTGATGCAGGCTGCTTAGAAGGGGGCATGAAATGGAACAAGAGATTAAGAAACGCAGTTACTACTTTTCGCTGGAGATAATAAAGTCCATCAATTCGTTCGATTCGAAAAGGATCCATTTTAGCTTGATCGGTCAGCTTCTTAGATCCGCGACTTCCGTCGGAGCGAATTTGATTGAGGCAAGAGTGGCACATTCAAGAAGAGATTTCTGGTTCTACGGCCAAGAGTGTAAATCAGATTTAATTTACACTTGTGAAAGAGGATCGCGTCTATTACGTCGTTAAATAAACGACTCTTTTCACGCTATTAACGGCAGAACCCAAAGAATGAAATGCCGAAGGCATGATATGATTATAAAACCGAGACATAACACCAAACCCAAATCCCGAAGGGATGAAATTATATCACCCTTTTCCCGAACAGGACGTTCGGGAAGCCGAATTATACAGGATGTATATTTTTGTTCGGCTCAGGGTTCAATTGGATTGGGTTTCGATTTTTCTATAATCATCACACCCCTTCGGGGTTTGAGCATTTTCGATTGAATCTCTGACTTTAGGATGCAGACAAACTACTCTCCTCACACTATTAACGGTAGAACCAGATTTCATAAAGTTCTACGAAATTGCCTTGAAGTCCGCTAACGAAACTAAGTACTGGCTCTGTTTGATCAGAGACGGTCTGGAGGTGAATCACGAGAAGGCAAGCGAACTGCTGAAGGAAGCGGACGAAATTTCGAGAGTCATTGCCTCAATAGTCATCAAGCTCAAGAGAAACAAGGAATCATTTCCTGTCGTCAGAGAGAGACAGGCAGAATATACCCCTTTTTGAATTTTGACTTATCATATGACTAAACGAAACTTCAATACTCTACCATCTCAGTCCGGCTATCGGCTCCCCGCCGAATGGGAACATCACGAAGCCACATGGCTCGGCTGGCCGCATAACAAAAGCGACTGGCCCGGAAAGTTTACGCCGGTTCCCTGGGTGTATGCAGAAATTGTTCGAAGAATATCCGCCCCGGGTTGGGGATCTTCGACCGGCGAGAAGGCAAGGATCATCGTAGAGTCGAAAGAGCATGAGAAACAGGCTCGCAAGGTTCTGAAGTCGGCAAATGTTGATGTGACAAATGTCGAGTTCTTCACGCTCAAGACTGACAGGGGCTGGACTCGCGATTCGGGTCCGCAGTTTGTGAAGAACGCGGATGGGATCGCGCAGGTGAATTTCAAATTCAACGGCTGGGCAAAGTATTCCAATTACAGGAAAGATCGAAAACTCCCTGAATTCATTTCAAAGAAACTCGGTTTGACAAGCTTCATTCCCGAATACAACGGAAGGCACGTCGTGCTCGAAGGCGGCTCAATTGACACAAACGGAAAAGGCACACTCATAACGACGGAGGAGTGTCTGCTCGATGAGGAAACCCAGGTTAGAAATCCAGGATTTACAGAAGAAGATTACAAAAAGGTTTTCAGGGACTATCTCGGCATTACAAATGTTCTCTGGTTTGGAAAGGGGATTGCAGGCGACGACACTCACGGACATGTCGACGACCTATGCAGGTTTGTAAATGCAAAAACGCTTCTCCTCGTTCAGGAAAAACATCAGCGCGACGAAAATTATAAACCGCTTCAGGAGAATAAAGAACGTCTACAGGGTTTCAGGCTTGAAGACGGTTCCAAACCAGAAGCGGCATTCCTTCCCATGCCTGAGCCGGTGATCTTCAAAGGGCAACGCCTTCCCGCAAGCTACGCAAACTTCTATATTTCGAATTCTGCGGTCTTGGTCCCAACATTTGACGATCCGAACGATAAAACGGCTCTCGGAATTATCGGCGAACTGATAAACGACCGTCCTGTTATCGGGATACACACGCTCGATTTAGTGTGGGGATTAGGAACACTGCATTGCCTGACGCACGAGCAGCCGGGGAAATGAAGCAGGTAACCTTGCGAAGGTTCTGAGACTCGACGGTCGTAGACTGAGTAGAGTCTACGAACTCTACTAGAAGCGCAGCCGAAAAGTCCCATGAAAAGCTGTTACACGGAGTTCCACGGAGGATGCACAGAGAGACACAGAGAAAGGACCTGCTTTCTGGTAAATCAGAGGCTTCTCAGTGGAACTCAGTGTCTTCTCTGTGGAACTCTGTGTCCCATCTTCTTAGCAAGGCACTTTTCGGCTGCGCCTCTAGAGTCTGGCGCCCTTCGCAAGGTCAAATGAAGGGCTCTGGCGCGAAAGGCGAAACTTCTTCTCCAGAGCGCCAGGCCTCAGGATGCCTTTTGCCGGTTCGAAATAAGTATGCATCGTGTTGTTTTTTCAGAGTCGCATTGTTAGCGGCCAGAATATGTGAAACTTAGTGCGACTGCATACGAATGTGCGGAGTAAGCGGTGCATGAATTCAAAACGCCAGGAGACGTAAACAGGTTCAAGGCAACTGGTACAAGAAATGACATTTCGTCAAACATGGGATGGCGGACTCGCTTCAAAGACAGGTGTGAGCTGCCAAAATCATCGGTCAATTTACGATCAAAGATTCAAAACCCGATGAAGAATTTGCTTATTCAAAGAGCACCAGATATATTCTGTCGAGACGGGAAATAAAATGGTACATGGTGAGTTGGCGATATCTCGCGAGCAAAGCATTGGGAAATTTCCTGCGGCGGCATCAGCCAAACCGAAGCTGCTCGATATGGTAAGAGCGGCTATTAGGACGCGTCATTACAGCCGCCGAACTGAAGAAGCGTATGTCTCGTGGATCAAGCGATTCATCTTTTTCCATGGCAAGCGGCACCCCGCCGAGATGGGAGAACGGGAAATAAACGCCTTTCTTACACACCTGGCAGTAGAAAGGAAAGTCAGTGCTTCCACGCAAAACCAGGCGTTAAACGGCATTTTGTTCCTCTACAAGAATGTTCTGATGAAGAGAATTGGTTGGGCGGAGTTGGCACCAGTTCAAAGGGTTAGACACATACCTGTTGTTTTTTCACGTGATGAAGCTGCAAGGGTGATAGGTAGATTAAACGGGGTTCCTAAACTGATCGTAAGCCTGCTTTATGGAACGGGGATGAGAATAACCGAGTGCTTGAGTTTGAGGGTGAAAGATGTAGATTTTGAGATGAATCAAATTGTAGTGCGTGACGGAAAAGGGGAGAGAGATAGAATAACTGTTCTTCCGCAAAAGCTCGTCCCTGTATTGAAAGAGCAGATTCAGAAGGTAAAAAACCTTCATGGGATGGATCTATCACATGGCATGGGAGAGACCGTGCTACCTTATGCATTGAAAAGGAAATATCCGAATGCGGGAAAAGAATTCGGATGGCAGTATTTGTTTCCAGCGAACGGCTTTATTTATGATAAGGAGAGTAAATTAAAGTATAGATACCACACACATGAGAGTGTTATTCAAAAGGAAGTAAAGAAAGCGGTTAAAGCAGCAGGCATAGACAAGCCCGGCAGTCCGCACACGTTTCGACATAGTTTTGCCACGCATTTATTGGATAGCGGATACGATATTAGAACGATACAAGAATTACTTGGACATAGATCAGTAAAGACAACTATGATATACACACATGTTTTGAAGACGGCTTCAGGAGTTAAGAGTCCGCTGGATAACATACCATGATGCAAGGAATGATATGAAGCGGGAAACCTTGAAAATGAAACGAAAGCCAGGAAGTTATGGAAACATAACATTCTTACTGCCGGAATGTTATGCCGACATATGGCAGGCTAATTATAGTTATGCGTTACTCAATTAATAGTAGGAGCAACAATGGCGGCGTCAATTTTATTTATTGGTAAGAAACACGATTTTTATTGTGAGAGAGCTTTGGAATTTGTCAAATTGAATTTTCCAGAATGTGAA
>JAMCQL010000052.1 GCA_023381615.1 Bacteroidota bacterium
TCTTGAACTGGCACAGCTCAGGCAGATACGACACCTCATCTGCCCTCATGACAATGAAACAGAATTTCTATCGTACAGACTGGCAGCGTGACCTCTTATGATTTTACACAAAGATTGGGACTTGACCCACGACAAATCATGAAGCGTACCTTGTACCATGGGACTGCGACCCTAACTATGTGAGTGACGACAATGCTTATGACATGAAACAGTTTTATATGGACATAGAGAAGCTCGATGCGAGACACAAGATAATTGTGGTGGATGCATGTTTCTCCGGTCAGGCAGGCAACGGGCAATCACTGATAAAATATGCAAGTCCAGCATTGCTGAGAGTTAATAACCCATTAGTTGCCGATTCGAACACCGTGATATTTCAGTCGTCCGGGCCTGATCAGGTCTCAAACTGGTACGACGAGAAACGTCACGGAATGTTCACTTACTTCTTCCTGAAGGGACTTCAGGGTGCCGCCGATTTCAACCATGATGGAACAATTACTGCCGATGAATTAATCAAATACATCAACGATCCCAACGACGGTCTGCCATATTATTCCAATCGCCTGTACCAGCGTCCGCAGGAAGCGCATATAGAAGGGGATGGACAGACGGTTATTGAGAGAATAGAGAAATGAAGCTAGGATTCTCACTAAAACCTCGTGGCGCTTTTTCCTTCAGGAGCGAAGGACGATGGTTTGGTATGGCAGAGGAATCATCAGGGATTCTGCCAACATATCAGAGCGCAATAGTAGATCTCCAGAAATGGCTCGTCATGTCCCCACAAGACTTGAGAACTGCGGCATCGGCGGCGCTTACGATAATGAGGAGAATGAAATGAACAATAAGGTTTACCCGACTGTTAGTACACTCTTGGTGACGCTGGGTTGTGTCGTGACCTTTGCTTTAGGCGTCTACGCTCAAAACATGTCACAGAGAGATTCACCGTACACGTTGATCTTGGAAGAGTTTAACAGCTCGACAGTTGGGACAGCGCACGGAATCATTTACTCGACCGCTGTTGGCGATGCGGGGGCAGTCTTCTCATATCGAAACGACAGCCGCATCGAATATTCGTTTAACAATCGATTCCCAAGACAGGGTACTTTGGAGTTTCTTATTAAGATCCACTCCGGGTACCACTACGACAATTATGCGTTCCACTCTTCTGACACGACTGCTCAAATTTTTGGCACGGACATCCCTGGCGGAGATGTTTATTGGCCAGGCGGGATGACCCTTAGAGTGACGAGAAACGGGATAATTTATTGGTCCACCGAGACGAAATACGGTCAGCCGGTGACCCATAATGCAGTTGCAAAAGTCACTCGTTTTCGGTTTGGAGAATGGCATACGATTGGAATTAGCTACGGCAGTGAAGGGCAGTACATAATGGTCGACGGGTCCATAGTTTATTCCGATCCCTCATTCACCATGATCATGGGCAGCGCCGGGAATTTCAAATCACCGGTTGATGTTCCAGCTATCGGACAAAACGTCTCGGGATTCTGGGCGTACCACAGATATGATGGCGGTTTCAATGGGATTGTCGGCCGCTTTCGCGCTTCTTCCGCCCAAAGAGATTGGGTGATCTCAGCTACGCCTCCTCTGCTATCTTCATTACCTCCCTCATTATCAGCCAATGTGTCTTTCTCGGAGCCTTCCGGAAACAACCTGCTTGATGCAGATGAACAGGGGAAGATAACTGTAAAGGTCAATAATTCAGGAAAAGGTGACGCTTACGGATTAAGTGTAAAGATCGAACCGAGTAGTTATGATGGATTATCATATTCTCCGACTTTGGACATTGGTGACATTCCCGCTGGTGGAAGCAAAACAATCGAAATACCGGTAACAGCACTTCAGGACGTTTCATCAGGAGATGTTTCTCTTGTTTTAAAATTCATTGAGGCCAACGGTTTTGAACCGCCCCCGACTAAAATTGTTTTCACCACAAAAGCGTTTGTTCCCCCGAAACTTGTGGTTTCAGACGTAGGTGTCGAAGATGCAGAGGGCGGCAGCATAATCCAGCCAGGCAAAGTTGTAAGTATCACAGCAAGGATACAGAACGCAGGTTTGGGTGACGCAAGAGATGTGAACGCCAGCGTTCGATTAGGCCAAAATGTTTTTCTCGCGCAAGATAGCAAAACGACTTTTCAACTCGGCAGTCTCGCGCCAGGCCAGTACAAAGATATAAAATTCAGTCTATACACAAACAATCGTGCTACAGACGTCCCTGTATACGTTGACTTGATGGAGCATTACGGCTCTTATGGCCTGAGCAATTACAGACTCCCGCTCGCTTTCAACAGACCGATGGCAAAGTTGAACGAGATAGTTGTTCAGCCAAAAGAACAGCTGACACCCGCCATCGAAATTTCGAAAGGTTTGAGTATCGATGTTGATTCGAATATTCCTCATGCAAGAGAGGGAAATCCCAATGCAGTTGCGTTAATATTAGCAATCATTAGTGTCCAACTATAAGTCGAATAAATTCAATTGGTTATCGAGATGGTGCTGTTGAAATTCGGGTCGTGTATCTGTAAGTGCTTGAGAAACAGGTGTTTTCTCAAACAGGGTAATGCTTAAAAT
>JAMCQL010000010.1 GCA_023381615.1 Bacteroidota bacterium
AATAAATATGAAGCCAGATTTCTCTGAGGTTTACATTCCAGGTCGTGTCCGATGAAGCAGTTCGATTGATAATTTTCGGATGAAATATCTTTTTTCATTTCGGTGTCTCCAATTATATCCCTGTCAACTCGTCTTACCTGACGATTACGAATTTTACAAACTGGTCGGGAAGGCTTTGACCGTTCAATCCTTTTGAATCGGTAACCGCAAGAATGTAGATCCCGCTTGTGACGTACTGGTTGCCTGAGGTCCTCTGATCCCAGGAGTCATCAGCCTGACCATAATGCGGCCAACTCTTTACCAGGTCGCCGGTCTCAGTATAAATGGCAAGAGTACATTTAACCGGCAGATTCACAAATAGTATTTTGTCTGGTGTTCCTGAAAAACCTAACGGTCCGGCAGCCACTGTTGTGGGGTTCGGCACTACTCTGGCTTGGCCCGAGACACTCAAACCTGGTTTGAAAGATGCTGCCGGCACTGTGGTTCGAGTCGCGTAGCGTGAGCTTTCCAATTTCTCGCCAGGATACAGTCCGTTGTTCTGAGTGCCGTTGTCGACGGCGGTAACAGCGTAATAGTAATTTACCCCCCTGACCACGCTTGTATCTTCGAAAGTCGTCTGATTCCTGTCATGAGTTTCATAGACCAATTGCCACCTTGCACCATCCCCCTGATCTAAAGGATCATCAACATAAAAAGCGCCTTGCTTGCGATACACGCGCCAGGCATACCAGTCGTCAACCCCTGTTACCGCGTTCTTGAAATATGATGGATCGGGATAAGACCAGTTCACCGTAATCCTATCAGGACCGCTTTCCACGTTAACATCAGGAGGCGGCGGTGCGGCCGGGATTGGCCTTCCGTGACTTATCTGGTCCCATGCCCAATATGCTCGATCAATTGAATTAGCCAGCGAATCTTTTCCTCCGGTTAGGATGAGGCTGTCTTTAACGGCATCACTAATCTTGCCGCTGGACCAAACTCTCCCGATACTGTCCGCTTCTGTGAAAGAGATGGACCCTACAGCGATCGCATAAACGAGAGTCACGGAGTCGTACCGCCCAACAGCTGAATTTTTGGTTAAGCTGTACGGCCCAGAAGTAATAAATCGCATTGGACCTTTTTGAGGACTGGTGGCGAGTCCTGCTGTTATAGGATCCAGTGGAAACTTGCCTCGGCTGTCAGTCCCTATGTAGGTGTTCCTCAAGCCGAGATCACGCCTTCCCCACAAGTCAGCTACAATGCTTGCATGCGGCATCGAGAACGGCTCAGTTGCTTCGTCAGTTGTGTTTGCTACTGAGACGGGCGCATACAGAAGTGCGTATCCGGGCACCTGTGTCGAATAAAGATGACCGGTCGTTCTGTCAGGATCACCGCTGTTATCCACCGAACCATTCGGATAGGTTGGTGAACCCGAGAGGCCTGAGTTATAGTAGTCCCAATAATAGGCAATCATCAGGTCCTTTCTTGGATCATCATTTACAAGGTTGTCTTGTATTTTGAACCAGCTGTCTAAATCATCTTCTCCCTCGTAGCCGTATGAACCGTAGACCTCTTCGTTTCCAAGCAATGAAGGCCCAAAACTCATAGAGAATGGCCACCACATCGATATCGTTTGGTCAGGCAAGCGCTTTGTCACGTGTTGTCGTGGCAGTGCGACTTCACCTGTGAACGTCAATGTTACCTTCCAGATTGCAACATTGGAGAGTTCCGGGTTGCTGAAAGTGTAGATGGTAACGTGCGCACGCATTCCGTATGCCGGTATGAGGTCATCAAATTCACATATCTCATCCGCTTTCAGTGTCGGATCAACTTGCCAGTTGTACGCGGGGTTGAGTTTTATGCCGTCCACATAGATGTCTGGTGGGCGGTAGCGTCTTCGTTCCCACGTCCAGTCGGTTACTCCTTGGCTTATATACGGGAAGTCCGCAAAGTCTGGATGCCTCACACCGGATGTATCCACCAGACCGGAATCCGATAAGCAGATGGGACTAAATATTTGGTAAAGAATATTTGAGAGGTAGTGATCGGCTGGCCAATAAAAATCGAAATCCGGACCACCGGTGGCAAAATTCCAACTGTACTCATTTATCATTCCGCCATCACCCCTGGTTTTACTCAAAGTCCAGTCAATTGAATTTACGTCCATGACCATTGGGGGTGCAGTATGATCAGGTTGACTCATTGCAGCGGACTGGTACAGCATGACCACGGCAGCGATTGTAATGATTTGTAATCCAAGTTTACAGTTCCACATCTTGTTGCTCCTCTTACCAATTAAATCATTCAAGGATGACATTTTTCCAATTAAATCATTCGGGAATGACATTATTTGAGATAAAGCATAGGTTTAGAAATTGATTTTCCATTTGCAAAAAACACACAAAAGTAAACGCCGCTCGCTAATCCACTTGCGTCAAACAAGACGCTGTGTATGCCTGCAACTTCATCGTTATCGACAAGAGTTCTCACTTCTCTTCCGAGTAAGTCGTAGACCTTCAGGGTAACGAAGCTGTTAGCTGATAGCTGTCCACCGGAGGGGAGGTCTTGTCCCGTCAATGATGGGACGGAATAGGTGATAGTTGTCGATGGGTTGAACGGGTTGGGATAATTCTGTAAGGCAAAACTAAGAGCAGGTGCTTGGCGAGTATGGCGGTACACCACTTCGGTCACTGTATTGAGCTTCCTCCACGTCGTTTCGAGCAGGGGCTGCGAACTGCCGAGGTTATCGTAACCGAGTCGCCAAATAATCACGCCGCCAAGGTTCTTGCTCTTTAGATAGTTGCACTTATACTTAACCGAGACCGTATCATCAAAAGGGATGATGTGAGTGTTTGATGGATCAGTCAGGTATGGGCATTCCGAGACATCGTCCCAGTGGTAACTCCAGCCTGATTTTTCGTAGGCGACTGCACTATAGTATGGAACCGTCGGTGCGTTTCCGGTGCGAGGCTTATAAAGTCCCGGAGACTGGAAGTTGTATCCATAGAACGCGAGCCCCATAAAGAGTTTTGACACAGGAATTGACGTGTACTGGAGGAACTGCATGATTGAAGAATTTACCGAGCCCTCCGTGTCGCCTGTGCTTGAAGGTGGATCATAGAGTGGAGCCACAAAACCTGAAAGAGCTGTCCACGAGCCATAATAGTCGTAAGTCATGACACCGACCCAGTCGACAAGTCCGGCGAGGGTTTGAAAATCATATCCGCTTGCGAGATATCCAGGCGTGGTCATGCTGAGCGAGAGCCTCGGACTAACACTCGACAAAGAGTCGCGGAGCACCTCCATCATCTTGACGAAGATTGCTCTGTCGGCATTGCCGGGGTATTCCCAGTCGATATCCACTCCGTCATAATTGTTCTGCAGGCAGAAGTTCTTCATGTTTCCTGCGAAGTTGGCTCTTGCAGTTGCACTTGCCGCCAGTGGAGCGAAACCGGCGGAATTTCCCCACCCGCCAACCGAGACGATGACCTTTACGTTATTCTGATGGGCGGCGTTGATCATCTGTGGGTAGAGAAAGTTTTGCCATGTAGCGCCTGATTCAGGGGAGAGACTGCCATCCGCGTTCGGGACGACAAAAGCGTGCGCAATCACACTCACTTTGTCGTACTCGATCTTCGTGTACGGGAATGCAGTTTTGTCCCAGAAATAATAGTATCCCACCACGGTTTTCGTTACGGCAATTGAAGGGAGAGAACAGCTTGCAACTGCAGTAAACAGCGAAAGGAACATGCGAAGGAATGAAGGCACAATAGTTCTCACATATTGACTCTGACGCCAAGCAGTATCCGGCGCGGGTTCGGGAAAAGAGGCGCTGTCCACCATCCGACATCGATGTAAGGCTTGCTCGCCGACGGGATATCTCCCCATTTGTCGTTCCCTTTCATACTTCCTGAGTTGAAGGGGAGATGGAGAGAATTCCTGTATGCGTCTAGTTGATCGAGAAGCATGTTGTCAGTGTCGAGTCGTTTCTCATTCAGCGCATTTTGAACCGTGAGCACGAATTCGAAATCCACTTTGTTGATAGTCACTGTTTTTGATAATCTCAAATCGAGGTTTGTGTAGTCGACAACATCCACCCACTGCTGCTTCTTGATGTCCGGCTCTTGCGGATTCCAGAGCATTTTACCTCCTGACCGCCAGTCAAAAAGGAAATCCAGATACCAGCTGCTGAATGGATGGAACCCAAAGGTGCTTGGGCCCCAATCCGGAGGCGTGTGAATGTTAAGGTCAACATGTGCCCACGGCTGGGGGATGATTGTTGTGATATTGGCGGATCGCATGGCGTTAGCCGCCTCAAGTTGATTCTCATAGATGTAACGCAGACCGCTCTGCCCATAGCCTTGCAGCATGTAATCGTAGTTCGCCCAGAAGCTGACGAATCGTCCCATCGTTTTCTCCAGCCGCAGCTCGACGCCATCGATGTCATCGTATCCCGCAGGAACATACATCGTCACTTCATTCTCGTGGTAATAGTCGACATAGGTCTGAGGTAATGGCCGGTTCGTCTGATTCTTGTAATAGAAAGAGACGGTTGCGAGAAAGTTCTCCAAGAACGTTTGCTCATATCCAAACTCGTAGGAGATAGTTCTTCCCATGGTAAGGCCTGGTGAGGGAACCGTGGCAGCAGCCGGATACACGGCAAGATCATAGATAAACGGAAAAGCAGGACGTTGATAAAAATGCCCGTAGTTGAAGTACATCTTGCTGTTTTCAGTCACAGGGAAAGAGACCGACAGGCGGGGCGAAATAACTGCCTGTATCCGGTTCGAAGTAAGCGGCCATCCAGGTGGAGATGCCAACATGTTTCTGTAAATTGACCATGCTTGGTATGAGCCGAATCCGCCTGGGAGATTGGAGTAAACGTCATTGTAGAATCCCGAGTAAGCCGGGTTCGGAGGGTTGGTGACGACAAAGCCATTTTTCTGCGGATTCCAATAGTCGAGCCTCACACCTAAATTGGCGATCATCCCCTGGAATTCCAGTTTGTCCTGAACATACGCGCCCCCGTCGAGGGGCATGACATTGTAATATTGCCAAAGGTCAGGGGTATAAGAGAGTTGTGATTGGAGCCAGGTACCGGCATAAACATAGAGATTAGTTAGCTCCGCCGAGAAACCGGCCTCAAGCTGATTATGTCTGTCAACCTGCCACACCAGATCGCCGTTTAATTTTCCAAACCAAGTGCGCGAGGAATCGACTCGCTGCAGTCCGCCGGCAAGCTGGAACATGCCGAGCTCATCTGCTATGAAGTTTGTCGAAGCGTTGGGGGTGCCGCCTGCGGGAACTCGCAAGAGCCGTATGGCACCAGGCTGCGGAGTCGTGTAGACTTGGTCGCCCACCATGTACCACCACGCACTCGTCTGACTCGTGTCCAATGAATACGATGACAGCCGATGATCATTATACTGGAATTGCGCGTCCAAAGTGAAATAGGCTTTTGGCGAAAGGGTATGAGTATACCTTGCGCCGCCGATCATAAAACGTTGATCATAAAGCTGCATTCGACTAATGTTAAATATTTGCGGAAAGTTTCCCCCTCCCATAAAACCAGCCTGCTGGTCGATTGAACTTTGCGTGTTTGTTAAGAAACCAAAGCTGGAGGATCCCTCCTGAAGCGCACCGCCGTAAGTACTGCTGATGCCGCTGTTCAACGTGTTTACATTAGCGTACATCCCTTCGATTGTCAGCTTATTCGTGGCGTCAAGATCGGAAGTGATCTTAAGCTGGGTATTCCAGTCTGCGTAATTATCCCGAACGCCTAAAGGGTAAGCGAACTGGGTGCTCTCATATTTTCCTCCGAGCAGAAAAGTGCTGCGACCAAGGTACCATCCCAACAAAGGCAAGCTCTCACCGGGGACGGGGCCAGTCAAGCTCCCCTCGAAATAATAATCGGGATGCGTGGCGACAGGATACTGCGGATGATGAAGTTTCCAGATCTCGAGCCTCTGAGTCGAGTCAAGTTGTGTTGCCGGGTTGAAGCCGGCTGGAAATTGAGCAAAAGATGATGGGTATGTCCCTGTTGTATATGCGCCCCTGCTATTCTTATTTGCCCAACCTTTGAATCCCCAGAACTCAGGAGGGACCGCCATGCTGTCTGCGTGAGTACGAATCCCGTGCATGGCGTATTTGCCTGCAAAGACTTGATAGATCATGGACTGATCGCTCCAAGGATTAGTGCCGAAGAATCTCTGATAATCGCCGGGAGTCATATTGTAGTTGACCGACAGACTGTACCTTTGACGGCTTCCGTCCTTGGTTATCGCATTCACGAGTCCAGACTGAATTCCGCCGTATTTTGCCTGAAAGCCGCCTGTCATCACCTGCAGTTCTTGAATTGTTGTGGAGTTAAAAGCAAGGTATGAATTCTCCGAGCGCGGATCCTGGAGTGAGATGCCGTCCAAACGCACGTCTGTTTCTCTTATTGATCCGCCGCGTATGCTTAAGCCATGTCCTTGACTGTTGTCTACAAGTTCAACACCCGCAAGTTTTCCGATGAACTCGTCAACTCTCGTCAACGGGGCTTCCTCGACTCTTTCGGCATGAACTATTTCCTGAGTGCCTGCAACATCAGGTCTAATTATATTCGGGCGGTAGACCACCTCCACACCTGACATTTGAATGGCGCTCTGCTCCAATGAAAAATTGAGAGTGATAGTTCGTTCCGCTTCGACGATCACCCTTCTCTGCACAACTGGAACGTATCCCAACATTCTTGCGGCAACGTTATAGACTCCCGGGTGGACGTCCAGAATTACGAAGTAGCCGTCGACATCTGACATAGCACCGATTGGTCTGCTAATCTTGACAGGTCTACCTGAGACCCACTGAGAATCTATGATGACAGTGGCTCCAGGGATAGCTTCCCCGGTTTTTGAATCTACAACTCTACCCGCAATTTTACCGTCCGCAGCGTAAAGTAAATCAGCAGCAAAAAGAATAAATACCGCTAAGGCGAGCCAAAAGGATTTGTGACCCCGGTAGCAAATATTTCTCATGCAACTTCCTCCTTTGTGCACGTATGAAATTGATCTGCACTAGACGACCAAAGTGTTTGTTAAACAGAGGAAGATTTGCGGTTAGACAGACAGAGTGAGATTCAAACAGCGCACGACGTCTGATTGGACTATCAGATAAGAGCAGCGAAATTTTTATCAGGTCGCGAATACCGCAAACCTCCTTTTCCCAATTTGTTTACTCAAAGCGAACGAGTCACTCGAGAAATCTAACTCGTTCTAATACACGGCAAATGTTAAAACTTTTTCATTTCATTGTCAATACCCAACGCAAAAAAATTATCCCAAAGTATTCGCAGACACTCAAATTTTTTTATTAACCGGTGGAGGCGCGGAAGCCTCCACCGAAAATCACACCACTTGCCTGTTATTTCTTAACTTCTATCGACGGCCCCGCGAAGATTGTCGGTGTGCCGTTTTCCTGCGCGACTTTGTTGAACGCCGGAACATCAGTGTTCAGGATGTCGTTGAACTGGTTAAGGTAAACATCCAACTGTTCGCTCAGGTGTTTCATGTGCTCGATAACGACATCGCTTGGAACGCCATTGTAAGGAGACATGAAACCGTACATCAGTCCGACAAGTTTGGAATGGAAATATGTGAAGTTGTGTATATCGTCTTCGCCAACGTCATGTTGGATTGACTTGTCGTATACCGTGTCCTTGAGTGCAGTCAACTTTTTGTCTAACACCGCTATATGGTCAAGAACCGGTTTGTATTTTCCTTCTTTCATTCCTTGTTCATCCGTAGCCAATGATTTCCTGATTGTTGCTATCTGTTCGTCGATGTTCTGAATCCGATTCAGCATATCGTTCAAAGCCGTGGCCTGGTTTCTGGCTTTCAGTCCCGTGGTTGTATTTGAGGTGAAATAATCCGAAGGAACTGTGAAACGCGGATCGGCTTTAACTGCAACTTGGCTGGTCTCTGTCTTTCCGTTGACCGTCACCTCAATCTTGTATATACCAGGAACAACCATTGGGCCGCTGCTGGTGTATTGATTTGCTTTTGCGGCTTCTTTGGGATCCAGTTTGAGAGGCCTGGCACTTTGGTATCTCATGTTCCAAACAAATCTGTTGAATCCCTTTTTGGCGGGGCCGTAAAGAGTGGCAACGTGGCTGCCGGATTCGTCAGTGATCACGATCTTGACAGGTGTTTCGTGTTCCTGTTTTTCTTTCTTGCTGATGCTGAGCGTGTCTTCCAGATAATAATCAATCATTGCTCCCATCGGTGCGTTCGGCGCTGAGTAAGTGCTGAGGTCATTAAATCCATCCTTGAACCAAAGATGGTACATATATGCCGGCAGCGTGGTGAAAAGATGGAACTGGTCGCTTTCAATTTTCTTGTCGAATTGCTCAAGCGGAGTAATGTTGTCAAGAATAAAAATGCCGCGTCCGTGTGTGGCGACGACAAGATCATGAGTCTGCTTTACAAATTTCAAATCGTAAACACAGGCTGTCGGGAAATTGCTTTTTAATCGCTGCCATTCCCCGCCGTTGTCCTTCGAATAATACAGTCCTTCGTCGGTTCCCGCGACGAGGAAGCCACGCATGTTTGGATCTTCGCGAACTACGTGGACAGGATAACCTTCCGACAGTCCGTTTGAAATTGATGTCCACGTCTTGCCATAGTTGTCAGTTTTGAAAACGTAGGGCTTATTGTTATCAAGCTCGTGAAAATCGACCGCAATATAACACGAGCCTGCATCGAAAGGAGACGGATCAACCTGATAGACGCGCCCCCACTCGGGCAAATGAGGAATGGTCTTGGCAACATTTTCCCAGTGCTTGCCGCCGTCGCGAGTTACTTGCACTAAGCCATCATCTGTCCCAACCCAGATCACATTGGAATCGAGTGGAGAAATTCCAATCGAAAGTATCGTGTCGTAATTTTCCGCACCGCTGATATCAAGATTTACTTTCCCGCCGCTCGGGATCTGTTTCGACTTGTCGTTGCGCGTCAAGTCCGGACTGATGACACTCCAGTGGATTCCACCGTCGGTTGTTTTGAACAAAACATTTGCGCCGAGATAGACTTCATTTTCATCAGTATAGGAAACAGCGATTGGAGTTGTCCAGTTGAATCTATATTTCAACTCTGATGGCGGCATGTCCGATGCATCGTAAAGATATGGACGGATGAATCTCGATAAGCCCGTTTTGAGGTTCAGTCGCTTTAAAAATCCATCTTGCGATTCGGCATATACGATGTCGGGATTGCTTGGCGCAGGAACGACATATTCACCATCACCGCCTGCAACGATGAACCAGTTCTCTCCTGTAACTCCTCCACCGTACAGATTGGTAGAGACACCGTACCACGCATTGTTATCCTGCAGACCCCCACCAAGATTATACGGTTTACTGCTGTCAACAGCGACCTGATAAAACTGCTCGATCGGCAAATTATTCAGATAACGCCAGGTCTTCCCGGCATCAACCGAAAGGTAAACTCCACCGTCGTTGCCAATAATAATTCGGTTTGGATTTAGCGGGTCAATCCAGATATCGTGGTGGTCTACGTGTACCTTGCCATTTATACTCTTTACAGTTTTGCCGCCGTCGGTCGATTCCGTAATGAGAAAAGATAAGAAATAGAGTTTATCTTCATTATCCGGCGAGACAACAAACCGGGAAAAGTAGAACGGCCTTACGTCAAGTTCGTGATTATTGGTGACAAGATTCCAGTGGTCTCCCAGGTCTCGAGAATCCCACAGCATTCCGGTTTTGGATTCGATGATGGCATAAATATGATTTGGATCGCTTGGCGCTGCAGCAAGAGCTATTCTGCCTAACGGTCCCTTTGGGAGACCCTCGGTTAGTTTCTTCCATGTTGTGCCGCCGTCTGTCGAACGGTAAATTCCGCTTCCGTCGCCGCCATCGTTAAGAGCCCACGGATGTCTTACCACTTGCCACATCGCTGCAAATAATACTTTAGGACTTCCGGGATCCATTATTAGATCAGAAGTTCCGGTCGTGTCATTCACGAAAAGAACTTTTTGCCAAGTCTTTCCGCCGTCTGTTGTTCGGAATACGCCGCGGTCGGAATTCGGAGCCCATGCGTGCCCAATAGCGGCAACGAACACGTTGTTGGGGTCAGACGGATCGATGACGATACGCGAAATTTGTCCAACATCTTTCAGTCCCATGAACTGCCAAGACTTCCCTGCGTCCGGCGAAAAATAGACACCCTTTCCGGTAATTATGTCATTCCGGAGATTAGCTTCTCCAGTGCCGACCCAAACATAATTTGGGTTCGAAGGAGCTACAGCTATGGCTCCAATTGAAGAGGTGGCTTCCTTTTCAAAAATTGGCTTCCATGAAATTCCGCCGTCAATAGTCTTGAAAACCCCTCCTCCGGCAGCGCCAATGTAATAGACATTCGGTTGGCCAGGAATGCCAACAACGGCACTGACTCGTCCTCCGGCAGCGGCAGGTCCGATATTCCGGAATTTGATATTGTGCAAAACATCAGTCGTGTCTTTCTGTTCTGCTGCCTGCAAAGTTGAGGTAGTCGCGGCGTAACTGAATAAAAGAGCTAATGCTAAGAAAGTAATGCTTGGCATGATGCTTCTTCGCGCGCGATGATGCAACTGCTTCAAGATCATCTTATTTCTCCTTTTTAAATGTTGTTTGTTTACACTGCCCAATTTGACAAACTACGAAATAATAGAAGCGGCAAGTTTGTGGAAAACATTATATGGCGGACATGAAGCGATAAATATCTCATCATATATTCCGGAGCAACTTTAAATGACTGATGCAATTTGACCTGCAATCAGTTGACCCAAATCTTGGAACAACAATGATTCCATCTGCCTCTTTGTTGAGTTCACACTCTGTTTTACTAAATAATTTTACTTGGTAAATTGTCACGCCTCCCTCTGAGAGTAGATAATCAATGTGCCATTTTAGTTTCTTATCTGCCGAAATGTGTCTTGCGATTCTGCTTTTGATATTTCTCTTGGCGCTTCCTGTGTAAACGTAAGTTCCGGCAGGGAATTTAAATCTACCGAGTTTTCCGACAGCGATGTTTTGCCCTGACGGCAGATTGAAAAATAGTTGATAGCTGTTGTAGAGATTTTCAGAAAATTGAATTGAAGCAAAGTTTCGTACATCGTTTATTTCTAGCGGCTTCATCAGATGTTTTATTGCTGGGGCTTTGCGCCCATCGCACTCCACTCTTCGCGAGATGGCCCATATACGCCCGGGACTTTTAAGCCAGCTTGTCTCATAAGCACCGTCATTTGTCCACGATGGTGCGCTTGGTGGAGAATCAAAGAGTGCAGAAACTTTCCCCGTGACCATTTATCTCGAAAGATTTCGATCTCTTCGGGCAGCATCTTGTCACTCCAGTTTTTCTTCAATTGTTCGCCAAGTGATGCTGAAGCTCTTTGGTAGGCAGAAGCAATATCCTTTGCTCTGTTAGGAATCACCTCGCTGCGGGAATGACCATCCACCTTTATGCCGACATGATTGAGCATTTCAACAGGTGCAGTGGCGATGTGCCATGCAATTTGGCTGATAGAGCGGCCTTCCGGATCAACTTTCTGTGAAAGCGAAGGGTCTGTTAGATTGCTCAAAACTTTTGTTGTGGCTTCTGACTCGTAGCGCCAGTCGGTCAGAAAATCATCTAAAGATCGATACATACTTCTTCTCCTTTGTAGTAAGAACTGGTACTAATTTAGACGTGCGTTATTGCTCGAGGTTCTGATTATCAGTAAAAATCTTTAGCTTTTCTCCTGCTCTAAGAAGTCTTCTGTTCCTTAGATTGTTCCACTCAACAATATCTTTAGCAGATACCCTGAATTTTTCGGCAATCCTGTCAAGGGAATCACCTCTCTTCACCACGTAAACCAAACTAATCTTTTCTGCCTGAACAGAATTCGTATCATGCAGGGTATCATCAATAATCGGCGTTGAAGAGGTGAAGATAACCGGCTCAGCATACTTCGGGAGTTCGATTGCCCAAGTTCCCATTGGAAGAGTCCTGTTTATAAGCCAAGGATTTAAGTATTTGAGTTCTTTATAACTGGAACCCTGTTGCCGTGCCCATGTGGCAAGGTCGGGAATTTGCGCCACAACTACCAACTTCGTCTCGGAAGGCTGGTAAAAATCAGAAGGTGTCAAATCAAAACCGTACATTTTGTAATGCTTCATGATTTCCTTCAGCGCGACAATTCTGAAAACGAAGCGGGATGTCTCATCATTCAAATAAAGGCTATAGTAATTCTTCACCATCTGATAATCCAGACTCGCCTTGACTCCCGCGCTTCCCATATTGTAGGCGGCGGCGGCAAGTGACCAACTGCCGAAGGATCCGTGAAGATCATTCAGATAACTCAGCGCGGCTCCCGTTGCTTTGTGAAAATTAAATCTCTCATCGACATACTCATTGACAATCAACCCATATCGCCTCGCCGTATCCTGAGTAAATTGCCAGATCCCGGCGGCGTCTTTGCTGGATACAAGATTTCGAAACGCACTTTCTGCAACGGGAAGATATTTCAAATCTTCGGGCAAGTTCATGTCGCGGAGCTTCTGTTCGATAAACGGAAAGTACTTCGTACTTCTTTTCAAATCCAGAATTATCTGCGCGTCCGAAAGTTCCATATAAAATGCTTGCTCCATTCTCTCGCGGACATCCGGTATCTCTAACGGCATCCTTTCTCCGCAAAATTTCAGTGAATCAGGAATATGGTAGAGAGAGATTCTGCTGACGTTTTGACCATTCGCGCCATTTCGCGTCTGAGTTTGGCTGAAACAGAAATTGTGCTGGGCAAAAATTAGAACCGCAGCCAACAACCCTCCGATGGGCAATATTATTCGAAGAAGAGTTTTAGAAGTTCGTGACATAACCATAACGAATTCCAAAATCTTTTATTATTTTCACCGCTTCGCTTGGCTCATCGCAAACATGAAAAATGTTGAGGTCCTTTTCTGCGATGCAGCCCTCCGGTAACGCGGTCTCTCTCATCCACTCAAGCAATTTTTCCCAATAGCTGCTCCCCATTAGTATCACGGGGAATTTTTTTGTCTTGTTCGTTTGTATCAGAGTTATTGCTTCCGAAAATTCATCGACAGTGCCATACCCGCCCGGCATAACTACAAATCCCTGCGCGTATTTGACGAACATTACCTTGCGCACGAAAAAGTGTTGAAACGTGATGAGTTTGTCGGGATCGATATATTCATTTGGTCTTTGTTCGAAGGGAAGTTCGATATTTAGTCCGATGGATTCGCCGCCGCCTTCCTTTGCTCCGCGATTTGCGGCTTCCATCAATCCGCCGCCTCCGCCGCTGACGATCGCATATCCGGTTTTTGCCAGCTCATAAGCCACTTGCCGAGTAAGCTCGTAATATTTGCTGCCGGGTTTCATCCTCGCAGATCCGAAGATAGAAACGGCAGGCGCTGCTCTGCTTAGCAGATCAAATCCGTCGACAAACTCCGACATGATTTGAAATATTCGCCAAGTATCTCTCTGGCGTGCTTCGATAGCTGACAGACGATCGTTGTTCTGTGCGTGATTGAGTGTGGTGCTCATTCTAGATTCTTCCATCCAAAAAGTTTTGTAAGAGTGTTTTTCCGTTTTCCGTCATCACCGACTCAGGATGGAACTGGACTCCAACTGTCGGGTAATCTTTGTGCTTCAGCGCCATTATGAGATCGTCTTCCGTCCAGGCTATCACTTCGAGTTGTTCCGGAAAATGTTCCGCAGAAACCACGAGCGAATGATAACGCGTTGCCGCAAAAGGAATGGGCAGCGAGTTGAAGATCGACCTTCCATTGTGAATTATCTGAGAAGTTTTTCCGTGCATTGGAATTGGCGCCTTTATTATTTTTCCGCCGAAAACTTCTCCGATCGCTTGATGTCCTAAGCAAACACCAAGTATGGGAATAGTTTTGTGAAATTCTCTTATGGCTGATTCGGAAATTCCAGCTTCATTTGGCTTTCCCGGTCCTGGAGAAATGACAATTCCTGCGGGTTTTTTAGATCGTATTTCAGCGATGCTGATTTTGTCATTGCGTACGACAAGGACATCGGCGCCTAATTCGGTGAGATATTGGTAAAGATTGTATGTGAATGAATCGTAATTATCGATTAAAAGTATCATTGAAATTTATTTAGAAGCTTCAGCGCTTCAAGATTTGCTTTCATTTTATTGAGAGTCTCGTTGTATTCGCGTTCTGGATCTGAATCGTACACAATACCTGCGCCTGCCTGCAAGTAAGCAGTATCTCCATTCACCACGAAAGTTCTTATGGCGATGCAAGTGTCCATGTTGTTGTTAAAGTCAATGTAACCGACAGCGCCGCCGTATATTTGTCTCGGAGTTTCCTCGAGTTCGCTTATGATCTCCATAGCGCGAACCTTTGGAGCGCCGCTGAGTGTGCCGGCGGGAAAACAAGCGGCAAGAGCTTCGACTGCATCTTTTCCCTGATCAATTTTGCCGACGACATCGGACACAATATGCATGACGTGAGAAAATTTTTCTATATGCATAAAATTCTTGACCTCAACACTTCCTGTCGAAGCGACTCGTCCAATGTCGTTCCGCCCGAGGTCAACTAACATCACGTGCTCGGCTTTTTCTTTTTCGTCGGCGAGCAGTTCGTGAGTCAACTGGTCGTCTTCTTCGGGAGTTGCGCCGCGCCAGCGTGTGCCTGCAATAGGTCTTGTCTCGATCTTATCGCCTTCTTTCCTGACGAACATTTCAGGAGATGAGCCAATGACTGCAAGTCTGCTGCTGTAGAGATCTGATTCCAAATAAAACATATATGGCGACGGGTTCAACGCACGCACTCCGCGATATAACAAAAACGGATCGCCTTTGTAGGAAAGCTCAGCTCTTTGAGAAACTACAACTTGAAAAATGTCGCCTTCAGTGATGTATTCCTTTGCGCGTTTGACGGTCTCTTGGAAGTTCTCTTTGGAGACATTGAACTTCGCTTCTCCTACGGAACATTTGCTCGATTGGTAAATGTTTCCTTTGTCTTCTATAAAGTTCACAATCTTCTGGAGCGAATTGAGACGTTCATTAAGAATATCTTCAAGCCTTTGTGTGTCGCCATTCAGCGGTACGAGTCCGACCAAGATAATTCTTCTTCTCAGGTTGTCGACCGCAAGTATCGTGTCATAAAAATTTAGCAGCACTTCCGGCAAATGATCTTTCGGCTGTTTTATCGGAATTGCTTCAAGATACTTCACGAAATCGTAGCCGAAATATCCAACTGCGCCTCCGGACAATCGCGGCAAATGTTTTGCTGGAAATATTTTGAAGTTCGAGAAAAAGTTCTTCAACTCAGGAATCGGCGGTGAGTTACTCGTCTTATTCTCCCCGCCGATCGCCAAGGAGACTTTCCCGTTCTCAACTGAGAAAGTGGCAAAAGGATTGACGCCCATGAAAGAATATCTGCCGATGTTCTCCCCGCCTTCCGCGCTTTCAAGAAGAAAACTGTTCTTACCGAGTAAACGCAGCCGGAGATAGAGCCCCACCGGTGTATAAATATCATCCAGGATTTCTATTACGATCGGATAATGAGTGTACCCCGCTGATTTTGCGCTTTCGAGTTCTTTCAGACTTGGTGCTTGATCAATCACTGACGGCATTAATCACAGCTCCTTCGAGGCTCTCTATGGCTTTCCTCATGCGGTCAGGGACCGGAGTCGGGCGACCCGAAGATTTTCCGATTGCCACAATTGTGGTAACACCCGAACAAATTTCAATTCCATCCTGTCTTATTATTTCATGTTCAAATGTATAGCTCGTGCGTCCTAATCTCGATATACGCGTGTATATCGTCAGCACATCTCCAAGTCGTGCCGATGCGTGGTAGTCAGCCTCATTATGAGCGATGACGAACTGGACCCCTTCAATCGTGATCTCCTTCTCAATTGGAAATCCCAACCGCTTCAAATACTCAATTCGCGCTTCTTCGAAATAATAGAAGTACACGACATTGTGTACCACTTGCTGGATGTCTATTTCGTATGTCTTGACTTCGCGAATGTATTTTAAGTTGAACAAGCTCAGGCTTTTATCAACTGACACGGTATTTCACCAATATCTCTGCTGCCTTTTTTACGTTTTCCATCGAGACGTCAAGATGCGTTACGGCGCGAACTTTTCCCGCCGTCCCCGCAGATAGAAGCACACCCAATGACTTTGTATCTGCGATAAACTTGTCCACTTTCTCCGCAGGATCCTTCGGAAACGGCGGCTTAAGTCCGAAAATCACGATGTTTGTTTCAACATGATCTACGTTCACTTCGTACAGTTTTGATTCCAGGAGCAGTTTAGCAAAAGTTTTCGCTTTCTCGTGATCTTCCGTAAGCCTCTGGATATTATTTTCCAGCGCGTAAAGACCGGCGGCGGCAAGAATACCAACCTGTCTCATTCCTCCGCCGAAAATTTTTCGGAACCTTCTTGCTCTGTTTATGTATTCCTTTGTTCCAGCAAGGACCGAACCGACTGGCGCTCCCAAACCTTTCGACAAGCAAACTGAAACAGAGTCAAAATATTTCGCGTACTCAGAGACTTTAATTCCTGTTGCAACGGATGCGTTCCACAAGCGTGCGCCATCAAGATGGTATTTCAAGTTGTGTCGCACCGTAACCTGCTTTATTTCTTCGATGAGCTTTAGAGGATATATGCTGCCGCCGCCGCGATTGTGAGTGTTTTCCAAACACACTAACCGAGTTGGCATCATGTAATAGACATCCGGTCTGATTGCTTCCTCGACAGCTTCGGCGGTCATTAACCCACGCACACCCGGCACTGGATTTAGTTGTATTCCTGACAACAAGGATGGCGCTGCAGTCTCATAATTAAAAATATGGGAATCCTTCTCAACGATAACTTCATCGCCAGGATTCGTGTGAGTCTTTAGCGCGAGCTGATTCGACATGACGCCGCTCGGAACGTACAACGCACTTTCCTTGCCAAGCAATTCCGCAACTTTTTCCTGTAAATGATTTACGGTTGGGTCTTCCCCAAAGACATCGTCGCCGACTTCCGCGTTAGCCATAGCCCGGCGCATCGCGCCGCTTGGCTTGGTGACCGTATCGCTTCTCAAATCAATATAGTCCGTTGGAGCATCTCCTTAGTTTTTGCTTTTAAATTTAAGAAAAAGTCCGATAAGAATGGACGCCGCTGAAATGATTTCTGCCAAATGAGCAATCCAATCGCCATGTTGAGAATAAAACGTAGTTCTGTCAACAAGCGGTATGCTGCCGACCAAAGTTGCCTTCTCATCAAGCTTGGTCGGCTGCCCAATATAACGTCCGTACGGATCGATCAACTCGGAGATGCCGGTGTTTGCGGAGCGGACAACCGATCTGCGATTTTCCACGGCGCGTACTATGGCGTAAGCTGCGTGCTGATATGGTCCTGATGATTTGCCGAACCAACCATCGTTAGTGATTATCACCAGGAAGTCGGCTCCCTTTTTAACAAACTCGTGAACGAAGCCCGGAAAAATACTTTCATAGCATATTACAGTCGAAAAAGTTAGTCCGTTCTGAAGCTTGAAGACCGTTGTGTCTTTCCCGCGGGCCCAGTTGCTAATACCGACTCCCCATTTGAGAGGCTTGATAAGAAACGGAAGAGCATCGGCATAAGGAAGTCGTTCGGCAAATGGCACCAGGATAATTTTCCCGTAAGTCTGATTTACGCTCGAGTGAGGTTTAAACAAAGCTGCTCCGTTGTATGCATCGTAATATTGGTGCATGAACTCATCGTAATGGCTGCTCGGTTTAGCATCACTGCTATCCGCAAAGTAATATGCAAGAGGGACGCCGCTCAAGAGTGAGATGCCCGTGCTGTCTAAAAATGACTGAAGCACATACCTGTCGTAAGCAAACTGCGGAAGCAAAATGTAAAATGGGATTGCCGTTTCGGGCCATACAACCAACTCAGGCTTTTGATTCAATATGCGGTACGTTTCTTTTTCATAAGTCCGGAGAATTTCATTCGGATCCCCAACCCATTTAGCGTATGGATCGATATTGGGTTGAATTACCGCAACTTTTAAAGTCTCATGATAAATTAAATGTTTTGTCTTGTTTAGGATATTCAGTCCATAAAGTTCGGGAATGATTATCAAAAGCATTGCAAGCGAGAGCGAAAACACAACTCTTGTCTTTTTTCGTTCCGGGCTATCACCCCATTGTATTATTGCATAAGCGATGAGAGAGTTTACAAGCAAAACTTGAAGAGAAAGCCCGAAGAGTCCGGTGAATTGGGCGAACTGAATGTCGGCAAGATTATAAGATTGAGAGTAACCGACTGTAAGCCACGGGAATGCGACCTCGGTAATGGAATGTAAATATTCAAACGAGAGATACAAGAACGGGAAAAGAAGAATTGCATTCTTCCCAAATTTTTTCCTGACAAAGTGATAGAACAGAACGGGCACCACAAAGAAAAGCGGGTGACCGAGAATTAGCGCCGCGCCTCCGATCATCATGAACGGATCGGTCTCCTTTGTCCACCCTCCAACCCAGTAAATAACTATGATATTGAAAAAGAGAAAAGTGAAATACGACAGCTTGAAAATTTCTTTGTAGCTTTGGGCGCGATCAATCGCGAACAGAAACGGCACAAATCCGACAAACGCTATCCAGCCGAAGTGAAACGGCGGAAACGAAAAACCCAGGAGTACACCTGAGAGGATGCCAAGGGCCACTTTTGACGTGAAGAACTTTTCAGATTTTGACATCAAGCTCTATTTATAAATATAGATTGGGTTTGAAAGTATCCACGGGAAAGAACGCTTCGTGAAAAACGGGAGCATGACTCGCTTCTGAAACGCCTGAACTCTGTATTCACCCGGATTTGAGACCGGAAGGTCGATACTTCCGACATTATTGTATGTGCCGATAATTTTTCCGTTCCAAACAACCTGCGTTTCAACAGCAACGCTATCGGGCATCGCGACATGTATGCGGGCAGTTTGGTCAAGTTTCAGGCTGTCTCCCATAATCGCTTCGGTTGTGTCTGAGGTCGCGGTAAACAGAAATCCTCTAGCGGGCTCCAATCCGGAAAAAGCAACAAACGCATTCCCGTTTCGAATTGCCTTAAACAGCACTTCCCTGTCGTGGTGGTACAAACCGATGAAAGGCTGTCTGGTTACAATAACAGTGTGAACCAACTTGAAGAGACTCTGGTAAGAAGGAAAATGCCAGCGAGCGGTTTTTCCCAATTTTATATTGGAATGTGCGTCAAGTGAACCGATGCCGATTACTTTGCGCGTCATGTTAAGCTCATCGAACTTCCTCATTTCCTTAGTTGGGTATTCGAGTACATAATTCAGCGCCCGATCCTGAAAACCATAAACTGCATAAGCTGCGATCAATTTATTGATCCGGAAAAAATTCAGCGTGTTTCTCCAACCCTCGTCGAAGTTATACAGCTCCATGCCTGTAAACTTTCCGATATTCCAATTGTCCCAATCCAAAGTCTTCCTCGGATGGAAAACATGAGCGAGTATTACAATGCTGCCTTTCTTCAGCGCATCGTGGAACACTGAATCCGAAGTAACGCCATTGCGTGGGACGAGCGGAATGCTGTCGCCTATCACAAGAAAATGGCCGTGTTCACCGTCGGTAGAAATTTCCACAGCAGGAACGATCAGCGTTATTCCGAATCGCTTATCGAGACTGTCCTTCATCGGCTGAATGGTGTTGTGGTCGGTGATAATTGCGAAGTGAAGTCTAAGCGAATCGCACATTTCACCGATTTGCGGATATGTACCGCTGCCGTCTGAGTATTGTGTGTGTATGTGAATCACGCCGGAGTATTCGTAATATTTTCCAAATTGAACGCTGGCTTCACGGCTGATATGATAGGTAAGAAGATCGTTGCAAATTGACAGAAAAATAATTACGGCAGCTAAACCGCCGATGATTTTAAATATTTTCTTAAGCATGTCTCCGCTTGTAAAAATATCTTATGACAAAGAATGCAGCAACTGCAATTAAAAAGATGCCAACGATCGTCCCATAAATATCTAAATAATTTTCGAGCCGTTTCCAATTATGTCCGAGAACGGAACCGCCGAAAATCAGAAGGCTGTTCCAAAGCAGCGCGCTCACTGCACATAAAGGCAGCGTGATAGCAATTGGAAGTTCGGACAGTCCGACGAAAAAGGAAATGACAGCTCGCGTGCCTGAAAGAAACCGATTGGCTACGACAATTCCGTATCCATACTTCTTAAACCAGCTTTCAACTTGCTTTATCTTATCCAACGGCAAGAATCTCAGCTTTCCTGAATCGACCAACTTTCTTCCGAAGAATAGTCCGATGTAATACATGACCACAAATCCTGCGGTGCTGCCGAGGGTCGCGAAGAAAATTGCCGCCGCCATATTGAGTTTTCCCAGACCCACCAGAGAACCGCCGAAAGCTACAACAAGGTCGCTTGGTGAAGGCGGAAAAAGATTTTCGATGAAGGCAAAAAAGAATAAACTGAAGTAGAGGTAGAACGTATCGGTATTGTTGAGCGCAGTGAGGAGGCTGTCTACTTGTGTCACAATTCTTCCATTAACACTACGGCAAAACAAGCTATGGCATCTTTACTTACCAGGGTACCTTCCGTCGTTTTGGATTTCACCGATACGTCAGTCGGTGGAATATTGCACTGGGCAGAAATCGACTCACGGATCTGTTGATAGGATCTAGTGAGCTTCGGATTGTCCGCAACCAGGACGATATCAATGTTATGAACTCTCAATTCGCTTTCGAGCGCGGACTTCAATGCGAAACTCAAAATTTGTTTGCTGTCTATTCCCTCAATTGTCTTGTCATCGTCGCGAAAATACATGCCGATGTCTCCCTTGGCGCACGCCCCTAAAATCGCGTCGCTTAACGCATGGAGAACCACATCGCCATCGGAATGCCCACGAAGTCCTTTCGGATAATCGATCAGTACTCCACCGAGTTTCAGCGGCTTGTTTTCCACAAATACATGCGCGTCAAAGCCAAATCCAATTTTCATAAACTGTAGAACCCGTCAAATTCAAAAGTTGGTTTCTCCCATTCGATTCTAATATCAGTGACATGCGCTGACATTGGTCCGCGTCTCAGTTCCTTAACAAAATCGTCAATGAGTCCTATCTCGCCTTCAACAACAACTTCAACTCTTCCATCTATCAGATTTTTCACGAATCCTTTTAGTGCGTACACATCAGCTTTATGGGAAGCAAAATAGCGGTAGCCTACTCCCTGCACAATTCCGCTGACAAACAAATGAGCTCTCGCGTCAGACATTCTGAAACTTCTTCTTCAGTAACTCAAGTACATTTGCGAGATATGAGTTCCCAAAACTCAACGAGTAAAACCCGTTTCTTCCTCCGCCTTTAGCGTTGAAATCATTGCGCAGTTCGATGAGGATGTTCGATGCCTGTTTGTCATCGACCATGAGATTAAGATTCATCTGACAAATATTTCCTTCTGATCTGTGAAATGCAAACGAAGTCTTCACTTCTCGAGCCAGAGAGCTTGCGACAAAACGCAGTTCTTCGGCGCTTGCAACGTCGTCATTCAAATCGACGACCTTAAATGACTCAGATGATTGCTCAAGCTTCGGCTTCAAATTCTCGCAGACCGACTTCAGAATTCTCTCGGACAGTTCTTTTATTTTGCCGTCTTTTTCCTGCAATTGGTTTTTCATTCTTTCTATCGCAATTGACATTTCCTCAGGAAATGTCGAAAGAAGTCGGGCACTTTCCCTCGCAGAGTGATGAAGACGATAATAATATGCGATTGCCCTGTTGCCGCAGTAGAATTCAATTCTTGTCAAAGAGCCTTTGATTTTCTCAATATTCCCTGTAAGAATAACGCCGATTTCAGAAGTGTGTGTGCAGTGCGTTCCTCCGCACGGGGAAAAATCAAAATCTTTCACCTCAATTATTCTGACAGTTCCTTCTACCTTTGGAGGTTTGCGAAGCTTGAAAGAATTTACGTTGCTTTGATCTGCGAAGTGAATAACAACTTCGCGATTTTCCTGAACGATCTTGTTCGCTTGAGCTACGGCAGCTTCTAACTCTTCGGATGTTGGTTGTCGTGACAGGTCAATTGTGCCGACACTTTCACCTAATCTTGAAGAAACAGTTTGGATATCAAATAAATTTTCGAACGCCGCGGATAGAATGTGCTGACCGGTGTGCTGCTGCATATTTCCAAATCGCCGCTTCCAATCTATTTCACAATTAACTTTCCCCTTGGGAATTTCACCGGCTAAAATGTGCAATATGTTGTCGTTCTCTTCTACCACATCCACAACTGCGACGCCATTTATAAATCCGGTGTCGTGCTCCTGTCCTCCTGAGGTTGGGTAGAAAAAACTTTTGTCTAACACAACCACAGATTTCCCTTCTCTCTGGAACAATTCGAGAACGGCAGCTTCAAAGTTAACTGTGTAAGGATCGGTGTAATATGATCTCATCTAACGGAATGAGAGATTGGTTCTTGGTGTATCACAGCTTTTGATATCTGTGGAAACTCCTTTACAATATTTTCCTCAAGCTCCTTTACAATCCTAACCGTATCTTCGAGTGAAAAAGTTTCATCGAATTGGCAAACCATTGCAACGCGGAGCCCCGACTCGCTCTCGGTAAAGTTGAAATTATTGCAGGAACCCACGCCGCGTTTGGATTTCACAAATCTCAACAGTCTTGATGGAAGTTCGCTGTTTCTGAAGTTTAAGGAAGTGGCACGTATCGGTTTCACTGAAGATTTGTCGATGTGAATGAATATCTGGTCGATGTTTCCGAGCTGCGCCCTGATTGCATTTTCTAAGGCATCGGCTTTTTTATGCGCCGCCTCAATTGTCTCGGCATCGTCAACTTCTAAATGCAAATCCGCAACGTAGCCGTTCTGTGTCGAAAAGACCTCCACCTCGTGTATTTTGCTCTCTGTCTTTTCAGCCGCAAATCGAACCTTGTCAACTATAGTCTCTTTGTCGGTTTCAACCGGTTCGGCGTGAACCACGACATCAATTCCTTCACGCACTGCGCCCACTCGCTTTTCAATTTCATCAACCAATGAATGCGCTTGCTCGAACGGAAGAAGCCGCGGCAGTCCGACGACCATGTCAACAAATACTTTGCCACCCGAGACTCTAACCCGAAGACTTTTCAACTCTTCTACTTCCTTAGATTTCAGAGCCGCTTGGCGCAGACTGTCGACAAGTTTCGGATCCGGGCTGCGGTCGACTAACACGTCTATTGTCCGTTTTCCTAATCTAACGCTGATAACGACAACGATGATCGAAACACCAAGTGCTGCGACAGGGTCGGCGAAAGCGAATCCTAACTTTGCACCGATCAGGCCTAATATTACGACACTTGAACTGAGAATGTCCGTGGAAAAATGAATCGCGTCAGCTTCAAGCGCCTGACTGTGATATTTTTTTGCTGCCCGAGAAAGTATTCTCGCTCGCGTGAAGTCGATCCCTATCGATGTAACCATTACCGCAAAACTCCAAAAGGTAACATCGATCTCCACTTTTCTGAAAAGCAGTCGTTCGATTGCCTCTCTTGCGATAAGAAAACACGTCAACAATAAAAGCAGCGTCTCGAATAGAGCCGAAAGATTCTCAAATTTTCCGTGTCCGTAATGGTGTTCTAAATCGGCAGGTTTGTCTGAGGCCTTGACGGCAAACAGCGTCATGCCGGCAGCCATGAGGTCAAGGCCAGAATGGGCAGCCTCACTTAAGATTCCAAGGCTGCCCGTTGTAATTCCGACAATGAGTTTAAAAGCGGTGAGAAAGACGGCGGCAATTACAGAACTTACCGCCGCTCCAATTTTTTCTCGAGATGCTGCGTTCGTCAATTAGACTTTAACGTACTTGTTTACGATATCTTTCGTGTTCTTTGTATTAAGCTTCAGGAAAAGGAACTCGATTCTCTTTTCGAGTTCCGTGTCTGCCATTTTAAGCCACTCTTTTCCAAGATTCCACATTTGCTCTTTGAAAGGACCAAAACCTTTCTTGCGAGTCTTGTAGATGAATTGTTCGTCCGTCATATCGGGCTTTTTCTCGTCAGCAAAGTTCTTGCGGAGATAATCGTAAATTGTTCCCCGAAAATCCTTCGGGAAAACATCGTAGAGCAAGTTCTGGAATCCTGTTGCGAGGTGGATTTCAGCCGTTCCCACACCCGGGAATTTATCGAACAACTCTTCGGGCAATGTGGATGCACCGTGCTGAACCGCTCCAGCCATTCCGTACTCTTTTCTGGCAATCTTCGAAATCGCTTCGAGGACACCAAAATCGATTTTAACTTGTGCCACTGTGCCATCCGGCAGCGGGACTCCGCCATGGCTCGATCCTGTCTGGACACTGATTTTGCTAATCGGCTTTGCACCATGCTTCTTTGAATTCAAAGTTTTCATATATCCCTGCATATAAGCATGGAACTCTTCGGGCGTAGAATTCTTTCCGCCGACTTCGCCTATTTCGCCGCCGACGGAAATCGTCACATCCTTTGGTTCCAACTCACGGATGAGCGCCGTCATCTCAGCGGCAAGTTCATAGTTATTGCGCTGCTGCTCATCGGTAGTTTTCTTGCTTAAGTCAACGAGGGTGGACGAGTCTATATCGATGTTATAGAATTCCGCTTCGATTGCCTCTTTGATAAGCGATTTGATCGTGTCAATTTCCTTCTGAGGATCTTGCGCAAATTTCTTTGCGTTGAATTGGAAATGGTCGCCCTGGATGAAAACCGGACCCGAATAATTTTCCTTTACCGCTGCCGCAAGAACGCAAGCCGAATATTCGGCGGGCCGCTGACCGGTGTAGCCTATTTCCGATTTTGCAATTTCAAAGACGAACGGTCCGATATTGTTTCTCTTTGCAACTCTAAACATAGCACGCGCAAAATCGTAAGTAATTCCACGGATATTGACCGCAGGAACGGTGAATCCCGATACCTCTCCTTGACCAAATGCGGAATAGAGCCCTTGGATCGAAGCAGAACCGGAGCCGAGACTTCTCGCAAGCTTGCGGATAAGCCAGCGAGTTTTCGTTTTCACTTCTTCGCTTGGATTGAAAACTGATTCATACACAAGTGTATCAATGACTGAGCTGCGAAGTTTCTCTGCGTTAGTGACTTTTATTTTTTGCCAGCCGTCAACCTCAACAACACCTTGCAAAGTATTCTTGAGCTCATCAACGTTCTTAATCATTTAAACCTCCAAAATATTTTCTTCAAAAAGTTATTAAACAGATGGTTCGTATTCAATAAAATTAAGCGTTTTTGCGAATACGAGCCGCAAATCCGCCGTCGAGATCGTGTCTATGTGGAAATGTCTCAATGAATCCGTCGCGGCCTACAAGTGCTCTGTCGACGAACATGTCAGCCGGCTCTAATGTGAACTTAGAGTGGTGGCTTAAGAATCCCTGAACCACGTCCTGGTTTTCTTCGGATTCAATCGTGCAAGTGCTGTAGACGATGACTCCGTTTGGCTTCAAGAGTTTTGCGGCATTCTCAAGTATCTCAGATTGAATCTTATTGAGTTTCGCGATGTCTTCGGGTTCGCGTTTCCATTTTGAATCTGGTTTCTTTCTAATCACTCCGAAGCCTGTGCACGGAGCATCGACGAGTATTTTATCAAATAGTGCAGCGTCAGTATATATCGACGCGTCTCCTATCACAACTTTAGCTCGGCTATATCCCATTCGATCTAAAGAGTTCTGAATGAGTCTTGCCCTGTTTTCATATTTTTCAACTGCCGTGAGATCGACATTGCTGTTTGTCATTTCAAGAATGTGCGTCGTTTTTCCGCCGGGTGCGGCGCAGAGATCAAGTATTCGTTCGCCAGGATGCGGATCAAGAAGCTTGGAAACAAGTCCTGCACTTTCGTCCTGAACGGTGAAATGACCGGCTTTGAAAGACTCGAGTTCGCCAATTCTTGACAGTCCTTCCACATAAAGAAAATTTGGAATGAATTGAGCACGGGATACTCTCAATCCGCGACTCTCAAATTCAGATGCAATTCGATCGACAGATATCCTGTCCGTGTTCACTCTTATAGACAATCTTGGCCTATCGTTTAGCGCTGCAAGAAGTTGTTCGGTTTCGTAAACGCCGAACCTGTTCACGAATCTTCTCACTAACCATGTCGGGAATGAATGAACCACGGAAAGAGCCTTGACTGGATCATCTTCAACTGAAGGGTACTCAACAAAATTAAGCTTTCGAATAGCGGTTCTAAGTATCGCGTTAACAAGATTTGCCAGGTATTGACCACGCAGCTTCTTAATGAACTCGACAGCCTCATTGACTGCGGCAGACTGCGGCACACGTTCCAGAAGCATTATCTGGTACATCGCAAGCCTGATTGCGTTCTTAATATTAATATCGAGCTTGGAGTAATCGCCCCTGTAGAATTGTGAAATGACGTAGTCGATTTTCACTTTCCACCGAATCGTTCCATTCACCAATTCAGTGAGGAAGGATTTGTCTAACTTACTCAGATCAGAATTTCTTAATTCGAAATCGAGAAGCTTGTCAAGGTAGGAATCTGTTCTTTCAATCCTGTTTAGAATTTTTACTGCAACCTCGCGAGCCGTTTCGTAAACCACTGTATTGGTTTCCTCTCGTGGATAGTCATTGTACCTCTTTAACTGTTCCATCGTTTGCATCCCCTGCTTTTTGTTTTTCTGCAGTATTTACTGCTGTCGAAATTATTGCATGCCCGAAATCAAAGTCCCTATTTCGATAGCGCTGATTTAAAGAATTTTGTCCTATTCCTCCAGCGATTGTGTAACATTTCACGGCTGAACGCCAACTTAGAGTCTTAGTGGCAATTCAAACTACGCTAGAGAAATAAATGCTACGAATTCAATTGTAAAGTATGCTTCTCAAAGTATTTATGTGTAAAGAACAGTGAAGCTCAAAGTGTTACGGTCTTGAAGTTTTTTTAGTAGAGGGTTCGCGATCTTGCTCAGAGAAAAAGTTCTCCGAGAATTAAGCTTCCGCCTTTGCCTTCTTGCCGTATTTTTGCATGAACTTTTCCACACGACCCGCTGAGTCAATTAGCTTTTGCTTCCCGGTGAAGAAGGGATGACAGCTCGAGCAAATTTCAACTTTCAAAAACTGTCCCGGTTCAGTGGAACGGGTTTGAAACGTGTTGCCGCAAACGCAGGTTACTGTGACTGTATGATATTTCGGATGAATTCCAGATCTCATGTTTTCTCCTATTTACGCTTAAATCTATAAAAATAACGCACAAATTCCAAACTTGATGAATCACCAGCCTTAACTACTAAGCTTTGTGATCTCCTTTCAACATTTGTCTCAAAACGGTCGGCAGAATTCCACCGTTCATGTAGTATTCAACGTCAACATAACTGTCAAGTCGGGCAACGGCTTCAAACTTGGTCGTCTTTCCATTATCACTCACCGCGGATATTGTGAGCTTTTTGTGCGGTGAAAGGTTCTCTTTTATTCCACTTATCGTGTAAACTTCCCTGCCGGTCAAGCCAAGTGATGCTGCGTTTTCTCCTTCTTTGAACTGGAGCGGCAGAACTCCGAGTCCGACAAGGTTACTTCTGTGGATTCGTTCATAGCTCTCAGCGATGACGGCTTTTATTCCAAGCAAGAGTGTGCCTTTTGCCGCCCAATCGCGTGAACTTCCACTACCATATTCCTTTCCCGCAATAACGAGCAGCGGCACATTTTCGGATTGATACTTCATCGAAGCATCGTATAGCCACATCTTCTCTCCGTCAGGCAGGTGTATGCTCAATCCGCCCTCAGTACCCGGCACGAGCAAGTTCTTCAATCTTATATTTGCGAAAGTTCCGCGCATCATTACTTCGTGGTTTCCGCGGCGAGCGCCGTAGGAATTGAAATCTTTTGGCTGAACACCGTGTTCGACCAAATATTTTCCCGCGGGACTATTAACTGGAATCGAGCCGGCCGGCGAGATGTGATCCGTCGTGACCGAATCGCCAAGAAGTGCGAGCACCCTTGCGCCGGTTATGTCGCCGGCAGGAGTTGGTTCAAGCGACAAGTCTTTGAAGAATGGCGGTTCTTGAATATACGTTGAAGTTTGATCCCAGTGGTAACTGCTTCCTTCCGGAATTTTCAGTCCTCGCCATCTTTCATCACCGTCAAAGACATGCGAGTAACGGGAGCGATACATTTCCGGTTTCAGTGATTTCTTTATGCTGTCTCTAATTTCAGATTGTGATGGCCAGATGTCTTTGAGATAAACCGGGTCGCCGCTCTTTGTGTAATCAACGGGTTCCGTTAGAGGGTCGAAATCCATTCTTCCGGCGAGTGCATAAGCAACTACTAACGGCGGCGAAGCAAGATAGCTTGCTTTTGCATGGGGGTTTATTCTTCCTTCGAAATTTCTATTTCCGCTTAAGACAGCAGCAGTGACTAAATTTTCTTTTTCGATTGCAGAAGAAATGTTTTCATCTAACGGCCCACTGTTTCCAATACAGGTTGTGCAGCCGAATCCTACAAGATTAAATTTTAATTCTTCGAGAGGCTCAACAACTCCGGCTTCCTTCAAGTAATCCATCACAACTTGTGAACCGGGCGCCAAGCTTGTCTTGACCCATGGTTTCGATTTCAACCCATACTTCTCTACCGCTTTCTTTGCCAAAAGTCCGGCCGCAATTAACACGCTTGGATTGGATGTGTTAGTACAACTCGTGATCGCGGCAATTACAACTGAACCATTGTGCATCTCGAAAGAACTTCCGTTCTTTCCGAAGGATCCAGTGGACTGGACTTTCACGTTTTTCGCGATTTCCTCCAACTTCAAACCGAAGCCGCGTTCGGCTGGAGATGCTGTCAAAGATTTCTTGAAGGATTCCTTGATATCTTTCAACACAACTCTGTCTTGCGGCCTCTTTGGACCGGCGACACTTGTCTCGATCTTGTTCATATCAATTTCAACTATATCGCTGTAAACCGGCTCCGGCTTGTCTTCGCTCCAGAAAAGTCCCTGTTCTTTGCAGTACGCTTCCACGATAGCAGCTTGATCGTCGCTCCGTCCAGTCAGCTTTAGGTATTTCACCGTCTCGTCATCAACTGGGAAGAATCCCATTGTCGCGCCGTACTCAGGTGCCATATTTCCAATTGTCGCGCGGTCAGGCAGACTTAACTTTCCAATTCCTTCGCCGATGTATTCGACGATTTTTCCGACGACACCTTTCTTCCGAAGAATTTGTGTTATAGTCAGAACAAGGTCGGTCGCAGTTGAACCTTCCGGCAATTCTCCGGTCAGCCTTACTCCAATAACTTCCGGCGTCATCATGAAATAGGGCTGTCCGAGCATAACAGCCTCCGCTTCAATACCACCTACGCCCCAACCGAAAACTCCGAGTCCGTTGATCATTGTCGTATGGGAATCGGTTCCAACGAGCGAATCAGGAAAAGCGGTCATCTCACCTTTTTGATTTCTGGTCTCGACGACCCGGGCGAGATATTCGAGATTCACTTGATGGCAAATACCAGTGTCCGGAGGAACCACCTTTAAATCTCTAAACGCCTTCTGCCCCCATCGAAGAAGCATGTACCTTTCAACATTTCTTTTAAATTCAAGCTCAGCATTGAAGAGGAATGAATCTTCTGTGCCGAACTTGTCAACCTGCACGGAGTGATCTATGACCAATTCCGAAGGTATGAGCGGATTAATTTTGTCTGTGTCACCTTTCATGCGTTGGACGGCGCTTCTCATCGCTGCAAGATCAACGACAGCAGGAACACCGGTGAAATCTTGTAACAGGACGCGCGCCGGCATGAAAGCTATTTCCTTTTCAGGGAGATGTTTGCCATCCCATTTCAAAAGCCCTTCGATGTCCGAAGCTGCAACGACTCTTCCATCTTCGTACCTCAGCAGGTTCTCGAGTAATATTCTGATTGAATAAGGAAGTTTGGAAATATTATAGCCCTGTTTTTCAAGGCTGGGGAGATGAAAAATTTTGAGGTTTGAATTCTTAACTTTAAGGTTTTTCTTTGTCGAGAATGAATTGGATAAAGCAACCATTTGAAACACTCCGTTTTTTACTCGTTAAGCTTCAAACAAAATTTAAGCTAAAACTTTCGGTGTTTCAATGAGACAAAAAAGGCTGCCACTTGGGCAGCCCTAGCCAGACTCAAAGAATTTTCCTTAATCCTTAGATGTCATAGTAAAGCATAAATTCATACGGATGCGGCCTCAGCGCCACTTGCTTAACCTCGTTCGCCATCTTGTACTTTATCCAGAGACTTACGAGGTCTTCGGTGAATACGTCTCCTCTCAGTAGGAATTCGTGATCGCGTTCGAGAGCTTTAAGCGCTTCTTCGAGCGAACCGGGAGTCGATGGAACGTTTCGGAGTTCCTCGGGAGATAAATCGTAAATGTCCTTATCGAGCGGCTCACCCGGATCGATCTTATTTACAATCCCATCAAGCCCTGCCATCAGAAGTGCGGAGAACGCCAGATAAGGATTCGTCGAAGGATCAGGCACGCGATATTCCACACGCTTGGCTTTCGGACTCTTTGAATACATCGGGATTCTTGCTGCGGCGGATCTATTTCGCTGACTGTAAGCGAGATTGACAGGCGCTTCAAATCCCGGGACAAGCCTGTGGTAAGAATTCGTAGTCGGATTGATTATCGCGCAGAGAGCAGCGGCGTGTTTCAACAAGCCACCGATATAATACAACGCCATCTCACTCAGGTTCGCGTAGCCGTTTCCGTAGAACAAAGGCTTCCCTGCTTTCCACAGACTTTGATGTACGTGCATTCCAGAACCGTTGTCTCCATAAAGAGGCTTCGGCATGAAGGTCACGGTTTTGTTATGCTTTGCCGCCACATTCTTCGTGATGTATTTATATGTCATCAAATTGTCAGCCATGTGTGTCAACGTGTTGAATCTCATGTCGATTTCAGTCTGCCCGGCAGTTGCAACTTCATGATGGTGGACTTCGACTTCAATTCCCACTTTCTTCATTGTCAACACCATTTCGGATCTGATGTCCTGAAGACTATCAATAGGTGGGACAGGAAAATATCCTTCCTTCATTTTGGGACGATAACCAAGATTCTGTTTGGCATTGCTCCCGCTATTCCAGGATCCCTCGTCGGAGTCGATCTCGTAGAAGCCGGTATTTATCGTTTGATCAAATCTGACATTGTCAAAAATGAAAAACTCAGCCTCTGGTCCGAAGAAGGCTGAGTCTGCTAGGCCTGTGGAACGGACGTACGCTTCGGCTTTGTGAGCGATGAATCTCGGATCGCGCCTGTAAGGCTCACCGGTTATCGGGTCCTTGACATCGCAAATGATATCGAGAGTTTTGTGAGCCGTGAACGGATCCATAAAATATCTTGTTGCATCCGGAATCAAAACCATATCGCTTTCCTGAATACTCTGGAATCCGCGTATGCTTGATCCATCGAACCCCACTCCCTCATCGAATGAACTTTCTTTCAATTCCGAGGGAAGAATTGAGAAATGTTGCCATTGACCTGGTATGTCTGTGAATCTCAAATCAATAATTTCCGCGCCGCTGTCTTTGACAAACTTCAAAAGTTTATCGACTTCGTTGGCGGACTTGGCACCTTTTGCCATTTGTCTCCTCCTGAGTTAATTATTTTGTGTTTTTATTACTGTTGATTCTTTGATAGTTGAAAGTACAACGCTTGTCTTAGTGCTGAGTACACCGGGCCATGACTGTATTCTGGACAATAATTTCTCCAAAGCGTTTGTGTTCTCTGCACGAACTTTCAAAAGATGCGATCCCTCGCCCGTCACAGAATGGCACTCGAGAATTTCTTCCGTCTCTCTGGCGCGTTCCATAAACATCTGGTAATGCTTGCTGGAATCGATCGAGACTGTTATGAAGGCGGTTATGTCTTTCCCTAAACGCTTTGCATCCAGAATGGTTGTGTACCCCTTTATAAATCCTCTTTCTTCCAATTTTTGGATTCGCTCAGAAATTGTGGGGATAGTCAATCCAAGCTGCTGTGCCATTTCATTTAACTTCGTTCTGGCATTCTTCTGTAATATTTCCAAGAGCCTGTGGTCGATTGTGTCGAGCTTCTTGTCGGTAATTGTTAACATAATGCAAGCTATTATTTAATTAAATAAAGTAATTAACACCATTAAGTTAAAATACTAAACACAATTTGTCAAGAGGAAAAATAAAAAAAGTCCCACCTTAGCGGGACTTGATTCAAGAATTATTTGGAAAAGTTGATTGGGTTTGGCTACATGTTCTGGATTATTGCTTTCCCGAATTCGGAAGTCTTTACTTCGGTGGCGCCTTCCATCAGACGAGCAAAATCGTATGTTACTACTTTAGACTTTATCGTCTTTTCTATTCCATTGACTATGAGATTCGCGACCTCGGTCCAGCCAAGGTATTCGAACATTAGCACGCCGCTCAATATCAACGAGCCTGGATTGACTTTGTCCTGGTTCGTGTACTTTGGCGCAGTGCCGTGTGTGGCTTCGAATATCGCAAAGCCGTTTATGTAATTGATGTTTGCACCCGGCGCAATTCCAATTCCGCCGACCTGTGCCGCAAGTGCATCGGAAATGTAATCTCCGTTCAGGTTCAAAGTTGCTATCACATCGTACTCTGCCGGTCTGGTCAGAATTTGCTGCAAGAAATTATCTGCAATTGCATCTTTGATAAGCAATTTGCCGTTGGCATTTGCTCCCTGCTGAACCTCGTCCCACGTAACAATCTTATCGCGGAATTCAGTCTTTGCCAATTCGTAACCCCAGTCTCTGAATCCGCCTTCCGTGTACTTCATGATGTTGCCCTTGTGAACAAACGTAACGCTCTTTCTTTTGTTCGTCAGTGCATAACTAATCGCGGCGCGGATGAGTCGCTTTGAGCCTTCTTCTGAGACTGGCTTTATACCGATGCTTGAAGTCTCAGGAAACCTGATTTTCTTGACTCCCATTTCAGTCATCAGCCAATTCACAATTTTTTTTGCCTCCGGTGTTCCTGCTCGCCACTCAATTCCCGCGTAAATGTCCTCGGTGTTCTCACGGAAGATCACCATATCGATCAATTCCGGTTTCTTCACGGGTGATGGTACACCTTCAAAGTATCTGACCGGACGAAGGCAAACATAAAGATCAAGCATTTGGCGAAGAGCGACGTTCAGTGAACGAATACCACCGCCGACCGGCGTAGTCAATGGACCTTTTATGGCGACCGTATACTCGTTGATAGCCTTTAACGTATCATCCGGCAGCCACACTTCCCTGCCGTAAACTTTGTTAGCTTTCTCACCGGCATAAACTTCGAACCATTCAATATTTTTTTTACCATTGTAAGCTTTTTGGATCGCGGCATCAAAAATCGTTTTGCTCGCGTGCCAGATATCCGGGCCCGTACCGTCGCCTTCAATAAATGGGATTATGGGGTTGTCCGGTACGTGTAGTTTTCCTTCTACGGCCGTGATCTTTTCGCCCTTTGTCGGCGGAGTCAGCCTTTCATAGGAATTCATTTTCGTTCTCCTGATTTGTCGTTGACTTTTATTTTGTCGCGAATGTTTTTCGCGTATTCTGCCATGTGCTCAGGGGACTCATAAACTTTTAGCTGCGGTCTAACTTTCAAGCCATCTCCATCGTAACGAGGTGCTATATGGAAATGAAAATGAAACACGGACTGCCCTGCAGCTAAACCGTTATTGTTAAATATATTGAAACCTGCCGGATGAACTGAATCAATGATTGCCTTCGCGACTATCTTCAGAGACTCCGCAATGTCAATCAAGACTTTGTCAGGAAGCTCTGAAAAGTCTTTGTAATGCTCTCTTGAAACAACAAGTGCATGTCCGAAGTTGATCGGATTAATGTCAAGAAAGACGACGCTGTCAGAACTTTCGTATAAAATTTGAGCGTGGGCATCACCTCTAATTATCTTGCAAAACGGACAAGAATCTTGCTGCATGATTTTGCTAGCTACCTTTTAAAAACATTGCGTAGTTATTTTGCGGACGTGCAATCACCGTCTTCATACTTCTCAATCTCGAAAGTGCGGGTGCCTTAATTGAGATATCGGGAGACAGCCGCGAATTTATCTTTTATCAATCGGTACGAAATGCACTTCATGCGGACCGACGTAATCAGAAACTGGTCTGATCAGTCGGTTGTCGGCATACTGTTCCATCACATGAGCTGTCCAGCCCGCAACTCTGCTCACGGCAAAAATTGGAGTGAAAAGATCGACCGGTATTCCGAGATAGTAGTAGGTTGAAGCAGAATAGAAGTCTACGTTTGGCACCAACTTCTTTTCTTTCTTCACATACTCTTCAATTTTCTCCGACATTTCATACCATTTCATATTGCCAATGGTGTCGCCAAGCTGCCTGGAAAATTTTCTTAAGTGCTTTGCTCGCGGGTCTTCAACTTTGTAAACGCGGTGCCCGAAACCGGGAACCTTTTTCTTTTGCGCGAAGAATTTCTGCAAATACGGTTCAATATTATTCAACGTCTTGATGTCAAGAAGCATGTTCATCACGTCTTCGTTTGCACCGCCGTGCAGCGGCCCCTTCAAAGTGCCGACTGCCGAAGTGATTGCAGAATAGATATCTGAAAGTGTTGCCGCAGTAACTCTTGCCGAAAAGGTCGAAGCGTTGAATTCGTGATCTGCGTGCAGAACAAGTGCGCAATCGAGAGTCTTTGAAGCGGTTGTACCCGGCTCAACACCGTTTATCATATAAAGAAAATTTGCTGAATGATTTAGCGACGGTTCAGGCTTCAGATAGTCGCCGTTAGAACGGAGCCTATGAAAGTTGGCAACAATCGTCGGCAACTTTGCGACTAACCTGACCGATTTTCTCCAGTTTGCTTCGGTAGAAGTGGCGCTTGATTCCTCATCGTAGAGTCCAAGAAGCGAAACCGCCGTACGAAGCACGTCCATTGGATTAGAGCTTTTCGGGACTGACTTCAGGAAAGTTATTACCTGCTCCGGCAGATCTCGATTCGTTGAGAGCTCTTTTTGAAGCTTTAAAAGTTCATCCTTTTTGGGAAGCGAACCGTGCCAAAGCAAGTATATGACTTCTTCAAAAGTCGCATTCGCTGCAAGTTCATCTGTGTTTATTCCACGATAAACAAGCTCGCCTTTGTAACCATCAATGAAACAAATTGAAGACTGTCCGGCGACTATTCCATCAAGTCCTTTTGAAAACGATACTGGTGCGTTTGTTGCAGAAACAGAATCAGGCATCTAAGTTCATTTCCTTTTTTGATTTCTTACAAATTTACGCCAAATCTTACGGACAATCAATGACTTAAACCGAGTATCCGATCATAGACCGGAAAATTTTCAAGGAGTGACTCCGCGACTTTTGCCTGTCTATCGTATCTGAGTGCCGCTTTTGTCTGAGCGGTGTCGCCGCCAAATCTTCCGATAATCTCGGTACTCAGAAGTTCCGATATTTCTTTCGAATGCTTTTCAAAAAGTCCTCTCTCATCTGCGCGAATTTTGTCCGCTATGGCGATGATATCCTTGTCAATTGAAGGATCGTAATGTGAACTCGATGCAAGGTTGTGGGCTTCTCCCATCATTTGTGCGAGACGGGAGCTATAAGTGAAATTATTCTTTTCGATGAAATCTCTGAATTCATTTAGCACTTCTTTTCCGGCTGTGAAACCGGAAGGTATTGAATCGTGCTTTGAGCGAAAGTTAGTTGCAAAGTTGAAGAAATATCCGCCGCGCATCAACTGCAGAACGTAATCCGAATACTTTTCTGAGGCGACGATCGAGTCAGGCGTTATTCCTCCTGCTTCGTAAACTCCTCTTCCGTCCAGCGTTCTGAATTCTTTTCTAAGACTGTCCGGAAGAATTGCGTTCTCGCCATCGCGACGGCGTTCATAATTAATCTTCTGTATGCATCTTCCGCTTGGCGTGTAATATTTTGCCGTTGTTATTTTCAACTCCGCGTCATATCCAAGAGGAAGAATAGTCTGCACGAGTCCTTTACCAAATGTCGTTGTTCCGACTATCACCGCTCGATCCAAATCCTGCAGCGCTCCGGTTACGATTTCACTTGCACTCGCGCTGTTGCCGTTCACCAGCACAGCCATCGGAATATTGGGGGCGATCGGGTCCTGGTCTGAAACATATTTTTTGTCCGAGGACGGATTGCGGCCTTTGGTCATTACAATCACGCTTCCCTTGGGAACGAAAAGCTCGGCGATATTCACTGCCGATTCAAGCAGCCCGCCCGGGTTGTTTCGCAAATCGAGTATCAAGCCCTTGAGCTTCGTGCGAGCCATTAGGTCTGTTAACGCATCCCTTACTTCCTGGTCTGAACCGCGGGAGAACTGATCGAGTTTAATAAAGCCGATGCTTGAGTCTGCAATCCCATAATAAGAAACGGACTTCAATCTGACTTCCGTACGCACCAGGACAACTGTGAACGGTTTCTCTTCGCCTTCTCGTTTGATCGTGAGAGTAACTTGACTGCCCGGTTCGCCGCGCACCATGTTGCTGATGTCGTTAAGCTTCATCTTGGATACGTCTGAGCTGTCTATCTTTAAAATTTGATCGCCGATCCTTAATCCCTGTCTCTGGGCGCTGTAACCGTCAAACACGCCGGTTATTATGACTTTGCCGTTTGCGGTCCCAATCGATACTCCTATCCCGCCGTACTTCCCGGTTGTCAGCATATCGATCTCGCCGCTATTTCCCTTGTCCATGTAAACAGTATAAGGATCAAGCGATGCGAGCATTGCATCGATCCCGGTTCTCATAAATTGCTGCGGAGACACAGGGTCAACATAATTATCAATAACGTCTTTATATACAGTACCAAATAGATCTATACTTCGTTTGACTTCAAAAAAAGTATCACTGTTCTGTATTGCGACAAATCCTATGCTTGTCCCAATCAACAAAACCGATAATATCACAAGAACTTTACGGCGCATTTCTCTCCTCTGCCACTTTTTTAATTCTGTACAATACCTCATCAAGAATCTTATCTGACATACTCTGAACCGAGTCCTTTCCATCGACGATTACAAAACGTTTTGGTTCCTTGCGTGCGCAATAAGAAAAGCCTTCGATGATTTTCTCGAAAAATTTCACTTCGGCGTCTTCCATACGGTCAGCCGAACGACCGGCGAGCAATCTTCTCTGCAATGCTGTTTCAACGTCAAGCTTCACGAGAAAGACAACATCAGGTACAATTTCATGAGTTGCAAACCGGCTGACAGACTCAACGTCTTTGACCGGAATTCCTCTTCCAAACCCTTGATAAGCAATTGAAGAGTAGTAATAGCGATCAAGAATCACAACGTTGCCGGAGTTGAGCAGTGGAATTGCTCTTTCACTAATCAGCTGAGCACGGCTCGCGCTGAAAAGCAAAAACTCCGTTACCGGATCGATTTTCATGTCAGTTCTATGAAGCAGAAGTTCACGCACTCCTTCACCAAGTTTGGTTCCGCCCGGTTCGCGGACAACTTCGTTCGGAAAACCTTTCTCTCGAAGTCGTTTGGAGAGAAGTTCTGCCTGTGTCGTCTTTCCGCTTCCGTCGATTCCTTCAAACGCTATTAACATATCTCAAAATAACTTCGTTGCAAAAGTTTTCCAATTACTATAAATGTCCACATCCGTGCCATGACAAATTGATAATAGACCTCATAAAACCTATATTTTTACCGATGAAACGAAGTACAAGACTAATTAAAGCTGCCGCCGTTATAGTAGGAATAATCATCTTTCTCGCAATAATTTTCTCAAAGGTAATTTTCAGCAGCGACAGGTTGACTGCCCTCGTTCTTCCGCGGATAAGCCAGATACTAAATCGCGATGTTTCCGCCGAGCAAGTTGAGCTTTCTTTCTTTCCCACGATTGGAATTCGAATTACCGGACTGCGAGTCTCAAACCCCGACTACGGAAAGTTCGAGAGCCCATATCTTCTTGATGCGAAAGCAGTCGTCATTGATGCAAAAATACTTCCGCTCCTCAAGAATCGTTTGGAAATAAATAACGTCATTTTCTATTCTCCGACTTTTTATATCGAGCAAAATTCAAAAGGTAGATTAAACACAGACCGGCTGCTCAATGAATCCTTTTACAGGGAGAGAAAGAATGTCAGAGGATCTCTATCCAGTCTGCTCCTTTCAAATTTTGAGGTGACTAACGGAAACGTAATTTGGTACAACGACAAGACGGGAATCTCCGCCAAGTTTCTTAATGTTGATTTCACTTCACGAATCAAGACCGTTGTCGAAGAGAACAAGCTTTTGCTCAATTCCAAATTGAAGGTCGATAAGTTCGAACTTTGGAAGGACAACTCCGAGCTCTTTAATGGGAGTCCGATTACTCTTTCCTCAAAGCTTGATTACGATAAACGCCACGACTTAGTGCACATCCAGTCTGACAATGCCTCTCTCTTCGGAATCAAGCTTCGCTCCTCGGTGTCTCTTGCCTTCTATCCGCGAATCGAAATCAACATCTACACCGTCAGTGCAGATTCCTCTGCTGCGAGTCTTTACAATGTACTTCCGGAGTTTTTGCAAAATGAGGTAATAGAAAAATCGATCGAAGGCAAGCTCGCACTCGAGTTTCGTTATACTAAGCGCTTTGACAATGCAGATATAAGTTTCTTAGCCAGTATGAAAAATTTTCGGGCGGAACTTCAGTCTGGGGATTCTTTGTCCGTTAAAGAATTGAGGGCGAGCTATCAAGTAGTGAATGATTCTTCCGCTTTCAGATTTTCGGTGCCAAGCGCCGTGCTCGGTGAAAACTATGCGTCATTTAACTTCACGGTCATTCCTCCCAAGACCGCGATGGCGCAGGTGTTAGTTGATCTTAACCTGAAAAAGCTTGCGCGTAATTTAGGTGTTCCTGATGTCGACAGGTTATCAGGTTCGCTTCGCGCAAAATACAACTTCAATTACGATTCCAAAGCCCACAGGGTCAATGCGGACGGACTTGTAACATTTGCGAACGCTCTCATACAGATTCCGGTCGGCATAGACACTTTGTATCGCGGCGAATTCGACGGCAGTATTTCTTTAAGAAACAATTATGCCACATTCAACAAACTACTGGTCCGACTTGGCGCCACTGATTTAGTTCTGACGGGCACTCTGACAAACTATCAGGGCGTCTTCCTTGGTGATAAAACCATGTTGCCGTCTTTGAAGCTCAGCGTTGTGTCTAAAACTTTCAGCACGATCGGACTATTGCCGCACATGAATCTAAATCTCGGCAGACAGTCGCTTGCGTGGCTGCCAACCGCAAACGTTTCTTTGGATTTTAATATCGGGAAATTTGTTCTGCCTACCGATACACTTTCAAAAGTGTCCGGCAGGATAGATTTGTTGGATTATTTCGTGAAGCTGAAAAAACTTAATTATACTTCCTCGATAGGCAATTTCTCCGTTGCAGGTTGGACCGATTATAGTCAGGAATCAAGAACTACATTCAGTATACGAACACAGGTCAGTACTAATAACTTTGGAAAGCTTATCCGCCGGTATTTAGGGAGAGTTGAGATTATCGGCGGCGGCGGAAAAGGCGTGCTCACGCTAAACGGAGTTTACAGCGATTCCGGAAAGGTTGACCTCGCAAGCCTGGGAGGCAGAGGTCAAATGAAGATTTTCAATGTTTCAATAAAGAACTACGCTGTTCTAAACAAGCTCTACAACTTCCTTGGAGCACGCGGTAAAGATTCACTCAAGTTGAGCAATGCTTCTTTCACTTTTGATGTAACCGATGGGAGAGTTTATTTCAACAGGCTTATTGCCTTCGGTAGGCCGTTCGATTTTAAGTTAGATGGATGGCACGGTTTTGACGGAACTCTGGACTACAAACTCGCGATAAAATTCTACCCGCCAATAAGCTCTCAGATTACGCGTTACTTAAAATCCTCTTATCCCGATTTGAGTCCCTCCTCAGATGGTACGCTGGCGTTGGGATTAGTCGCCGGCGGTACCACAAACGACGCACGTTTTACAATTGTTTCGTTCAAAGGGAAAATCGCCGACAAAGCGATTCATAATCCAAACAATTTCCTGTCTTTAAGGTGAGAGTTCCCCAGAAGTCCTTCAGGAAATCGGTGAGGTCTTCCTACTCTAATGGAATAGTATCGCATCGTGCAAAGAAGTCTCTAGGGCAGAATTTCTTAACCGACGACAACATTGCCCGCAAGATTGTGGGGTCATTGTCGCTCTCTAAAGAAGATTTTGTTGTCGAGATTGGTCCCGGAAAAGGAGCTTTGACAAAATTAATCTCAAAGAGTAATGCGAAAGTTGAAGCCATTGAAAAGGACAACCATCTTTTCGGAATCTTGCAAGAGAAATTCTCGGTGTTTCCAAATGTCAAAATAATCAACGCTGATTTTCTCGAATGGAAATTCCCTGTTTCTCGCAGTCTTGCCAAAGTCGTTGGAAACATTCCTTACAACTTGACGAGCAGTATCGTTTCAAAATTGGTGGATGGGCGTGCCAAGATCGATTTTGCAATACTGATGGTGCAGGATGAGGTTGCAAAAAGGCTTTCCGCCGCCGTCGGTACAAAAGACTATGGCTCCATTTCGATCCGCCTGCAGCTTGTGGCGGACGTGAAGAAGCTATTCCCTGTCAGCCCAAATTGCTTTCAACCGAAGCCGAAGGTCAATTCAAGAATAATTAAGATCACCTTCCGGAAGAGAGAGATACTTGATAACGAGAGCGAATTTGTGAGTTTCATAAAAAGAGCTTTCGGGATGCGAAGGAAGATGTTCAGGCATTTCGTCTCGCACTACTACGGAAAAGAGTCCGTAAATCTTTTACCAGAAAATTTCAAGACTAATCGGATAGAAAGTTTCACACCCGAAGATATCTATCATCTTTTTACAATTCTGGAGAACAATGTTCAAGCTTACTGAACTGAGACCACTCGATAGGTTGAATATACTGGGTCTCATCGGCATCGCGGTTGTTGCGGTGGTTTTCCATAGCCGCGTGGAATACTATCTGACTATTCTGATAGTAAACATCGCCGTCTCTCTGGCGCTTATCGTCTTGATGAATTGGGATTCTAAAAGCCGCAATTTAATAACAAGATTTCTTGCAAGATGGTACACACTGCCTTTGATTTTTCTGACATTCAAAGAAATGTACCTGATGGTGCATCCAATAAACCCGCACGATCTAGATTACCTCCTTATAAGAATTGATAGAGTAATTTTTGGGACTGACCCGACCGCTTTCCTGGACAAGATAGCGACTCCGGGTTTGACCGAGTTCCTCCAAATATGTTACAGCAGTTTTTATTTTTTGTGGATCATTTTGGGAATTGATCTTTTGAGAAAGGGCGATAACAAGGGGTTTTACTTTTTCTTTTTCGTTTTGATGTACGGTTTCTATACTTCATACATCGGCTATCTCTTCGTCCCGGCAATTGGTCCGAGATTTACGCTATATGACTTTGCGAAATTAGATAGCCAACTTCCCGGATTATATCTGACACCATTTTTGAGAAATGTCATAAACTCCGGTGAATCGATTACGAATGTCGCACAAGCCGCGATGCTCGCACAGCGGGATTGTTTTCCAAGCGGGCACACGGAGATGACGCTAATAACCATGTTGACTGCGATAAAGTACAGAGCAAAATCAGCGATGGTAATCTTGCCTCTCGGCGCTGGTTTAATTTTCGCCACAATTTACATGAGATACCATTACGGAGTGGATGTAATTGCCGGCGCTTTATTTGCAATTTTTGTACTGTTGACCGCGAACTGGCTGGAATCGAAATTACAGAGCAAAAAGAGATGAACCAACAGTAAAGCTGACTGTTCCAATTTTGAAGAAGTTGAGATGAGTGAAGGTTTGAACATCTGAAAATAAAAATGCCGAAGCTATGAAGCTCCGGCATCTTCGTAATTTTTTTCAGAATTAGATTTTCAGTCGTGCAAATCAGGCGTTCTTGAATACCTTTTTGCCCAAGAAACGGGCACTCGATCCGAGTTCTCTTTCGATGCGCATCAACTGATTGAACTTCTCAATTCGCTCGCCTCTCGACGCGCTTCCCGTCTTCAAGTGTCCGGCATTCACCGCCACCGTGAGGTCGGCGATTATGGTATCAACCGTCTCGCCGCTTCGATGTGACACGAAAGCTCCGTACCCATTCTTATAAGCGAGCTCAATCGTTTCAAGAGTTTCGCTGACGGTGCCGATTTGATTCAGCTTTATTAAGATAGAGTTGCCGACCTTACGATCGATTGCTTTTGCGAGGATCGCTTTATTGGTGCAAAAGATGTCGTCGCCGACAAGTTCAATTTTGTTTCCGAGCGCCTTGGTTAGATTCACCCATCCATTCCAGTCGTTTTCAGCGAGACCGTCTTCAATGAGCAGAATCGGATATTGCTTGACCCAGCTTTCCCACAGTTTTATCATATCGTCGCTCGAAACTTTTTTCTTTGTACTCTTGAAGAAAAGATACTTGCCGTTGTCCCACATTTCGCTTGAAGCCGGATCGAGCGCAAGACTCACGTCTTTACCAGGCTTGTACCCGGCTTTCGTGATTGCTTCAAGAATTACTTCAACCGCCTCTTCATTGGTTTTCAGATCTGGGGCAAATCCGCCTTCGTCGCCCACACCGGTGCTCAAGCCTTTTGATTTAAGAACGGACTTTAGAGTGTGAAAGACTTCGGCTCCCATCCGAATTGCTTCAGTGAATGAAGGTGTATTGTGAGGAGCGATCATGAACTCCTGAAAGTCGACGTTATTATCGGCATGTTTTCCACCGTTGATGATATTCATGCACGGAACAGGAAGCAGATTTGCGTTCGTCCCGCCGATATACTGGTACAGCGGTACATGCGCACTTGCGGCACAAGCTCGAAGATATGCCATCGAGACACCGAGAATCGCGTTCGCGCCGAGCGATGATTTGTTCGGCGTTCCGTCGAGTTCGATCATGAAATAATCCAATTCGCGCTGTGAGTTGAATTCTCTTTTTTTTAGTTCAGGCGCGATCTTCTTTAAAATGTTGTCCACGGCTTTGCGGACGCCCTTTCCGCCGTAGCGCTTCTTGTCGCCGTCGCGCAGCTCAGTGGCTTCCTTTTCACCGGTGGATGCCCCGCTTGGCACCATTGCCCTTGCCTTTGTGCCATCTTCTAACACGATGTCAACTTCTACCGTCGGATTTCCTCTCGAATCCAAAATTTCAAGTGCATCTAATGATTTGATTTTCATTCTGATCTCCAAGTTTAAAATGTTTCATTCATAGATGAAACTACGAACGATAATTTGTGTAAACAATGAATACGAAAATTTATTGAATTACCTCGCCGCAAGCGGCGGGGAATCAAACCCTGTAGAGATTGAACCGGGATTTGTCATTAGAACTCCTGTCCCGACAACGGTCAGGACTCTCCGATATATATGTGGCGGCATGCCGTAAGCGGCATTGGATTCCGCGAGCGACAGTCAACCATGACCTGCGGGATTCTGGGAAGCGGAACAGCATACCCATATAGAATAATTGAGCGGCAGATTTCCACAGATGAGATAAAATGGAATAAATTAATCCGTGTCCCAATCTTGTCGGGAGTCCGTGTAATTTGTGTGCCATTTTTTCCAATGGCAATTCTGGGTTGAATTGCGTCTTTGTCAAGAAAGTCGTCTATTGGGAAGGAGAGACTGTCGGTATTTCAACGCCTACTTTGAAATAGAACGTCAGCGGTGTGGAAAGAGTCGGAAACCTTGAGTCTTTGCCCGGGTAAAAAGCTTTGCCGACACCGAATACAGCCGGACCGATTGGAGTGTCGAATCCTAAATAACCGCCGATTCCCTGCTTCAATGTTTTGAGTATAATATTTTGCTGCTGTGCCCACACATCTCCTAAGTCAAATCGTCCGGAAAGGTACGTGTCAAAGAAAATTTTGATAGGCAATTTTACTCGCAGCTCCGCGCTTGCAAGAAATACCTGTCTGCCGCGCAGCGCATCTTCAGGTAAACCGTAGAACAGATCTTGGCCGCCCAGACTAAATTGCCGCGTGAGGGGCAAAGTAGCGTCTCCGAAACCAAATTCATAATGCTGCTTCAAAGTAAAATTTGAAAATACTGTCGAGTATGTTTCATAGTCGAAGAAAATTTTTGAGAACGACATCTCGCTGTTCAAACCTTTTAAGGACGTCTCAAAGTATACGTTGCTCAGAATTCCGGATTTTGAAAAAGCCGATTTGTCGCGCGTGTCAATGTATGAGCCGATCTTGAGCGAGACAATTCTCTTTGAAAAGTTATCATAGAAAGTCTGTAACGGTTTTATTTTATCCCAACCATAACCCAACACTGCATCCACCATTCCAAAGCGCTTAATCTGCGTCCCGATTGAAAACTCGTATCCATCACGTATGATCCGATACTGACCGTCTGATATTCTATTCCAAACGGTTGAATTTCCTTGGTTTGGTTGGTCGACATAATTGTAAACGTCTCTGAAGCCTGTGAAGGCATGGAAATTATAAGTAAGTTCGGTATTCAGAATTCTCGTGGTGCCCAGGAACACTTCCCCTAGTCGGTTTCTTATTCCGCCGGCGAAAGAGAAGCCGATGCGCGTGCCCGTTCCAAAAAGGTCTTCGTCCGATAAAGACGCGAAGAGTTGTCCGTTGCGTTCGTTATCGACACGCAAGCCGAATCTCATAAGCCGCGAACTTTTCTCCGCTACGTCGATTGTAAGATTGGGAGACGGGTCGAAGCGGGTCCACAACAAAACTTGACTAAACAAATTCGTGCTGTAGATATTGTTGATCCCTTGAATAGCTTTACTTGTCAAAAATAAGTTGTCCCGACTAAGTGGAAATTCCCTGCGAATCAAAAAGGGCATTGCTACAATATTTCCACTCAAGGAAATGTTTGAAATATGGCCCTCGCTGATATCAATGTTCAGAACAGCATTTACTGAATCATATTCTACGCTTTGCAACCGCGCCATTCCAAGATCGGCTCTACGATAAATCCAAATCAATTTTTCACAAGCGCGATCCATCTGCTCAGGTGTAACAAAGTGTCCCAACAAATCGTTGAACGGCTTGATGAGCAGCGAGTCCGGTATCTTGTGTGCGCCGGTGAAGCTGACATTTGATATGAGCAAAAGTGAATTTGAGTAGTAAGGCTGTTTGCTCGCAGTTGAGTCGTCTGTCTGCAAAGAAGGATCGGCGGCAAGATTAATCAATTGTGCAGCTGGTGACTTCGTCAGGTTCAGATGATGTTCTTTGGTTTCATAGATTGAATCAATTTTTGCGATCTGCTCTTCCGCAGCGATTTTTCCTTTGTATATTATTGAATCCAAATTACTGAAATCAGAAGCCAGATGACTTTCTAAATGCGGAGTGATTACGACATCAGCTTTCTCGAGCTGCAGCTTATTCGAGAGTTGCATCATGATGCTCGTTACTTGATCGAGCGCATCCCACGGTGTTTCGATGTTTACTTCCCTACGAAGCGGACTCGTGGTATTTACAGCAATCACGATGTCGGCGCCTAAACTTCTTGCGACGTCCACGGGAATATTTGAGACGAGCCCTCCATCGACGAGTCGAAGAGAGTCCGCTCGGATCGGTGAAAATAGAACAGGCACAGTGGAACTCGCTCGCATTGCCTGCGCGAGATCGCCGGTGGAAATGACAACCCGATTTCCGGAAACCATGTCGGTCGCAACGGCGCGAAAGGGTATTTTGAGATCATTGAAAGAATGAACGACGCGGTAGGGAGCGTTAAGCACAAGTTGGGTTAACAGAGTTGTGAGACGTTGTCCGCTTACAAGAGCAGAGGGAAGGACGGGAGTAAAGCCGTTCAGCCTTATTACAAGAAAGCTTTGTTCTTCATTTTGCTTTTGCTGCAAGAAGAGATCGCTCCGGCTTACAGCATCAGATAGCGCAAGAAGTTGATTCCAGTTCTGTGCACGTGCAATTGAATCGAGCTGTTCGGCAGAATATCCTGAGGCGTAAAGTCCACCGATAATGCTTCCCATGCTTGCCCCGACGATCATATCAATTGGGATGTGAGCCTTTTCGAATGCCTCCAATACACCGACCTGTGAAATTCCCCTTGAACCTCCGCCGGACAGGACCAGTGCAACCTTTGGCCTGCTCTTCTCGAGATACGGAAAAAATTTGCCTGCCATTCTCATAGGTGGATGCTGGGCTAAAGCGACATCCAGCAAGGAAAGGGTTAAGAAAAACGCAAGAGTTTTAGATATGTACATTACTTTCTTCAGGACGTTGACGTGTATTCAAAGACTGTGGATAAAATATACAAAAAAAAACTTCTTTCTGAAAAGGAGTAGCTGACAAGTTTACCCAAAATGCCATGAACTTTGAAAATTTGGTCTTAACCTCCCCTTAGTCCCCTCCTTGTCAAGGCTACGCATTACCCATATCTTTCCTGAAGATTTGATACATACCTGATATGTCCGGTAAGTGTCTGATACCTCTCCAGAGGACTTTGACACCCGGATCACCATCACCTTCCTTCCTATGAAGCCACCGAGCTTTGCTATTTGACGCACCAACTCAGATAGTGATGGCGCAGAGCTCGGTGGACTAGTTGTTTTGTGAGTGAAGCAATACATCGCTTCCCATTCACTCTGTTCCACTATGCCTGAACTTGACTTGTCCGGGTCTTTTCTTGCTAAGTATGTTATGAACAGTAATCTCCATGCTACCACACAATAGACCGCAGTTGCTCTTTCAATCCTCTCCTCTTCTTCTAATTGAAGCTCCTCTATCTGACATCCACTCTTCAAATTACCTCCTTCAGAGGCACTCAGCTCCGATAACCCCAGAGGTATATTAGCTCACTATTGCTTCAAAAATTACATACCCTACAACCAACAACAGGAATACGAATGCAAACCCAAATGTGCGTTCTCTTACAACTTTGAACTTTTTTCTTGATGTCGTGAAAAGTCTGAGAACAACAAAGACAGCAGCGTTACAATCGGAGCGGCAATGGCGCAAGTCGACCGAAGGTTCCGTAAGTGGAAAGATCCCCTCACCGCTGCCGCTAGCGGCATGCCGCCACATTTATAGAATTATGATGAAGGAGCGGCAGGAACGGGATCCCGACGTATAAGATGTTTTTGACGGGACATGGCGGGGGTGCTCACGTGTGCCATTTTTTCCAATGGCAATTCTGGTATAAATGTGATCCGCCCAAGTCAAACGTTTATCTTGGCAACCTTCACGGCATTTCTGCAATACCACTCTGCGTTATCAAAAGTGGGCACGGTGGGATTCGAACCCACAACCTCTGGCTCCGGAGGCCAACGCTCTATCCAATTGAGCCACGTGCCCTGTTAAAAGTTAAGTCTGCCAGCGACGACTTTCAAACAAAAGTTTCATCCTACTAGCACTCCGTCCTGAATCTTCATAACTCTGTGTGCGAGGCTGGTCAAATGGTCATTGTGTGTCGCGATTAAGAATGTCGTACCGTGATTCCGGCATAGCGCCAGAAGCAATTCATGCAATGTCTCTGCATTCGTGGAATCAAGATTTCCCGAAGGCTCATCTGCCAAAATGACTTTCGGATTGTTTATCAAAGCTCTCGCGACTGCAACCCTCTGCTGTTCGCCGCCGCTCAATTCCGACGGACGATGTTCCGTCCGTTCGGACAGCCCGACTTCACCTAAAAGTTTTGTGGCTGCTCCTTTAATCTCGGAGAATTTTTTCCCTGTTATCATCGCCGGCATGGCTACGTTTTCGATCGCTGTGAATTCAGGAAGCAAATGGTGGAATTGAAAAACAAATCCTATCTGCAGGCTCCTGAACTTTGCAAGTTTTTCATCGTCGAGCTTGAAGACATCCACGCTGTCGTAGAACACGGTACCGCCTGTAGGCCTGTCGAGAGTTCCGAGAATATGAAGCAGTGTGCTTTTCCCTGCGCCCGAAGCGCCAACGATCGCGATTATTTCCCCCTCATCGATACTGAAGTTTATTCCCTTCAGCACTCTGAGCTCAGACTTACCGAGAAAATAACTTTTGTAAATTCCTGAAGCTTCAATAATTCTCTTTGACAAATTCATTACTCATTACTCCCATCTAACTGCGTCAGCAGGATCAATGTGCGCCGCTCTTTTTGCCGGGTAAAGAGCCGCAAGCGAACAAATTATTATTGCTATTAAACCGACAACAATGAAATCACTCAAATGCATGGAAACGGGCAAAGCCGGAATTATGTAAACGCTCGTGTCAAGTTTGAAAAGATGATATTTGATCTGCGCTTCACCGACCGCAAAGCCCAGTATGAGCCCGAGAATACTGCCGAAAAGTCCGACAAAGATTCCCTCCAGCAGATAAATCTTCATTATCCCGGATTGGGTCGCGCCCATGGCTTTCAGCACGCCTATCTCTCTCCTTTTCTCGATTACTGTCATTGTCAGCGAACCAAGAATGTTGAAAGCTGCAATTAAAATAATCAGAGATAGAACGATGTACGCCACGATACGCTCAATTGTCATCATCTGGTACAAGTCTTTGTGTAAATCGAACCATGTTTCAACTCTAACGTTTGACAACATGTTTTCTAATTTCGCCTTTACTTCATTAGACTTTCCGATGTCCCAAAGCTTGGCGTCTATTCCATTCACCATGTCCGGAGAAGACGTTGTGCCCGGAGGTGCAAACAAATATTGAGCGGCAGGCAAATTTACGAATGCATAATATCCGTCATAGTCTTTGTTCTGCGATTGATAAATTCCCGCGACAACAAATTTGGCAACTTTCGGTTCATAGAATTGAGTCAGGCTCCGCTCGATTCCGGCGGGACTTATGACAGCGATCGTATCGCCGACAATCGAACCAAGAGCATCTGCAAGCGAAAGACCTATAAGAATTTGATTGTCCTGATTGGGATCCAAGAAATGGCCGAGGACTACCGATTTGGACAAGCTCGAGATTTTTTCATTTCCTTCGGGAACGATGCCGACCACGTTGACTGCTCTATTCACGCCTCCTGAGACAATCATCGCTTTGCCGCTCAAGAACATTGTGGCGGATCTGACTTCCTTCAATTCCTCAACTTGGGCCAAGACCTTTTCCGGATGCGGAAGATATTCTCCGGACTGAGCAGTGATCCGAATGTGCGGATCAAAATTCACAAGAATATTTGTGACAATTCCCTGGAAGCCGTTGAACACCGAGATGACGATAATTAGCGCGGCAGTTCCGACAATTACTCCGAGCAGAGAGATCATCGAAATGACCGAAACAGACGCCACTTTCCGTTTAGATTTGAGATATCGAAATGCGATGAAACTGGAATATGACATCAGTAAAACCGCACAGATTCAAGTGGATCAAAGCCCGAGGCGGCTCTCGCCGGCAAGTACGATGCGAGCAAAGACAGCGTGAATGCGATACCTCCAATCAAGAGAAAATCTGATCCGTGAATTGAAACCGGAACAGTGTTCATGAAATACACATCGCCGGGAATTCGGATGATATCATATCTCTTTTGGATTTCGAGCAGCAAATATGCGAGTGCGCTTCCGATGAATGTTCCTAACGCTCCGATGAATGCGCCCTGCGTCAGAAAAATTCTCGTAATTGCCCCGCGCGTTGCGCCTAAAGTTTTCAAAGTCCCGACAGCGTTCATCTTTTCCAAAACAATCATCAACAGAGTACCGATAACGTTGAATGTCGCGACGATAATTATCAAGGCTATGACGATAGGAATTGGTTTCTTCTGAAGTTCGATCCAAGCGAATAGGTTGCGATACATTTGATACATCGTGCGAGGATAATACGGATAGCCGAGAACTTTTTGAAGAAGATCTGCCGTAAGACTGACTTGGCTTAGGTCGTGTACCATCACGTCGTAGCCGGACACGCTGTTTGCCGGCATATCGAAAAGGTAAGCTGCGGACTTTAAGTTTGTATATCCATAAATATCATCGTAATCAGACATCCCCGTTTCGTAGATCCCTGTTACTACGAATGACAAAACTTTTGGCGGATTCAACGGAGAAGGAAGTCCTTCTATACCAAAAATAAAAACAGTGTCACCAACTTGAATATCGAGCCTCCTCGCGAGCTTTGCTCCGATAAGCAGAGGACTCATCGAGCCCACATTGGAGAGCTGGTAATGTCCATATTTTATCTCATTGCGTAGACTGCTGTTGTCATATTCAGGCATGATTCCCTTGAGGAGAATGCCGTCCGTAGACGAAGCGGCAGCTTTTCGAACCCTGTGAACGCGAATCATAGCTTCGTGTGAAATAAAAGGCGACACAGATTTTACATTTGGCTGAGCAGAAATTGTTTTTAAGGTTGAAAAATAATCAGGAAGCGGTACGCGTTCGAAACCTTGTATCTCAATGTTTGAGGTGAAGCTAGAAACATTCTCGGAAATTTTTTTCTGAAACCCGTTCAAAATGGAAACGGTTATGAGCAGCGCCATCGTGCCGATTGCAAGTCCGGTGATTGCGAAGAATGTTAGGAAAGAGACGAAACGGTTATGCGAACGCGACTGAAGTAAACGTCTCGCAACAAAATACGAATAAGCCATTATTTACTTTGCAGTCTCACCGCTCGACGAGCCGAGCCGTCGGCCGGCAAGTCCAAACTCCATCAAGTATCCTCG
>JAMCQL010000078.1 GCA_023381615.1 Bacteroidota bacterium
AGTTTTTCGGCAATTCCGACGATCTGTTTTATCGTCTTGTGTTCCCCGTAAATAACTTCTCCCAATCCGAGCCGGAGCTTGCGCCCGTGGTCAACGGTAGCATATCCCATTTCTTCGAGATCGAACGGTCCCGACAAAGCGTCGCGTGACGCGCCGTGCGTCAGTCGGGATCCTGTGGACAGACACCTGATCTTCTCGTACGCGTCAGAAATGCTCAGCTTTCCCTTCTGAACATCGAGCAGAATTTTCTTAACGGTCTCTTGACTCACGATGTCGTCCCGCCGCCGGTTTTGTAGCCTTCCAGATCCAGGGTGACCCAGAGATAACCGCGCTTTTTCGCTTCCTCGGTCAGCTTCTCTCTCAATTGCAAGGCCAGCGTCATTTCCTCCGGAGCGGTTTCCAATCTCAGGAAGTGTTTGTCCCGAAGGTCACGTCCGAATGGATCCCTTCGGGAAAGGATTCCTTCGGAGGATCCATTAGGACCGTTCAGCTCATGCACGCGCAGTCGGAAAATTCTCATTCCACCTTCGCGCAATATAGATTCCAGATCGTCGACGTCTCTCAATTCCGCTTTCGTGATTTGCACTCCTTTCATGATTCGTGAGCTCAGGCAGGGACTCGACGGTTTGTCGTACAATTCGAAGCCGTTCAACCGCATCAACTCTCTTATCTCAGGCTTCGTGAAATCATAAGCGGCAAGCGGAAACAAAATATCGTTTTCCAATGCCGCTTGGTGTCCTGGTCGGACATCCGTTTTGTCAGATGCGCTGTAGCCGTACGCAATCCTCTTGCAGCCATTCTCGACAGCTACTTGCTTCGCTATGTTGAACAATTCTGTTTTGCAATAATAGCATCTGAGGGAATCGTTCTTGGTATATTCAGGGTCATCGACCTCGGCACTGTCTTTCCAGATGTGTTTTATGCCGACTTGCCTTATGAACTTCTCGACATCTTCTCTATCGTGAGCGGGCATGCTTTCGCTGTTTGTCGTAAGGGCGATCAGCTTGCCGCCATTTTCTCTTCTTGCATCCTCCGCCGCCCAGAGGAGGAAGCCGCTGTCGACGCCGCCGGAGAACGCCACGACCAGGCCATCGGCTGCATAATTGCCGAGAGATTCTTTTAACGATGCATATTTCTGTAATAAGTCATCCATGGTGAGATCTATATTTAAACTTTCGTTGGAAGAATACATTTTATCGTTTGAATTTAACATTTCGTTCGCCTTTATGGAAATATGTTCCGGTGTGTATTCTCTAAATTGAAACAAGCGCACCACGAGATTATATTATCACACGATATGCAGATGAGGAAAGGTTTCCGCAATTAAAAAACTACTTCGCTCCCATGGGAAATGATTTTCTTTCTTAACGCAATAAACCTCCTCACCGTTCTTGTAGGGTTCATTGTCCAAGTACTCATCGTGCGGTTTTTCGGAGCGTCAGACGCCACCGACATTTATTACTTGATCCTTGCCATAACGACCTTCATCACGGGTCTCTCCACTGGATTTTTGACAGACCTCTTCATACCGATCTATCACGACGCAAAAAACCGCGGCCGGGAATATGCCACGAGGTTGACAGGCGGTGTCCTGACACTCTCTCTCCTGTCGGGATTGCTCCTCACGATCGTTATCTATGCATTTGCACCCGCTCTCATCTCCATTTTTGCAAGCGGCTTTCACGCCTCAAAATTCGATGAGGCAATCCGGATGCTGCGGATAATTTCGTTCTCGATCGTCTTCACCTCCATGACGATGATCTTAAACTCGACTTTGAACGCAAACTCCTTTCTCCTCGTGACATACATTACGAATTTGATAATACCGGTCTTCAACTTGCTCGGGCTTTTCCTCGGAGGAGAGCACTATGGGGTCGCAGCGTTAATGTACTCGACGGTCTTTGCATCCGCATTGATTTTCATGATCGTCTTCGCTTACTGTAAGATCAAGGTCGGCGCAAGGTTCGCGAGCCCACTTGGCCAAAAAGATCTATCTTATCTTTTGATTAAAAATGTTCCTGTCCGTGCTGCAAACATCGTCCACATGCTTCGTGGGCCGCTCACGACAACAGTCCTCTCGTATTTTCCAGCCGGATTCCTGACGCTGTACAGCTACGCGGACAAAATTATGTCTGTACTTGTTGGCACGACAAATTCGCCACTCGCACAGTTTTACTACATCAGGTCATCCGAGTTCGCATCGAAGAAAATTTTTGGGGAAATCAAGAAGCTTCTTGTTCAGACTGTGAAGAGCAGTGTCATACTGTTCGCCGGGATGTTTTTTGTAACCGTACTCGTTTTCCAGAAAGTGTTCGGTCTCCTCTTTGAAGGAAGAGTACCATCGGGCGGAATTGAAACGATGTTCCTCTTGTTCCTCAGTCTGTTTCCGTTCTACTACGTTTCCCTAGTTGGCACTGAACTTGGCATGACAGCGCTTGCTATGAAAAAAGGGCGCTTCCCATTTTATTCCTCGGTCACTTTCATCGGAATTTTTGGAATATCATTACTTCCCCTTGTGCACTTGGTATCGGTCTATGGACTTCCGATCGGATTGGCGGTTGGACAAGTCTCTGCAATCATCATGTACGTGATCTTGTTAAATAGGCTTCATCCAATGATAGATCTTGACTTCTTTCGCGCCCAAGTCAATACCATCGGAGTCGCATTGTTAATGGTCGCTGCAAACTTCTTGTCGGCAAATAATATCACTATTCAGGTCAGCGTTAGCGCATTATTGTTTCTGGTCTGGATGCTTGCAAACGGAAGAAGCGCCATCAACGCGATGAGATTCATAACCGCGAAGGGCGAAATTAGATAGCCCATGAGAATCTTGTTTGTTTGCGATTTGAATAGCGTGCATTCTCAGAAATGGATCGGATATTTCATCGAGAAGAAGCATGACGTATTTATATATTCCACTACGCCTTTTCAGGACAATTTCCTCGGCGCGAAGGTTTACTCGGAAGGATTACCTGCAAAACAGGCGGACGCTTCAGCCAATGATTGGCTTTCGAAAATCCACAAGTTTCATTTCGCCTGGTTTGCCGTACCAATCGCAGAGAAAATTTTCCTGCTGAGCAAATTCTTGAAGATTAGAACAAGCGTTTTTCGTCATAAGGACGCCGCCTCCAGTATCTTATCTTCGGTAAACCCGGACTTGATTCATTGTCTCCGAATTCCAAATGAAGGATTCATCGGAATGATGCTTCAGAGCAGCGCTCCCCTTGTTGTCTCGACTTGGGGAAACGATTTGACCTACTGGGCACGGAAGACCCTTTTCCGAAATTTAACTGAAAGAACTCTCAAGAAATCGAGCTTCCTATTCACTGATTGTGAGAGAGATGTCAGGCTCAGCCGCACATACGGATATTCAAAGCAGAAACCGTTCCTTGTTCTTCCGGGATCGGGCGGTATGCTGCCGTATGATCTTGAAATTGGTAAACGCTCGCTTGAATCGAGAAGCGATTTTTTCAAAGGGACTTTACAGATAAATGCGCGTCCGATTTTTTTGAGTTTGAGAGGATTCGGAAGTCAGGACATCGACAACGTTCCATTGCTCAAAGCGTGCAGGCTCCTAATGAAGCGAGATGTTGAATTCCGTCTGGTAATTGCCGGCAAAAAGAACGGCTTCCGTTATTACAAACTGGCACACCTGATCGAAAAATATGAACTTGGAAACTCTATCTCCCTGATCGAAGAACTGCCTCACCCAAAAGCTTTGGAGGCGCTGCAAGGAACCGATTTCTCTATTTCTATTTCCCGCAACGACGGGACGCCTAACTCCATGCTCGAGGCCATGACATTTGGCGGCATTCCGGTGATGAGCGACATCGAATCAATCAGGGAGTGGGTAACTGACGGAGTCAACGGATACTTGTTTGATCCCCGGAATCCACATTCCATCGCGGACACGATTCAAAGAGCAATTGCAGAAAAGGATAAGCACGCCGCGATGAGAAGGCGCAATTATAATATCATTGCGGAGAAAGCAGATTACGCGAAGAACATGTCGAGAGCTGAGGAAAAGCTCTTGGACTTCCTGAAGAAGAACGACCTTCTACAGAGCCATTCGTGATCATGAGACCTGTGAGTATTTATCTCGATACGTACCCTTTGGCATTCTGGCGATACGGTGATTCATTGAATGAACCGCAGAATGGATTATTTCTTGGACAAGTCGAGCAATCAGTGGCCAACAAAACATTTCGGAGGTGAAAAGATGCGGGTTTTCTTAGAGAGTCTAGCAAAAAAGGTTCACGGTTATCTCTCGAATGAGTATAAACGTGAATATACTCGCCTCTTGATAAAGTGGGGCAAGTACAGAAGGTATGAGACAAGAAGAAATGTCAGATTTCTGAATTACAAGTTTACCGTGCCCGATCTCCTTACATTTCTAGGGCAGTTTCAAGAGATATTTGTAAAAGAGAGTTACAGGTTCACCGCGGCGACTGACGAGCCACTTATTATTGATTGTGGGGCAAACATCGGAATGAGTTGTCTATACTTCAAGAAAACATTTCCATCCTCGAAAGTAGTAGCTTTTGAAGCCGACCCGAAGATTTTTTCTATTCTAACCGAAAACTTGAATAACAGTGGAATCCACGATGTTGAACTCGTGAATAAAGCCGTCTGGATAGACGACAATGGCATAAGATTTTCGGTCGAGGGTGCCGATGGCGGATCTATCTACGGTAACAATAATTTAATAGAAGTTCAGACACTTAGGCTAAAAGATTTCTTAGAGAGCTTTAGTTCTATCGATCTGCTTAAAATAGACATCGAGGGCGCGGAAGACAAAGTTGTCCTTGATTGCGAGAAAAGTCTGGATCGAGTCAAAAATATATTCATAGAGTACCATTCCTGGACAAAAAAAGAGCAAAAACTTGGAGAAATACTTGCCGTCCTCGAATCAAACAAATTCAGGTATCAACTGGAAAGCTCGGTACCAAGGGAAGCACCGCTGGTGAATCATCATGATGAATCCTCAATCGATTTGCACGTCAATGTCTATGGCTATAGGAAGGAATGACAACACATTGAACAAACACAAAAAGATTTCTTGCGCCAAAAAGTGAGTATCACCATGATGAACTTAAACAAGCAGGCGACATTTCAGAAACAAAACGATTTGCGGTCAAACAAGATGACTCGCCCATCTTGGAAGAGAATGTCGGTTCCTGCCGTGAGTTCAAGTAATGGGTTCGCTTATGTCTAAAGTCCTGATTTCCGGAGAATGGCTGTGGGCGCATTATCAGGAAGCTTGCGCGCGTGCGCTTGAAAGTCTTGGACACGAAGTGGTGCGGTTCGGCTGGTACCAGCATTTCTTTGACAAACCACCGGGCAAAGACCCGCAATTCAAATCAACAATCGCTCGACTCCAGAACAAGTACCTCTTCGGGCCTTTGATTGATAAAATAAACAGGGACTTTTTCGGCGTGGCGATGGACACAGAGCCTGATATTATCTGGCTCTACAACGACACTCATATTTTCCCGAGAACAATTTCCAAACTTAGAAGAAATCTTCCAGGGGTAATTCTTGCCCAATACGCGAACGATAATCCATGGGGCGCCAACCAAAGTGAAATCAAGTGGCGTCATTTCAAAAACTCCGTGCCGCTGTTCGACATCAATTTCTGTTATCGGGTTTCAAATACAAAAGATCTTCTGGAGGCGGGAGCGAAAAGAATCCAACTTTTAAGATCATATTATATACCAGAGGAAACGTTTCCGGTTGACAGAAGGGAAATAGAGGCCGATTTCACCGGCGATATTGTCTTCGTGGGACATTATGAAAACGATTGGCGACTCGATCTCCTATCAGAGATCGAAAAGATAGGTTACAACCTGAAGCTCTTCGGCACAAGCTGGAACGAACCAATATCGAGGCTGCCGAATGAACATCCGCTCAAGAAACACTTCCCCGTCAGATCGGTTAGAGGAGCGGAGTATCGAAAAGCTATCTCCGGATCAAGGATTGCACTGTCGTTCCTCTCGAAGTTGAACGAAGATACTTATACGCGAAGATGTTTCGAGATTCCGGCGATGAAGACATTCATGATGAGCGAATACAGCGACGATCTCAACTCGCTGTTCACTGAAGGAAAGGAAGCCGAATACTTTCGGACCAAGGATGAATTAGTTGAGAAAGTGCGGTATTATTTAAGCCATGGAGACGAAATCGAAAAGATTGCGCAAGCGGGTTTCGAGCGGGTCCAGAGGGACGGACACGATGTGAAGAGCAGGATGAGACAGTTCATGCAAGATATTTATTCGGAAGGAAACTGAATATGTGCGGCATCGTCGGCATTGCCGGGAATAGAATCGCCAAGGATGTCGAGCTTCTGAGACAGATGCGCGACACGATGACTCATCGCGGTCCGGACGACGCCGGAGATTGGTGGTCCGAAGACGGATCTGTCGGACTGGCGATGAGAAGGCTGTCAATTATCGACCTTTCATCCTCCGGACACCAGCCGATGTCAGATCACGACAGGAATCTCACGATAGTTTTTAACGGCGAGATCTACAATTACAAAGAGTTAAAAAAAGAGCTTGAATCAAGAGGACGCTCTTTTACAACCTCATCAGATACGGAAGTAATTCTCGAATCTTACCGGGAATGGAAAACCGATTGCGTCAAACATCTCAACGGGATGTTCGCATTCGCGATCTACGACATCAGGAAGAAAGCACTCTTCCTTGCACGTGATCGTGCAGGCGAAAAACCGTTATTCTATTTACACGAACAAAACAAGTTTCGGTTCGGCTCGGAATTGAAGTCAATTTTAGCTGACAAATCCGTCAGCAGGAATCTTGACTTTAGATCGTTGAACTTTTACTTGTCTTTCGGATATGTGCCGGGAGAACTCTGCATCCTGCAAAATTTCAAGAAGCTCCCGCCCGCTCATGCGATGGTTTACGATATTGAGAACGACACACTGAAAATTTGGCGGTATTGGGAATTGGCGGAGCCGACTCGGACTGGTAAACTCAACGAAGACGATCTGTTAGAAGAGTTGGAGAGACTTCTTGAGGGTTCAGTAAAACAACAGCTGGTAGCCGATGTTCCGGTGGGCATCATGTTGAGCGGTGGCATTGATTCAAGCCTCGTTACCGCTATGGCTTCAAGAGCCTCTTCGGAAAAAGTTAAAACGTTTACCGTTACGTTCCCCGGATTCGGAACATTCAACGAAGCTCCTTACGCAAAAACAGTTGCCAATCATTTCGGCACAGATCACACGGAGTTAGAAGCAGGATCGGTAGAACCACAAATCATGATTGAACTCGCAAGACAGTACGACGAACCCATCGGCGATTCATCAATGATACCGATGTTTATGGTTTCAAAGTTGATTCGCCGGCATGCTACTGTCGCGCTTGGAGGAGACGGCGGCGACGAGCTTTTTGGAGGTTATTTGCATTACTCAATGATTTTAAGAACATTACGCCGCCAAAGATTTCTACCCTCTTCTCTCAAAGCGATTCTGAAACTCCCGATAGAAGCGCTTTTGCCGCCGGGATTCCCTTACAAGGATAAAGCGCTATTTTGCCTGTCTGCGGACCCGCATCATCTTGTTCGCAGTGGCTCTTACTTCGACAGCAGGACCACCAAACGAGTCTTGTCTGACCACAGAGATTTATCGATTTCCGATTCAGAGAGATTTTCATTTAACACATTTGGCATGTATGACAGGAAATATTCTCCACTCCGTCAAGCGATGTCGGTAGATTTCCTGAACTATCTTCCGAGCGATGTGCTGGTGAAGGTTGACCGTGCAAGCATGCTTGCATCGCTCGAAGTCCGCGCCCCGTTCCTTGATTACAGGATCGTTGAATTTGCTTTCGGCAGTGTGCCGGATCATTTGAAAGCCACCGAGAACGAGAGGAAGATTTTGCTGAAGCGGCTTGCCCGAAAAGTCCTCCCGAGAGATCTCGACTTAAACCGCAAACAGGGTTTTTCCATTCCTCTCGGGAATTGGTTCAAGAAAGGTTGGGGAAAATTTATGACGGAAGTTTTGCACGACGATGCTCAAACCATATTTGACAAAAAGGCGATTGATAGATTGGCAGCTCTTCAATATCGAGGAATCTTTAATTACCAACGATTGTACGCTGCGACAATGTTCGAGTTGTGGAGAAGAGAATACGGAATATCAATCAAATAGAGAACGGAATTTTAGATGAATCGTGAACTGCTCAATTATCTTTGCGAACCGACAACTAAGGCAGAACTTAAGTTGGTTGACGAGAAATACGACGAGGGGGGACGAATCACCGAAGGTTTTCTTGTCAGCCCTTCAGGAAAAAAATATCCTATACTTCGCGGGATACCGCGGTTCGTGCCAGAAGACGATCTTATCAAATCCGTAAAATCGTTCGGGGACGAATGGAACTATTTCAACTTCATCGACTTCAGAGCCAATTGGCTGAACCACACAGTCAAGCATACTTTCGGCTCGACGGAGGTTTTCAAAGACAAGGTGATAATCGATGCGGGTGGAGGAAGCGGTTCCCAGACTTTCTGGATGCTCCAAAGCGGAGCCAAGTATGTGATAATGCTCGAGCTTTCCCATTCCGTGGACGATGTCGTCCAGAGAAACTTGGGCCCGACCAAGTATCGCAATTACGATGTGGTACAATGCTCAATTGACCAACCACCCATTAAGGACAATTCCATAACCGGAATTGTGATGTGTCATAATGTAATTCAGCACACGCCATCCGTAGAGAAAACGGCGGAGGAACTATATCGTCTTGTGTCGCCAGGCGGAGAATTTGTCTTCAATTGCTACCCGCGGAATGACAAGGGACTCAAAAACTGGATTAGATTTCACGTTTTCAACGTGGGCATTAGAAAAACCGTGAGCAAATTTCCGTTCGGCGTGCGAGTGTTCTATTCAAGGACCATGGGCGTCCTTATGTTCGTACCGGTGTTGGGCTTTTTTCTCGAGAAACTACATTTCTGCGTGAGGGGAATTGTGCCGCCGACAGGAAGCTTCTGGAACGATGTCTACCGTAAATACAGATCGACGGTCGTTAACACTTTCGATGCGATGGGTTCGCACAAATACCAACATCACAAGAGCGACGAAGAAATCCAAGCTCTTGTCAACAAACTCCAGGCAAATCCGGAGAAGGTTCTCAACACAAAAGAATACTACTCAAATTACAGACCCGTGCAGTGCGCACTGCGCGTATTCAAATAAACACATCTTGCTAAATCTTACTCCACTCTAAAGCTTGCCCAAAATATGCAACAGCAACTGCGCTGCGCCATCGGCATCCATCACTTTTTCAAATGACTGACCGTGCAGGGATGATGATTCCTGATCGGCAAGTGCTTTGAGGAAATCGATCAGGTTTTTTCTCAAATCTTCGACATCCTCGCTCCCGAACACGAATCCGTTTTTACCCTGTTTCACTAAGTCGCTCGCACCGCACATGTCCGACACAAGAACCGGCACTCCCGCCATTAATGCTTCATTCACTACCAGACCCCATCCGTCCCAGCGCGAAGGGAGAACGAGCAAGTCCGCTTCCGATATTCTCTCCATAATTTGCCGGGGATTTATCGCCCCTTCAAAAGTTATATGGTGAGATAGTTTCCTTTCCTTCACCCAATCGCGGAGTTGTTCCTCTAGTTCACCTGAACCGATCAGTTGAAGATACAAATTGCCATGACCGGTAAACAGCGGTTCCATCGCAGAAAGTAAAATGTCAACGCCTTTTCTGTGAACCAATTGCCCGACAAAAATAATATCAACTCTTTCTTTCTTTTGGCCGTTTGGTGTCCTGTGGAAACCTGCGGGCAGCGAGCGAAAATATCCGAACGGATGAATTCTTGATTCTTCGGCTCCGTACGATCGAAAATATTCCACTGCAAAATGAGAGATCGGCAGCAAGCCAGCGGCATTTCTCACAATTGCTTTCCCTGCAGACATGAGAATTTTCTTTTTTATGGGCGGAACAACCAATCTGTTATCCGGCGCTTCCGAATAAATAAAATATTTGGAGTCGGAATACATTAAAATCAACAAGACCGCTTCCACGGTTTTACCCGCCCACAATCCGTTGACAATATGAATGTGGTCTCGGTATCTTCGGGCTTTTTTGATCGCATCAATTATCGGACGATGCTCGCTCAGGAATTCGTGCTCGAATCCGTCCAAGTCATCTTGCCATCCAAGTTTCGCACGGTCTTCAGGAATTTTATTCGTGAATATTACTCGCAGATCGACTTTGCCGGTGCGCAATAATGCCCTGAACAAGTCGGCCTGATAAAACGACGGCATGTTCATCCAGAAAGTCAAACTTAACATATCCTAATCAATTTTGCTTATGCTCCAATTCACTCTCAACGAGATGCCGAATGTATTAGCGCATTCAACGGACGAGTCGCATTGCGACCGGATAGAAAGGCGAATCCTTGTGGACCGCTACACAGTTCCACGTATCTTCCATATTCCGGTCTAGAAAACCATCCTTCACTCTGAGCCGAAATATATCGTACCCACTAGGCAGCAGTTTTCTGACATCTTCCAATGAAAAATATCGCGTTGACACAAAATTGTACTCAAAGATTATGAACGGGATATTACGCTCGATAAATGATCGGGCGCCCGCCAGCACAAGCGCTTCGGCACCTTCGACATCAATGAGCAGGATGGAACTAACATTAACATCTCCAAATTCATCGTCGATTGTAGAACTGTAGATAACATCCGACTTATTGGGGGGGGTGAAGATAGAATGTGCATTTGCGTTTTCCCCGCTTATGTCAAACGTTACTGGTTCCTTTGAATCCTTGAGTAATTTCTGGCGAATTTCGGCCTTCTTTAGGCCGTTTAATTCGATGCTCTTCAAGCACGATTTCACGCACGGGAGATTTGGCTCGAATCCGATCACGCGCCCCACCTTATCGAAAGAAGCGATATCGATCACGAACTCACCAATGTTGGACCCAACGTCAACGAAAAGATCAATCCCGTCCAAATTGTTTATGACGCTTTTCAATAGCTTGTGTGTTTCTGGTTCATTAAAGCTTCCTCCCAGCATATGGCCGAAAGAGGTGGAAACTTCGGGATCGAATCCAAAGAGCGAGCCTTCTACCTCTATTGTTCTCGCTCGCTTTATCCTTCTCAAAAAGAATCCGACTTTGTCCATGCCGAAATGCCGGATCATGAAAGGGTTGATCTTCGAGTACAATACGGCAGAGATATACCAGAATTCTTCAATTATATCGCCAACCAAGTTTTCTCCCGCGTGTTTATCGATAAGTGCAACGGACTCCAAGTAAAGCAAGTGAATATAACGAATAATTCCGCAGTGGAACAAATCGTACCATCCCTCTAAGATGTTTGGGAAGAAAACTTCTCCTTAGATGAAGAACGGAGAAATCACGGCTCAAAAACCAAATCCAATTTAATGAAAATAAACGATACTATTTGCCCCGCGTATTGATGTAAACGATACACTCTTCTGACAAAGTCAGCACTTAACGTTACATTTATGTCGCACACCCCGCGCGAAATCTCGTCTTTAGAAATCGAGCGCGAATGGTTACCTTAAATATTGTAACTCGAAGATAGCAGTGTCATACAAGCCGTATGGCGCAGCACAGCTTCATTAAACTGTTTCAAATGTGTTATAGTAATTGGAGGAAAAAGATTGAAGGCACTCGTTACCGGTTGCGCCGGGTTCATCGGTTCACAACTTTGTGAAAAACTTCTTTCGGAGAAATTTGAGGTCATAGGAGTTGACGTTCTGACAGATTATTATGATCCTGAAATCAAGAAAAGCAACCTAAGAAATCTGATAAACAGTTCCGGCTTTACATTTATCCAGAGCGACCTGATGGCAGCCGATTTTACCGAACTGGCAAAGGAAATCGACTTCGTGTTTCACCTCGCTGCACAACCTGGAGTTCGCGGGAGCTGGGGAGACAAGTTCTCTACTTACGTCACGAACAATATTCTTACAACACAGAGGCTGCTCGAAGCAACCAAGAATTCTCATAAACTAAAAAAGGTTGTCTACGCTTCATCGTCTTCGGTGTATGGTCAGATAAAAGAAGAAAATGTAAACGAAGATCATAAAACAGCTCCTCATTCGCCATACGGTGCAACGAAGCTTGCAGGTGAAAACCTCTGCTTTCTTTACGATGCAAACTACGGCATGCCTGTCGTGTCCTTGAGGTTATTCACCGTGTATGGACCGCGTCAGCGGCCGGATATGGCATTCGCAAAACTCATACACGCAGGGATGTCCGGCAAGAAATTTCCTCTTTACGGCGACGGAAAACAGGAAAGAGATTTCACGTTTGTTCTGGATGTCGTCGAGGGCATGAGACTCGCTGCTTTAAGCGCAGATGCAAGGGGGATTTTCAATATTGGCGGCGGACATGTCGTCTCAATGCAAACCGTTATCGGCTTGATCGAAGAAATACTTGGCTCAAAAATTAACATCGAATATAAGAACCTGGAGCGGGGCGACGTAAGGAGAACAAGTGCGGACATTTCGAAAAGCAGAGAGGTTCTCGGTTTCGCACCGAAGCATGACATAAAAACCGGTCTGCAGCGGCAAGTAGAATTCATGCAGAAACATTTTGATCTTTACGCAAACTCGATAGGTTTTTGAAGTAATGGCTCAGTTACGTGCCTAACTCAACCCCCACCCGTTCCCTCCCCCTTCTCTTATCGTTAAGAGAAGGGGGAGGGCAAGGGAGAGGGATGAGTTCGGTCTGAGGAGCAATCATAACTGATGGGTTACTTTTTGAACAGGAACGGTAATTAAAAAATTCCCCTATTGTAGTTATATTGTGTGAAATCCTGACACCATGGTTCAAAACCCAAATTCAGACATACAACTAAAAAACGAAGTCCGCGAATACTGGAACTCGCACCCATGCGGCACGCAGTTTACAGATCTGAAATGGGGATCAAAAGAATTCTTCGACGAGGTCGAACGATTCAGATATGCCACGCAGCCGTTCATGAATGAAATCGTCGGCTTTGACAAATTCAAAGGGAAAAAAATCATTGAAATCGGATGTGGGCTAGGAACCGATCTTCTGCAATTTGCAAGAGGCGGCGCAAATGTAACCGGTGTCGATCTGACGGCGCAGAGCATCGAACTTGTGAAGCGTCGCTTCGATATGGAGAATTTGCCGGTTGCGGCTTCCGTCGCCGACGCGGAAAACCTTCCCTTCGACGACAACAGCTTTGATCTTGTTTACTCATTTGGAGTCCTGCACCATACGCCAAATACCCAGAAGGCAATTGATGAGGCCTACAGAATCCTGAAGCCGGGCGGTCGGATAATCATCATGCTCTACAACAAGACTTCGCTCCACGTTTGGCTCGGTGTTCCACTTTATCTGCTCTCACACTCCCTGCATAAAAACAATAAAAGATGGGGCGTCGTGGACGATTGGATACGAGTATACGATGGGAGTGAAAATCCACTCGGCAAAGCCTATTCTAAATCGGAAATGGAAAGGATGTTTTCAAAATTCAAGAATCGTGAATATGAAATATGCGACTCTTACCGGAGGCACTTGCCAAAACTCGCAAACGAAGTGAACCAAAAATTATTCGCCTCATGGTGCGGTTTTTGGAGATTCATCAACGCGGAAAAATAACGCTAACTGATGTCCACCCGGTGCCGTATGAAGAAGTCGGGATCTGTTTATCGGCCGTCTTGAAACAGAAATAAACATCTTGGAAAAGTTTGGAGGGAAATGATTAAGCTGTCGCCTAAAGATGCTGCCAAGATTGCTTTCTCCAGAATCCTTTCCAGACGCATTTACAAATTCAGAATAAAAACTTTCCATCGCACTATCACCCCTGACAAACTCCTGAGAAATTTCGGCTATGACATTCACAATCAAAAAGATTTTGTCGCGGCATTCAAGCAAAGACTGCGCGAGCGATTTTTTCTCAGCGATCTCAACAAGAAAGAATTTTACGTCAACCTCATGACATCGATCGGCGGATTTGATTCCATTATGGATGACGCCGATATGGTGCACGAAAACAAATTCAAGACGCTTGGTTCAGATATGTTTTCGTTCGGAGAAAAAATCGACTGGCATCTCGACTTCAAGTCAGGAAAAAGATGGGAACCAAAATTCTATTCCGAAATCGACATGATAAATTCAGGAGATAGGGGTGAGGAAACGGGAGAAAGGAGACAGGAGAAAGGAGACAGGAGAAAGGAAAACGGAACACGGAGCACGGAGCATTCGGATGTGAAAGTCCCGTGGGAACTCAGCCGATTCCATCAAGCGATCTGGCTCGGCAAAGCTTACTGGATAAGCCGCAGCGAAGCGCACGCAGAAAAATTCAAAAGCCTGGTCGAGGATTGGATAGAAAATAATCCGGTGGGCTATGGCGTGAACTGGGTTATTCCGATGGAAGCGGCGATACGCGCTATGAACCTTATAGTCGGATCGCTCTACTTCATTGGTTCAAACAGAATCGACGACGATTTCTTATTGAGAATACTGTGCTCTCTTTATGAGCACGGAATCTACATCCGAAACAATCTCGAACGAAGCTTCCGGAACGGCAATCACTATATCTCTGATTTGGTCGGACTCATTTACCTCGGCATTTTCTTTTACGATACAAAGGCCGGCAAGCGCTGGGTCAAGTTCGCGCATCTGGAACTCGAGCATGAAATACTAAATCAGGTTTATGAAGACGGAACTGATTACGAGAAATCGACAAGCTATCAGAGATTAGTCGCCGAATTATTTACGTCAGCTTATGTTTTATTGAAACTCAATCGCTTCACGATTTCCGCGGACTTCGAGTCAAGATTAGAAAAAATGTTCCGGTACCTCAACGCAGCAACAATGCGCGACGGAAGAGTGCCGACCATCGGCGATGCAGACGACGGCAGGGCCTTCAGGATGAAATCCGAAATAGATTTCAACGATCACCGTGATCTCCTTGCCCTCGGCACAGCACTTTTTGGGAAAGGTGATTTGAAAGCCACCGCTAAAAACTTCAGTGAAATCGCGCTTCTGCTTTTGGGAAGTGGAGGCTTTGAAAAATTCTCTTCGCTCGAAGCGAATACAAAAGCGACCTCCCGACTATTTGCTGAAGGCGGATTCGCTTTTCTGAAAACCGAAAGAGACTTCTGCTCTTTCGATTTCGGGGATATCGGAATGCGAGGACGCGGCGGGCACGGACATAACGATGTTCTGAGTTTCACCATCGCCGGCAAGAATCAATTCATAGTCGACAGAGGAACTTATTGCTATACCTGCGACATGAAACTTCGCAATAAACTTCGTTCGACGCATTCGCACAATACAGCGGTCGTGGATGGAACAGAGCAGGCGGAGTTCGCCCGACTTTGGTCCGTGAAAGAAGATTTAACAGCTCCCGAACTTCTGAAATGGAATTCGAACGACGAACAAGACGTTATCGAAGCGCAGCATCACGCATACGAACGGCTGCCGCAGCCTGTAATTCACAAAAGAAAGATCACATTCAACAAGCGCCAACGGACTTTTCTCATCGAAGATAATTTTGCAGGCGAGGGCGAACACAAGATCGAGCTGATGCTCCACTTCGCACCCAACCTCAAGGTAACGGACCTTGGACGGAATTTTCTTGCATTAGAAGGAGAAGAGTTTGCGCTGATAAAATTCCAAAATCCCTTCACCATAGAAGCGTGGGAACATTCGCCGAGCTACGGAGTCCTTCAGACCGGACAGACTGCGCGCGTGACGGCCTTGACAATGGTTCCGGTGAAATTCGAGACTTTTATTTTCATATTGAGCAATGTTGACGATATCAATCATATACTGAACCGATTTCAATGAAGGAATTAACTATAAGAGTCCTGATCGCACTTGTCATCGCAACGGTCATTCGAGTTGGATTTGCTCTCGTTTTTCAGGGACCAGTTTATTTCGGCGGTATATCCAGCGGATACATTGAAGCTGCTAAGAACTTTCTCGCTGGAAACGGCTTTACCGTCACAGTTGACGCGTCAAAAATCAACGAGCCTTCAAAACTGGTAAGCGTATTCTTTTACATGCGACCGATAGCTTACTCAATATTCTTGGCCTCAGTCTTTTCAGTTTTTTGGAATAGTTTGATTGCGGTGCAGATCATTCAAGCTCTAATCGGTGTTCTAAATTGCTTCTTGATCTACCTGACCACAAAGAAAATCTTTGGCCAAAAAAGCGCAGAGATATCCGTCTTCTTTTCGGCGTTGTTTCTACCGATGGCAAGGTTTGAAACCACTTTGTTGCCGGATGCGCTAGTGGGATTCCTACTTCTCGTTGGAATATACTTTTTATTACGAGATGATTTTGTCGGAGCAGCACTCTTCGGAATTCTTACCGGACTGGCGACCGAATTCAGACCAGATTCCGTTCTTCTTCCTTTTTTCATCTTACCTTTCCTGCTGATTTCCCGGAATATCCGACAAGCACTGACACGATGGGCATTGATAATCGTAATGGTAGCACTGGTTCTAATTCCGAACACAATAGCAAATTACAAGGCAACGAATAAGATAATACCACTCGGTATCGGAAATGGCATCAGTATGTGGGAAGGCATCAGCCAATTTGGAGACAAATATGGGACAGTTTTTGGAGACGAGCGGGCAGCAGCGGTCGAAGGTTATCGATTGTGGTGGTATCCAAACGGCGTTGAACGGGATCAGAAGCGATTCAAAGAGGCAATTAAAATAATTGAGCAACACCCGGTCTGGTATGTCGGGATGCTGGTCAAAAGATCTTTAATGATATTCACAATTAAGGGGCTCTTTCCTTCGCCTGTTGAGTATCAAAACTATTTAGTGGTGCACCCCGGCGCGTCTTACCTAAGTTATTTAAGGCATGAACCAATAAGCGCGCTGCTTAAAATTTTCTGGACTTTACTGGGCTGGGCACTGTTTATACTTGCTGCTATGGGTTTCTTTACTGCGATGAAGACAAAAAGATGGCGACTCGCTTTTCCTATTGCACTCACGATTTTTTACTATTTCATAGTCCATATTCCGACGAATGCAGAGCCACGATACTTCTTCCCGATGTTTGGCTTTGAAATCGTTCTCGCTTCGTATTTCATTTCCCGGAAAACACTAAAACACGAATCCAAGATTTTAGAACAACAGAATCAATAACCTTCTGATGCAAACACAAAAGCGAATAAGCCTTAGGCTCAGAGGCGCAAGATGAAACTTCTCGTAGCACAAAAGCTCAACAAAGAAATGGCTGACTTGATTATGAAGAAGGTCGGCGGAGTGTTCGATGTTGATTTCCTTGCCAGAGCAAATGAACAAGAAAGAAAAAGTCTTCTCGAAAATGCGGACGTGATATTCGCAATGAATTTCAGGCGCGACATCCGCGACGAGGAACTTGGGTTTATCAAAAAAGCGAAGCTGATACAGATTACGCTCGCCGGCGCGGAGATAATCCCCTACGGCAAGCTTCGTCCCGACATTACAATCTGCAGCAACGGCGGAGCGTACAGCGAACCGATAGCCGAACATGCGATCGGAATGATGCTGGCGCTTGCCCGAAATTTTCTTCCGCTTCACCGACAATTGAGCGAAGGCTTCTTTGATCAAAACACTCCTCACAAGATGCTGAAGGGCGCGACTCTGGGAATTGTAGGCTTCGGCGGGATCGGTAAACTGACGGCGGAACTTGCGCGCAGCTTCGTTATGAAAATTTTTGCGATAAACAGCAGCGGAAAAACCGACGAGAAGGTCGACTTCGTTGGAACGCTCGCAGACTTGAATTACGTTCTGCGCGAGTCCGACTTTCTTTTGCTGACAATTGCCTTGAATAACAAAACGAGAAAACTCATCGGCGAGAAAGAGCTCAACTTAATGAAACCAGATGCAGTGCTTGTAAACGTGGCGCGAGGTGAACTCATCGACGAAAAGAGCTTATACAATCATCTCAAAACGCATCCGCAATTCAAGGCGGGCATCGAAGCGTGGTGGATCGAGCCGTTCAATTATCCAAAGTTCGAGGTAAATTACCCTTTCTTCGAACTCGATAATATTCTCGGCTCACCTCATAATTCATACTTGATAGATGGTATTCACCTGAAGGCTTTGGACTTGGCGCTTGACAACGTTCTCCGTTTCGCCCGGGGAGATCCCCTGAAAAACATTCAGCACCGGGAAAATTATATTTAAATTGAGTTCATCCCTCGGCTGCTTCGCAGTTTTTTCTTTTCGGCGAGAATTTTCTTTTTCTTCAACCGTTTCTCTTTGGCGGTCTTGGTTGGATGAGTCGGTATTCTCTTCTTAGCAGGCTTAAGTGCCGCTCGTAAGAGACGCGCAAAGTCCGTCAACACAATCTCCTTATTTTCCCACTGACTTCTCGACAACTGAGAAGTCAGATGTAAAATCCCGTCCGAATCAATTTTGTTCTTGAGACGACCGAAGATCTTTTCGCGCTGCTCCTCGGAAAGCGAAGGTGAATTTCTTACATCAAAAATTAATTCGACGCGGGATTCTACCTTGTTCACGTTTTGTCCGCCCGGACCGCCGCTTCGAGAAGTACGAAAATTTATTTCCCAGGAAGGAATGGCAAGTGCCTCGGTTATCTGAATTCCGCTCTCCTTCATTTCAAATCTTGAGTCTTCGTCAAATTGCCTGTTTTTCTTTCACCCAAAGTTTCGCTTAATTCCGCTGGATTTGCAAATGTTTTTCTTTTGTTGCCGAAAATAAAAATGGGCGGCATGGAACAAGGATGAACCATACTGCCCTGGAAGTGTGGACGAAAAGTCCAAACACGGAAACACCGAAATAAGAAATCCCCTTTTGTCCCCCTTTTTCAAAGGGGGATTCAGGGGGATTTCTCCGTGTTCTCCGTGTCCGTCCGTGATTCATGGACGGATGGTGATATTTTTTTCAATAGGGTTTTCAACCAAGTTTCGAGGTAGGATGTAGGTTAGGCACTTACCGGCAAACTTTTGCGCGAGATGGATAAACTCTCAAATCCTAACGCGGACGAGCCGCAACCAAAAGAATTTGAACCGCGAAGATCGCCAAGACCCGCCAAGGAAATAAATGATCCCAGCATTTTCCAATCAATTGTCTTTGCGTGTCTCCGCATCCTCTGCGGTTAAAATATTTTTGCTTTTATCCCAGATTTGTCATTAGGAAAGAGATTCTAATCATCGCCATTAGACGAAAGATTTCATATAGGAATTATTGATCAAGTGGATAGACTGATCAACAACGGTTCATAAGATCAGGAAAAGGAGTAAGAAAAACTTACCAAATGAGCGACCTGAAAATATTCGGCGGAGAGGAATTTGTGAAACGAAGCGTAAGCGGAAAATGTTGTGTTCGAGCGGTGCCGAAGGCGTCGCGAGTTTCATTTTCCGCAGCGGAGTGGAACAAATTCCAGCCGAATATTTTCCAGTCTTGACCTTTTCTTTGCTTCTTTCTTTTAGGTCAAGCTAAAAGAAAGAAGATGACATCAAGACCTCGTAACACCTTGGAAGTTCCAATGACAATTCCCGGTTTATTACACAAAATGAACTGCTAAGAGACTAAGCACGAAATTCTAAACAATACCAAAATTCAAAAGGCAACGTCACGTTCCTTTGAATTTTTGTCATTCGAATTTGTCCCGTCAACAGGTTTGTATGTCGGGATGCCGCAAGGCGGCATTTAGAGTTTAGGATTTTCCTCCTTGTTTGGCTCCGGCCCCGATTTTAGTCGGGATCCCGCTCGCGGGACTTGTCCGGGTTAGGGAGGGAAAACTTTCATTTGACAACAACTTCGTCTGCCGAGGGAAGAGACACAACTTTTTGCGCCGCTTGTCTGAAAGGAATGCCCTTCACAAAATTCGACTTATAGTTGTCGATCAAGCTTGCAACTCTATCCGCATTCTCAAACTGATTTGCCTTTTCGAGTTCTGAAACATATTCGCCGATTAGATACCGCAGATTTTCTTCATCGGTCTCATCCACAGAGAAAATTTTTACCGATGAATTTTTAGCCAGTCTGCGGCTCAAAGCATCCGTCGTAAGTCCGACGCTCTCATCGATCCTGAAATAGATCACGCCTCCCGTCATTCCGGAGCACATCCACGGCCCCGGGTCCCCGAGAACTACCGCGCGTCCGCTTGTCATATATTCGAAGGCAAAACCCTTCATGTTGGCGCGGCTCGCGATACTTCCAAGCTCATCTCTCAATGGTTCTCGAACTTCCGCGCCAATCACCACGTCCGCGCCCGAAAGGCGAATCCCCGCGCGTGCGTCCGCGTTCCCTTGAACAATGAAGAGTCCGCCCTGCGCACCGTAAGCAAAATATTTTCCCACCGACCCGTCAACCAATTCACCGTCGTGGTTTTTACCTTTCAAGACGACGACTCTGCCGCCCGACGCGCTCTTGGCAACTCCATCCTGCGCGCCGCCTTCGATGCGTATTTCAACGCCGTCCGTGTTGAAAGCTCCGAGACCGTTTCCCGGTATCACGCCGCGCTTGAACTCCAGTGAAGCAAGTTTGAGGGTGCCCTGTCCAAATGATTTCGCCGATTGAAAAGAGCCGCGAGATCTCAAGCGGGTTAATTCACCGGAGAGATGAGTTCCGATAGCACGGTCCGAATTAAAGACCTCTTCATCGGAGTAAATCACTTCTTCGCTGCCATCTTTCGCCGCCGCTTCGAGAACGCTCGCCGTGATCATCCTAGTGAGGAAAGTAAGCGGACGTCGTATCTGCGAACGCTTTCGGTGCCCTTTCACCGGTTTCTCGAACTTCACTTCGTCAGTGAGAAAACTCAAATCTATTTTCTCCTGCATTTTCGATTGCTGAAGGAGGCTGCTCCTGCCGACAATCTCACGAACGCTGGCAAAGCCGAGCCCGGCAACTATCGTTTTCACTTCCTGATTGAACGCATTGAAAAGCGTTACAATGCCCTGCACCGCTTCGTCAAAATTACGCGGCTCAAAAATCTTTTGGCCGAACATGTTAGCTTCGCTCTCATCTTTGAAGTGCGAAGTTATCCCGACGTGACACGTTCCCGTGCTGCACTTGCGGCATTGCGTGCATCCGATGGCGAGCATGGCGTATGTCCCGAAGCCGACGCGGTCAGCGCCGAGAAGAAGCATCTTGACTGCGTCCTTGCCGCTTCGCATTCCTCCGTCGCTCCAAATCTCGACTTTGCTTCTCAAGCCGGACATGCACAGTGCCAGATGAGCTTCGCGCACTCCGATCTCGGCTGGGAATCCGACGTATTTGAGAGAGTGTTTTCTCGCCGCGCCCGTTCCGCCTTCGTAGCCGCTTATCGTTATGATATCCGCTCCGGCTTTCGCGATTCCGGTGGCAATCGGGCCGATCAAAGGGATCGAGGGAATCTTGACGGAAATTTTCGCGTCGGGATTTATCGTCTTCAACTCTTCGATCAGCTGCGCGAGATCTTCTATCGAATAGATGTCGTGGTTGTTGGACGGAGAAATAAGATCGATCTTCTCCGGCGTGTGTCTCGTGGAAGCAATCTTCGAAGTAACTTTTAACGCCGGAAGCATTCCGCCTTCGCCGGGTTTTGCGCCTTGGCCTATTTTTATTTCAAGGAACCGTGCAGAGTTCAGCATTTTCGCGTTGACGCCGAATCTCGCCGAGGCAATTTGCTGGCCGCGATTGTAGTAATACTTTCCGATTAAATCGTCGATCTCGCCGCCTTCACCGTTGATGCTGACCGTGTTCAACCTGTACGCGCCCTCGGCATAAGAGCGGAAAGATATTTCTCCCTGCGAGCCGAACGACATCGCGGAAATGTAAAGCGGCGTGCTGTGTTCGCCGACTTTTATCTCCACGGATTCCGGGCTTACGGAAGAATCCGCCTTCTTGAAATTCAAAATGTGCCTGAGTCCGACGGGAAATTCCCCTTCGAGTTGATCAAGTTTCTCTCGGTAAGTTTCGTACGGCAAATCGCCTTTCGCCACTTCGTTTACCGTCTTCCAGATTTTACCGTTGAAGTGCTGCTGGCGTTTCAACGAGACCTTTGATTTCCCATGCGCGGTGTCGTATCTGAGTTCCGCCTCTTCGTTTAAGTCATCGAGTGTCAATCCACCGGCTTCGCTCCCGAGGTATGCGTGCGTCCTGAAAATTTCCTGCAGGTCTATCGAGAAACCAATCGAGGCAAATATTTTTCCGTAACCCTCGACTTCGTGTATCCCCATCGTCGACATGACTTTTTCAACGCCGGAAACAATCGCTTTCACGCCGTTGCTCAGGACTTTGGATTTCTCCTCAGTCTCCCTTTTCGCAGACAGAAACTCATCAAAAACAAAATACGGGACAACCGCACTCGCGCCGAGTCCGAGCAAAATCATCATGTCGTGGACGTTTCTGATTGCGCCTGATTCTATGACAATGCTCGCACGGCGCTTCAGGCTGACTTCCCTGGATTTGGCGCTTTGTGCGCCGGAAGACAAAACCGACTTCGCTTCTTCTAGCGAATTGTATGCAGCGGCGACTGCAAGCGCCGGATCTATTACATGTTCTCCGCGTTCAAACGCACCAAAATCCGAAAGCACGACAATTTCGACGCCTAAGCGAACCGCGTTTACAACTTCGCTCTTCAAATTTGCGAGCGAATCTTTCAGATGTTTCTCAGGCGAATAAGAAATCTTAAGAAATTCAGCCCGCGGTAGATTCCGGTTTTCTCGCTTGCTGAGTTCGTCAATTACGATTGTACCAAATTTTCTTGATGCGTGTTTTATGACTGCGTTTTCTTCAGCGGTACTTCTTTCCTTAAAAATTACCGGAATATCTATTGACAGCTGTCTGTTCCCGGATGCGTCATCGATGTGAAGCTCAGGCTTGTTTCCCAAAAATACTTTTGTGGAAAAATGTTCTTCCTCGCGAATTCCATCGACGCTCGGGTTGGTCACGACCGCGACGGTTTCCTTGAAGAACTCCGTGAGATTTCTTATTCCGTCTCCGAGCGCGGCGAGCTGGCAGTCGTGTCCCATCGACCCGATCGTCTCTTTGCCTTCCTCGCCCAATTTCAATAAATCGTCGGAATCATCCTTGCTCCATCCGAACGCTGCCAGAACATGATCGCGTCTCAAAGAAGGCACAGATTCATTTACAATATTCGAAAAAGAGAATTCAATTTCTTTTGCTTCAGTCAAAGATTGCTTTGCCGTTGCCTTCTTAAATCGCGCCTTAAACATTTCAAGCGTTCTGGTCTGAAGCGCCTCATGAGAAAAGACCTGCACATATCCTTTGTTCAATCTCTCGGTTTCCCTGTCAAAACTCTGGCGATGAAGCAGGAAGCCTTTTTTCTCTCCGGGCGCAAGCGGTGTCGGATCACAAACCATCGTCTCGATCGGAACGACGCCTTTCTCCGAAGACGCAAAATACTCTTTCTCCGTCTCGCCGAACCACAGCGGACGCAGTCCCATTGCATCGACGCTGAACGCCACTTCGTCACCCTGCCTGCAGATAAGCGCCGCCGGTCCCTGCGCGAGCGAACCGAACGCGCGGCGGTAAAACAAATACATCTCACGAAGATCAGGCTGAAGTTTTTCGATCTCCGACCAAACCGGAGGGAACAAAATGTTGAGCGCTTCCATCAAAGTAAAATCAAACTCGAACATCAGACTCTCTACAATTCTGTCGAGATCCTGCGAATCGCTGCCGTTCGCCACAAGCTGGACACCCAACATTCTCGCTTCATGTCTCAGCCTGCTTATGGTATTGATCTCGCCGTTGTGTCCGAGAGTCGAAAACATCTGGGCGCGTTCGGCAATCGAATCTGTGTTGGTGGAGAATCTGCCGTGGGCGAGCGAGATAGCGCTCGTGTAATCGGGATTCATCAACTCGGGATAATATTCTCTCAGAGTCCGAACGTCGCCGCGGACTTTGTAGATCACGCTGTTGCGGGAGAAGGATACGACATGCGCTTCCGGAATCTCACGTTCGATGCGAAGCTGAATGGCAAACTCTTTTGACTGTTCGAGCCTCTTGAACTCTTTCGGAATACAGGCGGCCTGGTAGAATACCGGTTCCGCCTTTCTGCCGATGGCGCCGAGCGCGCTGCTTCTTACATCGCCTCTCCGATGATATACAACGTTGAGTCCGCCGTCTTCAACAATTTCCCGGATCCGATTGACGATCTTCCCAAGCTCTTCTTCCTTCGCTCTGATGAAGAAGTGTCCGACGGTGAAAAACTCGTTATAAGGAACTGTAGTCCTTATTCCTTCCCTTGTCAGAATCTTTTCCCAAACTTTTCGCGGAATGTCGGTTTGAATTCCGGCGCCGTCTCCTTCATACTCGACCTCACCCGTCCGGTGTCCCATGTTGTCGAGCGCTTCGAGCGTGCGCTTGATATTCCCGTGAGATGGTACGCCGTTCTTTTTTACATTCGCGATGATGGCACAGTTTGCCCTTTCATTATTTTGCAGGTAACGAGCGAATTTTCTTGCGCCGTTCATCGTAAATTCCCTTGTGTAAGTGGGAGATTATTTCGGGAGGATAATGTTAGTTAAGAGGAGTAGACAGAGCGGCTCTCTACTCCACAGACTTGCCGGATGGTGGGTGTGATTCTTGCCGCAGGATGTGAGTTCGAAAATTTCTCGCTTGTTCAAAGCTTCAGTCTTCTTCGTCTTCTTTAGAAAAACCATACTGCATCACCGAGACGTATCCGGTGCCATGACACTTTTCGCATTCGATGAAATCAAATCCATCACCGTTTTGAGCGACGCCCACGAAACGGGTTCCATTGCATGAGTCGCATACTACTTTCCATTGCGATTCTTTCTTTAGCATCTCATTTCTCCTCTTCTTTTCCACATTTGAATATATTCACGCATTTAAGACCTGTCAAGATGACTTCAAAAATTTCTACACTTTTCCTTATAAATTAAGGTGAAACCGTTACAGGTGTCGATGTTAATAAGGTCGGCGTTTTTTGGTTTCCGTGAAGAATCTTAGATGCATTCTAACGTTCCTCCAGCACATAGCCGCTCTCGCCGTGCTGCGCGTAGTCCAGTCCATCCATCTCTTCGCTAAACGAAACTCGAAGTCCCATGATCTTGTCGAGAATTTTCAGAATCACCCAGGTAACGACGAACGCATAAACCACAGCTACGACCAGCGCAAGAAGCTGCACCCCTAAGAGCGAAGGGTTTCCGTTAAAGAGTCCGTTGCCTCCCGAAGAATTGATGAGCTTCGAAGCAAATAGGCCCGTGGCGATCGCGCCCCAAGCGCCGCCGACCCCGTGGACTCCCACCGTGTCGAGCGAGTCATCATAATGGAATTTCTCCTTCAACCTGATCCCGCTGAAACACACAACACCTCCGACAATTCCAATCACGAGCGCGGCAAGCGGACTGACAAAACCGGAAGCGGGCGTTATCGCGACAAGTCCGGCGACGGCACCGGATGCGGCGCCCAAGACCGTCGGCTTTCCTCTTGTGAACCACTCCGCGAACATCCACGAAAGAGCGGCAGATGAAGCCGCGATGTGCGTCGCGACGAAAGCGGAAGTTGCCAGCGTTCCGGAAGCCAGCGCGCTTCCCGCGTTAAATCCAAACCATCCGAACCAAAGCAACGCGGTGCCCGTGAGAGTCATCGTCAAATTGTGAGGCGGCATCGGCTCTTCGCCGTAACCGCTTCTCTTTCCGATAAGGAGTGCGGCAACGAGAGCGGAAACACCGGAACTCACGTGCACTACCAATCCGCCGGCGAAATCGAGCGCGCCCAAATTTTTTATCCAACCGCCCGCTCCCCACACCCAATGCGCAAGCGGATCGTAAACCAAAGTCGACCACAAAAGTAAAAAGACAACATAGGTTTTGAATTTAAATCTCTCGGCGAACGCTCCCGTTATCAACGCCGGAGTAATAACGGCAAACATCATCTGGAACATCATGAAAGTCTGATGCGGGATCGTCGGAGCGTAGTCGGGATCCGGCGCCAACCCAACGCCGTTAAGTCCGAACCATCTCAGACTTCCGATAATGTGCCCGATGTCCGGACCGAAAGCAAGCGAATATCCGAACAGTATCCACTGCACCGTGATAATGCCGAGCGCCACGAAACTCTGCATGATCGTTCCGAGAACATTTTTTCTTCTCACCATACCACCGTAAAAAAGTGCGAGTCCAGGCGTCATGAGCATCACAAGCGCTGTAGAGACAAGCATCCATGTCGTGTCGCCCGAGCTCACACCTCCCGCCGGATCGGTTTGCTGAATTGTCTGCTGGGTGCCACTCCGGGTATTTCCCTCGTTACTCGACTGAGCAAAAACAGACTGCGACAAAATCAAAAAAAGTACTGCTGCAATTAGGACGATATACTTCTTCATTTACTCCTCCAGTGAAAATTTTTCCAGTAATCCTGAAAAAAGAATAAAGACAGAGATGGAATAGACAAAACTTTTTCGAAAAGAATTTTTTATTCTCCTTAAATATTAAGGTGATTGCCATTTGTCCGCCATATAGATGGGCGGACAGAGAAAACAAATTTTATAAATGAATTACCTCACCGCAAGCGGCGAGGTATCCTGTCATGCCCGAACGTTTCTATCGGGCATCCACCACAAAGATTCCCGCTGAGAACATGCCCCGACGGGGTCCTTCGGACGGGAATGACAACGCCGCGAGCGGCGGGGAATCAAACCCGGTAGAGATTGAACAACAAGGCGCTGGAAGGTGCAACACGAGAGAGTGGGAAAATAAAAATGCCGGACGGAATTACCACCTAAAGCGTTTTATGACACACCTTTTTTCGCCCGTCCGGCTTTAAAAATATCAACCCGTTTCCCCATCAAATAGTTCAATCGAAAGAATCAGAACAGCGATTGCTCAATTGACGGATAGAAAACGCGAACGCCTTCCACTTTCGCAAACGGAGTAATCTTGTGAACCGAGTTCTTTCCCCTTCCCATGATGTGAACGACATCGACTCCGCGCACAGTCAGCGCATCCGACACGAGCGATCTGTGGCAGCGCCAAGGAACCGCCTCGGCACACATTATCACGAGACGAGTCTTCTCGGACATTTCAATCAAGTTCTTGATTGCTTCGTCGAATTCCTCTGTCTGCATGTAATCCGCGAAACCACGGAAGCTGTCATTTCGCCAACCGAGGTTGATGGAATCTTTAGTGGTATGCCGCAGCCCGCCCAGCGGCCTCATGTGTTCATAATTTATCTTTGCCGAAGTTAGCGACTTTTCAAGCGGCTCGGAAGCAAACTGCGGATTGTATCTGGACTTCGGAATCGTTCGTATGTCAACCAAAAGCTCGATGCCGTTTTCCTTCAGAAGCGAAATGAACTCTTCTATGGTTCTGGTGGAATGTCCGATTGTGTAAACAGTCTGTCCCATCTCAGGAATACCGTCCTCCTTGCGTCCGGCAGGCGGAAACACATCGATGATTTTCCTGTTCGCAAAAATTCTGCGTTTTCATTTCAAATTCAAATGCCATTTCAGCCGCGTTTTTCTATCTCACAAATTTATATTATCTTAGTGTAGAAAAATAAAGTTCAAAACACGATCACGCCGTATGAATCAATCGATTTGTCCCGACGAAGGTCGGGATCCAATGGAGAGAAAAGCTTAGAATGAGAAACTATAAATTGAGAAATATTGCCATAATTGCACACGTTGACCATGGAAAGACAACACTTGTCGATTATATGCTAAAGCAGACCGGCACGTTTCGCGAAAACCAGAACATGGGGACGCGCATCATGGATTCCAACGACCTTGAGCGCGAAAAAGGGATCACGATCCTTGCAAAGAACGCATCTGTAAGATACAAAGATGTTAAGATAAATATCGTCGACACGCCGGGACACTCGGATTTCGGCGGCGAAGTCGAGCGAACTTTGATGATGGTGGACGGCGTCCTTCTTCTCGTCGATGCAGCGGAGGGACCTCTGCCGCAGACGAAGTTCGTGCTGCGCAAGGCACTCGAACTGAATTTGAAACCGATTGTCGTCATAAATAAGATAGACAGAAAAGATGCACGGCCCGCAGAAGTGTTGAACGAAATTTACGATCTGTTTATATCGCTCGGTGCGAACGACGAACAGATTGACTTCCCCGTCATTTACACGATCGCAAAACAGGGAATTGCAAAATACTCTCTCGACCAGGAGAGCTCAGATCTGTCGCCTCTCTTTGAAACGATACTCAAGCGGATTCCTGAGCCGCCGGCAGATGCCGAGTCGCCGTTCCAGATGCTCGTGATGAACATCGAGTACAACGATTACATCGGACGTCTCGGCATCGGAAGAATTTTCCGCGGGACCATAAGAGATGATGCGCCAATGCATGTCATTCACGAGGACGGCACGGTCGAGGACGCGCGCATCACCAAGATTTACACGTTCGAAGGCTTGAAGCGGAACGAAACTGTCGAAGCAAGCGCGGGAGAAATAATCGCGCTTGCGGGAATGGAAGACGTCGATATCGGGGAGACGATCTGCGACCCTGCGGATGTAACGCCGCTGCCGTTCGTGAACATCGAAGAGCCGACTCTATCTATGAACTTCGTCGTGAACAATTCGCCGTTCGCCGGAAAAGAAGGAAAGTACGTTACCACAAGAAATCTTGCGGAGCGGCTGCAGCGTGAGCTGAGAGCGAATGTCAGCCTGCGTGTCGAGCCCGGAGAGACTCCCGATATTTTCACCGTCAGCGGAAGAGGCGAACTCCATCTCGCGATCCTGATCGAGACGATGCGGAGAGAGGGCTACGAGTTTCAGGTCGGTAAACCGCAGGTCATTTACAAAACTATCGACGGCGAGCTCCGTGAGCCGGTAGAACAGGTCGTCATCGACGTGCCGGACGAATACGTCGGAACTGTCATAGATAATCTCAGCCGTCGAAAAGGCGAAATGAAAAATCTAATGCCGAGTCACGGCAACACGCGGCTCGAATTCATCGTGCCAGCAAGAGGACTCATCGGATTCAGAACGGAATTCCTAACTCAGACAAAAGGCACTGGAATACTTCATCACAATTACCACGGATATCAGCCGTACAAAGGTGAGATCGAAGCACGGAACAAGGGCGCGATCGTCGCAATGGAAACCGGAACTGCGGTGGCTTACGCGATGTGGAAGCTTGGAGAGAGAATGACGTTCTTCATCGAGCCGGGCACAGAAGTTTATGCAGGAATGATAGCCGGAGAAAACACACGCGAAGATACGATCGTCGCGAACGTCTGCAAGACGAAACACCTGACAAACATGCGAGCCTCAGGCGCCGACGAGGCGATACGCCTCGAGCAGCCGACTCTTATGACGGTCGAGAAAGCAATCGAGTGGATTAACGAGGACGAGTACGTAGAGTTCACGCCGAAGTCGATTCGGCTGCGTGAAAGAATTCTCAACCACGACGAACGCTACAAGTCAAGGAAGAAAACGGCGGTAGGATTTTAGGCTTCTACGAGGTTGCTTACGCTATGGAGACGACACTAATATTCCCATCCCTGTATGTTCGCTTGAACAACGTCGAAGCCGCCGTATGGACTTTTCTTCATTCTCAGTTCGCTCTCACCATCATAGGAGACGGATTCCATCGATACGGCTTTCAATCCAGTCCACGTACCATGAAAGGTAACGGTTGCATAGTCGCCCTCGACGGTGCAATTTGAACATTCAAATTCGTGCGAAGTGAATGCGGCATAATTCGCATAAAGAGCAAGAATCATCTCTTTCATTTTCTCTCGTGTAATCCGGGTTCCCTTCTGGTCATACACTTCGTCTTCGGCAAAGCCGCTGACCGCATATTCTTCTTGCCGTTCGAATAGCTCCCAGAGAAAATGGTCGGCGAACCTCTTCGCGTCGTACTCGTCGTTCGGATGAAACTCTTCATAGATGAAACGCGTGGTCCAACCCGGCAAATGAAGGTCGTCCATCTCGTGGTCCATCAACTCCTTGGTAACAAACTCATAAGCAACATCATCCGGGACATCGCACAAGAAATCAACGCCAACATTGTGCGACTCAAGAAACTCCAGTACCCTGTCTAACTCAGCTCCCAATTGTTCTGGAGCAATTTGATCTTGCGGCTTGAACACCGGATTGCCGACGTATTCCCGGACTGTTACCCGCTTCGCATTTTCGTATTGAAGCTCAAATTGTTCGATGTTATTCAGCCATTGTGATTCAATTTCGGGCGGGATTTTTGCTTCGCCTTGACCGAACTGAGCACCGAATTTTTCCGAAATCTCCTTTTTCTTTGCTTCGTTCAGTGCTCGCTGAATGCGTTCTTGTTCCTTTTCAAATTTCTCATCTTCCACGGCAAACACCCTCCCTTCTTGTTACGAGACATTAATGACGCTGTTGTCGGAGTTTCGTCAATTTGACTGCCAAGAAAGTTACCCTACCCATTGCTAAACTGCAATCGTCTCGTCGGAATGATCCCGACTTTCGTCGGGACAAAAATTTTGTCGCCAGGCAGAAAAGGACCGACCTGCGAACACCGTTTCCATTCAAGATCACCCGCTTTGACTTCTCTCCTTTATTCCGCAAATTCTGTACATGCAGCCGCTGCCGAAATTCACAGAAACGGTGATAGCTTGCCACCCATTCCTTGTACTCTGCAAACAAATCAAACTCTCACCATAATTAGGAGGTCGATTTATGAAACGGATTATTCTTACTGCAGTGATATTCATGATTGCATCGAGCTTTGCAGTCGGGCAGACACATTCAAAAACGAAGTCACCTTCGGCATCTAGTTCTGTATATCAAATACAGCAAGGTTTCGTCAATGCGAACGGTGTAATGATTTACTATGAAGAGTTCGGCAAGGGCGAACCTCTGATGATCGTCCACGGCGGTCCGGGCGCGTCACATGACTATTTTCTCCCGTATCTCGTTCCGCTCGCCAAAAATAACCGTCTGATATTTATTGATGAGCGTGGATCGGGACAGTCGGAAAGATTGGAAGATTCAACGCAGTACACCGTCGAAAACATGGTCGAGGATGTGGAAGCTGTACGTAAGGCTCTTGATCTCGGCAAGATGAGTTTGCTCGGTCATTCCTACGGCGGCGTTCTTGCTCAGGCATACGCTCTTAAGTATCAGCAGAACTTGACGCATCTGATACTGTGCAGCACTTTCCCGAGCACATCTCAGATGAACGAAGTCTTCAAGAAGATGAAGGAGAAAATGTCTCCGGAACTTCGCGCGCGGATCGACAAGATGGAGAAGGCAGGATTATTCGGTCACGGATTGCCATATGAGCAGAACAGGTACACAAACGCGTACATGATCGCCGCCTGGGGAGAAGGATATTTTCCGTATTTGTATCATCACAGGCCCGATCCGAATTACGATCCCGTTGCCAGCGGAGTCATGTCGTGGCGTCTCTACCGCGAGATGTGGGGCTCCGACGGTGAGTTTGTGATTGACGGCAATCTCAAATCGGTGGAATATGTCGACAAACTTTCGACAATCAAAGTGCCGACGCTGATCACGTGCGGAGACCACGACGAGTGCCCACCATCTCTCGCGAAGGAGATGCACGAAAAGATCGCCGGGGCAAAGTTAGTGATATTCCCACAGAGCGGTCACATGACATTCGTCGATCAGCCTGATATGTTCATAAGAACAGTTGAAGAATTTCTGCACTAACCTTTTTCATCGCAAGGCACCTGCCCGAACGACCGTCAGGTCGGGCAGGCAAGGTTTGATTTCCGGTCTATGCGCCTTAGAGTTTGTCGCACAACACGACACATTAGTGCCAACTTTCATGGCACATTCTCAGACTCTTGCTTCTCCCCCTCTTAGGAGGAGATTAAGAGGGTGTCAAGGCCCTTACCGCCGACCTCACCTTAATCCTCTCTCGGGAGGAGAGGAGATCGGCACATGTAACAACGCGTTTACTTCTGCAATAAGCTGCTTAGCGGTTAACAGTTACTTGACTCGTCAGCGCGCCGTGAAGTTCGTCGCCAATCCTATCGGCACATAAGATACGTTTATTCCGAAAGCGATTGTCCTCCCTGTGGTGTATGCCACGAAAAAACCGGGACTGAAACCGGCGATTGAGACAAGTCCGGGATAAATGTTCGTGACAACCCTGTAACTTCTCTGTCCAGAAACAAGAATTGAAAACAGTAGCGAATTGTTCCTATCGTAGAAAAATCCGGCGTTCCATAATACGACCGCAGTCTGCTTCCTTCCGCCTGTTTCATCGGTGACCTCGACCAGCTCACTATTCCTTAAACCGGCCGCCAAACTAAATGATTCGTCTTTCCTAAATTCGTACGACAAACCCGCAAGCCCGTTCATACCAAAGTGGTAAAACAAAGCATACTTCTTGTCAAACGGGAATTTGTATTTCATGATAAAATTCTGTCCCGCGTTTTCTAAATTCCCGGAAGTAGGATTATATGCCGGTTGATACGACCAGTCTGTCAAGTTCAAAGTCTGGCTGAAAAATTCGCAGACCGGATCGAAGCTAAACAGCAAAATGCCAAGCGGATCGAAAACATAAATGTCTGCGATCGGGTCCACCGTCCTTCCCACATAACCGTTGTTCTCAATGACCTCATTCACGAAATGCTGTGCTGCCATCGTTATGAACGAAGCGGTCTTCGGAAATTCAAAACCGTGCGCCGAGTACCATTCCGCCATCGCGCGGTATTCCATCCCGCCGCCGATCAGGTGAAGCTGATAATTCGGCAGCCACTGCATGTTCTTCTTGTTCGCGCTGATCGGAAGTATCTCGTCCGCAAAAAACTGCTTCACACCGTAAGCCCTGATCGATGTGAACGGGCTCGACAGATTGAAGATAACGTTCTTAACGCCTGTAAGATATTTTATTGCACTAAGATTGCGCGACTGGTTTTCCGTCTGAAGGATATCGAACCCGCCGTTGATGATGTAAGAAATCGGGTTGTATTCCGCCTGCGAACCGTAAGTAATTCCATGATAGAAATATTGGTGGAGTCCTTCGTCTGAGTTCTGAGCGAACGCGAAGTTCATGCCACACAGGAAGCAAACAAGAAAAGTGAGCAACCTCATCCCGCTGACATTCCCCATCTCCCAACAACTCAACCTCCCCTCTATCCCCCCGATGGATCGGAACAGGCTCTCCTTATCAAGGAGGGGACTAAGGGGTGGTTCACAAATATTCTGTGGCTTAGAGAAAGAATCTTTATTTTTCCACATGAGATAATTAAAAGCACCAGTGTGTAGGGTTATGTCGCCTTAGTCGAACTTAAGTTCGACCTACATTCTGAAAAACTATCTTCCCTCATAAAGCCGTTCGGCGAGAAACGCCGGCAAGCCGGCGGCGATTATCTTGTTCGCCGCCATCTGGTGATCGTATTCGATCCGGAGATTTTCGTAAGTGAATTTGCCTGTGTCGATGATTCCGAAACTTGCGCGGTTATCTCCGTCGCGGGGCTGGCCGACACTTCCGACGTTTATCAATTCCCTAACCTGTGGTCCCGATCCACCGGCGACGGACTTTTTGAAAATCATCGGAACATGAGTGTGTCCAATTAGACAAATCTTCTCCTCGAAAGATGAGAGTTCGATCTGCGCATCTGTTTGCGTGAAGATGTATTTCCATTCGTGCGGTTCGGACGGCGACGCGTGCACCAGCAAAACGTCTTCGATCTTATTAGTCATCGGAAGTCTTTTCAGCCACTCGTAATTCTCTTCGGACAGAAGCTCCCGTGTATAGGTGATTGCTGCCTTAGCGTATGAATTGATGAGCGAGAAAGTCCCGTTATCGTAAAGTGCATCGTCGTGGTTTCCTCTGACGGTGTATTTCGCTTCGTTGCGGACAAGTTCTGCAGCTTCATCGGGATTCGCTCCATATCCAACGACGTCCCCGAGACAAATTATCTCGTGCACATGCTTTGTTTGAATTTCTCTGAGGACTGTCGTAAGCGCTTCGAGGTTCGAATGAATATCCGAAATGACGGCGTATCTCATCCGGTATTTCCTTTCGCCGCTTTACCTGCGACGAAGAATGAATCGAGCCTGACAAATTCCGAAACATCGAGTCCGCCCGCTTTGAAATATGAAATTATATCCCTGTCGAGATGGCATCCGCCGGCAAGTTTTTTCCAAACCGGCGTCACAAACTTTTCCGCCTGTGCGAGAAAATGTCTATCGGAAACCGGGTGCTCCGCAAAATAAAACGAACCGTCAGGCTTCAGGACTCTGCGGATTTCCTTCGCGGCTTGCAGCGGATCGCCGATGGTGCAGAATGTAAGAGTCGAGACGACAGTGTCGAACGAATTATCCGGAAACGGCAAACGCTCGGCGTGGGCCTGCAAGAGCACGATTGACTTTTCCATTCGCGGAACTGCCCGCTTCAGCATGTAAGGATCAGGTTCGATGGCAAAAACGCATTTCGCATTCTCAAAAAACTTGAAGTTCAATCCGGTTCCGGCTCCGATTTCGAGAACTTTGCCGGAAGCCTTCTGCACGACCATCCGCCGCACCTGTTCGAAGCCTAACTTGTCTGCCGGCACCATGAGCGCGTCATAGATCGCGGCGACGAAAAGGTGAGCGTCCATCTTTATTGCACTTTCATAATTCTCGTCAAATATAAACTCAAATCAGGCAAATAAGTAACAATCAGCAATGCGAGCAGCGTAATCGCCAGGAACGGCAGAACCGCTCTGTAAACTTTCACTATATCTTTTTCAAAACGCAGACTCGATATGAATAAGTTCAATCCGAGCGGCGGCAGCATGTACCCGATCTCAAGATTCAACAGGAAAATCACGCCGAGATGAACCGGATCGATGCCGTATTGTTTTGCGATCGGAACGATAAGAGGAACGACGATGATGATCGCCGAAAATATTTCCACCATGTTGATGACGAGAAGAAAAATATTCAGCAATATGAGAAAGATAAGCTGGCTTGAAACGAACTGGTGAATGAGCTGGAACAGCTTCATCGGGATCTGTTCGTCGACGAGATAGTTGGTCAGTCCGAGCGCCGTCCCGAGAACCACAAATATTGCGCCGACAAGCATCATGCTCTTCTTCACGATCCGCGGAAGGTCTTTAAAGAATTTCACGTCGCGGAGAATGAACACTTCGACGATCATGACATAGAACGCCATTATCGCGCTCGCCTCTGTTGCAGTGAAGAAACCCGCGTAGATTCCGCCGATTATTATTATCGGAAGGGGAATTTCCCATACGGCTTCTTTGAGCGCGCCGAGCGCTTCGCGAACGGAGAACACCTGCCGCTTAACGCCGGAACGAACGCCGACGAAAACGCTGAATACAGACAGCATTAATATCAACAAAACCCCCGGAATAAAACCGGCAGCAAAAAGTTTGTCAACGCTGATCCCCGCAACAATTCCGTAAAGAATGATCGGCAGGCTCGGAGGGAAAAGAAGCCCGAGGCTTCCCGAGGTTGTCATGAGGCCGAGCGAAAATCTTTCGGGATACGATTCCTTCACAAGAATAGGATAGAGAAGTCCGCCGAGCGCAACGATCGTTACGCCGGAAGCTCCGGTGAACGCGGTGAAAACCGCTGTCGAAATTAGCGAGACGATCGCAAGTCCGCCCGGCATCCAGCCGAAGAAAGCCTGCGCGAGACGCACGAGTCTCTTGGGAGCGTTGCTCTCGGCGAGCAAGTAACCGGCGAACGTAAACAGCGGGATGGCGATTAGCGCGGGCAAACTCGCGAGCCGATACAGTTCAACAATGACAGCGGACGTATCGACTCCGATTGCTTTGAAAAGAAGGAGTCCGCCTGCTCCGATTATTATAAAGACCGGTTCACCCAGAAGCACCAGAAGCAGGACAGCAATACCAATGGCGATGTATAACATTTATCAGAAACCTTTTAAGAATTTTGTGCTGTGTTGGGCAGGCAAATTGAATTTCATCTTAGAATGAGAACTTCCGTATTCAGACAACCTCGACCGACTTGGGTCCGGTGAGCGCCACTTCAATTGCCTTGAACAAAAAATGGATCCCGATCAATCCGAATCCGATCGGTATCACGATCTCAAAGTCGTACGCCATGACGCTCTTTCCCAGGAACGTAAAAAGCGGCTGGGTGTTGTATTTGATTTCGTCGGAAACAAACGACACTCCGGCCTGATACAGAAAATAGCAGACCACCGCCGCACCGAGATTTAGGAGAACCTGAACGATCCTCCGCAGAATAGACGGGAGTCGCTTGGTAATTATGTCGATCGAGAAATGACGCGATTCCTTTGCCGCAAGAGCCGCGCCGAAAAATCCAATCCATAAAACAAGGTGTCTCAGGAAAACGTCAGCCCAGATTATCCCGGTCGACCAAAACTCCCTGAGGATGACCTGCAAGAAAGCCATCACAACGGTCACTGTCAGGAAAATCACGAGAAGCGCGTTCTCGATGAATCCCAGAATGTTTTCGATTGACTTAAGAATTTTCACTTCCCGTGATGCTCCTTGCGAAATTGTTCAAGCGCCGACTCGACCTGCTGCAAAAGTTGTTCGGAGTACAGTTTTCCAACGAGCATTTGCCGCGCTTCCTGGCCTGTCTGATAATAGTAAGCCAATTCGCTTTTTGAACGAGGCTGAGTGATAATTATTCCCTTTGAATGCAAAGTCTGAATTGCCTTCAGATTGTCCTCGCGGCTAAGTTCCGTGAGCTTGCTTAGATAAATTTTTCCATCTTTGAGGAGTATCTGCTGCAAGTCCTGCGGAAGAGAATCAAAATATTTTTTTGAAATCAGAACGGAGCCCGAAGAATTCGCCAGTGGAACATCTAACATGTATTTGACTTTCGTGAACCACTGCAGTGCAATTGCAGCAAGCGGAGGAGCATAAACGCAGTTTATCATCCCAGTCTGCAAAGCTGAGTTGACATCGGTAATCGAAAGAGGAATCGGCGTGAGATGGAGAACCTTGAATGAAACCTGGGCGATCGGATCACCCTCCCACATCCAAGCTTTAACATCCTTCATATCTTGAACGGAGTAAATCGGCTTTTGCGTATAGATGTAGACGAACCCAACCTCCGCCCAACCAAGAAGCACGAAACCACCGTGCTCGAAAGCCTGGCTGAACTCGTCGTTGAACTTATTATAAATGTAGTCGATCTCTGCGGTGCTGCGGAAAAGGAACGGCGTGTCGAGTATGCGGACTTCAGGCGCTATTTCTCCCATTCCGACTCCCGTGAAACCCGCCGCCTGATATTGTCCGATCCTGATTTTTCTCAAGACATCCTTTTCATCTCCGGCAATTCCGCCGGGGTAAAATTTAAATCCAAGTCTGCCGCCGCTTTCCTTTCTTACCGCGGCGTCGTATTCGTGCATCACGTTCATCCACGTGCTTCCATCAGGAGCAACGGTGGCGAACTTTATCGTATATTGTTGTGCTCGAGCGGAAGCGGTTGACAAAGCTAAAATTGAAACGACTAAAAATATACTTCTTGCAATCTTTGACATCTTTAACCTCTCAGAAATAATCACTTTCATGTTTCAATAATTCTTTTGCCTTCGCCTTAGCAATCGCATTCGCAAGATTTTGATCGGGCAGAATGTTTACCGGTGCATCTAAGACTTTGTGCAAAAGTGATTCAAAAAGTTCCTTGTTTTGCGTCATCACCGCGTACGACTTCGCATAGTAATAATAAATCATCAGGAACTTATCTCGCGAAATTTGTATCGCTTTTTCGAAGTGAACTCGCGCAGATGTCGTGTCTCCTCCAAACATCGCGGGCATGCTCCCGAGAATCGTCCCGAAGAAAAGATGCGCGCCGCCGTAGAAGTACGACTCGTCGTGCTTGAGAACAAAGTTCATCATAGCTTCGACTTTCGGCAGGTCGGCAAGCGCTTCAACATTGTCGCGGTTCAAGTTGACGTAGTTTCCCCATGCGTTCGCTGTCCAGAATACTGCCGGGACGTCGTCCTTGCCGAATTCATCCAACGCTTTCTGAAAATCCCCGAGGTCGCCTTTGAAATTATTCTCGAAGTCTTTGTTCCTAAAAAGAATTCGAAGGCCGTAATCTCGCGCACGAAGATAGAACAAGCTCGCTCTCTGCCCAGACGAGTCCTCCACAAATCCGAGCGCGTAACTCGTATAACCCTGAGCGCCGAGCAGAAGCAGGCTCTCGTTGTCGGGCGCTTTCAGGATCAAACCGTCGAGGAGCTTTAATTCTGCCGGGATTGCCTGAGAAGCAAGCTGTAAATCTGTTTCCCTGTTCATCGCCTCAAAGCCGCCTTCAAGAATGCCGCCCGTCGCGCCTATCGTAAGCTGCGTGATGCTGCATCCCTGAAAAGAAAGCAGAAGTGCCCCACACAGTGCGGCAGTCAATAATTTTTTCTTCATACTAGTCATTAATTACCTCGGCCATTCATTAACTGTCAGCTGACGGCTGATAGCTGACTGCTTTCTTTCAGATGGAGAGTATCTGTGCCAAATCGACGAGCCTGCTGTCAATTTCCTTTCTCTTTTCCCATGTATCTCGCATCGGGGTCAAGACAAGGCTGTTGTTGATTTCACCAGCCATCACGTTAAGTTCGCCTTTGAGTAGGGCTTCAACAGCGCCCGATCCAAGCTTTGCAGCAAAGACTCTGTCGCGGGCGCTCGGACTTCCGCCTCTCTGGATGTGTCCGAGAACAGTTACGCGGTAATGCAGGTGTACGAATTCGCTCATTCTTCTCGCAAGATCCATAGCACCGCCGTTGAAACAGCCTTCTGCAATGACGATAATGCTGCTTCTTTGTCGGCTGCCGGTTGTCAATTTTTGCCGGATCGCCTCAAAGTTCGCCTCGAGTTCCGGAATCGCAATGTATTCCGCACCGGCGCTGATGCCGACATCGAGTGCGATGAAACCCGAATCGCGTCCCATCACTTCAACGTAGAACACTCTGTCATGCGCATCCGCCGTGTCGCGAATCTTGTCGATAGCTTCAACGGCTGTGTTTATCGCCGTATCGTAACCGATCGTAAAATCCGTTCCGTAAAGATCGTTATCAATCGTGCCGGGGACTCCAACTGTCGGGATCATGTGTTCGTCGTAAAGAAGAGTTGCTCCTTGAAACGTTCCGTTTCCACCGATAGCAACAAGTCCATCGATTCCCTGCGCACTTAAATTCGCCGCAGCTTTGGCGCGTCCTTCGCGCGTCATGAACTCGCTTGAACGGGCGGTTTTTAGAATCGTTCCGCCTCGTTGAATGATATTTGATACTGAGCGCGGTCCCATTGGAATAAAATCACTTTTGATCATTCCGTTGTAGCCGTGTTGGATTCCTACTACTTCAATGTTGTGATAAACTGCTGTTCTTACGATTGCTCTCAGAGCGGCATTCATTCCGGGTGCATCACCGCCGCTGGTAAATACTCCAATTTTTTTAATCTTACTCATAATCTCCTTTGAAAAACGGTTTAAATTTATCATTAACCGCAAGAAAATGCAAAGAGGGCATAGAAGATGACCGCCAAAGCTTGTATTTTTAAGAAGATTTATTTATACATTAAATTGAATAGGAATGGAAAACTTATCCTCGAATCTCATCAAGAAGATAAAGCGAGTCAGGCTTGTTGCAACCGATCTCGACGGAACTTTGCTGAATAACGCAGGCCAGGTTACCGACACGACGCGCGAAAGCGTAAGAAAGCTGAATGGACTCGGAATACGAATCGCGATAATGACAGCGCAGGAATCAATGTTGCAATGAAGAACGCCGTTTGGGAACTTAAGGAAAAGGCTGACTTGTTTACAACCAGCACAAATGCTGAAAACGGCGCAGCAGAATTCTTCAAACTTATCTACAAGTTGAGAACCAACCACAAGCACTGACGCGAATGGCCAAATGAAATCAAAAGATATATTCCAAAGACTGAAGAATGTTGACTTTGAAAAAAGCGCAGCGATCAAGGCGCTCCTTTTGATCGCACTCGTGCTGATCATTACTTTCCTTGCGCCTTCGTCTAACCAGCTAAAGATCCATTATGACGTCGGCACGATCTGGACGCATGAAGATGTTATCGCTCCGTTTTCCTTTCCGATATACAAAAACGATGCTGAATACCAAAAAGAAGTCAAGCAAGCCTCTGCGAACGTCAAACCTGTTTTCGACAGGATAGAACTCGAAAAATACAGGCTCGACTCTGTGGCATCGTTCATCGTCGGAGTGCAGAATGCGCTTGAGCTGCAGGTGAGAATTGACCGCGAGAGAAACAAGAGACTTTTCGCGAGAGATTCCGCGGCCCTGCATAACTTGCTGCAAAATCTTCCCTACAGGTTTTCCAATTCCGAATGGCACCAATTGCTGACAAGCATTTACAGAAATCCGATGATCCTACGGAGACTCGGCGGCTTGGTTCCGATAATGACATCAATAATCACGCACGCGTACGACGAAGGAATCATCGACAGACCGCGCAATCAGGTAAGCTCCGACGTTATCGTGATCCGGCAAAATAATTCCGAAACGCCCGTCCCGCTTCAACAGGTTTTGACACTGCGGGACGTTTCGCGCCAGATCGATCAGGCAGCGATCAACTTCATGAAAGGAGATACGACGACTTCGCAGATAATCGCGAGCGCAATTTCTGCCCAGATTCTCCCAAACCTTTCATTTAATCGAGCGCAAACGCAGCGAGAGATCAACGCCGCCATCGATCTCGTTCCGCGCACCGTTGGGTTCGTGAAAGAGAACGAGAGAATTGTCAGCAAACACGACAGGATAACGAACGAAATAAAACTCAAACTTGATTCGCTCGAAAAAGCGCTTCGTGAGAGAACCGGAAAGACAGATCTCATCCTGCAGTTCATCGGAAAATTCCTGATGGTGTTTGTGATAATCGGGCTTTTCAGCATCTATCTCTTCCTTTTCAGAAAGAAAATATTTTACAACAATAAAATGCTTTCGCTGATAGCGGTGCTTTTCATCTTCGAGGCGCTGCTGACGTTCTTCGCTTTCACGGCACAGACCGCCCTGCCCGTGCAGTATCTCGTACTCGTGCCGGTAGCTTCTATGATACTCGCGATAATTTTCGATTCGCGCGTCGCATTTCAGGGAACGGTTGCGATAGCGCTTCTTGTCGGCGCGATGAAAGGCAGCGATTTCGGCGCGGCATTCGCCTCGTTGAGCGCAGGCGCGCTCGCCGTCTACACCGTACGAGACATAAAAAACAGAACTCAAATTTTCAGGAGCCTCGTCTTCATCTTTATCGGCTACGCAATCGCGACGCTCGCCACTTCTCTTCAAAAAGCCGAGGACGCATCCACCATTCTTTCCGAATTTTCGTTCATCGCCATCAACTCCGTTCTCTCGCCCATCATTACGTTCGGGCTCCTGATTTTCTTCGAGCGGGTTTTCAACATTGCGACCGATCTGACTCTTCTCGAGCTGTCGGACTTCAACCAGCCGCTCTTGCGGGAGCTTTCGCAGAAAGCGCCGGGCACTTTCCATCATTCTATAATAGTCGGGACTCTTGCCGAGAAAGCCGCTGAGGCAGTCGGCGCAAATCCGATCCTCGCCCGCGTTGGAGCATATTACCACGATATCGGAAAAACCGTAAAACCCGAATATTTCGTCGAAAACACGATGGATTCGAACAAATCCAAGCACGATTGGCTGCCGCCCGACGTGAGTGTGCAGGTCGTGGTGTCTCACGTTACCGATGGGATCGAGCTTGCGAGGAAGCACCGTCTGCCCCAGAGAATTGTCGATTTCATCCCGATGCATCATGGCACAACGCTCGTCGCGTACTTTTACGGCAAAGCGCTCCGCAGACCGTTTGCAACCGGAGACGTGAGCGAGGAAGATTACAGGTATGACGGACCGAAGCCGCGCTCCAAAGAAACCGCCATCGTCATGCTCGCGGATTCTGTTGAAGCGGCGACGCGTTCCCTGCAGGAAAAATCTTTGGAGAATGTCGAGATGATGATCGACACGATCGTGAAGAGCCGGTACGAAGAAGGACAACTTGACGAGACAAATCTTACATTCGGCGACCTGACGAAAATCAAAGAAAGTTTCCTTGCGGTTTTGTCCGGCATTTACCACAAGCGAATAGAATATCCGGGACAGCAGGAAAAGCTGGATGAGACGCGCGCAGAGAATGAAGCACAAGAGCCGGTCGGCGATTTAAGTCAAAAGGAGATTGATGCGCTTGCCCCGCCCGTTAAAAAGGACAGGAAGAAGACGAAGAAGACTTCTTCGCGAAGTGCCTCCAAGCGTCCACGCAGGAAATAAACAGCCCGCCAAAATTAGAAAGCTATGCCCGTACCTCAACTAAATAAAAAAATTTCCAATCAGCTTGACCTTTTCTTTGAGTTCATGAAATTCGAGAAAGGCTTGTCGGACAACAGCCTCGCATCATACCACAACGATCTGAACCGGTATGCGGAATACATCGAGTCACGTGGCGCGACGGGCCTAAACGAGGCAGCAAGATCTGATGTCAGGAATTACTTCAAGTCGCTCTTCGACATGGGACTGAAGCAAAGCAGCATCGCCAGGAATTTTTCCTCAGTTAAGAACCTGCACAAGTTCTTGGTGTTCAGAAAAATCGCGGAAGTCGATCCGACTTCAAACCTCGACCGCCCGAAACCTTCGAAGAAACTCCCGGTCGTTCTCAGCAAAGAAGAGGTTGATAGACTCATCCGGACTCCCGATATAAATTCCGAGCTCGGCATTCGCGACCGGGCAATCATCGAAACGCTCTACGCAACCGGGGTCAGGGTCAGCGAGCTTGTTAATCTCAAGAAAAGGGATTTAATTGAAAGCGAAAACGTGATCAGAGTATTTGGAAAAGGTTCAAAAGAGAGGATTGTGCTGATAGGCGACATCGCACTGGAATGGATCGAGCGATACGATACGTCGGTTCGTTCAAGTTTAGGAAGAAAATCGGCTCCCGTGAAACAGTCGGGCGGCGATTTTCTCTTTCTGAATTTCCGCGGCGGAAAACTCTCGCGGATCTCCGTCTGGAGAATGCTTCAGAAATACGCGCGCGGCGCCAACATCAAAAAGCAAATCCATCCGCATACTTTGAGGCACACTTTCGCAACACACTTGCTCGAAGGCGGAGCCGACATCCGCGCCGTTCAGGAAATGTTGGGGCACAGCGACATCGGCACCACACAGATTTACCTGCACCTTGACAGAAGTTATCTAAAAGAAGTATTAGACAAGTTTCATCCCAGAGGAAAATATGCTAAGTGACCTTTACATTCTTCCGATTTTACTTTTCTCAGTTATCATACATGAAATCTCGCATGGCTATGCTGCGCTGATGCTTGGCGATCCGACCGCGCGCGATTCCGGCAGACTCACTTTGAATCCGATACCGCACATCGATCTCGTTGGCTCGATATTAGTGCCGCTATTCTCTCTGCTGACTGTCGGGCACATCTTCATCGCATGGGCGAAGCCGGTCCCGGTGAACCCGATGAACTTCTCCGACCAAAGGAGAGACGACATCATAGTCTCTTCCGTCGGACCTCTTTCGAACTTTGTCATGGCGATAATTTGCGCCATCGTAACGGTATTTCTTTTCAAGATTCAGCCGCTCTTCGGAAGCTCAGTTGTCGTGTCTAACTTCTTCAATTTTCTTGTGAAAATGTTTTTTGGGGGAATCTATCTGAACATCATACTCGGAGTTTTCAATCTCCTGCCGATTCCTCCGCTTGATGGCTCGCACGTCCTCAGCGCGTTCCTACCGGCATCGGCAGCCGAAGTTTACAGCAGAATCGGCTTCGTCGGGATTTTTCTTATTTTGATTCTGATGAGTATCCCGGCGTTCCAAACGGTTTTCTATGCCGCTATTAACTTTTTTTACTCCCCACTCTACCAACTCGTCGTTTCTTTTGCATAAGAGTTAATCAAGTTTTAAGTATAACTTATCAAGATCAATAGACACATCACAACTGGAAATCTAAAACTAAAATGATCGTAATGAAATTTGGAGGAACCTCAGTTGAGAATTCCGATGCAATTCGAAGATTAATCGAAATAGTCGGAACAGAAATACCGCGGAAGCCTATTGTCTTTGTCTCAGCGTGCGCGGGTGTAACAAATCAGCTTTTGAAGATCGCCGGCCTCTCGGCAGAAGGAAAAAAGGACGAGGCGAACGACTTGATCTCGTCCGTTCGCGCGAAGCACGAGAAACTTGTTGAAGAACTCGTAAGCTCGGAACTGCCGAGAAATTATTTGAAGGGCAAGATCTCCGTTTACGCTCACGAGCTGAAAAATCTTTCGCAGGCAATTTCTGTTTTAGGTGAAGTAACGAACAGGTCGCGGGATGCGATTGCGTCGTACGGCGAACGGCTGTCTTCGATGATAATCGCGCAAGCTCTCGAGGACAGCGCGGTAAAATCGGCTCTTGTCGACGCCCGTGAGTTCATGATTACGAACGACAATTACACAAAGGCGGCTCCCGTTTTCCCCGTCGTCGAAGAGAAGGCGAAGAAGACTCTTCTGCCGGCTGTGCTGAACGGTTACGTCGTCGTAACTCAGGGTTTTATCGGAAGCAGCGAAAAGGGAATCACCACAACCATCGGAAGAGGCGGCTCGGATTATTCGGCGGCGATAATCGGTTCACTCCTCAACGCCGAGGAAATCCAAATCTGGACGGATGTCGATGGTGTACTCACGGCAGACCCGTCGATCGTTCCGGAAGCCCGACGGATTAAAAAAATGTCTTTCAACGAAGCGTCGGAGCTTGCTTACTTCGGCGCAAGAGTCCTGCACCCAATGACGATTCTTCCGGCAATCGAAAAAAACATTCCAGTGTATGTCCGCAACTCGCGTAACCCAGCATATCATGGCACTCTCATAACAAAAGGAGAGGACGCCGAGGAATGCGTCGCAAAGTCTATAGCTTACAAAGAACGCATAACTTTGCTGAATCTCGTTTCGAGCCGAATGTTCCTTGCGCACGATTTCCTCGAAGCCGTATTTGCTGTCTTCAATAAATACAAAACGATCGCCCATGCCGTCGCCACGAGCGAAGTCAGCGTTTCGGTCGCAATCGACGACACCACGAGCCTCGAAGAAATGAAAAAAGAATTCTCGGAATTTGCGGAAGTTTCCGATTCGAGCGGAAAAGCCATCGTCTGTGTGGTCGGAGATAACATACGGCACAGTCCCGGAATCGTCGGAAAAATTTTCTCTGCGCTCGACGAAATCAGGATTAATATGATTTCGCAGGGAGCCTCGGAAATCAACCTTGGCTTCGTCGTCGATGAAGCCGACCTCGAACGTGCGGTCAGGCTGCTGCACACTGAGCTTTTTTCCAATCCGCGATCTCACGGTTTGTCGGAAGAAATTTTCGATTAAATTATTATAATGATTCTTAGGCAATAACAAAGAGGCAACGGCACAATTAGAATGACAGACCAGATCAAGTACCAAAAAAACCAGCTTTACATCGAAGGCGCTCCGGCATCCGATCTCGCCGGGAAATACGGGACGCCTCTTTACGTTTACAGCGCAAATCAAATAACGAAGAGGTTCGAGACACTGAAAAAGGCTTTCAGCGTTTTGCCGAAAGTGAAAATCCTCTACGCGCTGAAGGCAAATTCGAATGTGGAAATTTTAAAGCACATCAGCTCGTTAGGCGCGGGTGCCGACACAGTTTCGGCAGGCGAGATTTTTCTCGCGCTGGAAAGCGGTTTCCCGCCCGACTCGATCTCGCTCGCCGGGGTTGGAAAGACCGATAGGGATATCGACTTTGCGTTGACGCGAAAGATCAACGTGATCATTGTTGAATCCGAAGAAGAACTGAAAGTCGTATCGAAGCGCGCCGCCGCACTTGGTCGGACTGCACGTGTGCTACTGAGAATAAATCCTGACGTTGACGCACGAACTCATCCGCATATTTCCACCGGACTGAAAGAGAACAAATTTGGCATCAACATAGATCGCGCCGAAGATGTAGCGAAGCTCGCGTCGAAGCTGAAAAATATCGAGTTCACCGGAATTCATTCCCACATCGGGTCGCAGATAACCGAAGTTGAGCCTTTCGCAGAAGCCGCCGAGTCAATCAGAAAATTTGTATTGAAGCTCAAAAAAGGCGGCATACGCGTTAAGCAAATCGACCTCGGCGGCGGAATCGGCGTTCGCTACAAAAACTCCGTGAGGCACAAACTTCTTCCGATTGAAAAGAACGGTGAGTCGACGATCGATCTCCCCACACTCGCGAAGGTCATAAAAGAAAGGCTCTCTTTCCCGAACTGCGAAATCGCGATTGAACCGGGACGATTTATCGTTGCCGAAGCCGGCGTTCTCCTGACGCGCATCCTTTACAGAAAGGAATCTTCAGACCGAACATTTATTGTCGTGGATGCGGGAATGAACGACATGATGCGGCATGCGCTCTACTCCGCATATCACCAGATTGTGCCGGTGCAACTCCGCGACGCGAAGCATGAAGTGGTCGATGTCGTCGGTCCTGTCTGCGAAACGACGGACGCATTTGCAATCCAACGCCGCCTCCCCAAAGTAAAACGAGGCGACATTCTCGCAATTATGACAGCCGGCGCTTACGGGTTCTCGCTTTCTTCGAACTACAATTCACGTCTCAAACCGGCAGAAGTGCTGGTGGAAAAAGACTATCCGCGCGTTATCAGAGACGCAGACACGTATGAAGATTTGATTTAGCCCTAATTTTTATTTTAATTGAAATGGAAGCATGTAATACAACCCAAGAGGATAATTAGAAAATGAAGCAGTATGAAGTTGCAGTTGTCGGTGCAACAGGACTTGTCGGACGCAAGATGGTACAGGTGCTCGAAGAGAAGAAATTTCCTGTAAAAAACTTGACGCTTCTCGCCTCCGAGAGATCTGTCGGAAAAGAAATCACATTTAATGGTGAAAAAATAAAAGTCAAAAAGCTGACACCGGAAAGTTTCAAGGGAATCGAGATCGCCATTTTCTCAGCCGGCGCAACCGTCAGCAAAGAATTTGGACCTATCGCGGCGAAGCAAGGAACTGTGGTTATAGACAATAGCAGCGCCTTTAGGATGGACCCGGAGATACCGCTCGTAGTTCCGGAAGTGAACAGGAACGACATATTCAAGCATCACGGAATTATTGCCAACCCGAATTGCTCGACGATCCAGATGGTGGTTGTGTTGAAGCCTCTTCATGACAAGTACAGGGTCAAGCGAGTTGTGGTGTCAACTTATCAGTCCGTAACCGGCGCGGGACAAAAAGGGGTTGACCAGTTAGATGAAGAACTTGGGAAAAAAGCGGGCACGACTTATAAGTTTCCTCACAAGATTGCCTTCAACTGCCTGCCGCATATCGACGTGTTTCGCGATGACGGCTACACGAAGGAAGAGTACAAGATGATTTTTGAGACGACGAAGATCATGGGCGACGATTCGATAAAAGTCTCGGCGACATGCGTCCGCGTTCCGGTTTTCGGCGGCCACAGCGAAAGCGTAAATGTCGAGATGGAAAAAGGCTACGATCTGAAAAATGTGTTTGAACTGTTAAAGAAATCGCCTGGAATAATTGTCGAGGACGATCCCGCAAAGAACATTTACCCGATGCCGCTAAATGCTTACGACAAGGATGAAGTATTTGTCGGGCGGATCAGGCGCGACGAGACTGCACCGAACGCACTCAACATGTGGATCGTCTCGGACAATATCCGCAAAGGAGCGGCGACAAATGCGGTTCAGATCGCGGAAGAACTGATTAAAGGAAGAGACTAATTAGCCCAAGTTCAACACTTTATACGCCAGGAGAAAATATTTTCCGGGAATTCGGTTTGTGTCGGCGTTTTTTGGCTGAAAAGTTCGTGTAGTGAAAACCTACCCTGTTGCGGAGCTGTACCATGATGTCGTGAATTATAATGTGGTTCTGAACGGAATTTACATGCAGAAAGATAGGAAGCCGCATACGTATCGTCACTTTTCGAGTCATACTACCGCTGAAGTGCGAATCTCTTTCTGCTGAACTGTCGAACTTGGGTTAATGAGCAGAAGCCCGAAGGGCTGATATTATTGTAGCAAGAAAAAGAGCAGCAAATTGAACCCCGAAGGGGTGACAGAAAGGGGATTTCCGCATGGCAGGGACATCAAGAACAATTCGAGACACCGTATAATGAGAAATATTTGTTTGAATGGATTGAATAATGCCACCCCTTCGGGGTTAGGACGCAGCCTGGGTGCTGCAGCTATAACAATGTCATCGCTTCGCGATTGACGCCAAGACAGTGCTGAGATCAAGTATTAACCGCATCAGGAGAGACACGATTAGGCCAGGTTCGACACATTATTATTGTAAGTAAAATCTCTTCTGGGAATTTGATTCCTATTCGAATTACAACCGAATCAAATCTTGTAGTGAAAACTCTGACCCCAATTCGACCTTTGCCGCTCAAAAGAAGGTGTTGTCTCCTCAACTGTCGAACTTGGGCTAGAGAAGGCGGCAGAGGAAGGGCTACTTACAGACGTTCCTACGCCAATACCTCGCGAACCTTCTCTTTTACAACAGAAATTTATTTTATTGAAACCACTTTCCCTCTTGTCATTTCAGTCAATTCGTTTGGCTTCAATTCAAAAACCGCATTGGGAGTACCGGCAGCAGCCCATATCTTTTCATAGCTTAAGAGATCCTCGTCAATAAAAATTTGCATGTCGGTGAGATGACCGATTGGAGGAACACCTCCTATCGCAAACCCTGTATAAGTTCTTACAAAATCGGCGTCGGCTCTTTCAAGACGGCTGTTCAAGTACCTGGCAACGGTCTTCTCATTAACTCTATTCAATCCACTGGCTATGACTAAGATGGGCTGTTCGGTGTTCTTGTCCTTAAAAATAAGGGACTTGGCAATTTGTCCAACTGAACATCCTATCGCATCAGCCGCTTCTTGAGCAGTGCGAGTAATCTGGGAATACTCCATAACCTGGTTGCCGTATCCAAGATCCTTAATTACGTTCTGAACTTTTTCGGCGCTGGGACTCAAAGCCATTCTTGTTTCCTCCAGATTTAAGGGCAGTTCTAAAAATAAATTTATTATGATTTTCCATAATCGCATCTCCAATTTTTTATTTTTTTGAAGTATTTATTTTTCTATATCTTCATTTTAGTTTTTCTATCCGGTTTTCTATCCATTTATTTGTTCATTTCTTCGGTTTATTTGTTAATAGCCCATCAAATTTACCGATTGGACACACCAGCTACCGTCTCCGTGGCCGCGTGCAGTTGAAGCAGCTTCCGCAAAGAGCAGCCCGCTGGAAAGCTCGAAACCGTCTGCCCCGCCTGCGGCGCTATGCCGCCGCTTCACTCGCGAGGGTTGCCTGGGTCGTTGTATTCAGCTGCTTGGTCAAAAGAATCCAAGCGCAAAGGGCCCCCAATGGTATCCACGATAGGATCCCGAGATAGCTGACAAAAGTAAAATTCGGGCCGCCGACAAAAAGCAGGAAAGTTAAGGAAGCGCCAAAATTATTCGTCGCGCCATGCGCGATACTGCTTGACCAAATGCTCCCCGTTTTCAAACGCAACCATCCGAAAATGATGGAGAGCATGATGGTGCTTACCGGAAACACCAGAAGCCCTGCATCAATATTTTCATAATGTTCGTAGCCGAGAAGGATGAGCGGGTAGTGCCACAAGCCCCAGATGAGTCCGGTCACGACTGCGGCGAGGGCTGGCCGCTCTGCGAGAAGACGGATTTGCAGGTAGCTCCGCCACCCAAATTCCTCGCCCCACGTCATGAGCGCGGCGATGGGAATACCGATGATCATTATTTGGAGCATCGAAATCGCCCATAGAGCCGGGGTTACTCGCAGGGAAGAAGGATTCATTTGCGGCAGGAGGATGCCGAACGATCGATGCAAAGAAAAATCGGGGTGGCTGATGCCGAAAAGAACCGCGAGCCCTATGATGATTCCGAGGACTATGATCGGCAAGAGATAGCCGGCAAAAAAATAGTATTTCCAGTTTTTCTTAAAGTTAAGCCGCAGACCCGCATCGGAAAACCCCTCGCGCGTTATCCACTTCCGGACAATGATCGCCGCGATTGCGGGCATGAAAGCTCCCGGGAGGAGCGCGAACTGAAAGGAGAGATTGGACGGCGAAATATGGAAAACGCGGGAAGCAATGATCCATCCTACCAGCCAAAAACCCCAAGCGCCCAAGAAGGTCATCAAAAGGTACGCGCCAATCCCATTTTTCTTCAGGGCAGTTCCAAAAATAAATTTATTATGATTTTCCATAATCGCGTCTCCAATTTTCTGTTTTTTTGAAGTATTTATTTTTCTATATCTTCATTTTGGTTTTTTCTATGCTGTATGCTTTTTACTTGTCATAATAGTTTTTATTTATTCTTCCATAGAAATATTTTTATTTATCTAACTTAACAGCATATTTTTATTGTTCAAAACTTCTTTATAGCTATTTTGGGAACCGCCCTTAATATGATCGCGATATTTTTTGCCTAACGGTGTGCCATTCGCGGTCGCAGGCTCCTGAAGCTCCTGCATCTGCGTCGCTATGCCGATCTTCTTCAGAAGCTCGAACGGCATCTCTCCGCCC
>JAMCQL010000085.1 GCA_023381615.1 Bacteroidota bacterium
AGATTCGGTTCGGTTCTGTTGCTGAAAGCACGCTCCGACTTCCCGACCGTTGTGAAGTAGCGCTTTATGTTCGGATCGTTCTTCAGTACCGATTCGATTCCAAGGAGTGTTTCGTTCGTCTTCTCCAACGAAGTCCCCGCAGGCATTTCCACATTCAAGGCGAACTCGCCGCGATCTGCCTTCGTCATGAATTCCGAACCAATCAGATGCAGCGGGACAAGGGCAACACTAAGCAGAAGTGCAGCCGCACTTATGGTGATGATTGTTCTCCGGTTGAATAGCGCCCAGGAAATAAGACCCCTGTAACCCGAATCGAGTCTCTTCTGAAATCCCTCAAGCGCATCAACGATCTTACCGAGGAGTGATCCTTTCTCGAAATGAGTGATCTTCGACCACTTCGATGCAAGCATCGGAGTGAGTGTGAAAGAGACAAAGAGCGAAAGAAGCGTCGAGACGACAACGGTCAAACCGAATTCGCGGAATATCTTTCCCACGATACCGCCAACAAGCGCTATCGGAAGAAATACGACCACATCGACAAGAGTAATAGCAATCGCGGCAAATCCAATCTCGCTTCGTCCATTCAGAGCTGCCCGCTTCTTTTCCTCACCAAGTTCGAGATGGCGATGAATATTCTCGAGTACCACGATGGAGTCGTCAACCAGTATTCCAATCACAAGTGCAAGTCCCATCGTCGAGACAAGGTTTACCGTGAAGCCCATCGCGTGCATGAAAATGAAAGTCGTCACCAGTGATGTCGGAATAGAAAGGAGAACGATAATGGAATTCCTGAAGGAATGCAGGAAGAGGAACAGCGTAATCGCAACCATCAAGATAGCCAAGCCCAGATCACGTTTCACTTCGTTTATGGAATTCTTCGTGAAACGGGTGATATCTTGTGCGACGACAAACTTCAATCCGCGTGGATTGTACTCGTTCTCGAGTTCAGTGAGTGTCTTGCGGACAGCCGAACTCACTTCGACCGAGTTCGCATCTGAGGTCTTTTGAAGAATAATGCCAATCGCCGGCTTGCCGTCGATGCGGCTGAATGTCTGATCATCAGTCTTGTATGAATCTTCGACCTTTGCGATGTCGTTCAAATGGACGACACCTTCAGGCGTGGAATTGACGACAACATTCCTCAACTCACCAAGACTCTTGAATTTGCCTGCAAGGCGTACCGTGTATTCTTTTTCCTTGCCGATAACCCTGCCCGCTGGGAAATCTAGATTGTTGCTCCTGAGCACCTGGTCGACCTGCAATAACGAGAGACGATATGCTCGCAATTTTGAATTATCGACGAGTACCTTTATCTCACGCTGCTGTCCGCCGACAAGATCGACTGTGGCAACGCCGGCAACTTGCTCCAGTCTGTTCTGGACGTGATCTTTAACGAAGTGGTAGAGATCTTTCTGCGACATATTGCCAAAAACTGAGATGCGAAGAATCGGAACCGCGTTAAGGTTAACTTTCTCAACCTGCGGTGCTTTGACTTCTCTCGGAAGCGTTGATCTCACCATATCCACATTGCGCTGGACATCGTTGGTCGCAGCATCGATGTCGGCGCTGAACGAAAACTGCACGACAACAATGGAAACATTCTCAAGCGAGTAAGACCTTATGTTGTCAACGTTGTTCAAAGTGCTAAGGGCATTTTCCATTGGCTTTGTAACGTCGTTCTCGACTTCTCTCGGACCCGCACCCTGATAGACGGTCACAACGGAAACGATCGGCCAATCCATCCTAGGAAGCAAATCCACACCCATCTGATTGTAGGAGTAGAGCCCTAGCACGGCAAGGGCAACAAACACCATCGTGATAAAAGCCGGCCGCTTTATTGCGAGTTCAGTTAGACGCATTTCAAATTCTCAATTCACAATTTTGTAGTTTACTCTACTCGCGTTGACCAAGTCCTGCTGGCCAAAGGTGATGATCATCGCCCCCGGTTTGAGTCCCGACAATATCCTCACCTTCGAACCGTCACGCGTGCCGACTTCGACGTCCCTTATAGAGACTAGAGAGTCCTTCACGATGTAGACTTTAGGACCGGTGCCGTCAGTTTCAACAAGCGCCGACGACGGGATAACAAGAGCACTTTCCTTTTCAGAGGTAGTGATTGATGCCCTGGCAAACATCCCGCTCTTCAAAGACCTCTGAGCGTCGTTAGGAAGCTCGATGTCGACCTGAAAAGTTCTCGTCGTCGGGTCCGCCTTCAGAGCAATGTCCTTCACCCTTCCTGCAAATACTTTTCCGGGAATAGCATCGCATTCTACGCGTGCCTGCTGCCCGGGCTTTATCAGCGCAATACTTTCCTCTGGAATGCCGACTTTAAGCTTCATCCGGCTGTCTTCAACAACAGTCGCCACCTTCATCCCTGGCGTAATCATTCCGCCGATATCAAAGAACTTTTGTGCAAGCCGACCGGCAATGGGGGTTTTGATAAAAGTGTCATCATAATGCTTTTGCGCAAGTTTGAGCGCAGCCTGAGCACCTCTGTACTGCGCGAGCGCCGACTTAGCCGCCAACTGTGCACCTTCGAGCTGAGTTTCCGAAACCACATTCTGCTTGTAGAGATTTGTGATTCTCTTCAGATCCAAGTCAGCCTTCTCATGGCTCGCCTGCGCTGCGGCTGCCTGCGCCTGTGCCTGCTCAAGTGCAATTTCCTGAATGTCATTTTCCACCTCGACTATCGGTGCGTTCCTGCGAAGGTACTGATCGAGCCGGGCAAAAATCTTCACGACTTTTCCATTAGTCTCTGAAATGATATCCGCCTCTTCAGTGCCGCGAAGGGTACCTGACGCGGAAACAACTCCTGAGATGCTGTCTAATTTTGCGTAAGTCACTTCGACTGTCCTTGGTTCCCGGCTGTTTCCGTTTCGGTCTTCCCGGGTTTGTGAGTTCAGCCTGAGAATAACTACCATCCCGAGAAAAAGAGCTAAGACTACTGCAACCGCCACTAACTTCTTTGATTTCATTTTTGTGTTACCGCTTTTGAATGTTTTTGTACCACTTTCGGCTTTCTGGCAGCATTACGTCCGCTGAGCTTCCGAGTTTCTTCTTGCGTCAAGAAATCCACGAGATAGTGCTGGCACATGCCATAAAGAACATCGAAATCAACAGATCCTATTATCGACTCTGCCTTAAGGCAATTGTTTTTCTTCATTGCCAACGAACGTTCTTTTAAGTTGAGAATGCCGTTCAGAGAGACCCAGAACAAAATCACAGCCTCATGGGACGAAATGTCGCTTCTGAATATTCCATCATCCATTCCCCTCTGAACAAACCCGGCGACATAAGTGAGGATTCCGTCGCTTGCTTCCTCAAGGTCGGAAGAAACCTCCGGTGAAACTTGCTCGCTCACGGCCGGATTCTCAACAACCGCCAGCATCTTGAACAGATAGGATTGTTCCTGACTGAACTTTAAGTAAGCGTCAGCGAGCTTGTACAGCACTTTGGCCGGATCAGCATCTTCCGGCTTCACGTCCCGAAACATTTTTAGCAAAAGGAGCAGGCCGCGCGTCATTAGCGAGTAGTACAAGTCCTCCCTGCTTGCGAAGTGAAGGTATATTGTCCCCTTGCTTACTTCTGCCTTTTCAGCAATTTCATCTAGAGTGGCGGCACGGAGCCCTTTCTCGAAGAAGACTGTTTCCGCAGCCTGCAGGATCATTTCCCGCCGCATCTGTTTTTCGCGCTCTTTTCGCTCAACAATTCCCATTTTTTCTCCATTATGACACTAACATATATTTACTGACTGGTGGTCAGTTAATAAACTAAAGTTAAATAACTTAACCAAAATAAAGCAAGTGGATTCAGATAAAATCTTGTCGATATCACTCGTAATAATTGTATTTGCAGACACAGCCTTCTAATTTTGTTTTGATTTCTAAAAAAGGAGTTCAGTCAAATGCTAAAGCACATCTTTTTTATCTTGATCGCTTTGCCCCTTTCGTCATTGGTTACCTATGGACAAACAAACGGAAGTGTTGAGAAAGAGTTCTTAGGAATTCCCAAAGCGGATAGCTGCAAAAGAAACCTTTTCATCCTGACTCAGCAGCCCCATGTCGCCAGTAGCCCGGATGACAGCGCACTTGCAGTCTTCGTGAACAGACGATTCAACGAATACGGCATCCACTCTCAGATCGTCAAGTATTACGTTTATCTTCCCTATCCGAAATCTGAGGATCTCGAAATGACTGAGCCCGAGAAATACAAATTCGATCTTGTTGAAAAAGGATGGAAGTGGGACAAAGACACTTATAACTCCAACATCGTGCTCCCGTTCAATGCATACTCACCAAGCGGTGATCTCACCGGACAAATAATCTACGCAAACTATGGATTGCCTGAAGACTACGAATTATTACAGAAACTTGGCATTGATGTCAAGGGAAAGATAATGCTTGTGAGATACGGCAGAAGCTTCCGCGGTATAAAAGTTAAGGTTGCAGAAGAACACGGCGCCGCAGGTGTGATAATCTATTCCGATCCCGCCGATGATGGATACATGCAAGGCGATATTTACCCCCGCGGACCGATGCGTCCATGGGATGCAGTGCAACGCGGCAGCATTCAGGACTTGACAATATATCCGGGTGATCCTTTAACGCCTGGTTATGCTTCAACCAAAGACGCAAAAAGAATTCCACTCAGCCAAGTTACTGATTTGCCACATATACCCTGTCTGCCAATTTCGTACGGCAACGCGGAAAAACTTCTAAGCAACCTTGCGGGCACTGCAGTACCGCACGATTGGCAGGGCGGATTACCCTTCACGTATCATATCGGACCGGGTCCAACAGAAGTGCACATGCAACTTAATATGGACTATGGAATCCGGCCGATCTGGGATGTCATCGGTACAATCGATGGGAAGGAATATCCGAACGAGAAAGTTATTATCGGAAATCACCGTGACGCATGGGTTTACGGTGCTGTCGATCCGAACAGCGGAACTGCATCGCTTCTTGAAACGGCGCGAGGGCTCGGAGAGCTTCTCAAATCTGGATGGCACCCTAACAGGACGATTGTTCTTTGCTCATGGGACGGAGAGGAGTATGGACTCATCGGCTCAACAGAGTGGGGAGAACAGAATGCAGAAGAACTCATGAAAGATGCGGTAGCATACATAAACGTTGATGCGCCGGTCAGCGGGCCAAATTTCGGAGCGAGCGCCGTGCCTTCTTTAGACGGGTTCATAATGGATGTTACCAAATCCGTAACCGATCCAAAGACACAGAAAAGTGTCTTCGATGCTTGGTTCATAAATCAGAATAAAGACTTCTATGAGAAGCACAACTTTGTTCCTGATACCGCGACAACAAAACTTGGAAGGCTCGGAAGTGGATCGGATTTCACTGTTTTTCTGGATCATCTCGGCGTTCCAGCGTTTGATTTTGGATTCGGCGGTCCCTACGGAGTGTATCACTCAATGCTCGATGATTTCTACTGGATGGAACACTGGGGCGATCCGACCTTCCAGTATCATTCTACAGTTGCCAAGATTCTCGGGATTGCCGCTATCCGGCTTGCCGATGATGCGATATTGCCGTTCAGATATTCCGACTATGCAAAGGCAATTAATGAATATATCCGAGAAAGACAGAAGAAAGCAAGCGAAATCGAGAGCTTGAAGTCCGTGGACTTCACGCCGGCGATCAACGCCTCGCTTGAATTTGAAAAAGCAACAACAGAAGTAGACTCGCTTATCGCTGCCAGCAAACCCACTAACTATTTGAAGATCAACGAAACACTGATGAACATCGAGCGCGCTTTCACCGACAAGGGCGGACTACCGAAGAGTCCATGGTTCAAGCATCAGATATATGCACCGGGGTTTTACACGGGATATGCAAGTCAGCCGCTACCTGGTGTGGCGAGAGCGATCGAAATGAAAGACCCATCGTTGCTTCGAAAAGAAACGGATGTCCTAACAGACGCGCTGAAGGCTGCAACGCAAGATGAAAACAGAATTATCGAAATGATCCAGAAGTAACATCCACTGTTAACAAATGTGATAGAAATTCGATCAAGAAGTCGAACCACGGAGACACGGAGGCACAGAGTTTCCAATTACTGTTTGTTTTCTCTGCGTTCTCCGTGCCTCTTGTGGTGAAATTATCCTTCCCCATTGCGTATATTTACTCTTCCCAGACCTTAATAGAAATTGCTAAGCGCGAATAACATAACAATACAGTTCGGAGAACGATTTCTCTTCCGTGATGTGTCTTTCACCATCGGTGCCCATGATCGAATCGGATTGGTTGGTTCAAACGGCGCCGGCAAATCGACACTCCTTAAGACTCTAGGGAACATCGTCCAACCAGACAGCGGAAGCATCAACAAGGCACGCTATGTTACCGTAGGCTATCTTCCGCAAGAAGGAATCGCTTCCTCAGGAAGAACGCTTTACCGGGAAGCGGAGACAGCATTTGAAGATGTCCTGCAAGTGCAGCAGGAGATAGAAGAGGCACACAGACGGCTGGAGGAACTTGATCCGGCAACTAGCGAATACATGGACACGCTCGAGGTGTTCGGCGAGCTCCAGCACAAGCTCGAAGATCTTGACGCGTTCCGCATGAAGTCAAAGATCGAACAGGTATTGATCGGGCTCGGGTTCTCAAAGGAAGATTTTCATCGCCAGACAGACGAGTTCAGCGGCGGCTGGCAAATGCGAATAGAAATGGCGAAGCTGCTTCTCAGAGAGCCGTCCGTGCTCCTTCTCGATGAGCCGACAAACCATCTCGATATCGAATCACTTCAGTGGCTCGAAGAGAAACTGAGCGGGTATAACGGAGCTGTTGTCCTTGTCTCTCATGATCGCGCATTTCTCGACAACTTAACCAAAAGAACCTGGGCGCTAAGTCTCGGAAGATTGGATGAATACGCCGGCAATTATGCCTTTTACGAAAAAGAAAAGGAAGTACGCCGACAGCAGCAGCTGAACGCGCACAAGAGTCAGCAGCAGCAAATCAAGCAGACGCAAAAATTCGTAGAACGCTTCAGATACAAGGCGACGAAAGCCCGGCAGGTTCAGAGCCGGATCAAACAGTTGGAGAAAATGGAGCTTATCGAAATAGAAGACGATGAGGATAAAATCCATTTTCACTTTCCAAAGCCGCGGCCGAGCGGGCACGTCGTCATGGAAATCAGAAACATTTGCAAGAGTTACGGCGAGAAGCATATCTTTAAAGGTTTGAATTATACTGTCGAACGTGGCGATAGAATTGCAGTAGTCGGAGTGAACGGCGCCGGTAAATCCACATTCGTTCGACTCCTCGCTGGCGTGGAACCGGTTGATTCAGGTGAAATCACAGCCGGATACAATGTGATACCTTCCTATTTTGCACAACATCAGGCTGAGGAATTGGACCTATCGAGCGATGTACTTGGTGTTGTTGACAGCGTCGCGACCGGAGAAGTACGGACAAAGCTGCGGACAATACTTGGCGCATTTCTATTTCATGGCGACGACGTTTTCAAGAAGGTCTCCGTTCTTTCGGGCGGAGAGAAAAGCCGACTAGCGCTTGCCAAAATGCTTTTACAACCGGCGAACTTTCTGATCATGGACGAACCGACGAACCATCTCGACATGCGGTCGAAGAAAGTTCTCCAGGACGCATTGAAAGAGTTTGAAGGAACATACGTTATCGTCTCCCACGACCGCGCATTTCTCGATCCATTAGTGAACAAAGTCGCGGAGTTCAGCCACGGGAAGGTGAGGACATTTGCTGGAGATGTAAGCGATTATCTCTACAGGAAGAAAGAAGAGACTGAGTCGACGAGCATCGGCGCAAGTGATGCGGAAGGGGAAAAACGGAACACGGAACTCTCCAGTAAAGAACGGCGGCGCCTCGAGGCGGAGAAGAGAGACGAACTCTCGCGGAAGCTGCGGCCACTGAAGAGTGAGTTGAAGAAGGCCGAGGAAGAGATCTCACGCATGGAAAGCAGGCGCAAAGAAATAGAAGCGATGATGGCGGATCCGGAGTTTTACAGGAACGGCGAAGAGACGAAGAACGTATCTATCGAGTACAAAGAGCTCAAGAGTAAATTAGAGGACAAGTATTTCAGGTGGGGAGAGCTGACGGAAGAAATTGAGAAGATCATGGAATAGTGAATCAAGCGCTATCTTTGTCTCAGTGTTTCTTGCCCTCGACTATCACAGCGCCCTCGGTGCGCTCTGCCAGTTCTATATGTCTTATGTCCTGGATGTCGCTGTCAAAAGCTTTCTTGACCTCCAAATCAAAACCCAAGGAAGCCAAAGTGTCAATAAGGCTCGTGGTATCGTACATACATCTGTGCGGAAATTGCATAAAGGTGACAAAATGATTCTTGAACGAATTACCTTGTCGCTGATATAAGATCCCAAGTCTCTCCGCAAAGTCGTCCGCACGAATATTTCCCTTGTAATATTCATCTACCAAGATTCTCAGATCAGGCAACATGTGTCGTCCTGAAAAAAGCTGACAGTAATAATAACAATAGTTTTCTCTTTTTGCCTGCCTGCGCGAAACGCTTTGTGCAGGTAGGCGTCTTTTTTCGCTTGTTATGTGCCATTTGCTCGTTCTATTTTTCTTCGGACTCTACACCATTCTCATACTGGTTCACATCGTAATCTTCATCTTCGTAGTTAAATTCTACCCTGCTTTGCTTGATAATCTCCGAGAGTATATCATTCAAAAAGCCCTTATCAACAGCCAATTTAAACTTGACAAGCAACTCTGCAATGTTGATGACTTCCTCGATGCAGTCCATATAGCGAGAGACAATTGCCGTGATCGAATATTGTCGCTCTGCTTGTTCTTTAATCTTCTGTTTGATCGTGTCAGTGGGGTCAGAAGACTTCACAACAAACGTTATAGGAAATTTCTCGATCTTATCGATATCTAGGAAATATTTCTTTACATCAACAGTTTCAGTGACCTGAAAGAATCGCCCTAATGGTTTCATAACAAAGTCAATGCCGCCATCGTTGGCGTTGGTTCGTCCGGTTTTGTACAGCTTAAGATTGTCTTCTTGAAGGTCTTCGGGATCGAATCCCCAATAGAGTTTCTGGTTGTGATAGTAATACTTCAAAATACTGAAGCTTACGATTTCAAAAATGCGAGCATCTACAGATGGCTCCAACAAGCCCGTGATAAACTCCACAAGTTTTTCGCCATTGAGCTTTTCCGCATCTTCGCAGAACCTAATGAAGCGATCGAATGCGCTCTTCTTTGCCTCAACATAGGCTTCAATTATCTGAATCACAGATTCCGAAAGATCGAGCACCTTTTTACCCACCTGGAGCTTCAGAAGATTCTGATTGAACCAATATCGATTGGTGGTAGTATCTCGCAGGATCGGAACAAATTCACAATTGGGGAAGAACTTCTTAAACTCCTCGTTCATCCTGTGATTGAGAGCATGATTCTGGAGCTTCTGGCCGAAGGGAAGTTCCCTCTGTCGATTGAAAAGAGTCGAGAAAATTGCGCCTTCATAATTCTTGTAATTACCCTTCTTATGGAAGCCATTTGAAATGTAGTCTTCTACTAAGACATATATGGCATAAAGATTGGCAAAGCTTCCCCTTGACTTAGAGCCCTTGTTTGCGGATTTGGTCTTTATGTTGATATATTGAACAAGCTCACTCTTAGAAAGGACCGTCTCCGATAACTTTACAAAGTTCTTTTCTAAGATGCGCTTGATCGTTTTCGTGAATTCGTGTTCCATTTTGCTTTCTTTTCAAATAGAGATGTTTGCTTTTCGCTTAAAGGCTCTTCGTATATCTTTGGTTGCCTGCGAAGACGTTCTCCATTCAAGTGAGTAGCAATCTCCAAGCGGCGCAGACCAATTTTTACATACTCTTCATTGATTTCAATTCCAACCGATTTTCTTTTGAGCTGCTTGGCTACGTATGAAGTGGTAAAAGTACCCGAGAAAGGATCGACAACTAAATCTCCCTCGTTGCTGCTTGCTTTGATGATTCTTTCCAACAACGCGATTGGCTTTTGAGTCGGATGGTTTTCGTACTCATCCATACGGTATCTAACTCGTGGGATATGCCACACGTTTCCAGGCACCTTCTTCGAGTTGTAGACGGTGGGAACCGCTTTTCTATAGTCAATCAACTTCCTGACCGCGCCAGTCCTAGCTTCGACGAGAATATCGTTGGCGTTGAATGTATAATGTTTCTCGTTCTTAACGCAATGAAGAATAGGCTCATACAGAGAACCAAAATACTTTCGTGCTTGAACACTCGAACTGTCGTAGTACCACACAATTCGCGAAAGAATAGAGAGCTTTTCTCTAAGGAAAAGGTCGAAATACGGCATGTTCTGAGTCGAAGTCATTACATACATTGTTCCGTGGTGCGTTAGCTTGCTAATGCAGACATTCAGCCATCTGTAACACCATTTCAAATATGAACCGTCTGATTGCCAGCGATCGGGAACATCCACTAATTTCTTTCCGATGTTATACGGTGGATCGGCGAAAAGTAGATCGATAGAATTGTCTTCGATGGTATCAAGAGCCTCGATTGCTTCTCCCCAGATTATTTTGTGTCCATCCTTCTCAAATATCTTCATATTGCCTCATTGCTAATCATTCAACTTTACAAAAGTTAAGATTCGTGAAGTCCGAGAGCAAATGGCACATAACGTCTGGCGCAAAAAAGTCCGTCCCGCTTGCCGCTATAAAGATTGCGAAGCATCCAGCTTCCGGCAAACCGGGATGAAGCGATCCATAAGAGCCTGTCCCGATATGCTTCTGATCGGGAAGCGTCCTTTTTGCGATTGTTCGCTGCAGTTGCCCGTCATTTGAGTAAAAGGAGCTTTTTGGTATCATGGTACGTTCCTGCTTCAATCCTGTAGAAATACACTCCACTCGGCAACTCGGACGCATTGAAGGTAACCCGATACCTGCCTGCTGCCTCCTCTTCATTTACCAGAGTCCCGACGTTCCTCCCCAGCACATCGAACACGGCGATCAAGACGTGTGACCTCTTGGGAAGGTCGTATGAAATCTCCGTCGCCGGGTTAAACGGGTTCGGATAGTTTTGGCTAAGAATGAAGTGAGTTGGCAAATCAGTTGAGGGGTTTTCCACTGCTGTGATCATCTCTGACAATGGACGTCTCCAAAGGCCGCCGCGATAAGTCCCGTCAAAGAGATTCGTGCCCGAAACGGCAAGTGACCAAACAGAAATATTCGTCAAGCCGGTATTGACGGCAGTCCAGCTTGTGCCGTTGTTGGTGGAAAGAAAGACGCCGCCGCCAACAGTCCCGGCAAAGAGATTCGTGCCCGAAACGGCGAAAGAACGTACATAACTAGGTCCGTTGGTTTGCACCCATTGGGCAGATAAAGGGATACTCATGACGAGCGATGCCAAAAACACCATAAAGAGAAATCTGCCGCGGAGGACAAGTCGTAAAGTGGTTTTCATACTGTTGACTCCTTTCTGGTAAATTAGTTAAGGCCAATTGCGCCTACTGCAACTACGCATTGCGTATATCCAATCCGCAGGATCCTTCGGACAGAGTTTTGTTTGAAGCAGAGCTTCCATAGATATCGTTACCAAGTCCCGCGAAGCTGGATAAACCCCGCCGGGGCGGGGTAAACTTCGAGCTTGGTAACAAGGGGGAAAAAAATTATTTCAGATGCAAGATGAACCCGCAAAAAATCCATCCGGACTAGTCCGAGAGCACCAAATCGCTGTAAGAAACGTTAATTTCTTTTTCAACAAAAGGCGCCGCCATCTTCTTCAATCTTTCAAGCAGGAGCGCGTCACCTTCATCATCGCCGTCTGAAACCACCTCGAACTCAAGAAATTGTCCAAGACCACTGACGCTGTCGAGATGGATTCTTGCGTTCTTCAACTTCAGTAATCTCCGTTCCTTCTCTACCACAACCTTCACGCCAAGCGATTTTGCAAGAAAATTCTTTATGGACAAATCAGCGAGCGGCAGCACATCATAAAAGCTTCGCATTCCTGCTGTCGAAGTCTCATCTCTTTCGTAAAAAATCAACTCTGGCTTTTTGCCCCTTGCTTCCCTCAGTTTCAACCTTCCGTTTGATACTTTGAAGTATGTGTCTGTCTGCTTCAGGCTTTCGACGAATACCGCCCCACTGTCTTTGAAAAGTTTTTCGAGTGGAGTAAGCTCCCTGACTTTCGCCTTGAACTCAAGATTTTTCTGCGCCGGAGGTCGATGACTCCCGACGGGTCGGGTCATCGACGACTCGTCGAGCGCATCAGCCTTTGACTGAGGCATTAGCAGTTTAACGGCCTATTTGCAGAACCTTGTACTGCTTCAAGCCAGCCGGGACTTTCACGCTGACCACATCCCCAACTTCCTTCCCAAGAAGACTTTTGCCTATGGGTGAATCCGTGGAAATTTTTCCTTTAACAATATCCGCTTCTTCAGTCGAAACAAGCTGGTACTCGATGGCTTTATTTGAAAGCATATCGAGAAGCTGAACTTTACTGAAGATGTAGACTTTATCAGTTCTGACTTCAGTCGGGTCAAGTACCCGTGTGCGAGTCAGAGTAGCCTCAAGTTGTGCGATTCGCAGCTCGAGCATCTGCATCTCTTCTTTTGCGGCATCGTACTCGGAATTTTCGGAGAGGTCGCCGTGAGATCGCGCTTCGGCGATTTTTCGCGCAGCTTCCTTTCTGCCGCTGGTTTTCATTTCTTTGAGCTGTGCTTCAAGCTCAACCAATTTTTCCTTTGTCAAATAGACAAAATTATTTGACATCGAAACCTCCTAACTTTGTTTCATACAAACATAAAAGCCATTCGTCCCGACAAGTCGGGACTAAATGGCTTGACTCAAAGATAATAAATTACTGGTAAATATTTCCATCTGCCGCTCAATTATGGGTGTGCGACAAATTTGTAAGGGGATTGCATCAGGCAGCTGCTCTATATTCCCAGAAGTCTTCCCAGAGTCCGCTTAGAATGCAACAACGAAGGGCTATTATGCCGTTTGCACCCCTAGCGCTCC
>JAMCQL010000026.1 GCA_023381615.1 Bacteroidota bacterium
CCCGAGGCATTTCTTTTCTTCCGCAAAAACATACTCTAACTTATCTCTCGGGACACCCATCTTCCATCCATTTCCCTTTAAATCAATCCGGTTTCAATGCCCCCGCATTCGCGTGAGGAAAACAGGAAGAATACTGCCAAAAATTGTTCTTCAGCATTCACCACCAACCCTATTTATTGTTGCGAGAATGTATCCTGGCAACGAGTGATTGTCAAGTCATTTAGGAAAGTGTTTTGCTACTTGTGTCCGGTCTAAGTCTAAAATTCTCCCCGAGATAAAGCTTCCTTGCTCTGGGACTGGCTGAAACCAATTGTCAGGTTCCCCCTGTAGATGTTCCTGACGAGTACGGTCACGCTGACCAAGGCCCCGTGAGCTGCTCGAAATGAAGTCTGTAATCGGGAGCACCCGGATTGTTAGGAAAATCAAGTCCCTCTCTGGGATATTGAAATGCCGAGAAAGGAATATCCCGCTCAATGAGAGACTTGTTGATAAATGTTATTTCTGCAGCAGACGGGAAATCGTTTGTATAGTCGTAGGCACTACCGTTGTTTCCGTGAATATGTACGATACAAAAGTGCTGTGACAAGCTCTGCATGGATTCGTTGAACTCCTCAGTCCTCTTGTCGAGATCGTGAAATTCCGCCGCAATGCACCTGATTCGATTCTGGTACTGGACAATGTCTTGCACCACCCCGTACTCCGAGCCTTCGATATCCATCTTGAGGAAAACATAATGCTGGGCAGATCGCCCGAGATTGGAGTCAAGAATTTGGCCAAGACTAATATCTAACCTGCCTCCACTTGTGGACACTCTTCTCTTTAAGTGGCTGTGCGGCTCTCTGAAAAAAAAGAAATATCCAACGCAATTCCGCAACTTTGCGGCGTATTTGCTTATCTTCCTACGATTGCCAATCAGTGCATACACTGGAATTTTCCACAAATAGATGAACATCCTGCGCAGAAACCACCATGGTCCCACGGTGTGGTCAACACCGATTACCCTTGCCGTTGGATTTCTTGCAAGAAACTCTTTGTCAAACAGCCAGTTGTCTGAAAGGCCAAGCGAGATCAATAACTCGCAGCTCTTAATTTGATCTCCAGGAATAACATAGCCGCCATCGCCGTTGGGTCCCAGTCTTATTAGACCGGGATATTCAATTGGCTTCAGTAACGCTTTATTGAGCAAGCAATTGCCGGCCCCGCTCTGGTTTGGCATCAGATCATTCTCCTCTTTGTAGTAAGATTCCAAGTATCGGGGTATTTCGCATTTCATTCTGCTCCATCGTCAATCTCTTTTCCTCCTAAGCTAAACCGAGAAAATTCTCCGCAGGATCTCGACGAGTCAAGTCGTTGACCTTCGGACACTTCCATCTGAAGCAGAACACATTGCTGCGCCATCCTCGCTCCTTCACACCTTGTCTCCAGTCTCATTAGAATGTTTAGCAGCTAACTCCCTCAGGTGGAAGTGATATTAGTACCTATCCAGCCTAAAACTTTCCCCTAGGTAAAGCCTTCTCGCTTCGGGATCGTTAGCAAGAAACTCTGAAGTTCCCGACTTCAATATCTTACCTTCGAATAACAAATACGCACGGTCAACGATCGAAAGCGTTTCGTGTACATTGTGGTCGGTTATCAGAACTCCGATCCCGCGGCTTTTCAAATTCACAACAATCTTCATTAAGTCTTCAACGGCGAGCGGATCGATTCCTGCAAATGGCTCATCCAGCAGCATAAACTTTGGTCCCGTTGCAAGTGCGCGTGCGATTTCCGTTCTTCTTCGTTCGCCGCCGCTCAAAGCATAGCCGAGAGTCTTGCGGATCGACGAAATACCGAGTTCATCAAGAAGATGCTCGCATCTTTCTTTTCTCTCGGCGCGCGTCATCTTCCTGTACTCCAAAACCGCCATGATGTTATCCTCAACGGACAACTTCCTGAAGATCGAAGCTTCCTGGGGCAAGTATCCGATACCGAGCCGTGCCCTTCTGTACATCGGAAGCTTGGTTATTTCTGTTCCGTCAATGAATACCCTGCCGGAATTCGGCTTTATCATCCCAACCATCATGTAGAAAGTGGTTGTCTTGCCTGCGCCGTTCGGTCCAAGTAAACCTACAACTTCTCCCTGCTTAACATCGACCGAGACTCCATTTACCACGTATCTTTTCTTGTAGCGTTTTTGAAGTTCTCGTGAATAAAGGACACTGCTTCCTGTATATTCTAAAGTTTGAACGGTTTCTCCGAAGGATCTCGACGAGTCAAGTCGTTGACCTGCGGACTGTTCTTGGACCAAATTCTCACTCATTTCCAACTTTTGGGAAAGTCAGCTTTTTTAGGCCGGTTTTTGAAATACGTAAATCCAACAAGATTGTACGAGCTTATCTTCCCTTTCACCATTTTTTCGGGAAAATAGTCGCCTTCCACGCCACTTATCACAGCGATTCTGTCAACTTTTCCATCTTTGAAATACATGACGACGCGGTCACCGCTCACTTTGTTGATTCCATTCGGTTCGTTTTTGTCATAAAGATAATACAAACTCGTAGCGTTATTTTCAACGATTATGCGATCTACTTTGCTGTCCAACAGATACATTGTCAGTTTCTTTCCTTTCAACTGATTGAATCTGTCTGCATAAATGGAATCGCTTTGTGAAACCGCAAATGCCGCTCCGACCACATCAACGCGTGAGATTTTCTTGTCACGGATATAAACCGCAACACTATCTCCGGTGAGCTGATTATCTTCATACCACACAACCGGCTTCTCCTGCAAAACGACAAGGCTGTCATTCGAAAAGTAAGTCCCGTATCCGCAGCGCGCAGAAAGCGAGCCGCGAATGACCTGCACGCTGTCGCGGGCAATGAAGCGTTCAATGGCAGTATCGCGATAAGCTTCCATCGTCTGAGACGTGATCAAAAGAGTGTCAATCTTTCCGTCGGAGGTTGTGTCTATCTGGACAAGCAGTGGACTCCCTTTCATCAAGCTGAAGTTTTTCTTGTCATAATTTTCGAAGTGCGAGCCAAAAACCGTAACGTTATTCTGGAGACTCTTGATGTTCACATCTCCGTCCGCGATCGTTTTGCCCTCGTTCCGATAAAACACAAGCTGCTCAGCTCTCAACTGTGATACTGAATCTCGAACAAATACGTTTCCATAAAACTGTGCCACTTTGGTCTGAGAGTCATAGGTTCCACGATCTGCCGTGAGTGTACGACGCCTGTCGTTAAGATAAACTGCGCTGTCGCTGGCTACCGTTCTCGTCTTGCCGAAATACCGTGCTTGTTTTGTTAAAAACGTCAGCGTGTCGTCCGTTACCTTGACATCGCCGTAAAGATCAATTCTATCTTCTGTAATATTTTGAACGGCGCGGTCGCATTTGAGAGTCGTGTTTTCGTGCTGCATCGTTACGTGTCCAATCAGCTCGCGATATGAAATCCCACCGACCGTATAACCAATTAGACTGTCAGCGTGAATTAATTTTACCGTTTGATCTTGTGCTGATGCAGTTGCCGATAGAAACACTGCTAACAAAAAGAAGACTAACAATTGAAGTTTGGAAACAGGACTCGAGTTAGACAGATGCTTGCGGTTACAGTGCTTAAAGGACGCCACGAAGGAATTCAAATTCACTTTGAACCTTTCGCCTCCCCGCTCACATTAAATATTTTGTAATTGCGAAGATCACGATCCGATTCGAAGCCGACACCCTGAAGCGTTTCCTTTGGCGATACAATTTTTACAAAAACATCGGAGGTAATCTTCTGTGTCTTATTGTTCCAAAAAAGTCTCTGCGTCCAGAGCGAAGTCCCGCTGTCACTGTGTGTGTAAACATTTCCGATTGCTTCGAGGTCGTTCGTCTGATTATTCACAAGCCCGCTGTCTGCGGTGAGGTAACTCGTATGTCTTCCGAGATCGTCAAAAAAATCCACACGAATACTGTCGCCGAGATAAGTCAAATTCTCATTGTTGAACACCCAGACACGTCCGGCTTTCAATATACCGCGTGTTTGTCCGCTGTCGGTAAATATAATTGTAGAGTTCCAGCTTTCTTGATCTGGAAGTCTTCCCGAGACAGGCACAACAGTCGGCTTGAGTTTCGCCTCGCAGCCGAAAAAGAGGACGAGCAGAAAAAAGAAAGCGAGCTTTTTCATAAATCAGATTTCGGAGACAGACCGGCTTTCACAAGGTCGTGCAGATGCAGCATGCCGACAGGTTTCCGCGATTCGTCAATCACAATCAACTGCGTTATGTTGAAATTTTCCATCTCCTCGATGGCAACAACCGCAAGCACATTCGGTTTGACAACCTTCGGATTCTTCGTCATCGCATCTTCCGCAGTCATTTTTGAGAAGTCCAAATTATTCTGAAGAAGCCGTCTCAAATCTCCATCGGTTATGATACCGGCAAGCTCGTTCGACGAGTTGACGACGCAAGCGGCTCCCAATCGTCCTGACGTCATAGCGAGTATAGCTTCTCTCAACGAAGCCGTGGTCAAAACCTTGGGTATATCTTTCCCTTTGACCATTAATTCTTCGACTTTCAAGAAAAGTCTTTTGCCGATGTTTCCTCCGGGATGATACATAGCAAATTCTTCCTCGGTGAAATTCTTCCGTTCGAGGAGTGCAATTGCAAGAGCGTCGCCAATCACAAGAGCTGCCGTCGTGGAAGCGGTTGGAGCCAGATCGTACGGACAAGCTTCTTGGTCGACACTCGCATTGAGAACGAATTCACTCTCTCTTCCAAGCTTCGAATTCAAATTCCCAACAATGGAAATAATCGGGACGCCTATTCGTTTGAACATCGGAAGGAGCTGCACAACTTCTTCAGTGTCGCCGCTTTTTGAAATACAAATAATTGCGTCGTCCGGTCGTACCATTCCGAGGTCGCCGTGAACTGCGTCGCTCGGGTGCATGAAAATCGCGGGCGTGCCCGTCGAGTTCATCGTCGCGACAATTTTCCGCGCGATCAAACCGGATTTGCCCATTCCAGTTATGACAACACGTCCATTTATCTTTGCTATAAGTTCGACCGAATCGGCAAACGCCTTGTCGATCTTCCCTTCGAGCGCTTGAACTGCCGCTGCTTCTATCCTGACGACTTCTTTTCCTTTTTCAATAGCGTCCATCAATTTCTGCCTCTAAATTTTGAAACAAGTCTTGATGCAAGCGAAGGCTTCTTAGCCGGCACAAGTTCAAGCTCTCCGACTTCAAGCTTTCGCCAAAATTTATTATAAAGTACAAAAGCATTGGTAAACTCGGTATCTGAAAACTCGTCGAGTTCAGAAAAAACCTGAGACGGCGAATGATATTCAAATTTCCCTTTGCGCAGACCTTCCTGTTTATTCAGCTCGTTTATAAAACCGGTCAAAGGAATGATATGGTTCATTTCAAGTTCGCTGTCGTGGATCCAAACACCGCGGTGTTTTGCACAGACTGTCAGTGTCGCTTCGCGTTCGTCCTTCAAAGGCAGTCTGATCTCTCTGACCTGAGTAGAACACTTCGGACATTTTTCGCCCGTCTTCCAATCTGAAACGGACCACAGCCGTGCCGTTCCGGTATCCAACGACTCAAGATTTCCCTTCAGCGCCATTAGCTCGATTGAAATCGCATCATCACCGACCTCGTGAATCACAATCGTCAATTTACTCTGACTTTGCTCGGCGCCACCGAAAGCAAATACAGGTGTAACGAGCTGAAGTGTATCGGAGCTTACCTCGTGTTCAGCCAGAACAAGATGTCCCGCGCCGCGCCTTCCGAGACCCACAACTTTCATCCGTTCGATTCGCTCTCTGTATTGCCGGTAAGTTTTGGAATTTTCCGGAAGCTGCCGAAAGACCAGCTCGTGCTCGAGCGGGGTTAATTCACGCGGAAATTCTTTCCCGTTGTTAGAAATTGGTTCAAACACTATTTCTTTTGTGCTTTCAAAATCAGATCGATCACTTCACGCACTGCACCCTGTCCGCCTCGCGCTTTGGTCACATAGTCAACTTTCATCTTAACCTCTCGCACGGCATTCGCGGGAGCGGCGCTCAACCCGACTTTTTGAAGAAGCGGCAAATCTAAAATATCGTCACCAACATACGCAATCTCGGATTCGGAAAGCGAGTAGACATTTTTTATTTCTTCAAAAGGCGTAATCTTGTCGAGCGATCCTTGATAGAGATCCACGATGCCGAGTTCAGTCGCACGTCGTTTTACAACTTCCGACTTGCGCGCAGTAATTATTCCCACTTTTATCCCGCTCTTAATTGCGTTAGTGATTCCAAAGCCATCCTTAGAATCAAATGCTTTCAACTCAAGCCCGTCACTGCCGTAAATGATAGTTCCATCAGTTAGAACACCGTCGACGTCGAGAAGAATAACTTTTATCTTTTTTAGTTTCGGAAGCAATGTCTGGACTCGTGTCATTTCACAAACTCGCGTCTGAGAAGATCGATTTCCTTCACTTGGGTGAGAAGCGGTTCAAACAAATCAAAGGGTAGTTGAGTAGCCGCATCGCTCAACGCTTTGCTCGGCTCCGGATGGGTTTCGAGAAACAAACCGTCTATTCCAACCGCTGCTCCCGCGCGCGCAATCGGGAAAATGAATTCCGGTTGTCCTCCGGTTTTATCTTTTTCGCCGCCCGGCAGCTGGAGAGAATGAGTCGCGTCCAAGATGACCGGGAACCCGCTGTCACGCATTATGACAAGCGAACGCATATCAATGACAAGATTATGATAACCGAAAGTAGCGCCGCGCTCCGTCAACATGACTTTCGAATTTCCGACAGCTTCAACTTTCTCCGCCTGAAGATGCATATCTTCCGGAGCCATGAATTGCCCTTTTTTGATGTTGACCGCTCTGCCGGTTCGTCCGGCGGCTTGAAGAAGTTCGGTCTGCCTGCAAAGAAAAGCCGGTATCTGAAGGACATCGGCAACTTCTGCTGCGGCTTCAACTTCCGTTTCGGAGTGGACATCGGTCAAAATCGGCAAGTCAAATTCCTTTTTTATTTCCTGCAAAATCTTAAGCGCCTCATCCATTCCGAGTCCGACAAAAGAATTCCCGCTGGTTCGGTTTGCTTTTTTGTAGCTCGACTTGTAGATGTACGGCAAGCCTAATTTATCGGTTATCTTTTTCGCATCACGAGCAACTTTCATCGCAAGTTCCCGGCTCTCGACAACGCACGGACCAGCGATTATTACCAGCGGATTACCGCTGCCAATTCTTGTCTTCGCAATTTCAACTACTCTTGTCATGTGCCAGTTTCTGATTTTATAACAAAAATGTTTTCGATCGGATGAAACCTAATTTTGAGATTTCAGCGGAAAAATTTTTTTGAAAATGAATTACCTCGCCGCAAGCGGCGAGGTATCCTGTCATGCCCAAACGTTTCTATCGGGCATCCACAAATCCAAAGGATCCCGACCTTCGTCGGGACAGATTCCCGCTGAGAACATGCCCCGACGGGGTCCTTCGGACGGGAATGACAACGCCGCGAGCGGCGGGGAATCAAACCCGGTAGAGATTGAAGTCATTTGAGAATTCCAATTGAAACACTCATGAAAAATAGCAAATCGAGCCGATGAAACAAAGATAGAAAATGTATCAGAACCTTCGTTTTGTCCCCATTTACCAAGACATTTGAATATTCTCAAACTATCTGAAAGCAGTTATTGCTATTCCCCTTTGAAGCGTCTTTTGCTATTTTAGTTCGGCATAAACCTTGGGAGTGGAAATGAAGAAGCCAAACAGCGACGAAAATTTTTTAGGCGTTACAAAATTGACAAAGTCAGATATTTTCCGTTTGAAAGAGAAAATGAACGAGCGAATCGGGATGAACACCCTTCTCGGACTCCTCGAAGCGGCTGGTTACTCACAGCGATTGAAGATTCTATATTTGCTTCAGCTTCAGAATGACATAAACGTTGCGGATATTGCTTCGGTACTCGGGATTACGGACTCCGCCGTCTCCCAGCATTTGAGGAAACTGAAAGATCAGAAGATAGTAAAGTCCGTCAAGAAGCGGCAAACAGTTTACTACTCCGTTGTGAAGAATCCTTTTACAGACAAGCTGAAAGAGTTTTTTGAAATGAAAGAACTCGACGAAGAATTCGGATTGATCGCAACGAGGAGAGAAAATTCTTAGCCTCTCGTGAGTATTCCGATAAATCGGAATACTCATCAAACAAAGTCCTTTGAAAGGGACTAATTCTTAGCTGCGCTTTGGGCGGGATTTTTTCCGTTAGCATCATGATTCATCGTGATGCGGTCTAACTCGTCTTAACTCCCCATCACGCAATTGATCGCAACAACATCGACTATGTCCTGAACACTGCAGCCGCGCGACAAATCAAACGCAGGTTTCTTCAAACCTTGGACAACGGGTCCGAGCGCGTCCGCTCCGCCCATCCGCTGTGCCATCTTGTAACCGATGTTTCCTGCGTTCAAGTCCGGAAAAATTAAAACGTTCGCGTCGCCCTTTATCTTGCTCCCCGGCGCTTTCCTTGCGGCAACGGACGGAACAATTGCCGCATCAAGCTGCAACTCACCATCAATAAGCATATCCGGAGCCTTTTTCTTTGCAATCTCGGTAGCTTGTACCACTTTGTCGATCAAATCGTGTCTCGCGCTTCCCTTCGTCGAGAAAGAAAGCATTGCCACGCGCGGCTCTTCACCCACAAGCTTGCGGTGATTTTCGGCAGTTGTAATCGCAATGTCGGCAAGCTGCTCGGCGGTTGGATCGGGAACAACGGCGCCATCGGCAAAAGAATAAACCTTCTGTGGAAAAACTATAAGAAAGAAACTCGAAACGATGGATATTCCATCTTTCACGCCGATAACCTGAATGCCTGCCCGAAGCACGTCCGCGGTTGTCAATGTTGAACCTGCCACACTCCCGTCTGCAAGTCCCCTGCGTACCATCATAGCGCCGAAGAACAATGAATTTTTCATTGCCTCAAGCGCTTGTGGTTCAGTAAGCCCTTTTGACTTTCTAATCTCGAAGAATTCATTTGCAAAATCTTGAAGCTTTCCGCTTGTCTCCGGATCGACAATAGACACACCATCTAAATTTACTTTTAGCTCTTTTGCTTTGTCTATGATTTTCTTTTCGCTGCCGACCAGACTGATCTTCGCGATAGATTCATCCGTGATTTGTCTCGCCGCCTGAATTGCACGTTCATCGAGTGAGTCCGGCAGTACAATGTGCCTTTTTGCGGCATGCGCTTTTTCTTTAATGCTTTTGATTAAATTTGTTTCCATGAATTGTCCAATTTGTTGTGAGGTTTGTAAAATTTAACTTTATGCGGCGCTAATGGCAATCCACCATCGTATTCGGCAGGCACAAAATCTTAAAGAGGATCGAAATGGCAAAAGATGATTTCAAATTCTCAGTCGAAATTCCGGTAAGGTTCTCGGATATGGATTCACTCGGACATATCAACAACGCAGTCTACTTGAGTTACTTCGAGGAAGGGCGAGTTCACTATTTCAGAAAACTCTTCGACTTGCCGAGTAACGACACTTCGACACTGAGCATGATTGTGCTTGAGATTCACTGTACTTACAAGACGCCGGCATATTACGGCGAGACTTTGAGAGTCTATACGAAGGTCAGTTGGATGAAGAATAAAAGTTTTGAGATGCAATACCTGATAACGGAAAAAGTAAGCGGAAGAACCATAGCGGAAGGATCGAGCATACAAGTTTCTTATGATTATTCAAACCAAAAGACACTCGAAATGCCAAAAGAATTTAGGACGAAGATTTCCGCCTTTGAGGAAATTCCGGAAAAGCTCGAATAGTTTAGAGGACTTCCGGTGTACCTATCTCACTAAAACAACGGCTGACCGTTGATCACCTGACTCTGCTGGCAAAATTCCACCGTGTATAATCGAACGGAACCGGACAATACCTGCAAGCTAATTAGAATATCCGTGTCGCCTGAAGTTGACAGTATTTCGTAAGGGCGACATTCATTTACATTTACTTCCAAAACCCCCTCGATTTTCTTAACGTCTTTGCCGAGAACGAAGTATTGCGGCGATTCGATTGACGTGTGAATTCGCAAAACCGCCTCTTCGTCGGAACCGGCGAAAACTATTATCGATTCATCTTTAGCGCAGCTCACGTAAACTGTGCTTCCAGCATTCCCTCCTATAAAATCCCGGCTGACATACCACGCGCCATGAGGGTAAATCGTATTCAGCAGACAAAAATCCGGAAGTGAAAACTGTTGGTTTGCCTCAGGTACAACAATGCTGCTGAAAACATAGTCTCCGGTCGCGTAGCCTAACTGCTTCAGTATCGAGCCGCCGCGCGCATGGGAAAAATCAAAATCCACTCCGCCCATGTTCGGCAAATCATCTCTGTATCCGGACAAAGCAAGCCGCGCTTGTATCGTCCGCTCGATTTCCCGAAAACTTATTTCACCTTCGAACTGAGATTTGATAAATGAATTCGAGTCAACCACAAGTATCGCCGGAACGATCCGGACTCCGGACTGCAATACTATCATGCTGTTCGCATCGAACACGATATTGGAGAACAGCCCAAGCCTGTCGAGCGTTCGTTGCGCCTCCTCGCCGCGAAACATGCACGAGAGTCGCGGCTCCAGCACAAACCAGAATCCGACTGATAACTTTTCGTAGCGCTGCGAGAGCAGACGAACAAGCTCTACCGTGTCGAGTGAGTTTTTCGAGACGGGTTCAAAGAACACGACCACGTTAATCAGATTTGCGGAATAGTCCACCTCGACCGCTTCTCCGGCGACATTTATTCCGCTTATCCTCGGCGCGCGCGCCTGTTCTCTTGGTTCCATCGCTTTTACTTAATTAAAACCCAATCAAAATTCAATAGCAAATTGTCCGATAGATCCCGACCTTCGTCGGGACAGGATGACAAACCCGATTTTCGTTTGTAAGCGACCACCGCCATAGGCGATAGGCTTCTTTTCCCGACCTTCGTCGGGATCCTTTCCGAAGGAACCCTTCGGGTCCCCCCTCTCTTTGGGGCTGTCCAAAAAGATCGATATATGGGCGTCACGAACCATTTCGTGACACCGCATCCGCGAAAGCAGCGCATTCTATCGTTTTGCGATGGCTGCAATAACAGCACCAATTAGCGGCGATATCAGCTTGGCAAGTATTTCAATGTCAAAGGGCATGGCCTGCTCCTGTGCCTAACGGTTTGCGTTACTGGCAGGTGGGCGGGCGTGGACAAGGTTTGGGAACAGGAAAAACTCAAAGCCAGAAAAGTGATCCAAAATGGCGACGAATCCCACCTGTCCACTGCACGCTTTGTTGGCCTGCTCTTGGTCTTATACAGATTACCTTTTTGAATGAAACGCCATTTTCATATATTTATCGCCATGTTCAAGTTCGTCTAGCATTTGAGCAAGACGCTTTTCTTGGGTTTCTTTCCGTTTTGCACGGAGTATCCAGCCAATATAATCATTTTGTTGATATGCAGGACGACTACGATACATTTCCATTAGTCCACGCTGAATAAGCAATTCCCTGACAAAATCTGGCATTGGATATTGTGGTCGTTTTAACCGTGAAGATAGTTCGTTCATATTTCATCCTGTGATTTTAGATTGCTGTTTTTCGGGAACAACGGCAATTGCGTCCATTTCTACCAAAAAATCAGGGTTCGCCAATCCAAACACAAACATCACACTGATGGCAGGTGGGTTAGGTCTGCGTCCCCATACACTTTGGAAAACTTCAAAAGCAGGTTGGATAGGTTGTCCTTGAACTATGTATATATTCCATTTGATGACGTGTTCCAGTTCAGCGCCGCCAGCCTTCAATGCGGCTTGCAAATTGCTAAAAACTTGCTCCGTCTGCTGTTTGATATTTCCTTTGCCAACAATTGTTCCAGAAGCGTCTACTGCATCCTGTCCGCCGATGTAAACCATTTTCACATTGCCTGTAACGGAAATTACGTTGGTGAAAGCAGGGTTTTTAGATAAGACATCAGGATTGATATGCTGGACTTGCCCGTTCTTTGAAGTTGTGATGATTTACTCGTTTTTGTGAATCGAATGATATCTAAAGTAAACATTAGAACAAAAATTCTATTTTGTCAAGGAACGTACTTCATGCTTTTATGGTCGAAACATATTTGAGCAAGGGGCGGGCTAACGGCTTGCGCTTCACGTGCGCAGCGGAGCGGCGTCCTGTGCAAGCGCGTGTTAGGCGGCGTGATTTTATAGATTGTACTTGCTGACAAAGCTCTGAACTATGTAATGATACACCGACCAGGCATTCCAGACATCTCTTGCCCATTTCTCAACGAGCTTTTGGTGTTCTGAAAAATCTACAGCTTTGACGACATCTAACACCGTCATCTGCCCATTTGGAACAGGTGGCTCCAACCACACAAACTCGCTCACATGTTCCAGAACCTTTCCAATAGCTTGTGTGGCCTCTACGTCTTCAAGTCCTTTCTCAAGCACAAGATATAGACTTATCAAGTGTGTATTCACCGACTGAATGGATTGGCGCGACGGTTTTCCGGAATGTTGAATGGCGTAAGTATCCACTGTCAACCGATGCACTGTGGTGATGTCCGTAACTTTGTGTAAAAATTAGGAGGTGCCGCTCCAGTCGGTTAAAATTGTAATTGAGTAAAAGACAAAATAGCCGACAAAAGAAAGGAGACAGCACCTGTGGAAAAGAAGATAAGAG
>JAMCQL010000006.1 GCA_023381615.1 Bacteroidota bacterium
ACCAGACTCCTTCGGCGAGGTACGCAGCATGAGTTTTCAACTTATCCACACTTTCCACAAAAGAGAGAAAGTAGCAAAGAGAGAAAAATATTCTTATTATTGTGTCAACTTTTTTCAGGACGACACAATTTTGCCTTTCCGCTATCCCGAAAGTATATTTCGAAGCTCGAATTTTTCCGGTTGGCATCTATTAGGTTCATATAAATACATACGCATTCGAAAAATAAAGTTGCTTCGTCTTCACCGGTTCCCTGATTTATTCGTGTTTCTTAATAACATAGGCGGCTTCCATGAAAGAGAAAATCGCAGTCCTGTTTTTGGTGATGCTTTTCCCTCTGACGGCTTGCAGAGTCCTTTCGCAAACGACTCGGGGGTACGACCCGCACAAAGTCTTCGATCCGAATTTTGACGCAAACGGCGGCACTATTTACAGGAGCGCGAGCGGTGCTCCCGGACTCGGCTACTGGCAGAACCGCGCGGATTACAAAATAGCCGCGACTCTGGATACGACGTCGAAGATGATTACCGGACAAGTTGATTCCAATTTTCGCTGCGACTTGTTTTGAAATTTCCTGAGCCTGCGTTCGAGTAAGTTTGCTGTCTATCGAATAGAGCGCGGAATATCTTGGAATGAGATAGATGAAAACAACAAAACCAGCAACAGCCGCAGTAGCAAGGAAGATCGCCCATCTTGTCTTGTTCATAATTAATGAATTTAGTATTGACGTTTAACGTTTGCAAATATCGGGAAGGCATCTGGAAGCTCGCCGTTTTTTGCCTTTACGATGAGGTAAAAGTATATTTCGAATGTCGACTGAACCGGAGCACTCAAAGTAAAGTCCATATATAAGCTTACGTGCCGGACGGGAAAAGTTGCTTCCTCTTTCCGCGTTTGGCTATTTAATCTGCCTTCGCGTTCGCTTCGGCGGACGAGAAGGTTTGGGTTTGATTTCCCCGCCGCATGCGGCAAGGTAGTTCGTTTGAGTCACAAACAAAAGAAGGTTACTAAAATGAAAAGTAGATTTCTCCTATCTGCCCGCAGGACTTTGTCCGTTAGAGCCGGCGGATGGACACGGTACTTCGGATTCGCGCTCTTGCTATTTGCTTTTGCAGGGACTGCGAGTTCACAGCAGACTTCTTTTAAAGAAGGTTATGATCCGCATAAGGTCTTCGATCCGAATTTTGATGACAACGGCAGTACTGTTTATCGCAGTGCGAACGGCGCGCCCGGTCCTCAGTACTGGCAGAACAGGTCGGATTATAAAATTGCGGCAACGCTCGACACAACGGCGAAGACCATTACAGGAAAAGTTGAGATCACATACACGAACAACAGCCCGGATGAGCTTCCGTATGTTTGGCTTCAGCTCGAACAAAATCAATTGGAGGAAAATTCTCGCGGCATGTTAAGCGCAGGAAATCCTTCGAGAAAATTTGTTGGAGGCGAAGTCATAAACTCTGTAACGGTGGAACAAAACGGCAAAACGTTCAATCCCAAATACATAGTTAGTGATACCCGCATGCAAATTCGCCTTCTGCAGGCGATGAAACCGAAAGGGGGCAAAATAAGAATCCTAATTGCGTATTCTTTTGTGGTACCGCCAACAGGTTATGGAAGAACAGGATGGATGTACACGAAGAACGGAACGATTTATGATATTGCGCAGTGGTACCCGCGTATGGAAGTGTACGACGATGTGAACGGATGGAACAGCCTGCCATTTCTTGGTGCGGGAGAATTTTATCTCGACTACGGCGACTTCGATTACAGCGTAACAGTTCCCGCGGACCAAATCGTCGTCGGCGGGGGAACTTTGGAAAATCCGAAGGAAGTTTTGACGAAAGAAGAAATCAAGCGGTTAGACGAAGCGAGGAAAAGCGACAAAAGAGTTTACATCGTTTCGCCTGATGAAATTGGGAATCCGAAGACGCGCCCAACTGAGAAGGGAATGCTGACATGGCATTTCAAGATGAAGAATGCACGCGATGCGGTCTGGGCTTGCTCGCGGGCTTTTATCTGGGACGCGGCGAGGATTAACCTGCCCCCGCAAGCGGGATCTTCGACGAGCGGAAAGAAATCTCTCGCCGAGTCCGTCTATCCGATAGAAAGCGCATCGGATTCTGCTTGGGGACGTTCGACGGAATATACCAAAGCGGCTATTGAAATTTTCTCCAAAGATTGGTTCGAGTATCCGTATCCTGCGGCGATAAACGTTGCCGGCCCCGTCGGTGGAATGGAATATCCGGGAATCGTCTTCTGCTGGTGGGGAATGAAGGGAAAGGTACTCTGGGCGGTCACCGCACACGAACTCGGACACAATTGGTTTCCGATGATCGTAGGCTCGAACGAACGTGCGAACGCCTGGATGGACGAAGGTTTTAATACATTCATAGATATTTATGCTTCTGACGAATTTAACCACGGAGAGTATGCGCCGAAGCGCGACAACGAATTTGATCCCGTGGGAAAAAACCCCGCGCGAGACATCGTGCCTTACCTGCTGAGTCCGGAATCACAACCGATCATGTCGTATGCCGACGCGATACCGGGCCAATATGTTCATGAATTGGAATATTACAAGACCGCGCTCGGACTTTACATGCTTCGCGAATATGTGCTCGGACATGACAGGTTCGATTATGCGTTCCGGAATTACATAAGCCGATGGGCTTTCAAGCATCCGACGCCGGAAGACTTTTTCAGGACGATGAACGATGCATCGGGTGAAAACCTGAACTGGTTCTGGAAAGAATGGTTCGTGAAAAACTACAAGCTGGATCAGGCGGTGGACAGCGTGAAATATATCGATGGCGATCCTGCAAAAGGCGCGCTCATCACGCTGGAGAACAAAGACCAGATGGTAATGCCGGTTACGGTCGAGGTGAAAGAGTCGAACGGAAAAACCGGCAGAGTGAATTTGCCCGTTGAAATATGGGAACGCAGCGGCGTATTCACGTTCCGGTACAATTCGACAAGCGCGATCAATTCAGTGATTGTTGACCCCGACAAGGTTTTGCCGGACGTGAATGCAAGTAACAATGTCTGGACGCCGGGAGGTAGGAAGTAAAGCGAACACGACTATTCGCGGCCAAAACAATAAAGCACATCATTGTGAATTTGCTGAGTTCCGTAAGTGGTTTCCCGCTCCCGTTTTCGGCGGTACAAGCTCGTCGCCTGCGGTCGGGTGTGTGCGCTGCGTCTTAGACACAGCGCATCAAACGATATGTCCCCACGCAGAGAGCGTGGGGACAGGAAGGCCTGAAGGCTATTTAGTTTCGTTTAAGCGACTCAGCCGACTTCTTCGGGTACGGCGGTAGAATTATCGGCAGTCTGGGTGGCTGGGAGAAGTCGAAGTCGTTCACGAGATTGCCGAGTTGTGGATTGTTCTCACGGACATCGGGCCGCGAGTCAGGCCGGCCATCAGTCTTTGGATCGATCCGCTGCCCGCTGAGGAAATCGTCCTCAATGAACTTGAGGTATGCGTCGAAGCTCAATGTCTGGTGGTCGATGTAACCCTTCTTGGCGTATGGACTGATCACGAGTCCTGGGACGCGGAGTCCGTAGCCGAGTCTATCCACTTTGGGGGGAACGACGTGGTCGTAGAATCCGCCCCAATCGTCCCATGTCAGAAAGATGGCGGTGCTGTTCCAGTCGGGACTCTTCATGACCGCGTTTATGACGTTCGTGACGTATGCCTGGCCGACGCTGACAAGCGCGATCGGATGCTCCGAGTCACGGTCGCTCGGAATGATCCACGACACTTGCGGGAGTGTTCCTTCCTTTGCTGCCTTAAAGAAGTTCGCAAGCAGCTGAACGTTGGACATCTGACTGTCCTCGTGGACTGTGATGAAACCGGGAAGGGTGTTCCAGATGGCCTCTACTTTATCGAACTCGGCCGCGAGGGTTGTATCCCTGGTATTGGTAGGTCCCGAACCATTGTCGAGGTAGTATGCCCAGTTTATGCCCGCCTTGTGGAGTAGATAGGTTATGTCCGTCCAGGCAAACGGTGTCGGATTAGCGGCATTGCGGAGAGGCGGATTGAACGAACTCACGCATGACATCGGGTCGCCGGGGACTGTGGCAATCGCGGACCATGCCGAGACCAAAAAGAGGTGCGAGGAGAAACTCCATGCAGCAATCGGTTCGAACATGTGGTCCTGAAGGACGAAGTTCTTCGCGTATGCCCAGTAGTTGGGTATCTCGTGCTCGTCGTGGTACCCCATAACATCGAGTGGTGATTTTGAAAACCCGCCCCTTGGGCCGCGGTAGTAACTTTCGTCCGGGGCATCCAGTCCGACAGGGCCTAAGGTGGACTGGGCAATGAAGCCATCCATTTTTCCGCCGTCGATATCGGCGAATGCGTTTACAGTGAAGTGCTGTCCACCGTAGTTCAGATCATTTGTGTCGTGATACGGCCTGACCATCTTTCCGGTCGTTGGGTCGGGGACAGCGACGGTCGGGACGCCGTGCTTCATCGGTATCCCATCTGCGCCGGGAAATGTCCCGAAGTAGGAGTCGAAAGAACGGTTCTCCTGCACGATAATTATGATGTGTTTGATCTTATGGATTCCCTCGTTAGTCGCCGTTGTAACTTGCGCAAACGATGGCAGCCAGAAAGAAAGAACAAACATCAAAATGGCAAATGACTTTCTCATTGGTGTGTTATCTCCTTTTGTGTAATGCGGTTACATGGGTGTATTAATTGCAGTTGGCATGATCTGTCCTCTTGACTAAGTGGCCACTTCATGACATGTCTAAAGTATCAACTTATTTGATACTTTTCAAATCCTGAAGAACTACGCGGGACGTCGCAACTGAAAACGTAGACTGAAGTCTGCGGCTGCCATTTCTTTATTCCCAATTCAACTAAGCCACTGATACTATTCCCCTTAACCTTGATTAACGGTGCTTGTCTGGCTATATTTTTTCAAACAATTTTCAAAGAGGAAAGATGCTTTCAGCCGCATTAAAGAAGATTTTTGGTTCAAAACACGAACGAGACGCCAAGAAACTCGTTCCGATTGCCGAAGAAATTAACGCAGCTTTTGAACTACTGCACGATCTGTCAGACGATGAACTCAGACAGAAGACTCAAGCATTCCGCGGAAGAATAAAGGAAGAAACCGCTGAAATAGAAAAAGAGATTGCCGAACTCAAGGAAAAACTCAAAATTGATATCGAAGGCGAGGAACGGAAAGGTATATATGAGCGCCTCGATAACCTCGAACAGGAACGCGATGATGTCATAAACGATATACTCGACGAAATTTTGCCGGAGGCTTTTGCAGTCGTGAAGGAAGCCTGCCGAAGACTCGTCGGGCAGAGCTGGGAAGTAACGGGGCACAAGATCGTTTGGGACATGGTTCCTTTCGATGTCCAGCTTATGGGCGCTGCCGTTTTGCATCGGGGAGAAATTGCCGAGATGGCGACGGGCGAAGGTAAAACCCTCGTTGCGGTAATGCCGATGTATTTGAGCGCGCTTCCCGGCAGGGGAACGCACCTCGTAACGGTGAACGATTATCTTGCCAAACGCGACAGCGAGTGGATGGGAAAAGTTTTCGAGTTTCTCGGACTTACCGTTGGGTGCATACAGTCCGATATGGACACGTCTCAGCGCCGCAAGATGTACGAATGCGACATCACTTACGGGACGAACAACGAATTCGGTTTCGATTACCTTCGCGACAATATGGGAGTCGAATCGGAGGACATCGTCCAGCGCGAGCATTATTATGCAATAGTTGACGAAGTCGATTCCGTGTTGATCGATGAAGCGCGAACGCCTTTGATTATCAGCGGGCCGGTCGGATCAACTGAGCACACTTTCGACGATATGAAACCGCGCGTGGAGAGGCTTGTTAACGAACAGATTCGCTTAATCAATAAGTATGCTGCAGACGCGGAGAAACTCTTGTCCGAAGGAAAGGATAAAGAAGCGGGCGTTCTGCTTCTGAGGTCCTATCGCGGATTCCCCAAGAATAAGAAGATCACAAAACTTTTAAACGAGCCGTCGAACAAGCGTCTCATGCAAGAAACCGAACTTGAGTATTTGAAAGATCAAGGCTCGAGAATGCATGAGATTGATGATGAACTTTACTATGCCGTCGACGAGAAAACACATGTTATCGATCTGACGGAAAAGGGAAGAGAATATTTGGCATCTTCCCAGTCAGACAAAGACATGTTCATCCTGCCCGACATCGGGACGGAAGTCAGCGTCATTGAAGGTGATAAGTTCCTGACTCCTGCACAGGTTCAGAGGAAGAAGGAAGAGCTTTATAAACTCTATGCTGAAAGAAGCGACAGGATTCACACGGTATCCCAGCTTTTGCGCGCGTATTCGCTTTACGAAAAAGATGTGGAGTATGTTGTGCAGGATGACAAAGTTCTGATCGTCGATGAATTCACCGGAAGAATCTTGCAGGGACGCCGTTACTCGGAAGGATTGCATCAGGCGATTGAAGCGAAGGAAGGCGTCAAGGTTGAACGCGACACGCAGACTCTTGCGACGATCACACTTCAGAATTATTTCAGACTTTATAAGAAATTAGCCGGAATGACCGGAACCGCGGAAACGGAAGCAGGTGAGTTTTTTGACATTTACAAACTCGACGTTGTCGTGGTTCCGACGAACAAGCCTGTCACCCGTGACGACCAGGATGACCTCATTTATAGAACCAGGCGTGAGAAGTATAATGCCGTCATCGGTGAAATAGAAGATATGAGGAAACAGTCGCGGCCTGTTCTCGTCGGTACGACAAGCGTTGATGTCAGCGAGACTCTGAGCAGAATGCTGAAGCGGCGAGGAGTCTCTCACGAAGTCTTGAATGCGAAACAACACCAGCGCGAAGCCGAAATAATAACCCGCGCAGGAATGCCGGGCGCGATCACGATCGCAACCAACATGGCCGGACGCGGAACCGATATTAAGCTGGGCCCCGGTGTTGTAGAAAAAGGCGGTTTGCACATTATCGGGACGGAAAGACACGAAGCGCGGCGAATCGACAGACAGTTAAGAGGCCGCGCAGGACGACAGGGCGATCCAGGCTCTTCGGTATTCTACCTGTCTCTCGAGGATGATTTGCTCCGTTTGTTCGGAAGTGACAGGATCGCGAGAGTCATGGACCGCTTCGGGATGAAGGAAGGCGACGTTATCCAGCACTCGATGATAACGAGAAGCGTCGAGAGAGCACAGCGTAAAGTAGAAGAGAACAACTTTGCGATCCGGAAAAGACTGCTCGAGTACGACAACGTGATGAACCAACAGCGCGAAGTTGTATATGACCGCAGAAGGCACGCTCTTGTAGGCGAGCGGCTCAAGGATGAAATCTTCGACATGATGCGCGAGCATCTTGGCGAGATTGTCAACAAATATTATGACGATGGCGACATTGCCGGACTTGTCGATGAACTCCGCAGGACTTTCCTTGTTGATGTCAATTTCACTCCGGATGAATTCAGGCGGTTCGGCAAAGATGGAGTTTCAGACAGAGCTTACAATGCGGCGGTGGAGTTCTACAACCGAAAGGAGCAGGAGCTTGGCGTCGAGATCATGAGCCGACTGGAACGAATGGCAACTCTACAGGTCATCGACGAGAAGTGGAAAGAGCATCTCCGCGAGATGGACGATCTGAAGGAAGGAATAAACTTGCGCGCTTACGGACAGAAGGATCCTCTGGTCGAATATAAGCGAGAGGCGTTCGAGATGTTCGTCGAGATGTTGAAAAATATAAACCGCGAGGTTCTGCAAATCGTGTTCAGAGCATTTCCGGCACAGGCAGAAGAAATTCCGCAGCGACGAGCGGCGAAGATGCCGCGAAGGGAACAGATGCAGCTCCACCACGACTCCGCGGTTGGTCTCGGGATGCAGGCGAATCGCGAACCTGCGGCGCAAGGCGCTGAGGGACAAATTAAACGCAAACCAATCAGAGTTGCCGAGAAGGTCGGACGCAACGATCCATGCCCGTGCGGCAGCGGGAAAAAGTACAAGAACTGTCACGGGAAGTGATAAAGTTTAACAAGACGGAAAGATTTCTTTGTAGCGAATTCGAACAATGCTTGTCGTGTTTACATGTGCGGTTATGTTTTCGGGCACACATTGAATTCGTCGACGGCTGGCATTAATTTTCACACGAAGACTTAAACAGACGATTTCTCTATGACGCAACTGATTTATCCCTGAAATTGTTAAACCGATAAAGAGCATCAGTGAAAGGATTATTGATATGATGCGTAATGACATCAAGAAAGACTTTCCAATATTTGCCAAGTGGGAATCAATGGGTAAACCGCTCATTTACCTTGATAGTGCCGCAACAACGCAAAAACCCCAACATGTAATCTCGACGCTTGATGAATATTACTCAAAGTTCAACGCTAATGTTCATCGCGGAAATTACGAGCTTAGCCAATTGGCAACCGATATGTATGAAGAGGCGAGAACAAAAGTAGCGCATTTCATTAATGCTCCGAAACCGGAATCAATCATCTTTACGCGGAACGCCACGGAGTCGCTCAACTTGATCGCATACGCGTGGGGCTTGAATAACCTTCACAAAGGCGACGAGATAATTTTAAGCGAGATGGAACACCACAGCAATCTCGTCCCGTGGCATATCATTTCGAGGCACACCGGCATCGTTTTGAAATTCATCAAACTGAACAGCGATTTTCAACTTGACCTTGAGTCCCTGAAGCAAAATTTGAGTCCAAGAACTAAAGCAGTGTCGGTCGTTCACGTTTCTAATGTCCTTGGCACAATAAATCCGGTGAAAGAAATCGTCCGGATAGCGCACGAAGCCGGTGCGATTGCTATTATAGATGGAGCGCAGAGCGCACCGCACATGCCTGTTGACGTTCAAGACATTGGCTGCGACTTTTATGCCTTCAGCGGACACAAAATGTGCGGGCCGACTGGAATCGGCGGTCTTTATGGACGTTACGAACTCCTTGAGGAAATGGAGCCGTTCCTCGGCGGCGGCGAGATGATAAATGAAGTTTTTCCGACTACGTCCAATTACGCGAAGCCGCCTTACAAGTTCGAAGCTGGCACGCCGGATATCGCCGGCGCAATAGGGCTCAAAGCGGCTATCGAATATCTGGAGAAAATTGGAATGCAGAATGTTGAAGATTATGAGATCGAATTAGGAAACCACGCTGCGAAGCGTTTGGGAAGCATCGAAGGCATTCACATTTTCCGGCCGCGCACGACCGGAACCGGTGTTGTCTCGTTCACGATCGACAATGTCCACCCGCACGACATATCAACCATTCTCGATTCAGCGGGAGTAGCTATTCGAGCCGGTCACCATTGCGCCCAGCCGCTCATGAGGAAACTTCAGGTACAATCGACCGCGCGGGCGAGTTTTTATATTTACAACGACGAGTCAGATGTTGAAGTATTAGCCGGCGCTCTCGAAAAAGCTGCCGCAATCTTTAAACCGAGGAAAAAAGCAGATGTCGTTAAATGATCTTTTCACTGAGATAATTCTCGACCATTACCAGCATCCGCACAACCACGGGGTTATCGGGAAGCCGACGTTTAGCTCGCGGGGCTTCAACGAGTCGTGCGGTGATGATATTCAGGTATCGCTGCTGCTTCAAAACGGTGTGATCGCCGATGCAAAATTTTCCGGAGCGGGATGTTCAATTAGCCAGGCATCAGCGTCCATCATGACAGATCTCGTAAAAGGGAAGTCTGTAGACGAGGCGAAAAAGCTTGCCGAGAAATTCTATGAAATGGTGAAGGGCAATGAAGGCGATTTCGGCGAAGAGCTCGGCGATGCCGTGGCTTTGCAGGGAGTTTCCAAGTTCCCTGTGCGCGTGAAGTGCGCAACTCTCGCATGGCACACCCTTGAAGAATCCTTTCCAAAGGATCCCGACCTTCGTCGGGACAAGTCTGCGGATAAGAAATAAAATTGGTTCCTCGAAACGTCGGGGGGAGTTCTGCTGGTTGAGTGAAGCGTATTCTTTGGTTAAATTACTTCGTGATGAAGATGATGATTTTCTTTGCGAACGAATTGCCGACGAAAACGAAGTGAAGATGAGAAAGTTGATTTTTTGGGACGTGGACACTCAATACGATTTTATGATGCCCGATGGCAAGCTTTATGTGACGGGCGCTGAAACTCTCGCAAACAATCTTGAAAGACTGACCGGCTATGCGCGTTCGCATGGACTGCAAATCTGCAGCTCGGTCGATTACCACCTCGTTAGCGATCCGGAAATTTCAGATAAACCGGATTATCACGACACATTTCCTCCACATTGCTTGCAGGGTACGCCGGGGCAGGAGAAGATTGCCGCCACGAGACCGGTTAATCCGCTCTGGATCGACAGCAAAAGATATGAAGCAAATCATTTAAAGAGTCTGTTCGAAAGTCATCACGGCGAAATTATTTTCAGGAAGCAAAAGTTTGACGTCTTTTCTAATCCGAATGTGTTGGGCGTCCTCGAATTCCTTAAGCCTACCGACATCGTTGTCTACGGCGTCGCGCTTGACGTTTGTGATGCGCACGCGATAGAGGGTTTTCTCCGCCTCGGCAGATACAATATTTATCTTGTGAAGGATGCTGTGAAGGCAATTTATGAAGATAAAAGTAGAAAGCTTCTTGAGACTTGGACGAAGAGAGGCGTCAAGATGATCAATACTTCTGACGTTGAGCGTGGGCTTTTGGTGAAACAAGAAGAGATTGTGAATTGAAATTTGAAGTTTCGCTTCGGGTAAGCGTTGGTGGCGCATTTGTTAATTCAAGAATCACTATAGACAAAACAACTAAAGCGGCTTCTCTGCAGTTGAAGCAGATCAAGCCGTAAAATGCAGTTCCTGTTCTAACCTGAAAGGGACAAAAATGGAATACCGAATCGAGAAAGACTCGCTGGGAGAATTGAAAGTCCCGGTGAATGCGTATTATGGCGTGCAAACTCAGCGCGCGGTTGAAAATTTTCCGATCAGCGGACTAAAGCCGCACCCTGATTGGGTCAAAGCAACTGTTCTTGTGAAAAAAGCAGCGGCCATTGTTAACAACAAACTGAATTTGCTTGACAAGAAAAAGACAGACGCGATCATTCAGGCTTGCGATGAAGTGTTAAACGGCAAGTATGCCGACCAGTTTGTCGTCGATGTTTTTCAAGCGGGCGCAGGCACATCGCACAACATGAACGCGAACGAGGTGCTTACTAATCGCGCGATCGAAATTCTCGGCGGCAAACGCGGAGATTACTCTATCGTGAATCCGAATGACGAAGTTAACATGGCACAGTCGACGAACGATGTGATTCCAGCTGTCATTCGCGTCTCATCGATTTTGCTGGTAGACAAACTCCTCCCGGTGCTTGACGAGCTTGAGGAATCTTTCGACAAGAAGGCAAGGGAATTTGACCATGTGATCAAGTCCGGCAGAACACATCTTCAAGATGCGACGCCGATCAGGCTTGGGCAAGAATTTTCCGGATATGCTGCTTGCGTTCACGGGCATATTGAAAGGATCAAGCAAGTTCGCGAAGACCTGACCTACCTTGGAATTGGCGGAACAGCCGTCGGTACCGGCGTAAACGCAGATCCGGAGTATCGTGAAATGATGGTGAAGGAGCTGAGCGACCTGACAGGCGTCAACTTCAAACAGGCGAGAAATTACTTCGAAGCGATGCAGAGCATGGCAGGTGCGTCATCGTTGAGCGGTGCGCTCCGCAATCTTGCGCTGGATATTACGAGAATTGCAAACGACTTGCGGCTTTTGAGTAGTGGACCTCGAACAGGTTTTGCCGAAATAAGGCTGCCCGCGGTTCAACCCGGTTCATCGATCATGCCTGGAAAAGTCAACCCGAGCATTCTCGAAATGGTGAACATGGTTTCATTTCAGGTTATCGGTTTGGATACGACAGTTGCTTATGCCACACAAGCCGGCCAACTCGAACTAAATGTCATGATGCCGGTTATCGGCTTCAATTTGACATTTGCGTTAGAGATTTACAGAAATGCACTGCACGTTCTCCGCGTGAAGTGCGTTGACGGAATCGAGGCTGACGAGGCCGTGTGCAAAGACTTTGCAGAAAAGAGCGTCAGCATCGTAACGGCATTGACGCCGCACATTGGTTATTCAAAAGCGGCGGAAGTTGTGAAGGAAGCGGTTGGGAAGAACAAAAGCATCCGTGCGGTGCTTCTTGAGAAAAAACTTGTCGAAGAGAAACTGCTAAATGAGATACTTGATCCGTACAAGTTGACGGAAGTCGGAAGGCACTAGTCATGATGTCACCGTCACTTCTAAAGTGACGGTGACATTTCAGAAAAACGTTGGACTACTCGCCGAGTCGACCTCTCTTGAGAGTTGTCGAGACGGCGTATCAACATACGGGTGTGGCTCGTAGGGCGAGATTCATCTCGCTCTGTTGTCAGTGGTCGATCTGAAGCTCGACCTACATTTTTCTCTAGCTGTCGTGGTCCATGTGATGACAGGTACTCTAAAAAAAAGTCCGCCGTGCGGCGGACACTCATATCACATTTAGATTGCGCAAGATGAGAGAATGTTACTTTTTTGGGGTAGCAGCTTTCTTTGCGGGCTTCATCTCTTTTTTCTCATGCTTGATAGCTTTCTTCTCGTGACGCACTTCTTTCTTTTCATGCTTCAGTTGTTTTTCCTCATGCTTGAGGGATTTTTTCTTGTGGTACACTTCTTTCTTCTCACTGGCAACCTGTTTTTTCTCGGTAGATAGTTTCTTCTCGCGAGCTTTGACCTCTTTCTTTGTCGGCTTTGCGTGCTTCACTACCACCTTCTTTTCCTTTTTCACTTGGGGGGTCGTCTGCGCTTGTTGCGCCTGCGCTGCACCAAAAGCGGCAAAAGTTGCTATTACCATAGCGACAATAAGTCGTCTCATATGTGTTACCTCCTTTTAGTAATTGGATTACGATTCATTCCTTTTAACTTAGAAGACACAACCCATCGAAGGCAATTAAATGGAGATTAAAAAAATTTAATTATTTCGCGCGGTTTCTGTCGGCAGAACAACGGTGAATTTGCTTCCGACGCCAGCTTTGCTCTCAACCAAAAGTCGTCCGCCATGTGCCTCCGCGACCCATTTTGAGATGGGAAGCCCCAATCCAAGTCCGTCGGGAAGCCGGCTCCGGCTTTTATCTACGCGGTAGAACCTGTCGAAAATTTTGTCCAGATCTTTTTCCGGGATACCTATGCCCGTGTCCTCGACGGTGAAATTCGCATTGCCGTTGCCTCGTTCGAGCGACAGCGTAACTTTTCCGCCTTCCGGCGTGTACTTTATTGCATTGTCAACAAGGTTCAGCATAAGCTGCCTGAGCCTGATTTCGTCGCCCGAAACTGTCGCCTCGTCTAACTTCGATATCGAAACTCTGATTCCTTTCTGCTCCGCTAAAACTTCGGCATCTTCCTTTATTTCGCTTACGAGGAGATCAAGCCGTGTGGGTTTCTTCTCGAGCTTCACAATTCCGCCGTCGGCTTTCGCTAACAGGATGAGCCCTTCTATGATGCTGGCCATACGCATGACTTCGTCGAGGAGACTTGCGAGAGTTTTCTTGTATGAGGCGGTTGTCCTGTTGCCCTGCAACGCGAGTTCGATTTCTCCGCGCATGATCGTCAGAGGCGTGCGAAGTTCGTGAGACGCGTCGACAGAGAATTGCCCGACTTGTTCGAAAGAGGCTTCGAGCCTCCTTATCATGTCGTTGAGCGTGTCGGTCAGTCTGCCTATTTCATCTTTATGATTGACAACATTTATGCGCTGGCGCAAGTTCGTCGCGGTGATTTCTCTTGCCGTCCGGGTAATCTCATCCACGGGTTTCAGCGACTGCTTGGCAAGGAAATATCCGCCAACTACCGAGATCAAAAGTACGAATGGGATTAAAATAAGAAAAATCGAAAATAGATTCTGGAGGACTTCTCTTATATCATCTTCAGGATAAGCGACTCTGATTCTGTAAAATTTTGTGTTCAGCGCGGCTAAACGTATTGTTTGATTTCCGAGCGTCGCTTTTGTGACAGAGACTTGATATGGTTTTAAGTCGGGGGGTGAGAAGAGCGTATCCTGGCCGAGATTCAAAGATTTGTAAAATGTTCTGCCGCGTTTGTCGAAGATGTAGATGAACTGCTTTTTGGAATTAAGCAAAGAGTGTTCGTAAATCTTGTTCCAGATGGCATAATCTTCTCCGGACTCGTTCTGTTCCTCGTTCTGTGAACTTGTGTCCGTGCTCGGCGGCGAATTGAAAAAGTCATTCCGCAGATTGCGCATCTTTCCGCGTTCACTCATCAGCTTGCCTTCGAGGATATCCCGGAGCCATTCGGCTTCGCTTTTTAATGAGATGTCCAAGTTTTGAGAGAGCGTCTCGCCTGTGTACACGTAAGCCGTGACTCCGAAAATCCCAAGGGCTATCAGGAGAACGATAGAGTACCAAAGTGTGAGTTTTAACCTAATCGACTTAAACATTAATCTATCTTCATCATGTAACCGGCGCCTCGAACAGTATGAATCAGTTTCTTTTCCGAGTCAGAATCGATCTTGTTGCGGAGCTTGTTGACGTAAACTTCAACTATGTTAGTGCCTGTGTCGAAATTGTATTCCCAGATGTGTTCAGAGATTACCGTTCGTGTCAAAACCCGGTTTACGTTGCGGACAAAATATTCCAGCAATGCATACTCGCGGTTGGTCAGCTCGATTTCTTTCCCGCCGCGTTTTGCCTTGCGGGTCAAGGTGTCGAGCTCGAGATCGGCGACTTTTAGAGTCGTTGATTTTTCTGCGCCGATTCTTCTGCCGAGCGAGCGAACTCGCGCAATAAATTCCGCGAAAGCGAACGGCTTTACGAGATAATCATCCGCGCCTTTATCAAGTCCTTCGACTTTATCTTCGAGGCTTCCTTTTGCAGTGAGTATTAAAACCGGTGTTGCTGAACCGCTGCTGCGGATCGACCTCAAGACTTCAATACCGTTTTTCTTGGGAAGCATAATATCAAGAACAATAACGTCGTACTGTCCAGACAGAGCCATTCTTTCGCCCGCCTCGCCGTCGTATGCGTTATCGACCTGATGATCTTCTGCTTCTAATCCGAGCTTAAGAAATCTTGCTACTTTTTTTTCGTCTTCTACGACAAGAATTTTCATTTGCGTAATAATTTACAAAAGTTTTGATTTGCATTTTTGATTCTGCTGTAAAAAAAAAGCCCCGTAACTCACGGGGCTCGAAACTAAATTTTCTGGGATTATTACCGCCGTTTTCCCGGGCCATTGTCCTTTCTTGAGCGGGAGACCCGCTCTGGTTTCCCTTTGTTTACTTTTGCCTTGGCTTCTTGCCTCGGACGAACGTAGCTTTGCCCGCGTGGTTGATATGCCGGCTCGTTCCTGTTGGTTCTCGTTCGAGGCGGCGTCATTTGCTCGCGCGGACGGCTTGGAGCCGGCGCTTGGCGCATATTTTCACGCTGATAAACTCTTTCGCGGCGGATGACTTCGCGTTCGCTTTTGGTCGGCGGTCTGAATGGGGCTGGCGAATAAATATGCAACCGGCTTCCGACAACACGTTCACGCGCAACAGTTGTTGTGCGAACGATGTTGACAGTCTCAATTCGTTTTCGGGTGACTCGCTCGACTTGCGCTTTCGGCAGCCCGACATTATACACGCCTCTCGACGTGAATCTAAACTCGGTCACGTTTCGCGTGCTTCCAATGATCCGCGGGACAGCTTCTCTTCTCACAAAAGTGTAGTTTGTCGATGTAATTTCTCCCGCGCGAACGAAATTCCATCCTCCGACCGCGACTCCAAAATCATCATTGTTGCCTCTTACCACGACATCGACCCTAAAATGGAATCCCGGCGGCATTGGAGCCCAACCGACGTAACCGCCGCCCCAGCGCCATTGAACCCACGCCGGCGCCCAGACGTAGCCCGGTACCCAAACCCATCCTAACTCAGGATTGGACATCCATCGTCCGTAGTGAAATGGGGCCCATCCCCACGGATAATTGGAGACCCATGTCCAGCCATATTCTGTCCATACCCAGTGGCCATAGGCGTATGGCCGCCAGCCAATCGGCATTCCGACCGGACGCCAGCACATACCGTAATCGGCGACGTTTACCCATTGGCCATATGGAGATAATGAAGAATAGAATACTTGAAATGAAACAACCTGCGCACTCGTTATCTTAGGCGCTATTAGAAGCGTCGAAGCTAATGTCATTGTCCAAAGGATCCTTCGGACAAAAAATATTTTTTTCATCTCGACCTCCGAGTCTTTTTATAAATATAACGTTTAAGGCGCCGTCAAGTTTAAGCCGAAGCTCATGCTTAATATTTTTTAATGTTAGGTTGTTCCTTTTTAAGGTTTTTCGCAAAAAAACCGATAGAAAACTGTAAAGGTATATTAACAACGAGGGTGGCAATGTTCGTTATTATTGGAATTGTCGTAGTTCTTGTCGCCGTTCTCGGCGGTTTTGCAATTGAGGGCGGCCCCTTTCTGGTCTTGATGCAGTATGCGGAGTTTCTGATAATCATCGGCGCCTCGGCTGGCGCTCTCCTTATATCGACGCCGGGAAAACTTCTCGGAAAAATTTTCAAGAAACTTACCGGAGCTTTCGGCGGGAACAAGGTAAACAAAGATACATATCTCAATCTTCTTAGGTTGATGTATGAACTTTTTCAGGTCGGACAGAAAGAGGGGGTTATCGGACTCGAGCAGCACGTTGAGAATCCAGATAAAAGTAAAATATTTGCAAAATATCCGGAAATACTCGAGAATGAACACGTTCTGCATTTTCTCACCGACACAATGAGACTGCTCATAGTTGGCGGTGCCGAGCCGTTCGATCTTGAAGGTTTGATGGATGCCGACATCGAGACGCATCATCAGGAAGGATCAAAGCCGGGAATGATTTTGCAGAAGATCGGCGACTCCATGCCTGGACTTGGAATCGTAGCGGCGGTTCTCGGAATTGTAATTACGATGCAAGCGATAGACGGTCCGCCTCAGGAAATTGGTCATAAGGTCGCCGCGGCTCTCGTCGGTACATTTTTAGGTGTGCTTCTCTCGTATGGTTTCGTTCAGCCTCTTGCAACTAACTTAGATATTTCAGCCGAAGAAGAATCGAGAATGTTTGAAGCGATAAAGGCAGGTCTCGTCGCTTTTGCAAAAGGGATGCAGCCGCTGATCGCCGTTGAATTTGCAAGGCGAACGATATTTCAAGATTACCGGCCGACTTTCCGCGAGATGGAAGAAGCGTTGAAGGGTGCGAAGTAATGGCAGGTAGCGACGAAGGCAGAGCGCCGATAAATATAATTAAAAAGAAGAAATCCGGACACGTTGCTCACGGCGGGGCATGGAAGGTGGCTTACGCCGATTTTGTTACGGCGATGATGGCGCTCTTTATTGTTCTTTGGATTGTCGGACAGAGCAAACAAATAAAAGAAAATGTTGCCAACTATTTCAAAGACCCGGGTGCTTTCAACGAAAAGACACAATCACATATTCTATCCGGCGGACTTGTCCCTGTCCAGAACCAAAGCCTGAACAAGACAGGGATACCAATCGACAAAGAAGCTGAGGAGCTGAAGACGCTTTCCAACGAAGGCAAGAAACTTCAGCAGATGATTTCGTCAACGCCGCAATTTAAGAAGTTTACTAATCAAATTCAGATAACAGTTTCTAAAGAAGGACTGAGGATAGAGTTAATTGAAAACGCTCAAGGACTATTCTTCGACGTGGGAAGTGCAAGGTTGAAACCTGAGACCATCGATCTTTTGGAGATGATCGCGAGAGAGCTTTCAGCGCTGCCAAATCAAATTATCATCGAAGGCTACACCGATGCGCGTCCTTATGTGAGAACTGATTATACGAATTGGGAACTCAGCACCGACAGGGCAAACGCCGCAAGAAAAATTTTACGGGACGGCGGTCTGAAGAAGGACCAAATTCTCGAAGTGCGCGGGTACGCAGATAGAAGACTTAGAGATCCGGCGAACCCCTACGATTTTTCCAACCGGAGAGTAAGTATACTTGTCACGCCATTTACAAAGGATTCTGTTTCAACGCCAGCGGAACACATTGACACTCTGAAAATTGGTGGATAGGTAGGTATTTCCTTTCAGTTTTAGTTGGGCATAGAAACCCACCGTCTTTTCCCCAAATGGATCATTCGGAGACGGTGGTTATGTAAAATGGCTTGCCGGTTTATTGACACCTACTGTCCTCCCGACAAAGTCGGGACGGGACATTTCCCCCTTGACAAGGGGGAGAAAAAGAGGGGGTTGTCCACAGGATCTCGGCGAGTCCTCTACGAGTTTATGAACTCGAAGAGTTGTAAACCTACGGGTCTTCGACCCAGTAGGGTCGTGGACGACTCGTCGAGGTCTATCGACTCGATGAGCCGAGCCGTCGGCCCGAAGGGTCGTGGACAAGTCGTTGACCTGCGGAAAAGAAAGCCACCGCCTATAGCGGTGGTCGTTTGGTGTGCGACAAATTTGTTGATGACAACTCACAAATCGGCTGGATTTGCGTATTCTAAATTTGGTCAAGCATTCCCCGAGGGGGTACTTCGGACAGATGAACATGAAATGTTGTTCCCGCCATACCCACCCCTTTTAATTCCCCCTCCCTAAGATTTAGGGAGGGGGAAAAAGGGGGTAGGTGTGTCGTCCTGGACTCAGTTCACAACGTTATATTTTTGTCGCAGACCCATGGTCGTTTGGAACCAATGCTGAAAATTTCCGTCTAATAACTTAGATCTTGTCGTTATTTCACATTCCAAAACAAGGAGGAAAGATGCCCCGTAAATCACTGTCAATTTTTCTTGCCGTAATTTTCGCCGCGGCTGCAGCTTTCTCGCAGCCGCAGGACCACAGCAAACTCCCGCCGATTCATCATGCCCCCAATAGAGAGTTTCACATGTTGAATGTCAATCTGGATTTTAGATTTGACATGCAGAAGAAAGAGGTCTTCGGGACCGCTATGGAAAAGATTGTTCCGCTCCGTGTCCATTATGACACTCTTCATCTCGATGCAGTCGATATGACAATTGACAAGGTCGTGATGAACAACAAATCGCTGGGATTCAAATACAATGGAAAGACTCTGTCGGTCGGACTCGGAAAAGACTATGGGCTAAATGATACCCTTACATACACAATTGTCTATTCAACTTTTCCGAAAAAGGGAATTTTCTTTGTCGAAGCAGACAAAGCGTATCCGGGCAGAACTCCTCAAGTTTGGAGCCAGAGCGAGATGGAAGATGCTAGATACTGGTTCCCATGCCACGATTACCCCGACGATTTCCTGACGAGTTCGGTAACCGCGACCGTACCGGAAGATTGGATTGTTGTCTCGAATGGTTTGCTTGATAAAGTCACTACCGACCGGAAAGACAAGACAAAAACATTTCGCTGGGTGGAGAGCAAGCCGCATGTTATCTATTTGATCTCAATTGTCGCCGGAAAATATTCCATCGTTGACGATCATTTCGGAAAAATTCCGATTTACTATTACGTCGCGCCGGAGTACGCTAAGTATGCGAAAGAAAATTTCTCGCACACTCCGGATATTTTGAAGTTCTATTCCGACGTTACGGATTATCCGTATCCATGGCAGAAGTTAGCATTGTCCGCCGTTACCGATTTTACTTTCGGCGGAATGGAAAACGTTTCGGCTATCACGCTGACGGACAACACGATGCACGGCAAAGATGCGGAGCCGCAGGTATCGAGCACGAATTTGGTCTCGCACGAAACTGCACATCAATGGTTCGGCGATTTGCTGACCTGCCGCTCGTGGGCGAATGCATGGCTGAACGAAGGATTTGCCACGTACTTCGAAGCTCTCTATGGAGAGCATGCTTTCGGCGAGGATCATTTCAATTATGAGATGTACCACAATCACCAGGTGGTTGTCGCTGCGGATCATGTCGAACGCCGTCCTACCGTTTACAACCGTTACTATGATTCTGTGGATTTGTTCGGAACCTACATTTATCCTCGCGGCGCGTCGATTCTCCACATGCTCAGAGGAATTGTCGGAAAGCAGCTCTTCTTTAAAGCGATCCAGCATTATGTGCACGAGTTCCAGTACCAGAATGTTGATTCGCATGACTTTGCCAACGCGGTTCGTGAAGCTACCGGCTACAATCTTTACTGGTTCTTCGACGAGTGGCTTTACAAAGGCGGACACCCAGTCTTCGATGTGAATTATGATTACGATCAGAATTCGCATCAGCTGACTCTGCATGTGGCCCAGACGCAGAAAGTGGACAGCCTGACTCCGGTTTATAAAATGCCCGTGGACATTTACATCGTTACACCATCGGAAAAAATCACGAACAAAATCTGGGTTGACTCACTGAGCAACACTTACACCTTTGAAGTTGCCGAGAAGCCGCTGATGGTTAATTTCGACGAGAACGATTATCTGTTGAAGGAATTGAATTTCAAGAAGTCGGTCGCCGAACTCTCGTACCAGCTTAAGAATGATCCGAATGTCGCAGGAAGAGTTTGGGCTGCCGATCAGCTTGCGATGGAGAAAGGCGATGATGCGGTTGGCGCGCTTATCGACGGCTTGAAGAACCAAAGCTTCTGGGGAATCCGACTGGAATGCGCACGTTCGTTATTGCACTTCAACACGAATGCCGTGGAGGAAGCTTTGAAATCTGCCGTTAATGATAAAGATGCACGCGTGCAGACCGAAGCGATCGATGGGCTCGCGAAGTATAAGGGCAAAGACTTAGCCGGACTGTTTGAGAAGTTGTACAAGACGAGGAAGAACTATTTTGTCCGCGCCGCCGCGGTCAAGGCGCTTGCTTCCGTCGACGGAGAGAAAGCGATGCCGATAGTTGAGAAAGCACTGAAACAGGATTCATTCCAGCAGGTGATTAGAAGCGCAGGGCTTTCGTCGCTTGCGATGATCGATTCAGTGGAAGCCTACGATGAAGCGGTGAAATTTACGAAATACGGCGAGCCACAGCCGCTCCGGCTGCAAGGGATCAACGAAATGGTTCGTCTTGGACCGAAGAATGAAGAAACATTGAGACTTCTCAAAGATTACGCAAGCGATCCCTATATCTGGGCAAGGATGGTTTCGATAAATTCTTTGGGAAGAATTGGCGACCAAAGCGTAATTCCTCTGCTGCAGGAAAGAGAGAAGATTGAAACCGATGGAAGGTTGAAAGAAGCGGCAAGGAGAGCGATCGGGATGATAGAGAAAAAAGAAAGTAGCAAGCAGCGTTAAGTAAATTCCGGGTGCAGCTTGTCCGCACTCGGAACTCAAGGATTCATTGGGAAAGCCCGATTGTCGACAAGCGAGTTCTGTACATCACCGGCGAATCTGGAGCATTGACAGCTTTTGGTTTGTAACGTCTAAAAAAAAGAAGTGCCTTTCTTGTTCCCACGGTCTCCGTGGGAACACTTCTTTGCCGCTCTGTGCCACTCATACTTCATCGTATTCCCTCTCCATTGGCGCGGGAGCGCCGGAACGAGTAAGAAACGAAGGCACTTCATAATCAAGACAACAGTCAGTTTTGCTATTGCACAAAACGAAGTTTAAATTTGTAGAAAATTTTGAGCCGTGTGACTTATGATAAGAAAACCCGCCGACCTTGAATCAAATGCGTTGAAGTTTTGGCCTCAGGGAATTGCAGAAAAGGAACGAAACTCAAGTATCATTCCGAAGCTGTTGGAGACTCAGGACAAGTTTATCAGTTTATTGAACATAGCAGACAAGGAACCTTTTGCGTGGAAGAAAGTCTTAGAAAACTCCGGTCAGCTTTCCGCAAACCTTTTTCTAAAACATTTGATGGTACTTTCGGACGTTGGAGGAGAAAAGCTGATGCGATTCAAGACCGAATTACCTGAGATATTCAGCAAGAATAAAATGGAGTTTATATGGAACGCGCGTGGTTATAGTTACAAATTTCATACTCTTTCAAGCAACAGGACTTGGAGCAACACTCATTTGAACGTTGACGGTACAGGCCTTGCCGCTCCGCGCAGCCTAACACCAATCATTGAGGACATTATAAACCTTATTTTGTTCTGCGGTGCGTCAACTGCGAATAACCTTCCCGCAGAAATTAGCGAGAAATGTGTTATCGGCGCTTTGATAGGGCACAAACAAGAACTGGATACTTTCGTACGGCAGCGATACATTTGGGTCAGCCGTATTACTGGGGGAGCAACGGCAAACTCATTAGGAAATCTTGCTCAAAAATATGTAGTCGACTATTTGAAAGAGAATGCACATAGTTGGAATTTCGATGAAAAGAAGATCCTCAAAATAAGCCAAAATAACAGGACCCCACTAAAATTTGATATTGTTGCCAAGTCTCCCAAGGGTCGCTACTGTGCTATCGAAGTGAGTTTTCAGGTCACAACGAATAGTACCATCGAAAGAAAAGCAGGGCAGGCACAAAATCGCCAGGAGTTGCTTCACAAACACGGACATAAAATAGCATACGTTATTGACGGTGCGGGAAATTTTGAAAGAGCCTCTGCCTTAAAGACAATATGTCAATTCAGCGATTACGTTGTCACTTTTAAGGACAGTGAACTCCACAAGCTTTCGACATTTCTTTTGGACATGGACAGGTAGAAGAGAATCATGCATTTAAGTGACAACGCGCTAAGACTGGAAGAAAATATTATCAAGGGCAATATTGCCGATATAACCACTGGCTCTGCGAATGTCGAGTTTGTCATCCTTCCATATTTCGATTCACTTGAAGCCATTCCTAACAAGGAAAAGTTGTTCGGTGACCTTAAGAGGTTCATCAGCCTCACAGACAGTAAATCAACAATCACAATTCTAAGTTCACCAATATTTGCAGCAGACTTCTCTGCTGTGTTGAATGGCGAGGCTTATCTAAAGCTTTGGGTCGCAGTCAAGTTAGAGGAGCCGATCACACTGAAAGATCATTTAACTGAAAAACATGCTGCACTACTAGTTCTTACCAGATACAAGGAAAGCTTAAAGCATACCAAGACGCGAATAGGATATACCTATTGCCCGTCTTGCGATAGGACAACAAAAGATTACGGTGGGAAAAAGCACTTGTATCACGAATTTGGGACTTTGATGTCAGATGTTTGGCGTGATGTAGCTGTTGACTTTCAACTCCATCCCAAAGATATAGTAAATAGACTCAGTGATTTGTTCGGTCTATCAAGCTACAAATCGGTAAACGTTTACGACCAAAGAGAGTTCTATAGGCCTATAATAAGGCAACGTTCTTTCCAGCGGTTTTCACAAACCGAGAATAACCACTTTGAAAAATCATTGTTGCTCAATGGCGACTCTCTGGAGCAACTCAAAGCAATTCCCGAGAACAGCATTGATTTTTGCTTCGCAGACCCGCCGTATAATTTGAAGAAGAAGTATGAGAATTGGAACGATGAAATTGATATTAAACAGTATTTTGAATGGTGTGATATTTGGTTAAGTGAACTCGCAAGAGTCTTGAAGCCGGGACGGACGCTCGCTGTTCTAAATATTCCTCAGTGGTCTATTAGACACTTCAAACATCTAAAGAAAATTCTTGATTACCAAGATTGGATCGTTTGGGAAGGTTTAAGTATGCCAGTGCGAATGATTATGCCTGCGCATTACTCAATCCTCTGCTTCACTAAAGGCAAGCCAAGGCCGCTTCCAGGGCTAGTGAGAACCAATCATTCATCTCTGGAAATGAGGGCGATAGAAACACTTTCCGAGAATTTTTGTTTAAGGCAAGACTGCGTTACCAAGAGACGAAGATTGCGGATAAAGGATACAGAAATGGTTTCCAACCTTTGGTGGGATATCCATAGATTGAAGCATAACAGCCGAAGAGTTGATCACCCTTGCCAACTTCCGCCAATGATCATGTACCGTTTAATTTCGCTTTTTACAAACGAAGGTGAATTTGTATTGGATCCGTTCAACGGTGCAGCAACAACTACATTGGCTGCTCAGCAACTTAATCGTAAGTACGTCGGTATTGAGCTTTCGGGGTACTATCATAAGATCGCAACACAGCGACATCAAGAATTGATGTTCGGGCTCAACCCATTTCGCAAAAACAACGATGATACCCCAAAAGCGAAGAACAGCCCCGTTGAACGATTGAAGAAACAAAAATATGAAGTGAGCAAAAAGGCTTTGCAGCTAGAAATCAAAAGCATAGCGAGACAACTTGGACGTATTCCCACGAAAGAGGAAGTGACAAAGTTGAGCAAGTATCCAATAGAATATTACGAGAACTATTTTGTCAGTTGGGGAGAAGTGACTGCTGCAGCACGGACAACAGGTATGACAGAATTCAAGACCAGAACCGTGCCTACCGCTACTAACACAGATGATGAAAGACAGTTGAAGCTTTTCAAACAACATCGAAAGAAATATAAAAAAGATAGAAAGAAAATGGACCAAGCGCCTGCAAAAACGACTCGTCCTCAATCAAAACGTGGTTGAGTGAAGCATCCCTCTTCCCCTTCTTCTCATGGTCGCCGTAGAAACACCGATTTAACAACCCGGCGGAAGCCTTCCGTCCTTAAAGCATGGACGGACTTCCGCCAGCTTCTTACTTCTGCCTTTTCACGTCTGTGCGTTTGTTCTTTAGAGCCTTCCAATCACTCCGTAAACAATCAGTATCATTGTCCCGACCAGCCACGTCAACAGCGCAACACTACCGCTTACTTTCGTGAACTCCCAGAATTTAATTGGCGCTCGTTCTTTCGAAAGTTCAAGTACGATCATGTTCGCAACGGAACCGGCGACGGTCAAATTGCCTGCGAATGTCGAGCTCATCGCTAATACAAGCCACATCAACGTCGGCATATTGAACGAAGCTATCCAGTGTTTCACAATCATCACGTAGGGAACATTCGATACGACATTGGAAAGGATGAGAGACGCAAATGAAAAACTTGTGATTTGCTGAAAAGTGGAAATTGAAAAGTATCCTTCGAGAAATTTGTGCGCCTGATCCACCAAGCCGACTTTGTTTATTCCTGCCACGACGACGAACAGACTTGCGAAGAACAAAAGGAGCGACCAGTTCACCTTCGCAAAGATTTCGTCGGGCCTGCGATTTGCCGCGAGAACGAGAAGCGCAGCGCCAAGTATGGACATGAATGCCAATTGCGCGCTGACTGAAAATCCGATTATCACGACAAGCATCACAAAAAGCGATTTGTACAAGAGCGGTTTGTCAAGCTCATGAACATGTTGGATCTCATGCGGGTTGAGTGTGTAATTCAACTTGTGCTTGAAGAAATGTCTCAGCACGAGGAAATCGATTGCGAGTCCGACAATCGCGATGGGAAGCATTGCAAAAAAGAATTTCAAATAAGGCCAATGCGAGAATGTTCCCACGAGCATGTTCTGCGGATTGCCGACGAGAGTCGCAACGCTTCCGATGTTAGCGCTTGTTGCAAGGGCAATGAGATATGGCTTCGGATCCACGCGTGAGCGGCTTGTCAAAAGCAAAACAAACGGCGTCATCATAACGCAAATTGTGTCGTTGACAAAAAACGCCGAAAGTATTCCGCTCGAAATAATTAACGTCAGCAGAAGTCTGTTCCCTGTGTGAGCTTTTTTCAGAACGTAAGTCGCGACGAGATCGAAGAAGCCGCTTACTTGCAGATACGCAACAATTATCATCATTCCCAAGAGAAGGACAATCGTGTCGAGATTTAGTGACCGGTAAGCGTCGTTGATTGTGAGAACCCCGAAGGCGATCATGGCGACCGCCCCGATCATCGCGCCCGAGGTTCTATCTAAATGAAAATAGGGAAGTCTCTGGACTGAGATTGTGAGGTAGGTGAACCCGAAGATAATTACTGCGGTTAAGACCATGCAATATCATATCTGGTGCAGAGTGTAAGAGCGGAGTTTGTCCGGCACTAGACAGTCATTTATTTGCACGACGATTTCATCGAACGAGCTGTCGTCTGCATTCTGGAAAGCTTCTTCGCTGTCGTAAGTATAGATCTCCATGAAATTATTCGGCGAGCCTTGGACCTCGAAGATTTCTAACTTGGCAATCTTCGTGGTTTCGTATCCGGATTTAAGTTCGTTGACAAGTCTCAGATACTCCTCACGTTTTGAAGGTTGTACCTCGTAATTGATCTCCAGTAAAACTTTCAACATCTATTATTCCTCCTGTTTTGGTTGCTCAGCAACCGGTTTCGAGTTTGCGGCTCTAACAATCCAATAAATAAGCGCCGCTATTGCAATGGCTGCTGCGATTACTAACTCCAATTTTTTCAATCCAGTAACCGTACCAATTGCCTCGCTGAAAAAATAACCAAGAAACCCATAAGAAACAGCCCAAATTAATGCCGAGATGATATTATAAATGCTGAATTTTAGCGAAGGCATTTTTGCCACTCCGCACATTACAACCAGAGCCGTTCGCAAGCCATAGATGAATCTCGAAACGAGCACTATGTATGTGCCGTGCTTTTTCACGAGTTTCTCCGCTCGCGGCAGCACGGATGCGACATATTTAAATTTCTTTATAAACTCATATCCTTCCTGACGAGCAAGATGGAAGAACAGTTGATCGCCGATGGTCGAGCCTAAAAACGCCGAGAGAACGGAAAGCTCGATATTGAGAAGTCCTTGGTGAGCAAGAATTCCCGCGATGATAAGAACCGTTTCACCTTCGAAGAGAGTAATTACAAAGATCAGCAGGTATCCGTATTCGCGAAGCAATGTCTCCAAATCAGTAACCGGCTTTCCTGATTTCCTCGTCTGTCATGCCGAAGTAATGTCCCACTTCGTGTATGAGGACTTCTCTTATCTTTGCTTCAATATCTTTATCGTCTCTGCAATAACGCTCTATGTTTTCTTTGAAGAGTTTTATCCTGTCTGGGAGGACCGGGTAAACTCCGTAATCTGCGCCGCGGCGGCTCAGCGGGACACCCGAATACAAGCCGAGCAGCATATATCCATTTCCAATGCGGGCTTTCTGAAGATCAAGCTCGTCGGGAAGGTTTTCTACAACGACGTGGATGTTCTCAAGTCTTGATTTGAACTCTGGCGGAAGTTCTTCAAAAGCCTTTTCGACGAGCATCTCAAATTTTTCCCTCTCCATTCACTAAGTCCAGGATTTTATGACTGTATTCAGCATACAAAATTTTTCCGTTAAAAACTACTGTTGCGCTTCCTTCGAGGATTATGTTCGAGAATTGTTCGCCGTCTCTTTCAAAAAACACTTTGAGTATTTCTCCGCCTGTGGTCAGTATCTCCACTGGCGGCTGCATCTTGTAGCGGAGAGCGGCAGTAATCGCGCTTGCCACGGCTCCCGTACCGCACGCAAGTGTCTCATTCTCGACGCCGCGCTCGTAAGTCCTCATCCGGATCTGGTTGTCGCCCGCTTTTTCGATCAGGTTGACGTTCGTTCCTCTTGGAAAAACCTCGAAGTTATTCCTGATTTCCCGGGCAAGGCTTACCAGATCGACGGAATCTACTTTGTCGAACGCCGCGCCGCTTGGCAGAACCGTGTGATCGGTGTTGGGGTGAACGTAAGTGGCGTCGAAAAGTTGTGAGCCAAGCGGAACTTCAAGAGAAGGAATGATCTCTTCAGGATTTGGCAGATGAAGCCTGACTTTCTTGTCGTTAAGAACTTCTGCGGAATAAGTTTGTCCGTGTGCCACGAAGCGTATCGGCGATTTGCATATCTTGTTTAGAGCAGCGAATCTTGCAATGCATCTTCCTCCGTTGCCGCACATCCCGCCTTCGCTGCCGTCGGAATTCAGATAGATCATTTCGAAATCCGCTTCGTTGCTTTTCTCGACGACAAGAATTCCATCGGCTCCGATCCCGAATCCTCTGGCGCAGGCGGCTTTCGCGAATGCAGGAAGATCTATTCTCAACGAGCCGTCAAAATTGTTTATGACAACGAAGTCGTTGCCGGCGCCGTTCATTTTTGTAAAGCTGATCTCTATCATAACTAAGCAGGCTTCTTGCTCAAAGAAAAAATTATGTTGTGCAGTAGATTTACTCTTTGTCTCAATTCTTCCAGTGAGCCGTTGTTTGCGATCACGAAATCCGCAAGCTTTTCTTTGGTGCTTTGCGGGATCTGCATCTTAAGTCTTTTCAGGACGTCTTGTTTTCTTATTCCAAGATTTTTCGCGGCGCGTTCAACCGCGATGTCTTTGTCAACCTTTACAAGTATCACGTAGTCGAAGCTGTCTGCAAGTTTGGCTTCGTAGATGAGTGCTGCTTCTATTATCGCGTAACCGTTACTGACATTCTTTGAGACGCGCTCGTTCAGTACTTTCATGATCGCAGGATGGAGAATACTTTCGAGTTTAGCTTTCTTCGCGGCATTGCTAAAAACAATCTTTGCGAGTTGATGCCGACTGATCATCCCATCGAGGATGATTTCTTTTCCGAAGGTCTCCACAATTCTGCTTTGAATATGAGCGTCTGATTCGAGAATCTCGTGCCCGATCTTGTCCGCATCAAAAGTCGGGGCGCCAAGTTCGGAGAACATTTTTGCGACGGTCGATTTGCCGCTGCCGATATTGCCGGTCAAGCCAACCTTCAATGGCGAGATTCTACTTTGTTCTTCTGCCACGGCCAACAGATATCTTTGTGCCTTTGTGACTCTGTCCCTTTGCACCTTATTTAGCATAAGCGATGCTGCGAACCTCACGTATCACCATTACCTTTATCTGACCGGGGTACTCCATTTGCTCCTGAATCTTCTGCGAGATTTCATGAGCAAGCTGGTCGGCAAAAACATCGTTTACTTTCTCCGGTTCGACGATAACGCGAACTTCGCGTCCCGCCTGAATGGCGTAAGTCCTGCCGACGCCTGAGAATGAGTTCGCAATGCTCTCTAACTTTTCCAGGCGCTTCACATAACCTTCAAGAGATTCACGCCGCGCGCCGGGCCTTGCTCCGCTTATTGCGTCCGCTGCTTGAACGAGAGCCGCAATTGGGGTTTCCATTTCCATGTCTTCGTGGTGCGAGCCGATGGCATTTGCAACGGTGGGATTCTCGCCGTATTTCTTGGCTATTTCGTAACCAAGAAGGGCGTGTGGGCCTTCGACATTCTTATCCACCACTTTGCCGAGATCGTGGAATAGTCCCGCTCGTTTCGCGAGCGTCGAGTCAAGTCCAAGCTCGATCGCCATCAAGCCGCTTAGGAATGCAACTTCGATACTGTGCTGCAAAACGTTTTGTCCATAACTTGAACGGTATTTCATCCTTCCGAGGAGTTTTACGATCTCGGGATGTACGCCGTGTATTCCCACTTCAAGCAGAGCATCTTCGCCGATTTGCACAATTTCTTCTTCGAGTTCGGCGCGAACTTTTTCAACAATCTCTTCGATCTTGGTTGGATGAATTCTTCCGTCTGAGATCAATCGTTCGAGTGAAAGTTTTGCAATCTCGCGCCGGAAAGGATCGAATCCGGAAATTACCACCGCGTCGGGTGTATCGTCGACGATAATGTCGCAGCCGGTTGCTGCTTCGAACGAACGGATGTTTCTTCCTTCGCGTCCAATGATTCGCCCTTTCATTTCCTCATTCGGAAGGTTGACAACGCTGACTGTCGTCTCGACCGAATGGTCTGCGGCGGTGCGCTGGATTGCCTGGACGATGATCTTCTGGGCTTCCTTCTTTCCGTCAAGCCGGGCTTTTTCGCGGATTTCCCTCATTTCGAGTGAGGCTTGGCTTTTCGCCTCGTTTACGAGGTTTTCGACGAGCATCTTCTTCGCCTCTTCGCGTGAGACTCCTGCTAACTTTTCGAGTTTCTCAGTCTGAAGCTGAATTATTCTTTCTACTTCTGCTTCTCTCGATTGGGTCGTTTTAGATTTTTCGCGAAGTTCAACTTCGAGCGTGCGAAGTGTTTTCTCCTGCTGTCTTAAAGAATCTGCTTTCCGATCGAGATTTTCTTCTTTGCTGCTTAGCTGCTTCTCGACGTTTTGAATTCTTTTTTGCTTTGAATTGAAGTCGTTATCAAGTTCTTGTTTCTTCTTTATCCATTCATCTTTGACTTCGATCAGTTTTTCTTTTTTTATCGTATTTGCTTCACGTTCAGCCGCTTCAAGAATTTGTTTAGCGCGGTACTCAGCCGTCCCAATTTTCTTCTTTGCTGAAGCAACCTGAACGAACCAGCCTACAAGAAATGCCGCCACGCTGCAAAGCACAGCGACGAGCAATGTTAACATACATGGCCTCCAGGTTTATATAAAAAAAAGCCGCAACGCGCTCGTGGCAGATAGGAAAGAACCCTATCTTGACACGGTGGGTGCCCTCCTGAACGGGTCATGCTTCCGCTGCGATCTAATAGATCGTCCCGTCAAAGGCGGGATGCGGCCTGCTTTCGTCGTTCACGAGCCGGGCTCCCATTATTTTTTACTTAGCAGTTCTTTCATGCGTGACCACGGCGCCGTTACGGCTTAAACTTCCTAAAATATTTTAAAGAACTTAGCTCGCTTCGATCGGGAAATTTTCTCTTAAGTAGCTCAAGACTCCAACCAGATCGGCAATTTCAATACCTTCGTTCTGCACGTGCTCCTTCAAGTCAAATAACTGTTCGGCTATATTTAGAGCGGCTATTACTGCGATAGTTGATGTCGGTGCCCCTGGGTTTTTCTCGATAAGCTCATTTAATAAAGAATCTACATAGGCTACTACTTTGAGTGCTTTTTCCTCGTTCTCAACGCGAAGCGGGTATTCTCTACCTAAGATGGTTACTCGTATGCTTTTCTTTTCCATCTTTGGCTCCGCGGTCAAAAGAGACTAAGTTGTTTGTCAATTTTTGCGATCAGTTCTTTTGCTGCTTCGATCAAACGGTCTTTCTCGCGCTCGTCGAAACCGTTGGACGAAGTGGCTTCTCTTGCCGTCAACATTTTCTCGAGGTCAGCCAATTGCGATTTCAATTTTGCTGTCTCGGTTGTCGCTTTTGCGAGATTCTGTTTCAAGGACTCGTTCTCGCTCCGGACAACGCTTACGATATCGACGGCTCTTCTGATCTCGTTCCACAGCTCGCTCAGGAGCTGTTTCTTCATTGATAATGTTGTCTGTTCGTCAGACGAATCTGTGTCGGTGCTCATCAACTTTTCTGTTTTCTTAATACGGCCGAGAACTCTTTGCCGAGTTTGCTCTCCGCATTATCGATGAACCTGGCAATATCGCCATCATTCAACGTTCGCTCGTCGCTTCCGAGCACAACGCTGAATGCAACGCTTTTCTTTCCTTCCGGAATACCTTCTCCGAAGTAAATATCAAACACAGAAATATCACGGAACAAATTGCCGGCAATGGATTTAAGTGACTTCATCAGGCTGCCGACAGGTGTATCTAAATTTACAATGAATGCGAGATCGATTGAAGCGAACGGAAATTTCGGAAGGGGCTGATACCGATTTATTTTTTTCTTAGTCGAAGCGATTTCGGATAAATCTATCTCCGCAAAATAAACGCTCTGCTCGATAGAAAAATTTTCGAGCGCCATCTCGCTGACTCGGCCTGCTATTCCAACTTCAATTCCGTTCACAAATAACTTTAATGATTGTTTGTATTCTTTGTCATTATCATAAGAAATAAAGTCCCAATTGTCAAGTTTGAGGTGCCTCAATAGCCGCTCAATTTCCGACTTGAGGTCGAAAATATCGAATTCAGACTCCTTTCTGTCGTATGAAAGTGGGTCCGCTGAACCTGTAATCGAAAGCGAAATTGTGTTTCGCTCCGAAAAATTACCTACCGTCTGACTTTTGTCGCTCAGCAAGTACTTTCTGCCAATTTCAAACAACTTCATGTTCTTCAAGCCGTGAGAAAGGTTCAATTTGATAGTCTGCAGCGCACCCGGCAGAAGGGAAGTGCGCATCGCCGCCATGTCTTCGCTTATCGGATTTGCAATCGTGACAAAATTGTCAGTGTGGAAACTTGCGACGTTGGTCAGCTGAAGAGAGTTCGTAACGATCTCGGTAAATCCGGCGCCGGCAAGAAAATCCTTCAGCTCGTCTGTCGCATCGGTTTCGTTAAAGCGAGTATCAAATGCGAGCTTGGTTTGGAGCGAATCTTCGATTTTTTCGTAGCCGTAAACCCGCGCGACTTCCTCGATCAGATCAACTTCGCGTTCAATGTCTCCGCGGAATGTCGGAACTGAGCAGGTAAGCACAGTCTCGGACTTTTTCTCACAGCGGATTTCAATCGAGTCCAGCTGTCTTTTTATTTCACCGGCCGCCAGTCTTGTGCCGAGCAGTCTGTTCACCTGTTCTACGCGCAGTTCAATTTTTTGTGGTGCGAATTTCTTTGCAGCTGCGTCGATTACACCGTTGGCTATCTTGCCTCCGGCGGTTTCAGTAATTATCTGGGTGACTCTGTCGAGTGCTGCTAAAGTCAGGTTTGGATCTACGCCGCGTTCAAATCTGTAGGAGGCTTCGGTGGAAAGTCCGAGCGTTTTGGAAGTCTTGCGGATGGATGACGGCGAAAAATTCGCGCTCTCGATTAGAACGTCAGCCGTTTCTGAGTTTATCTCGCTGTTCATTCCCCCCATGACGCCTGCGATCGCGACAATTTTTTCTTTGTCGCATATCATCAGCATGTCCGGGCCAATTGTTCTCTCTTTGCCGTCTAACGTTGTAAACTTCGTTTCGCTATTTAACGGGCGACGGACGATGATCTTCTTTCCCTTAATCAAACTTAAGTCGAAAGCGTGAAGAGGCTGCCCAAGTTCAAGCATCACGTAGTTTGTCGCGTCGACAACGTTGTTGATCGACCGCATCCCGACTTTCTCGACCGCATTTTTTAACCACTGCGGTGATGTGCCGACTTTAATGCCTTTGATGACTCTTGCGGAGTAACGCGGGCAAAGGTCGGGAGCTATTACCTCGACTTTTGCTATGCCGGTTATGGAATCGCCGGACTCGCTAAGACTTTGTTTCTTGATCGCCAGTTTCTTAGAAAAAGCGGAAGAGATTTCGCGCGCGATTCCCAAATGCGAAAGGCAATCTGCACGATTTGGTGTGAGACTCACTTCGAGAATCGTGTCGTTCAGTTCTAAATATTCTGCGAGAGATTTTCCGAGCGGTGCGGCCGCTTCGAAAACCATAATCCCATCTTTATCATCGCCGAGGTCAAGCTCGTAAGCGGAGCAGATCATTCCTTCCGATTCGACGCCGCGGATTTTCGCTCTGGTTAGTTTAAACGGCTTGCCTTCCGGATCATGCTGGTCGTGCGGAACGAGCGCTCCGATGAGTCCTACGGGCACTCTTTGTCCAACGGCAACATTGGGCGCGCCGCAAATTATGCTTTTGATTTCGCCGCCGATGTCAACTTTACAGAGGCGAAGCTTGTCGGCTTTTGGATGTTTTTCGGCTTCGAGGACCGACCCGACCACAAAACCTTTATATTTCTCTGAAAAGTTCTCAAAAGATTCGATTTCGATTCCGAGCATTGTAAGACGAGATGCGATGTCCTGATCGGAGATTCCGGTCAGATCGACGAACTGTTCCAGCCAATTACGGGAAATTTTCATTTTAGATTAAAATTGGTTCAAAAATCTAAGATCGTTTTCAAAGAAAAGACGAATGTCGTCGATGCCATAACGCAATAGTGCGAGCCGCTCGATTCCCATTCCGAAAGCGTAGCCGCTCACCTCGTTTTCGTCGTAGCCGACAAATTTGTACACGTTTGGATCAACCATTCCGCATCCGAGCACTTCGAGCCAGCCGGAGTACTTGCATATCCTGCAGCCTTTTCCGCCGCAGATAAAACAGCTTACGTCGACTTCGGCGCTCGGCTCCGTGAAGGGGAAATAGCTTGGGCGGAAACGAAGTTTTACATCCGAGCCAAAAAATTCTTTGGCGAAGAAAGAGATCGTTCCCTTGAGTTCGGCAAGGCTGACATTTTTGTCAACGTAGAGGCCTTCGACCTGATGGAAGAGGCAGTAACTCCGTGCGCTGACCGCTTCGTTGCGGTAGACTCTGCCCGGTATAATGACTCTGACGGGCGGCTTATTGTTTTCCATGACGCGTATCTGAACCGGGGAAGTGTGGGTTCGGAGAACATATTTGCCCGTTTCACTCTTCACGAAAAAAGTGTCCTGCATGTCTCGCGCAGGATGATCGGGGGGGAAGTTGAGCGCTTCGAAGTTGTGATAGTCATCCTCGATTTCCGGGCCGTCGGCAATTCCAAATCCGATGCTGATAAAAATTCTTTTTATTTCGTCCGCAGTCTGTGTGAGAGGATGCTTCCTGCCGACGTATCGTCTTCTGCCGGGGATTGAGAGATCGACTTTACTGCTTTGCCGGGATTTTTCCGCCTCGACTTTCTTTCTGACAGACTCAAATTCCGACTCCAGCGCATTGCGCAGTTCGTTTAGCAATTTTCCTATCGCTGGTTTCTCATCTTTCGGAACGTCTTTCAGCTTTTCGAAGAGCTGTGCAAGTGATCCTTTTCGTGAAAGATATTTGAGTCTGAAATTTTCTGCATCGTCTGAAGTCCTAATTTGATTCAGAGATGCTGTTGCTTCCGCTTTCAGCTTTTCAATTTCACCAAGCATTTTTCAACTCATTTTTGCTCTGTATCTCCGTGTTTTGATTCAACCACGGAGGCACAGAGATCACGGAGAAAAAACTTTGCGGTTGAACAGTTTAAATATTCAGATATAAAAAATCTTCCTGCGTTTCAGAAAAAACCGATTCTCCGAACGCAGGAAGATTGTATTAATTAAAAGCGAATTGGACGACTTGCTTGAACGTTTCGGGGTTGTTCGCAGCAAGGTCAGCCATGACTTTTCTGTTTATCGTGACTTCCTTCTTTGCAAGTGCCGAGATCAGGCGGGAATAGGTTGTCCCGTTTTCGTGGGCTGCCGCATTGATACGAACTATCCACAGGCTGCGAAACTCGCGTTTCTTGCGCCTGCGGTCTTTATATGCGTGCTGGAGTGCTTTCTCAACGTGGTGCTTTGCAATAGTGTGTACTTTACTGCGTGCACCCCAGTAACCTTTAGCTAACTCAAGAGTCTTTTTGCGTCTTCTGTGAGATGCTACCTTATTTCTAGAACGTGGCATTTTACAATTTCTCCATTATCATTTTAAATATAACAATATCGGGCTAAAGAGTCACGCTACTCGTTCAGCATCCCGCGGACGCGCTTCGTGTCTGTCTTGTCGAGCACCGCGGCTTTCCGAAGCTGGCGTTTTCTCTTGCTGGTCTTCGAAGTCAGAATATGGCTTCTGAAGGCTTTTTCGCGAAGATATTTGCCGCTCGCAGTCCTTTTTATTCTCTTTGCCATTGCACGATTTGTCTTTGTCTTCGGCATTTCAGTTCTCCTTTGTATCTTTTTGCTTCTGCTCTCCTGACTTTTTCTTGGACTTGTCGGGAGCGATAATTACCGCCATATTTTTGCCTTCCAACTTAGGCTTCTGTTCTACTTTGCCGACTTCCGAGAGGAACTCGATAAACCTGTTCAACAGCTCTTCTCCAATTGCGGTGTACGTGATCTCTCGGCCCTTGAAGAATACGCTGCCTTTCACTTTGTGCCCCTGTTCGAGAAATTCTTTCGCATGTCTCGACTTGAAAAGGAAGTCGTGCTCATCGGTGTTGGGGTGAAACCTGACCTCTTTGAGCTGGGCGGAGGTTTGTCCTTTAAGTTTCGCTTTTTCTTTCTTGGTCAACTCGTACATGTACTTGCCGTAGTCGACCAATTTACAAACGGGCGGATTAGATGTCGGTACAATTTCAACCAGGTCCAATCCTCTTGTCTCTGCAAGTTTCAAAGCGTCACGTGGTGTCATAACCCCAAGCTGCTTGCCATCAGAGTCGATCAAGCGGACGCTCGGGACTCTGATTTCATTGTTGATCCTAAGTTTAGGTGTATTAATAGGCGGTCTCCTAAGTTTTTTCTACTATTTCTTTTTTGATACTCGAAACAAATTCTGCAAGCTGGGTTGCGCCTTTGTCGCCTTCGCGGTGCTTGCGAATCGAGACGGTGCCGGAGTCTTTTTCCTTCTGTCCGACAACCAGCATGTACGGAACTTTTCTCGTCTCCCATTCGCGGATCTTGTAGCCGACTTTTTCGTTGCGGTCATCGAGCTCAACGCGGACGTTCTCTTTAAGAAGCGCATCGACAACAGACTTGCCGTACTCGTTGAAGCTGTCGGTGATCGGAAGGACGGCGACTTGAACAGGTGAAAGCCACGTCGGGAAAGCGCCGGCGTAGTGCTCTGTCAGAATTCCAACAAATCTTTCGAACGAGCCGAAGATCGCGCGGTGGATTGCGACAGGCCGTTTCGCCGTGCCGTCCGCATCGATGTAAGTCAAATCAAATCTCTCCGGCAGCATCACGAAGTCGAGTTGTATTGTCGCGACTTGCCAATCTCTGCCGATGGCATCTTTGATTTGGATGTCTATTTTCGGTCCGTAGAAGGCGCCGTCTTTTTCTTTAAGGCCGTACTTAATGCCATTCTTGTCCAGCGCTTTTTTCAATGAAGCTTCCGCCTGCTCCCACAGTTTCGGATCGCCCATTGCGTCATCCGGCTTGGTGGAAAGGTTGTAAGACGGTTCAAATTTGAAAATGCGATAAACTTTGTTTATGAAATCTATCAAATCATTTATTTCGTCTACAATCTGGTCGGGCCGCAGATAAATGTGCGCATCATCCATTGTTATTTGCCGAACGCGGAACATCCCGCCGAGCGCTCCGGAAATTTCGTTGCGGTGAAGCCTGCCGATCTCGGCAAGCCTCAGCGGGAGATCGCGGTAGCTTCTCGTCCGGTGCTTGTAAACGTAAGTGCTCTCGGGACAATTCATCGGTTTCAGAGAATAAGTCTCCTCTTCCACATCGAGAACAAACATATTTTGCTTGTAATGATCCCAGTGTCCGGATTGCTCCCACAGATCTTTCTTTACAAGCATCGGAGTTGAAATCTCGAGATAGCCTCGACTGTCAAGTTCTTCGCGGATAAATTTCTCGAGTTCTCTGAAGATTACCATCCCTTTTGGCAGCCAGAACGGTGCACCGGGCGCGATATCGTGGAACACGAAGAGCTCAAGTTCGCGTCCAAGTCTTCTGTGGTCGCGAAGCTTTGCTTCCTCGAGCATTTTGAGATGATCGTCGAGCATCTTTTTCTTGGGGAAGGAGACGCCGTAAACCCGCTGAAGCATTTTGTTCTTGCTGTCGCCGCGCCAGTAAGCTCCGCTGGTGCCGAGAAGCTTGAAATATTTCAGCTTGCCTGCGGAAGGAGCGTGCGGGCCGCGGCAAAGGTCGGTAAACTCGCCTTCGCTGTAGAAAGTTATTGTCCCATCTAGGGCGCCGATGATTTCTACTTTATAAGGATCCTTCTTTTCCTTGAAGAACTTCAGCGCTTCGTCTTTTTGAACGACTTTTCTTACGAACGGCTCGTTGTTATCGGCGAGCTCATGCATTTTCTTTTCGATCGCTTCGAGATCCGCGGGAGACAGAGTCTTGTTGATATCAATGTCGTAATAAAAACCGTCTTCTATTGCCGGGCCCACTCCGAATTTCGCTTCGGGAAAAAGAGACAAGATGGCATGCGCCATCAAGTGTGAACTGCTGTGCCAATAGACTTCGCGTCCTTCCGGATCATCGAATGTCAGGAACTTCACTTCGCAGTCGCCGGTGATTGGAGTGTTGAGGTCGGAAATTTTCCCGTTGATCTTCACTGCCAACGCATCTTCTGCCAAAGAGCGGCTGATTCTCTTCGCAACCTCGATAGCCGGGGTGGATGAATCGACTTCAAGTATGGAATTATCCGGTAGCTTTGCTTTTACCATAAACTCTTTTTGAATTAGAATAAAAAAATCGGAGAAACCTCCGATTTGTGGGCGATAGAGGATTCTCCGCCAAAAGCGGATGCGCCTGTGGTGCAGAACCTCCGACCTCCCTGATTCAACTTTGTTGAATCGCGACGCTCTAAACTCCGCCGAAGGCGGAAGCTAATCGCCCAACTTATTAACTTGGCCGAAGAAAAAATTACTGGCCTCAGCCTTGTCTGTGGGCGATAGAGGATTCGAACCTCTGACCTCTACAATGTCAATGTAGCGCTCTAAACCAACTGAGCTAATCGCCCGGTGCAAGTCAATAGCAAAATTTAAAAGACCAGTTTTTGCGACTCTTACGTCCAACTCGCCTTGACGAGTCGCCAAGGGCAACCTCTACTTCCCGATTCGATGAAGCCATATCGGGACGCTCTAAACTCCGCCCGAGGCGAAAGCTAATCGCCTCTAAGCGATTCGAACTGTGCCGAGGGCGGGACTTGAACCCGCACGGCCCGTTTGGGGCCAAAGGATTTTAAGTCCTTCGCGTCTACCAATTCCGCCACCCCGGCGGTGTCCCACCAAAGGCTCGGCAGAGCCGATCAACTCACATCTCCCGCTCTGCGGGATAGCGCCAGAGGCGCTCACTGTGATGTCCGGCTTCCCGTCCCGAAAACTTTCGGGATGGGAAATCGCTGGTTAATTTAGGCACCGAGGCTAACAAAGTCAACGTGAATGGAATAAATTCACGATTTCACGCTAGATTTTCCACGTTTCACGATCTCCTTTTGTCCAGCTTCCGAAGGATTCCGCCCATACTCTTGGTTTACAACGAAAATCAGCCCGAATATTACCAGTGAGCGAAGAGAAGGAACAAATGGGATAAGCGAACCACGTTTTCGTTCAATACTGGTCCGCTTACCCGTAGCAAAGGGACGCTAAGCAACAGTTTGTTTTAGCTTCTCGGAACCAAGGTCTGTCAAATAAAACGAGCCATCCTTTTCAAAGGCAAGCCCGGTGTCTATCAGATCTCGTGCTGTTGCTCTGACAAGGTAAAGAGGAATGTCGGTAATCGAAGCAACCTCTTCCAGTGAATGGTGATCGATGATTACTTTCATTAGAGTTGTGGCAGCCTCTGTCAACGCGCCGTCTGCATTAATGCATGCCATTACTCAGAGTACTTTCTTGCTGAGGTACCAGTCGATCACCTCGAGGCTCTTGTCATTGACTCGCTGCTCTGCCATTGATGCTGTGTTCGGTGCCGGGACAATCACTTTGTCCCCCGGCTTCCAGTTCGCTGGGGTGGCAACCTGGTGCTTGTCAGTGGTTTGAAGTGCATCGACCACGCGGAGTATCTCCTGCATGTTCCTTCCGGTCGTGAGAGGATAGTAAATCATGGCTCTAAGTTTTCCGTCTGGATCGATGAAGAATACGCATCGGGAGGTTTCCGTTTTACTTTCACCGGGCATTATCATGCCGTACTTAGTTGCCACCTCTTTGTTGAGATCCGCTATGATGGGGAAGGGAACCTTCACTCCTAACTTCTCTTCGATGTTGCGGATCCATCCGATGTGCGAATAAACCGAATCGATGCTCAAGCCGAGGAGTTGGACATTTCTCTTCTTAAGCTCCGGATAGATTTCCGTGAATGTCACGAATTCGGTCGTGCATACTGGAGTAAAATCGGCGGGATGGGAAAAGAGAATTAACCAACTTCCCTTGAAATCAGAAAGTCTAAGTGTCCCTTGAGTTGTTACCGCTTCAAAATCTGGCGCGGGTTCGCCGAGTCGCGGAAGACCATAACCTGTCTGGTTGCCATTCAATTCTGTCATTTCAAATTTCTCCTCTTCTGATTATCTGTTTGCAAAAAGATCTAATACCTATTAACATCATTGAGCAGTTTAAGTTTCTGGTGCGGCTCCGGCGGTTTTGGTGAACGGAAATTATTTTTGGAGTAAGTACTGTCAACTTTACTTTTTTTCCTCATTAGCCACGACAATCAGCCCGAGTACTCCTAAATCTGCGTAGAGCAGAGGTGCAAGAATCGGCGCAAATACGAGAATTCTCTCGAGGCTAAGTTGGCCGTTGTCTGCCAAGTCGCCGGACAGGTGAAACGCGAATCCAAGCATGCCAACGACTATTGCCGCGATCATTGTCCAGAAATAAGTCAATTCATCTCCGGACGACCAGTTTTTGCTGACAGCCAGAGAAATCACGACTCCGATTGCAAACAGTCCATACACAATCGGAATTAGCTTATATAATGAATAGCCGTACTGACCGTGGTCAATAATCGAAGTGAGGGCGCTTGCGGCAAAACCAAGCCCGACAAGCCAAAGAAAATGCCTGTCGCGGGAGATTGGAGCTTTGAATGTTCCAAGTCCGGGGACCTCCAGTAGACCCGGCTGTCCCTTGACCTCCTCGACGACTCCATACAACCCGACCAGAGAAATACCGGCGAAAGCGAGCGGTGCAAGTATTGGTGAAGCGAAAGTCAGCCAAATCCACGTGAGTTGTCCGAGAGGATTCAGAGCTTCGTTTGCATGAAACGCTGTTCCGAGCACGCCGACTACGACTCCCAAGACCATCAGAAAGATGTGGGTAAGCACAATATATCTATTTGGTTTCGAGTTCAAAGCCACGAGGAAACTCGACAGAGCGCCAAGCGGTGCATAGATGATTGGAATCAATTCATACGATGGCACGAAATTATTCACTGCGTGTGCAAGCGCAACGTCGAGGCCGGTAAAAATAAAATTCACGCCGACAAGGAGAAGCAAAAGTCTGTTTTTCTCCATCGGCAATTTCACGCGCGCCAGATGGAAGACAGATATTTCGTTCATCGCTTCGCTCCGCTTCGATGCTCGGCTCTCAGTCTGGCAGCGTCTTCTTTTACCTTGTTGAGTTGTCTTAGGAGCGGATAAACGCCGTGCCACTGGACGTAATCCGGTCCTTGCATGTAAGCGGCGAATTTTGCCGTCCTGCCGTAATAATGCCACAGGTCAAACGCATCGTAGCTGATCTGAGTTGCGAATGGTTTTGACGTAATCACTTTGTCTTTGATAAGTCCCGCGATTATGTCGGACGCTTCTTTGACTTTTACATTCACGAAAGAAGTTACGCTGTCGGCTCGCTGATAAACTTTCTTAATGAAGGGCTGCGAATGGCAGTTGGCACAAATTCCCTGCATCGCGCGGCGATTCTGCTCGCCGTTCGGTCTGTCTGTCGAGATGGCGGCAAATAGAAACTTTGTGAGACGCGTTCCGACTTCGTGGGTTGTTCCTTGGCCTCCGAAGCCGCTCATGTGACAAGTCGCGCAAGTCGGAGCAGGCATGTCGCGCGTCGTCAACCGTCCCGCCTTCTGGTTCCAATTCCAGTTTTGTCCTTCGGTCGCATACATAACGCCGTGAGCGGACTCTTTATAGATTTCCTCCTGCGGATGATCCGGGCCGAGGTGGCACTGTCCGCAGACTTCGGGTTTACGGACTTGCGCGAGTGAAAATTCGTGTCGCAGATGGCACTTGTTGCAATTGCCGATGCTTCCGTCCTTGTTCGGTTTTCCGATTGCATGACAGCTCTGGCAAGCAGCCGGAGTTACGTTCGGTCCTTCCATATCGAAGATGGCGTTTCTCGTTGCTGTGGGGATGCCGTTCGGCCCGCGGGTGAGTTCCGGGATGCTTTCGGTCAGCTTTTGCTGTTCTGGTGAGAAATCATCGAAGCCGGTGAGTGCCATCCATGCCGGTCCGGCATGGCGGCTGTGCTCAAATTCATCTGTCTCCCTGACGTGGCATTTCCCGCATTGCTTGGGAGTCGGCTCGGATGTAATGAAAAATCCTTCGTGGTCGTGTCCCATCGAGTTGTTCTTGTTGACGATGTGGCAGTCTTCGCATTTGACGCCGGACTTTGCCATTGTGCTTGTCGCGTATTGATAAACAATGTCGGGAGTTACGCGTTGGTGGCAAGTCGCGCATTTGTCGCCTCCGGTGAAAGAGACTTGTCCCGAGGAAAGTCGGGATCCTGCGGACTGAACTTTTGCTGTTTCACCGCCGCTCGGAAGTTTTGTGAGCAGATAAAGGGCAAGCAGGACAACTACCGTTACTGCAGTGCCAACGACGACGGTTTTCGGAATTTCACGCGCCATTGTTTTCTCCTTTCAGTATTTCATGTGAATTTCTTGGACTTACGGGACTAATTTGTCTGAAATATATCAGGGTTAAACGCTTAAGTCAATTGGCAATTTTGGTAAGCTGAAAAAACCTGAAAGGATTTCCCTCATCGGAAATGAAGCTTTCAACAGAATTTCTCAGAGCGTGGGATAATATTCACGTGTGGGGACTATCGACAAGACATTTCAGAACGAAAGGCAGGATTCACGATGCCACAGCCGATTCGAACAACGTGCATTGGAACTGAGTTGCTTAATTCGTAAAATTAATGACTGAACTTAAAACTGTGATGCGCTTTTGAATTTAGATTTTTTTATTTTCTGCGAACTGGCCCAAGTGTTCAAATCCTCAATGATTCAAGGTAACGAAGCAACAGTTTTATAAGGCATAGCAATGGATCCCCAAATAAAACCCACCTCTGATTACAAGAAAATTTCTATTGAAGACACTTTTAAATTTTTAGAAGCTGTCGAGAACGGTCTTTCCGATGTCGAAGTCAAAAGGAGACTCGGCGTCTTTGGTCGGAATGAAATTAAAGAAAAGAAAAAGAATCCTCTCCTCGAATTCTTCCGCAGATATTGGGGTCCGATGCCCTGGCTGCTCGAGCTCGCGATGGTACTTTCAATCCTGCTTGGCCACAAGCCCGAGGGAATCATAATCTTTGCGCTGCTAACAATTAACGCGAGCATCGGTTTCATGCAATCGCGCGGCTCTCAAAAAGCGGTTGAACTTTTGAAACAAAGGCTCGCAATCAAGGCAAAAGTACTAAGAAACGGCGAATGGAAACTTATCGAGTCGAGCGAAATTGTTCCTGGCGATGTGGTTGTCGTAAAACTCGGTGACATCGCGCCCGCGGATGTGAAGATAATCAACGGTGACCTTTCCGTTGACGAATCGGCTTTGACGGGCGAGTCGCTACCGGCAGAGCGACATGACTCCGACATAATCTACTCGGGTTCTGTCATCCGGCGCGGAGAAGGGAAATGCTTTGTCGTTAATACTGGCGCAAACACTTATTTTGGCAAGACGGCAGAGCTTGTCAAAATCGCAAAGCCGAAATCACATCAAGAAGAAATAATAATTGCGATTGTCAAATACTTGATGTATGTAGGCATTGCAGCCTCACTCGTCGTTGCCGTTTACGCCTTCCTCATGAAATTTAGTGTAATTGTCATTCTTACTTTCATTGTGGTTTTTCTGATAGGTGCAGTTCCAGTCGCCCTGCCGACAGTCATGACAATAGTTCAAGCGGTGACAGGAGTGAAACTTGTACGAGAGGGTGTGCTGGTGACGAGACTCGATTCCATTGAGGATGCCGCATCCATCAGCGTCCTCTGTCTTGACAAAACCGGCACCATAACTCAAAATAAGCTCTCTGTGATCGACACTGTCCCATTTTCCGGCTACAAAAAGGAAGATGTGATCAGATACGCCGCACTTTCATCGATAACTGAGGGGATGGATTTGATAGACACGGCAATTATCGATTACGCAAACACGAGCGGCATCTCTCCCGATTCGCAGAAACAGATTTCATACACCCCTTTCAACCCTGCCATCAAGCGGACCGAAGCTGTCGTAGAGTCAGATGGAAAGCGCTGCCGAGTAGTGAAGGGAGCAACTCAAATCATAAGGGGGATGTGTAAACGGCTCGATGTAAAATCCGCCGAAGAAATTGAGAAAGTGGTAGAAGGTTATTCTCAGAAAGGCTATCGGGCGTTAGCACTTGCAAAATCAGTCGAGGGCGATTTTGACGATCTTGATTTTGTCGGAATTCTGTTAATGGCAGATCCTCCAAGGCCCGACTCAGCACAAATGATCAAAGAAATAAAAGCCTTGGGAATCAAGCCGATGATGCTAACCGGAGACAACATCGCAATTGCGCAGGAGGTTTCCCGCCAGGTTGGCATCGGTGAAAAGATAATTTGCCTTTCGGAAATCGAGTCGTTGAGTGAGGACGAGAAGATGAAAGCTGTCAGCGAGAGCGACGGCGTTGCGGAGATTTATCCCGAGGATAAATTTAGAATCGTCAAACTGCTGCAATCGAGGGGTCACATGGTTGGAATGACTGGCGATGGAGTCAACGATGCGCCAGCGTTGAAACAAGCAGAGATGGGAATTGCCGTGAGCAGCTCGACTGATGTCGCCAAAGTTTCGGCGAGCGTTGTCCTGACGGAGCCGGGAGTGAGAGTGATCGTCGAAGCGGTAAAGCGGAGTCGGGATACTTACCAGCGGATGCTCACATGGGTGATAAACAAAGTCACAAAGGTAATCCAGGTTGTCGGACTCCTGACGGTCGGGTTTTTCATGATTCACGAAATGGCGCTCTCGCTTCTCGGAATGTTGCTTCTGGTGTTCGCAAACGATTTCGTTTCGATGTCGATCGCTACAGACAATGTGAAGTACACGATCGATCCGGACAACTGGAATGTGAAGAAAATTATGATAGCCTCTCTGTTTATCGGCGTGCTCCTGGTTGTGGAGGGAATAGCTGCAATCCTGTGGGGAGTTAACTACTACCATCTGAACTATCAAGAATTGCAAACTTTCGTAATGCTGATGCTGATCTTCACGAGCCAGTTCAATGTTCTCATCGTTCGAGAAAGAAACTTTTTCTGGACTTCCATTCCGGGGAAAGCGCTCCTTGCCTCGACAATGGGAAGCTTAGTCGTGTTTACACTCATCGGGATTTACGGCGTGATCGTTACGCCGCTCGCATGGAATCAAGTCGTTGCGGCCCTCGGCTTTTCCGCCGCCTTCGTGCTTGCCATAGATTTTCCGAAATATTATGTGTTTAAAAAGGTGGGGTTGGGGTAATTCCAAAGCGGAAATAAAGGGCGCCGCAGTCATTCATAATTCGTCGCTGCAGCTTGCTGCGAGTTTCATTGCTCGGCATCGTACACTCGATTTGTAAGTATTTTCCAATTCGCCTGTTTCGATTTTGGAAATTATGGACGCGCTACTAAATTGAATTTAGAACTTTGTATGGCTTCGGACTGTTATTTTTGTTAGGAAATTGAAGAATGTCGTATCTGACTGATATAAAAAGCGTTGAAAAGCTGAACCGGCTCCTTGAGGTGTGCCGGAGCAATCTGTACACGTTCGACGAGAATCTGATCCGGCGCGCTTTTGAATTCAGTTGGAATGCGCACGTAAAAGGCAAGCCGCGTGCCTCTGGCGAACCTTATTTCTCTCATCCGTATGAAGTGGCGCTTGTTGTCGCGAAGGAAATTCCGCTCGACGACATCTCCGTGGCTGCCGCGCTTCTTCACGATGTCGTGGAAGACACCGCTTATGATATAAAAGCGATACGCGCGGAGTTTGGAAATGAAATCGCGGAGATAGTTGACGGCGTGACGAAGATTTCCGGAGCGGTAGAGAGCCACGACATCACCCGCGCGGAAAATTACCGCAAGATGCTCCTCTCGATGGCGAAGGATGTGCGCGTCATTCTTGTGAAATTTGCCGACCGCCTGCACAACATGAGAACGCTTGCGTTCCTGCCGCCCGATAAGCAGCAGCGAATCGCGAAAGAGACACTCGAGATTTACGCTCCGCTCGCACACAGATTCGGTCTGGCGAAAGTGAAGTGGGAATTTGAAGATCTTGCGTTCAAGCACCTCAACTCACAGGATTACGAATACATCTCAAGAAAGCTGAACGCGAAGCGGAGAGAGCGCGAGGCGTACATAAGAAAATTCATTCAGCCAATAAAGAAACGGCTGGAGAGCGAAGAGTCTAAATTTGAAATAACCGGTCGTCCCAAGCACATCTACAGTATCTACAACAAGATGGTTAAGCGCGGGAAGCCGATAGAAGAGATTTACGATCTGTTTGCTGTGAGAGTCATACTCGATACCGGAGACAAGAACGAATGCTTCTCGGTTTACGGAATCGTCTCTGAAATTTATACGCCTGTCCCGGAGCGATTCAAAGATTATATCTCGGTGCCAAAGCAAAACGGCTACCAGTCGATCCACACCACCGTCGTCGGCCCCGAAGGGAAGATGGTCGAAGTTCAGATTCGCACAAAGAAAATGGACGAAGTGGCCGAGCGCGGCGTGGCGGCTCACTGGAAATACAAAGAAGACGTAAAAGCATACGACAGAAATTTAGACGAATGGATCTCTTGGGTGCGTGAAATTCTCGAACAGCCCGCGGCATCGAGCAGCGATGAAGCGGCGACGAGTTTCCTCGAAGGTTTCAAACTCGATCTGTACCAGGATGAAATTTATGTTTTCACTCCGAAAGGTGAGCTGCAAATTCTTCCGAAAGGTTCGACTCCGGTCGATTTCGCATTTGAGATTCATTCGGAAGTCGGGACCCATTGCGTCGGCGCGAAAGTAAATGGAAGGATTGTACCGCTGAATACCAAACTTAACAGCGGCGACCAAATCGAGATCATCACATCTTCAAACCAAAACGTCAATCCCGATTGGGAAAAATTCATCGTCTCCAGAAAGGCGAAAGCACACATCAGGCGTTGGCTGAACGAGGAGACGAGAAAGAAAGCCGCTGAGGGCGAAGAGATCTGGACGAAGAGGCTGAAGAAACACAAGCTGACCCTGCCGGAAGATGATTTCGCGAAACTGATCCATGATTTGAAATATGATAATGCCCAGAGATTTTACGCTGCAATATCCGAAGAAGAGATCGAGCCGGAGAGGATCATTGCGCGGCTGACACAGCAGAAGAGCGCGAAAGAAACGACCGAAAGCGCGAAGCCGGTTCACACATTTGTCGAGATCGCGCGGAAGGCGTCGGAGGGAATCGTCGTCGACGGCTCGCGGACGGACTGGAAAATTTCTTATGCTAAATGCTGCAACCCAATTCCAGGGGATGAGATAGTCGGTTTCGTAACGACCGGCGAAGGAATAAAAGTGCACAGGAGAAACTGCGCGAACCTTTCAAGAATGGCAAGCGCTGCAAAGGAAAGAATTGTCGATGCGAACTGGCCCGGCGAAAGCGGCGGACTGTACGTCGCGGGAGTTTCCGTTTCGGGAATGGACAGGCCTGGAATCCTGACTGAACTCACTCACGCTGTTTCAAGTTATCAGAACACGAACATCCGCAGCGTATCCGCAGAAGTTCGCAACGCAATTTTCGAAAGTCAGATCATTATATATGTGAAGGACAAAGAACATTTGAACCGTTTGATTGACAAATTGAAAAAGATCGACGGCGTTACGCGCGTCGACAGAATGTCCGCAGGATCCTCCGGACAGGTATAAAATGCTTGAAAATAAACGCGTGCTTGGAATTGATTTCGGTTTGAAGCGCGTTGGAATCGCGATGAGCGATCCGATGGGAATAATTGCGCAGGGAATCGACACGCTTCCAAACGATGCAAGCCTTCTGAATAGGATTGCGGACATTGTGAAAAAGATGTCAATAGTAAAAATTGTGGTCGGAAAACCGCTGAAACTCAGCGGCCAAGAAGGAGACTCCGCGATCGCGGCGGCAAAATTTGCGCAAAAGCTGAGAGATAAATTATTCCAAGTGTCCGGCGGAAAAATGGAAGTCGTCGAGTGGGACGAGAGATTCACAACCACGATTGCGCAAAGAACGCAGATCGAACTTGGCGTAAAGAAAAAGGAAAGGCAGAAGAAAGGCAATCTTGACCGCATGGCTTCGCAGATAATCTTGCAGAGTTATCTCGATTCACAAAAACGAGAGATGAAATGATTCCGGGCGATTGCGAATCAGATTCTGCAAAGGTTTATAGATTCTTGTAGATGAGCGACGAAGCAAAGCCTCTGCTGGGAGGGCTGACAGTGAAAAAAGTCTTCTTGGGCTTGATTCTAGCGTTCTTAATAATTGAAATAGTGATGCTGCCGTTCCCGTGGACTGTGGCGAGTCTGCGGACGGAGAATCCGAAATTGACGGCGGTCATGAAAGAGAGAATCAGGCAGGCGAGAGCAAAGCGACAACCGTACAAGATCCACCAGACGTATGTTCCTTTATCCGGGATTTCGGATGCGATGGTACACGCTGTGGTAGTCGGCGAAGACGGAACATTTTACGAGAATCACGGTGTTGATTGGTATGAAGTCGAACAATCGCTCGAGGAAGATTGGAAAGAGAAAAAGATCGTCCGGGGTTCAAGCACGATTACAATGCAGCTTGCAAAGAATCTGTGGTATTCAACGAGCCGCGATCCGTTTACGAAGTTGAACGAGGTGATTGCAGCGTACATGCTTGAACATTATCTCTCGAAGGATCGAATAATGGAGTTATATCTCAATGATATAGAATTCGGCCGCGGAATTTTCGGAGTCGAGGCGGCGAGCAGAATTTATTTCGGCGAACCGGCGTCACAGCTTTCCCGCGATCAGGCGGCAAGACTCGCGGCGATCATTCCAAGTCCGATAAGGCATTCGCCGAATTCGAGTTCGCAGTTTGTGTCGTTCAGGACGAGCGTTATTCTCATCAGGATGGAGGCGCGAGGTTGGTGAATGGATATTACTGAACTCAAAGCACTTATTTCCGAGGGAGAAAATTTCAAGATCGAATTCAAACGCCAGTTCAGTTCGGTCGAGAAAATCGCGAAAGAGCTCATCGCGTTCGCAAACACAAAAGGCGGAATGATTCTTTTCGGCGTGGACGACGACGGGACAATCTTCGGAGTCGAGAGCGAGAAATCCGAAATCGATCTGATATACGAAGCGGCACGGGAGTACTGCGAACCGCCGATCGAGCCGATCGTTCAGGTTATCGAACTCAACAGGAAAGATATAGTTGTTGCCATCGTTGAGGAAAGCCAGGAGAAGCCGCATAGACTTCAGAATTATGGCGATGTAGTTTCAAGAGATGCGAAGGTTTATATAAGGATTAACGATAAGAGCGTGATTGCGAGCAGGGAAGTCGTGAAAATTCTGGAAAGTGAAAGTCCGGACAGCGAACCGCTTTCGATCATCATCGGTGAAAACGAGCGGCGGCTGTTCAAGCATCTCGAGGAAAACGGACGTATAACGGTGAAAGAATACGCAAAGCTCGTGAACATCAGCGAAAGGCGGGCTTCAAGAACTCTAGTGAATCTGGTTAGGGCGGGCGTGATCAGGATTCATACGGAAGAAAGATTCGAGTACTTCACATCGGCATTCT
>JAMCQL010000049.1 GCA_023381615.1 Bacteroidota bacterium
CTCTTATCTTCTTTTCCACAGGTGCTGTCTCCTTTCTTTTGTCGGCTATTTTGTCTTTTACTCAATTACAATTTTAACCGACTGGAGCGGCACCTCCTAATTTTTACACAAAGTTACGGACATCACCATCCGAACTGTGTCTATGTCACATCCAACCAATACAAAGATTTGTATTCAGGTGGGTCTTCGTATGCCAAGGTTCGTATTTTCAACAAGTCCCAGCTTTATTCTGGACAGTCACTTACGTACACGGATTTCTGGGGAATGACTGATGCAGATGGTCTTAAGTCCTTCACTGTGAAGCCTGTGCATCAATTTGGGACGTCAAGCGGATTCTATCTTATCGATACACATTGGCACAGCGGAAGCTCGGTGACGCTTTGGAGAATAGATAATCCAAGTTCCAATCCGACCTTAACGCAACAAGCTACCATTCAAGTCGGGGGCTACTATGAGCCACCTGATGCCAAACAGGAAGGTACCACAAATCTCATAAGCGTAACTTCGGTTGGCACTCGCACCCAAGATGCCGTCTATAGAAACGGTTATCTTTATACCGCATTCACGACTCAGCATGACTGGGGAAGCGGCAATGTGTCGGCAATCCAGTATGAGAAGATCGATGTCAGTTCAAACATCGCTGTCATCGACGCTGTTTATGGAGCAGACTACTACTACTATTTCGATCCGAACATATATGTGGACGCATACGGCGACATCGTGCTCGCCTTTGGCGAATCGAGCGGAAGTCAGTATGCAGGTGTCTGGTGGAGTTATCGCACACCGACTGATGGTTCGATGAGGTCTAGTCAAGTTCTCCGTGGTGGGGACAACTACTACAATGGGTCAAGGTGGGGAGATTATAGTGGTATCTGTCTTGACGGAAAAATCGACAGCCAGATTTGGTTGTGTGGAGAGTATGCTACGACGAACACTTCGAACTGGGGGACCTGGATTGGGAGCTTCCGTTTTGCCCCTGTGCAATTCACAAATTCCGTCAACGGTTCCGACGGGGGAGGTACCCTGGAAATTAACTCTACTCTGGTCGTAAGCTCGAGATCATCAGTGGGTTTTGAACCTAATTCGAACAACACCGAACTTACGCTGGCTCAGGGCGGGAGTAACCAAGACCGGTTTACCAACGTAAATAGTGTGCCACTAGCCAAACACAATAATTGGGACGCGGTCAACTCGTCATATTTACTGAACAATAGCTTTACAGTGAATGGCACCCCTGGTGAAACCGAAACCGCATATTTTCTTCCTCTCAACCCCGTAACCCTCACTGCCTCTTCAATAGACGGTGCGAACATAAGCAGCTTGCAGTTACAGCTAAATGATCCATGGTACTTTAACTCGAACGGCTCGCAGGGCAATAACTTTACGCAGGCAGCAATCCCTATTACGCAAACCAGCAGTCCCATGACCGGAGCGTACAACCAGGGAACCGGTGGAGTGTTCACGAACCAAGGAGATTACCCTTATTGGGATCAGCCCCACTACACTGTCGGCTTCCCCCCGCAATCGATTTCCCTCGGCGGAACAAACCATGCGTTGTATTTGGTAAACTGGACAGCGAGCGGGGCAAACATACAAAACTCCACCGCTAACCAGACAGGCGTCGAGTTCACCAGCAGCAGCGCGACCATTACTGCAAAGGTGAAAGGCAATCTGATCTCTAGCGTTTCTTCTGCTACAAGCAGCAACAGTCAACGAAAGATTGTTAGAGATTCGAACGGAACTTACCATCTCGTTTACGAGTCCGCAGGCGATATATGGTACACAGAGTCAACGGACGGAACCAATTGGAGTGCTGAGCAACTTGTAAGCGACGGAACAGGCCAATCTAGCAACCCCAGCGTGGCAGTGGACAGGAATGGGAATGTCATTGTGGCATATGAGGAGACGATCAACTCCAATGAGACGGACGCAAAGATGCGCATTAAAACTTCAGCCGGATGGTCCACTGAAAAGTTCGTTGGGTCTGCATATGGGCCGAATTTCGGACCACCGCCACCTCTTACTCCCGTCGTGGCCGCGGCTTACAGTTCGAAAGCAGACGAAGACTTCTACACTTTTGTCTGGTGTAACTCAGGGCTGTATGTAAGAATATATAACCTGCAGAATGGAGTGTTCGGAAGCACCTATTCTCTGGGTACAAGTTCCAGCGCGGTAGTACCTTCGATTACTCGCGATTACAACAATAATACAGCTGCAACTTTCTATGTTGCCTACAAAGACGGGGATGCGATCTACTACAAGCCGATCCTTGTTTCGGGTGAGAACAGTTTGTCAATGGGAAGTGCAGAGAACGTTTCGAGCGGAGATGGTCTCTCCGATCATCAAAATCCCGTCATAGTGTGTGATGACAATGTTACTACTGTCGCCTATGACGCATACACGGGGGTCGCGTTGGAGTCCCGCGATATTGTTGTACGACAACGAGGATTCAGCAGCTGGGGCAGCTTCACTTATTTCGAAAAGGCTGACTACTATATCCGGCCAAGCCTCGCAACTTACTCCGGCACGACGAACCTCAGTATCGCATTCCAGAATGATTATGGAACATCTTCGAGTATTTACAAAGCAGAATACACGAGTGGAAGCTGGTCGGATTTCCTGCCAGCAACAGGAAGCGGAGAGTACCCATCTTTAAGCCTCGGGAATGCTCCAGGTACAGAGAAACTCACCTACACAACGGGATCGTCTTCTCCATTCGCTGTATATCTAACTACTGAGTCTATCTCCGGAGCGCCACCGGCAGCAAATCCTTTGCTCCTCAGTAAGGCAGGCGAGGTGAATACACCTCGGATGCCTGACCGTGGGTCAAATTCATCTTCTCTTAATCCCGACTTTCAACCGACTGAGCGCCTGATAGCTCACTTCGACAGCGGGGACGTGATAATAGATTTCCGCTCGCTCTCAATGCAATCCGGAACCGTGCAACAGAGCGTGCAATTTCAGAATATACCCGACACGGTAGGTTTTCAATCAAACTCGCAACTTCTGAACAGCCTCAGGACTGGCGACATCGGACTTGGCGCAGGCTCGGTCGCCGCTTACAGGGTTGTATCCAGGTTGAAGAACCTGACACGGAGCCAGGTGAAGACCTTCGCGGTGGACATGGTCGCATATGATGCAGCGTCAGGGAAACAGATGGCGAAATGGCAGCTGCTCTCTGCAGGTAACCAGAGTGCCCCTGTTTTGGAAGACAGCGGAACCGTGGACATGAGAATGCTCGCTGCTAGCAACGTGTACCTGCGACTCAACGTTTCAGATACGACTGGCTGCAAACTGTACTTAGGCAAGGTGTACAGCCCAGGGGGTAACAGCATCTTAGCCAAATCAGTCCAACTCAACGGAGCACAAACAGCTACGCTTGTTCCAGCAGACTTCGGGTTGTTCCAAAACTATCCGAATCCATTTAATCCAACAACGACAATTTCTTATGGGCTGCCAAAGGACAGCTACGTTACGCTCAAGGTCTATGACATGCTTGGTCGTGAAGTGATGGCGCTTGTGGAGGGCAACCAGCAGGCGGGCTACCACTATGCTACGTTTGACGCTACGAGTCAATTGCCGAGCGGTGTCTATTTCTACAGACTGACAGCTGGAAAATACACGTCGGTTAAGAAGCTCATGTTGGTTAAGTAAACCATTGCAATGAACGAAGCCCGGGAGCACTTGTATGCTTCCGGGCTTTCCTAAATAATGACCAGAACCTCCCTCCAGAAAAACCTTTCCCAATAGGTCCCTGCGAACTACTGCTTTGAACTTTCAAGTTCATCTGACTAACTTTTCATCACAGTGTCAATTAAAATCAGGAACACGAGCGCCCCGTTAAATCGAGGTGGTCGGGCTTGCGAGACTTAAAAAGGAGTATCAAATGAAAATCCGTATTGAAGATGCTCTCCAATACCACTCAGGTGGTAGAAGAGGAAAAATTGAAGTTGTATCCACAAAACCATGCGTAACACAACGCGATCTGTCTCTGGCGTACACACCGGGAGTCGCTGAGGTCTGCAGAGTCATCGATAAGGATCCGGATGCTGTTTATGAATACACATCGAAAGGTAATTTAGTTGCCGTGCTTTCGAACGGTACTGCCGTGCTTGGACTCGGCAACATCGGACCGCTTGCAGGGAAACCTGTAATGGAAGGCAAAGGAGTATTGTTCAAACGATTCGCGGACATCGACGTTTTCGACATCGAGATCAATGCGAAGACGCCTGAAGAAATTGTTGCGGTTGCAAAAGCGCTCGAACCAACCTTCGGCGGAATCAACCTCGAGGATATTAAAGCTCCGGACTGCTTTTACGTTGAAGAAAAATTAAAGGAGACGATGAACATTCCGGTGTTCCATGATGATCAACATGGCACCGCGATAATCAGTTCAGCCGCGCTGCTAAACGCGCTCGAAGTTGCCAAGAAAGACGTTTCGAAAGTCAAGATCGTGGTGAATGGAGCCGGCGCCGCGGCGATCGCCTGCACGAAACTTTACCTCAAGTTAGGTGCCAAATTAGAAAACATAATCATGTGCGATTCCAAAGGAGTCATTTATAAAGACAGACCAATTGACATGAATCCTTACAAAGAACAGTTCGCACGGAAGACTGAACTTCGCACGCTTGCGCAAGCTATGGTCGGAGCAGACGTGTTCGTCGGACTTTCCGTTGCAAATGTGGTAACGAAAGAGATGGTCCGTTCGATGGCGGCAAATCCGATAGTCTTTGCGATGGCAAATCCGGATCCCGAGATTACATACGAGGAAGCAACTGAAGCGCGCGGAGATGTCATCATGGCTACCGGCAGAAGTGATTATCCAAACCAAGTTAACAACGTTTTAGGTTTTCCGTTTATTTTCAGAGGTGCGCTCGATGTCCGTGCACGTTCGATCAACGAAGAGATGAAAATCGCCGCCGTGAAGGCGCTCGCCACGCTGGCAAAAGAACCGGTGCCGGATTCCGTGAAGAGAGCTTACGGCGGCATCGAGCTTGAGTTTGGAAAAGATTACATCATTCCGAAACCATTTGATCCGAGAGTGATAACGTGGGTCGCGCCTGCGGTTGCAAAAGCGGCAATTGAGAGCGGCGTTGCAAGAATTAAGATCGACGACTGGAACAAGTATGTATATCAGCTCGAAGAAAGAATGGGAATTACGCGCGAGATCGTGAGAACTGCAATAACAAAATCACAGCGAAGCGGAAAGCGAATTGTATTTCCCGAAGGCGAGGAAACAAAAATACTTCACGCAGCGCAGCTTATCGTGGACGAAGAGATTGCCAAGCCCGTTTTGCTCGGCAGGAAGTCGCATATCGAAATGAAAGCGCATGAGTTCAAAATCGATATGGAGGGAGTGGAAATAATCGATCCATCACAATTCGAAAAGAAGGAAGAGTACGTAGAAAAGTTATTCCAGATGCGCCATAGAAAAGGAATGACACGCGCCGAAGCAGGAAGATTTGTCGAGAGACCGAATTATCTAGGCGCTATGATGGTACACATGGGCGACGCGGACGGGCTTGTTTCGGGTTTGACTCAATCTTACCCGAACACTATCCGGCCGGCGCTGCAAGTTATCGGAATTGCCGAAGGAAGAAAAAGAGTTGCGGGACTTTACATTGTTATGACGAAGCGCGAAAGTTATTTCTTCGCCGATACAACAGTGAACATTGACCCGACAGCCGAAGAACTCGCTGAGATCGCGATCATGACCGCAGAAGTCGTGAAGCGGTTCAACATAACTCCGAAAATCGCAATGCTTTCGTTCAGCAATTTCGGAAACACAAGGCTTCCGCAGTCGCTCAAAGTGCAAGAAGCCGTGGAAATCGCCCACAGGCTCGCTCCTGAATTGACAATCGACGGCGAAGTACAAGCGGATGTGGCGCTTTCTCCCGACGTGCTCGAAGAAGTCTATCCGTTTTCGAGCCTCAGAAATGGCGCAAACACACTCATTTTCCCCGACTTGAATGCTGGAAACATTGCTTACAAGCTCATGGGAAAAATTGGCGGCGCTGATCTGCTCGGACCAATCTTAATGGGAATGAAGAAACCGGTCCACGTACTCCAACAAGGCTGCGACGTGGACGCGATCGTCAACATCGCAGCGGTGTGTGCAGTTGAAGCCATCGACAAACAAAAAAAGTAATGGAAGCCGAATGAAATTTCGCCGTTATCTTCTCGCACTCGCAGCCCTCGGGACTTTTGCGTTTTCCGATCCCCACGGTATTGGGAATAAAACAAATGCCGAGTACGAAACAGCCGGCGTCAAAGCCGCACGCCTCATCAACTTGAGAGACATAAAATCAACTTTGATCTTTCTTGCCTCGGACTCGCTCCAAGGACGAGAGACAACAGAACCGGGTCAGAAGATGGCGGCGAAATTCATCGCCGAAAGATTCAAATCGTTCGGATTAAAACCGCTTGGCGACAACGGGACATACGTTCAGCATTTTGCCGTGAATGTTCATTACATCAGCGATTCTTCTTTTTCAGCGGCACTCATGCCGACTACCGCAAGCCGACGGATACAAGCGACAAGATTTGTTTTCCACTTCTCGAAAGACAAGCTCTCTCGTCTTCAGCGTTCCCGCCAAAACTCAAGAAACCAAGATCAAGCATCTCCCAAATTCTCAAAGAATTCTGACCCATTGGGGACATCACTTATGCTCATTCTACATCCGTTCAAGTAGATTTCAATGGACACGGGAAAAGATTCCCCAATTAAAGAAGAACTTATTATCAAAACAGCTCAAAAACGAATCCTTGATTTCGCTTGATACCAAGGTTCGGGAAAGATTGCTGGCACGGCTATTGAGCAAAGTGTTACTGAACCAACTGGAAACACAACGTCATCCAGCAACCAAAATTGGAGATGCCAACATGAAATCAATAATACCAAAACTAATCCTTCCGGCAATTATTTTCTCGCTCCTGACATTTCTAAGCGTCAACTCCTTTGCGCAATCGACGCTGAACTGTAAGCAATGTCATTTAACTGAAAACACGAAATGGTTGTCGAGCCGCCACGCCAACACGCAAACCGACGTGGCGGGCGAACTTGCCGTGAACTGGGCAGGTCAAAGTCCGGATTCCGTTATCAATGGTTCTCAGGCTGAGGACTGCGTTGCTTGTCATTCGCCGCTTGCAGTTACCGTAAATGGAGGAATGACAGAAACACAAGCCATGGGATACTTCTTCACTACCGATGCAAATGGTAAATACACCAGCGGCACTGATACCACCCATTCATCACAGTGGCCTAATGTTTATTGCACGACTTGTCATAACGTGCCGCCAAATCATCCGTCAACAATGCCCGTTCTTTCCGCGTTCAATTCGCAGACTGCAAAGTATGATACCACGCAAAAGGCGTCCGTTCTCTGCGGACAATGTCACGGCAGTTTGCACTTCGCCGGTACCGACCATCGCACTTACGATGCATGGCTAATGAGCAGACACAGCCATCGCGGACAAAGCGACGTGGCGGGCGAACTTGCGGCAAACGATACCGGGATGACACCACTTCAGATTGTCAGCCAAGAAGATTGCATCGGCTGTCATGCACCGACTTCTGTCGTTGTGCAAACGAGCAGTGGACCTTCCGTGATCAGCGAGGCACAGGCCCTGTCGAATTTCTTCACGACTTCCGGCGGGATGATCACCGCATCTACTGTTCCGCAAGACACAGCAAACTTCCCAAATGTCGCTTGCAACGCCTGCCACGATCCGCATAATCCCGGCACACCATCATATTTCAACTCGTCTACCGGTCAATATCAGGTTATGAATTCTCCCGATTCGCTTTGCGGACAATGCCACGGCAATCTTCGCTTCGCAGGCACTGATCATATCAGTTACAATTTCTTGCGCGGCGAAGGTGGAACAGGAGTTCAGTCGCAAGTAACCATGCAGGGCCAACCGACTTGCATCGACTGCCACATGTACAAGTCGAACATTGACGGTACGAATTCCAAAATGTACGGCGGACACAGCTGGTCTGTCTTCATCAAAGAACCCGACGGAACAACGACTGCAAGCTGCACGACCTGCCACTCAACAATGGCTGCGGATTCTGCCATGGCGGTCGTAACTTCTTGGAAAAATCAGTTTGCACAACTCGATTCAACCGCAGAAGCCAAGATAGCCCTCGCAGACACGTTTGTTGCCAAACACTCGAGCGATTCTCTGAAGAACGCATACCTTGCTGAAGCAATTCAAAACACCACGGCGTCTGAAAACGATGAAAGCGGCGGCTTCCATAATCACAATTACTCTGTCGCACTTTTGAACGACGCGATTGCAAAAGCAACGTTTATTGTTACCGGCATACTTCAAAAACCGCCGGAGGTGCCGCTCCACTTCTCGCTGCTTCAAAACTATCCGAATCCTTTCAATCCGACAACAGAAATCGAATTCCAAATCCCGAAGAATGCCGTTGTTACTTTGAAAGTCTATGACATACTCGGTTCAGTCGTCAGCACTCTCATCGATAATCAAAAGATGAATGCCGGCGAACATAAGGTAGTGTTCAACGGGGATAATCTAAGCAGCGGTGTTTATTTGTACAGACTGGCAACGCCTGGTTTCACGCAGACTAAGAAGATGATTCTCATAAAGTGATCGGGGGTATTTATCAGTTCGGGGACAAAAGCGCCGGCGCAAGCCGGCGTTTTTGCTTTGCTCATTTCAAAAGTCGAAACGGATCATCTTAATCCCTTTTTAAGTCCTCCCTCAATTTCGGACTTGACAGATTATTTCGGAACTAATATATTAAGACTAAAAAGTCTGATATTATGAATAAGCCCAAACAGAGACATTTAAGCCGCCTCAAATCACTTACGACAGAAGCATCAAATTTTTTGTCAATAAAGCGGAGCTATTACTCCGAAATTACAAAAAAACATAAAGTGTCGACCAAGGAGCAGATTTCCAATTCAATACCTTGGACTCTTGAAAAGGAGATCATACAATGAAAAAGCGGATTAAGATCTTTGCGACAGCGTCTTCAGTCGCAATCGTTGTGTTAGTTGCAACTTCAGTACTAATCAATTCAGGGTGTAGAGTCGGTTACTCAAACGAAGTCGAAGGCTCCGAAGAAGCGATGCTCACCACAGCGCCAAACGTACCGCCGTTGATAACACGAACACATCCGACTAAAGTGATCGTTCATCTTGTCACCAAAGAAGTCATCGGCCGACTTGCTGATGGCGTCCAATATCAATTCTGGACATTCAACGGCACAGTCCCCGGACCAATGATTCGCGTAAGAGAAGGCGATCTTATCGAGATTCATCTAAGTAATGATCCATCCAACATGATGGCACATAACATAGATCTTCACGCTGTCATAGGCCCTGGAGGAGGTGCGGCATCTTCCATCACTCCGCCGGGGCACACATCGGTTTTTTCGTTCAAAGCTTTGCACCCGGGATTATTCATTTACCATTGCGCCACTCCTCCAGTCCCGATGCACATCGCAAACGGAATGTACGGTTTGATCCTCGTTCAACCCAAAGAGGGATTCCCTCCTGTTGACAAAGAATACTACATAATGCAAAGCGAGTTTTATACCACGGGTTCGTACGGCGATCCGGGTTTACAGCAATTCGACCTGCAAAAAGCACTCGATGAAAGACCGACATACGTCGTATTCAACGGTTCCGTTGGATCGCTTGTCGGCAAAAATGCACTGACGACAGAAGTCGGCCAAAAAATTCGGCTTTACGTTGGCAACATCGGCCCCAACTTAATTTCTTCATTTCACGTGATCGGAGAAGTATTCGACAAAGTCTATGGAGAAGGAGGTTCAACTATAACAGAACATGATATCCAAACAACTTTAATCCCGGCTGGCGGTGCCGCAATCGCAGAATTCAAAGCTGAGGTTCCTGGAACTTACAGCATAGTCGACCATTCCATCTTCCGGGCATTTAACAAAGGAGCCGTCGGACAGTTGGTTGTGACAGGGCAAAACAATCCCTTGGTCTACTCCGGTAAACAAGCAGACGAAATTTATCTCGGTCAACAGTCCTTCAACAGCACCGGTAACGATTCGCCAGAACAACGAACCACAGAATCACAAAACGAAGAGGACCAGCAAACCACCGTGGCGACTGCCGAGACAGGCGAGCAAATTTTCGGACGGACTTGCATAGCATGTCATCAGGCGAATGGGAAAGGAATACCGAACGTCTTTCCCCCGCTCGCCGGTTCGGATTTCTTGAGAAACAATAAGGATAGAGCAATCGATTTCGTGCTGCACGGACATTCAGGACCACTCGTCGTGAACGGCGATAGTTTCAACAACACGATGCCACCTCAACCTTTAAACGATCGGCAAATTGCTGAAGTTTTAACATTTGTCCGAATCAGTTTCGGCAATAAGATGAGCGCCGTTGCTCCTGAGGAGGTCGCGAGAATCAGAAACGGCAAATTGCTCTCGCTGAACAAGAGTAAGTAACAGATGGGGCCGCTTCAACCCTCCGTAGGATCTCACCTCGGCGAGCCTGTCCATCCTCAGGCTCCGGTGGACAGTATCCTGCGGTCTGTCTGCGAACGGGTAGCTCTGGCCCTTTTGTTTTTCTCAAGTGTTGCTCTTGGCCAGAACCATCTTCCCTCCCAGCCCTTATCGTCCAATAAGATGATTTACATCAGAGGTGGTAGTTACATCCCATTCTCAAAAGAAAACGGCACAAAAACAAAAGTCGTTGTAAATTCCTTCTATCTTGACGCCTCGCCCGTCACAAACGGCGAATTCCTGAAATTCGTGAAGGCAAATCAAGAATGGCGAAGGTCACGGGTCAAGCCGATCTTTGCGGATAAAAATTATCTAAGGGCATCTCTAAAAACTAATTTGTTTCACCGCGGAGACGCAAAGACGCTGAGAAAAAATTATAAAAAAGATACTCTGCGACTTCGCGCCTTTGCGGTGAAAAATATTTTGGGGTTTTTCGAGATACCCCTAAGAAATTGGACCGGAGATCTGACACTCGGCAACAACGCCAATCCATCGAGTCCGGTTATTTATGTTTCATGGTTCGCAGCGCGGGCATACTGTAAATGGACAGACAAACAACTTCCGACTATTGACGAGTGGGAATATGCTGCTAGGCAGACTTTCAAACATGGAACCGATGAAGATATGCTGAACAGAGAGACGAAAGATTGGGACAGAAGAAAGCCAGAGCGCTCTGCAGCCGGAATTTATCTGCCTGTCAACAAGAAAGATGAGCTAAGAAATTCGTTAGGAAAAGTCTGGGAATGGGTCGAAGACTTCAACAGCGTTTTGCTTGATGATAATTCAAAAGGCACCGGTACCTCGTCATCGATTCTATCGTGCGGCGGAGCATCCGTCGATTTCACCGATCCTTCCAACTACTCGGCATTCTTGCGTTATGCATTCCGCAGCACTCTCAAAGCAGACTATTGTCTCCCCAACCTTGGGTTTAGATGCGCAAAAAGTGTAAATGAAAATGTGGAGGTGAAAAGATGAAAAAACTGTTTCTACTTCTGTTAGCTGCAGTGGCTCTCATCGCGGCTTTCGAAGCAAACCTGCTCTTTAACAAAAACCACGACGCAAAGTCAAATTTGGTCCAGAATGTCGTAGCAAAGGAAACATCTCACGATCAGAATGATTCATGCTGTGTCATGACGAACGCCACTTCTTCCGAACTGAGCGGCAATTCCATCTATCAGACCGAATCGAAATGGAGAAATCAGGAGAGCAAGACGGTTAATATCTCCGGCCTGCGAGGTAAAGTAGAGGTAATCGCGATGTTTTTGTCTTGTCCTGAAATAGGTTGACACTTCAAAGAATGTGGAGGAGTTATCCACATAAGGAGTTAATAACCTATGGAGAGAACGAGATGTATACGATACAGCGAGGCATTCAGACGAAAGGTAGTAGAGGAGATCGAGTGCGGGAAATACAGTATTTCTGGA
>JAMCQL010000023.1 GCA_023381615.1 Bacteroidota bacterium
CTTCCTTTTACACTCGACTTCACTAGATCGCTGCTGTTCTTTGAACAGGACGTGTACCATGATGTGGCAAAGAAACTGGACATGCTCTCAGAACAGTGGGGAATTACCCATGAGACAGGCCCCTATCCCGGTGCATGGTGGTTGTGGCCCTATGCTTTCCTCTATCAGATTCCACCGATGTCAACTTCTGCGAATGGCGACATCATGGCCGGTGCGATCATGGGGGTGATCTTCATACTAATGCTCTTCCTGCCATTTGTACCGGTGCTCAACAGCATCCCTCGATGGGTAGGAGTCCACAAGTTGATCTGGCGCGACTGGTATTCCCAGGAACGGCGTATGAAAGGGGATCGCGAGAAGGCGGACCGGGTAGTGTCTTAATCCCGAAGTTTTGCGCAAGATGGAAAGAAAATTCTAAATCCTAACTCGGCATAGCCGAAACCAAAACTGAAACACATAGACACATAGGAAACATAGAAAAAATCTTACCTCTATTCCTATATGCTCTATGTGCCTATGTGTTTCAAAAATTCTTTGCTTTTATTACACAAAATGCACTGATAAGAGTCTAAGCACCAAACTCTAAACAAATTCAAACGTCAGAAATCCAAATGCTCAAAACGTGGAAAAAGAAACAAAAGAGGTCTACGACCTCGTAGAGAAGTTTAGAAATTTTGGACTTTTGCCATTTGTATTTGTTTAGGATTTCGGATTTAGAGTTCAGAATTTGTAGCGTCTTTTGGTTCCGGCTCGTCCGAGTTAGGGAGGAGGAATATTTAAATACCTATAAACTTGGTCGAAAACCTCGTCGAAAAAAATATCACCATCCGTCCATGAATCACGGACGGATACGAAGCCCCCTGTCCAAAGGATCCTTCGGAAATCCCCCTTTGAAAAAGGGGGACAAAGGGGGATTTCTTATCTCAAGTGTCTCAGTGTTTGAACTTTTCGGCCGGGCTTCTCGTAGCCCATCCGCTTTCGGCGGACTCTCTGCGGGGTGGTTTGTTCAATAGAAAATAGAAATTGCTCGCACTGTATTTAATCTGAAAGCCTCCCCAAAATTTCAAATCCTAAGTTAAGAAAACTACCTAATCCAAATCCTGGGACTGTAAACATTCTTATTTGATAACCGTCATATATCCCTGCAGCATCTGCGGCATACTGGATCGCCTTGTCCAGCCCTCCGTACTCGTCAATAAGACCATCAGTTTTCGCCTGTGTGCCGGTATAAACTTTTCCCTGCGCCAATTCTTCGACACGGCCGAGACTCAGTTTCCTTCCTTCGGCAACTTTCGTCTTGAAGTCCATATAGACTTCATTCAAATATTCATCCACATATTTCAAATCAGTTTGATTCCAACGATGAAACGGAGAGAGTAAATCGGAATACTCACCGGCGCGGTACTTCTCAACATTCCCGCCGAGGTCTTTCTCAATGAAGTCCGTCAGCACAGGAAAAGCTATTACGACTCCGATGCTCCCAGTGAGGGTCGCTGGTTCCGCAAATATTCTCCGGACATCCGCCGCGACATAATACCCTCCGCTCGCGGCCATGTTCCCAAACGATGCCACGACCGGCTTTTTCGCGTGCGCCTCTTTGATCGCATTATAGATTTCATCAGAAGCGAGAGCTGATCCGCCACCGCTGTTTACTCTCAGAACGATCGCTTTTATATCGCTATTTGCCGCCGCAGCCCTGATTTGCTTGACAACCGTCTCTGAGCCGCTCGTCCTGCCGCTTCCCAAAAATGGAATCGGAAAAGGAGAAGGCGGAGAACTCTCGCCAGTCATAATCATGCCGTAGACGCCGATCACCGCTATCTCCGGTTTTCTTCCCCAGCGCGTCTCGTACTTGTGTATGCTTGCCGGATTAATCCCGCTCAGATTGCCCTGTGCACCCACTACATCTTTGTTGACATCTTTTTTGAATTCATCGTAGTATGCGGTTCCATCAATGAGATTCAATCGCACTGCTTCACGCGGCGAAATGATTCCCGAAATTTCAGACTTCAAGCTGTCATCTATTGTTATCCCGCGATTCACTTCAATCTGTTTCAACATCTGCGAATAAATGTCGTCAACAAGTCCACGAATAAGTTTCACTTGGTCCGGAGAAGCCGAGTCGGTGTACTGCGTGTGAAAAGTCGATTTGTATTTCCCGGCTGTTTGGGCGTTCCATGACATATGTAGCTTGTCGAAAAGCCCTTTCAGTCTAATCAAGTCAAAGTTGATCCCATATCCTGCTATGAAAGCGACAGGAGCCATGTAGATTTTGTCAGCGGCGCTTGCAAGATAAAGCTCGTTCACTCCGCTGTCCTCAGCGAGATACGCAAAAACCTTCTTCCCCTTGGCTCTTACATATTCCACCGCATCGGCAAGTTCCTGCGTTTCACCGGAAAGTGCAAAGAAAGACTGGCTGCTCGAGAAGGGATAGATTTTCAGAATCAACGCTTTGATTGACGGATCGTCGCCGCATTTTTTTATTTCTTCGACATAATCCAGTAATGTTTTTTGCAGTTTGCTGAAAAGGAACCACGACTCGCACGCATCCGGTATGCTTCCTTTGATGTCGATCTCTGCAATTCTCTTTTCAATCATTATGGTTTCCATGTCTTGCGAAGTCAACATCACCCTGCCATAGCTCGCGGCATAATCGCTGGATTGGGTACTTGATGCTCCTTCGATAAGGATATGACTTCCCAAATTGAAACTGACTCCAATCGAAAGACTATTTCTCCACATGGAAAGCGGCGCTGCATTTCCAGGAATAGCTGGCAGCGACATCGGCGGCGTGTACATGTAACCGGACTCATCGTATATTCCATAAATTTTTAGTCCCGGTATCGGCTCAACCGTGATTCCGACTTTGTAGCCGTTATTATGAATGGGAGTAATCAGGTCAGCATTCAGCGTGAGGAACTCGGTTCCAAACGGACGAATGCCTAAGCCGAAGTTCGCTGCTTTTTCAATCACGTGAAGTCCAAAAGGCTTGTCCGAAAAATTGTGATAAGCCGCGCCAAGACTGATATATCTGTCGGGACGCCAAATGAATCCAACGGATGGAAACCATCTCGAGCCGGCTCCGGTAATATTTAGAAGCGATAGAGAAACTCCGCCGGAAAATCGCTCGTCGCCAAATCCCAAGCCCATTGAATATTGATTGACATTCTCCGACTCGCTTGCGGCATTTCTGTATGCGAGCCCGAACTTTCCGCCTTGTGCGAAAATTCCCACATCGTGGAAAGACTCGTTTAGGATATTCATCTGAGCTTTGCTTGGATTGAAATAGTATGCATCCAAAATGCTGCCTCGGCTGTAAAGTCCGAGGTATGCCGGATTGTAAAGGAAAGCCTGCGTTTCATCGCTTCCGGCGGTAAAGAGATACTTTTCGTTCTGTGGATTGACCAAAATATCCTGCCCAAACGAATTTTTGGGCGACGACAGAATCCCTGCAAGAAAAAGAACAACTACCGCGATTTTTTTCATGTTTCCTCCCGACTTCAATACAATATATGCTATAAATCCGCAAAGCCGAAACCAAACCCCCAAAAACAATAGCACACAGATAACGCATGAGCGCCCCCGCCAAGTCCCGTCAAAAACATCTATACGTCGGGATCCGCTCCGCGGTGACGGGATCTTCGACTTGTCCGAAGGACTCTTCGAGCGCCATCTCCTGCTCCATCATTTGTGTTTATTTGGTATGCAGGTGCCGCTTACGGCATTGGATTCCGCGAGCGACAGTCAACCATGACCTGCGGGATTCTGGGAAGCGGAACCGCATACCCATAAAATAATAAATGTTCCCAAAGCGTTTCCTAAAATACTTTTTCGCTTACCCTAGGTCTACACTTGACTTTGTGCGCTATGGCGGGTTACTTTTTTAAACATTATGGCAAAACAAATCCTTGAATTTGAAAAACCGATTATCGAGCTGGAACAGAAAATCGAAGAAATGCGAAAACTGTCAGACCAGTCCGCAGGTCAACGACTTGTCCACGACCCTTCGGGTCGAGAGACCCGTTGGGACTCGTCGAGATCCTTCGGACTTGAAATTGAAGACGAAATTAAAAAACTTGAATCGAGAATCGGCGAACTCCGGACAAATATTTACTCGAATCTGACGCGCTGGCAGCGTGTACAATTAGCTCGTCACCCCGAAAGGCCTTATACTTTGGATTACATAAGCTTGATGACGACCGATTTTATCGAACTCCACGGTGATAGATATTTCGGGGACGACCATGCCGTAGTCGGAGGCTTCGCAAAGCTGGATGGCAAGACAGTCATGATAATCGGACAGCAGAAGGGCCGCGATACCAAGTCGAACATCTATCGCAACTTCGGCATGATGAATCCTGAAGGTTACCGGAAGGCTCTGCGTCTCATGAAGCTTGCTGAAAAGTTTGGGAAACCGGTTGTCACTGTGCTCGATACACCCGGCGCATACCCCGGCATCGAAGCTGAAGAACGCGGGCAGGCCGAAGCCATCGCGCGAAATCTCTTCGAGATGGCACAACTCCGTGTCCCGATTGTTGTGGCAATAATCGGCGAAGGAGCTTCGGGGGGTGCGCTCGGCCTCGGCGTCGGCGACAGAATTCTAATGATGGAAAACGCGTGGTATTCCGTTATCGCGCCTGAATCGTGTTCGTCCATTCTTTGGCGAAGTTGGGATTTTAAAGAACAAGCTGCTGAGGCGCTCAAGCTGACGGCAAAAGACCTGCTCGAACAAAAAATCATTGACCGGATAATACCAGAACCTGTCGGCGGCGCGCACAAGGATCAGAAAGCGGCTGCCGAAACTCTTAAGAAAATCCTGATTGAAGAAATAGAATCCTTAAGAAAAATCAAACCAGACAAGCTCGTTGAAAATCGAATTGAAAAATTCGGGGCGATGGGCTCCTTTTCCGGAAATTAGAAAGTTCACCTCACATCTATGTATTCAACAAAAAGCACTATCAGAGTCCGCTATGCTGAAACAGACCAAATGCGTGGAGTCTATAACGGACGTTACTTCGAATATTTTGAAGTAGGCAGAGCGGATTTAATGCGCTCCCTTGGCATGACCTACCGCCAGTTCGAAGAGGCGGGATTTTTCCTTCCTCTGACTGAAGCTTACGCAAAATATCTGCGGCAAATTCAGTACGATGACGTAATCGAAGTGAAAGCCATATTGGAAGAAATGCCGAAAGCCCGGCTTAGAATTGATTATGAAATTTATCACAATGGTGAAGAGATGACGGAAGGCTTCACGGTGCACAGCTTCATCGACGTGAAGACCGGCAAACCCGTCCGAGCACCGAAGATGTTCTTGGATTTGCTGGACGGGAAACTGTGAATAAAACCAAGTCAAAACTCAAAGGCCAAAATTCAAAATTGAAGCTCAAAAGTCAAAAGTTCTCCGATTCGAATTTTGAGATTTAGTTTTGACGTTTGAATTTTGAATTTTCATAAGGAGAAGACAATGCTTAAGAAGGAATTACTCGACATACTCTGCTGTCCGAAACCGGATTGCCGCGGAGATCTGGACTACAGCTCAGAGAAAAATACGCTGACCTGCAAAAAGTGCGGGCACGTTTACAGAGTCGAAAACGATATACCGATAATGCTGATAGAGGACAATCCGGAAAAGACGGCAAAGATGGAGTAATGGAATATTGGAATGGTGGGATGGCGGAATGATGCTTGCCCGCCGAATCCCGACTCTGTCTGGAGAAGGCGGGGAATGTTGGAATAGTGGAATTTTGGAATAATGGAGTAATGGAATGGTGGAATAGTGGAATATACGAAGAGACATAACGTGAATCGAGGATATATGAAACTAGAAGCGCAGCCGAAAAGTGCCTTGCTAAGAAGATGGGACACTGAGTTCCACTGAAAAGCCTCTGATTTACCAGAAAGCAGGTCCTTTCTCTGTGTCTCTCTGTGCACCCTCCGTGGAACTCCGTGTAACAGCTTTTCATGGGACTTTTCGGCCGCGCCTCTAGAAGTCTGGAGCGAAGCAGTCCAGCTCTTTGAGTCTGTGTACGGCTCCGTTAATCGTATTGAAAAAATGGATTTCAAACTGAGGTCTCAAATACTGGATTCCGCACAGTTCATCTCTTCCAATGTTGCGGAAGGATATTCCAGAAGAACACTAAATGAGTATCTCCAATTTCTCAATATCGCGTTGGGTTCTTCAGGCGAATTAATGACCCGGATGATAGGCCTCAAAGTCATCGGTTCACTCTCCAATGAGGACTTCGAAGAGTTCGACAAACCCCACTATGCAGTCGAGAATAAGCTAATAGCATTGGCAAAGTCTTTACAGTCAAAGAGAAAAACCGGTACCTGGGAAGATGAATTCAGAGAACCGCCAGAGACTTACACACCTTGATTACAACAAAGGGCTCTTTTCATTATTCGATTGATCCAACATTCCATTATTCCAAGATTCCAATAATGTTGAAAATTCCACCAGCTTTCACCTGTAAATACCGTGCTTGACAAGATAAAATCCCTAGGGGCGGATACCGCCGTTTACGGCGTCAGCACAATCATCGGCAGATTCCTCAATTTCCTGCTGGTTCCTTTCTACACAAACGTTCTTTCGACTTCCCAATACGGAATCGTCGCAACCGTCTATTCCTACATCGCCTTCATGAATATCATATATATGTATGGGATGGAATCGGCATACTTCAAATACGCCTCAACAAAGGAAATTGGCAGCGACAAAGTGATTTTCACGACGCCCTTCCTATCCGTGCTGACAACTTCGCTAATCTTTTCTTCGTTGATTTTCTTCAATAGCACCAGACTTTCACCGCTTATTGAAATCCCGGAACACTTCGCCGGCACGCTCAGATATTCGGCGATAATCCTGATGCTAGATTCGCTTGCCGTTATCCCGTTTGCATCGCTCCGTCTTCAGAGAAAAGTCAGAAGGTTCGCGACGATTAAAATTGTTAATATCGTCATCAACGTGACCGCAAATATTGTTCTGCTCCTGAAATTCCATGCCGGCGTTGAGGGAATTTTCATCAGCGGAATTATAGCTTCGTCTGTCACACTGCTGCTTCTCCTTCCGACGATTCTGCAAAAACTCGATTTCCGTTTCCACAAAGACCTTTATAGGGCATTATTAAAATTTGGCCTGCCATACATTCCTGCCGGACTAGCCGCGATGATGGTACAGGTGATCGACAGACCCATCCTTCTGGCGCTCACAAACGAAAGCACAGTCGGAATCTATCAGGCAAATTACCGGCTCGGCATATTCATGATGCTAATCGTGTCGATGTACGATTACGCATGGCGCCCGTTCTTTCTCACTCATGCAAATGAGCCGAATGCCAAACAGCTTTTCGCCAGGATACTTACCTATTTCACACTGTTCAGTGCGATCGTTGTGCTCCTCGTTTCACTTTACATAGATGATCTTGTGAAGTTTCGCGTCTTCGGACGGTTCGTAATAAATCCGGCATACTGGTCAGGCCTCGGAATCGTGCCGATAATACTCGTCGGATACTTATTCAACGGAATCTACGTGAATTTCATGGCGGGGATTTATATCGAGAAGAAGACCTCGCACCTTCCGTACATCACAGGTATCGGCGCAATCATTAATGTCGCCGTAAATTTTCTGATGATTCCCAAGTACGGAATGTTCGGCGCGGCATGGGCAACCTTGTTTGCATACGCGGGAATGGCGATCGCTATCTACATTGTCTCGCATCGATTCTATCCGGTTCGATACGAGATGAACCGGCTTTTGAAAATCAGCGCTGCGCTCAGCATCGCGCTCATCGCCTTCACGTTCAGACACACTTTATTCCCTTCCGTACATGAACAGTTGTTCAAGTTTTCCACATTGATGTCTTTCATTGTAATACTTTTGTTACTTAGATTTCCAACAGAAGATGAATTGAGATTTTTGAAAAGGCACTAATGCGAAACTTGTCCCGACGAAGGTCGGGATCCTTTGGATTGTTTGCGGTATGCATCATTGCAGCGGCGGGCACGCTGCGATCACAGACACTTCCAGGTAATCAACCACGTCAATCAGGCCTGTGCGGTTCGCCGGTTTTCTCAAACCCGGCAATCATTCCTCAAGCGATTTCAAATACCGAAAGACTATATCCCAAAGCGTATCGACTGATGGAAGAGCGTGCAAAGGAAACAATTTCAACAGTCACGCAGGATACCCTTGGAACGACACAGCAATTCTTCGTTTACAATTTCGTCTCGAGCAGCTTCTACTCAGTGAACGCGACATTAATGGCCAAAGGAGCTTTGACGGAGATATGGGTTGACAAAGCCGAGCTTGCCAACGGCCACGTTGATTCATCTGTCGTCTCCTCCATCGAGAATGCACTCGAAAACCAGACACCCCAAGGTTCGAAGAATCCGAACGAAGGAATTGTCAGGCTTGAAGAAAGTTATTTCGGCATGCCGCCGAATTCCGGCAACAGCAACGGCTATGTCCATTTCCTGATAACCGACATAAAAGACGGCTGGGACTCCACAAAAAGTTCTTCCTTCGTTGCCGGATTTTTTCTCTCCAACGACCAGCCTGATCCAAACACGCACCAATACAATTATGGAAGCAATAAGCGAGATATGCTTTATATAGATTCGTACCCGGGAATCTACTATCATGGCACAAGGAACCCACGCGAGCCGCTGCCGACTCTCGCACACGAATTCCAGCATCTGATCCAATGGCATTACGATCCGGGCGAAGTGACTTTTCTTAACGAAGGCTGCTCGACCAATGCGGAAGTGGTTTGCGGTTATCCGATGAGAAGCCCTGCCTTATATTTCAAGGACACAAATACTCCGTTATTCACCTGGCATTCGACGACCGATGCCGCAGTGCTTGCCGATTATTCCCGCGCGACAATTTTCATGCGCTATCTTTTCGAACAGTTCAGCGATACATTCGCTAAGGATTTCGTTCAGAATCCCGCAGAAGGAATAAATGGAATAAACTCTTCTCTCTCCGAAGTCGGGAGCAGTCTGAATTTCAATCAGGTTTTTCAAAATTGGGTTATTGCCAACGCTCTGAACGACACAACTCTATTAAGACAATACGGTTACAGCTACCCAATTGCAGTTCGTCCGACTCCCTCACAAACATTTGGCGATCCGAATGTATGTTTTGCGCAGGACACGACAGTAGGGATGGCGGTAAATTATCTCGATTTCCCAAGCGGAGATTCGCTGATCATCAGCTACAACTCTTCCGGCTTGAACATTTCTGCAATTGAGTCCGGAGTTAAATCAAATGTCCAATCTCTATCTTCGGCGCAGACTTTTTATGAACCGAAATTCGGTTCGACATATAAAGACGTAACTATCGCTTTGCTTAATCTTGCCTTCTCCGGAAATGGAAATATTTCTCTGACGAGCAGCGGGAAAGTCAACTTCATCAAGAAAGAAATTTCTTATGACCGCGGAGCGCCGGACGCACTTGGCGGAGCGACATTCCTTGGATTTCCGAACAACAGCGTCGGATCGGGATGGGCAGTTCAATTCACTCCGCTTTCCTACAACAACCGGCTTGCGGAAGCGGAAATATATGCTGCTTTCGCGCAGGAGTTCTCCGGTTCTACTGTCCCCGCAAACGCCCCTAAGCAATTCACTTTCCACGTTTGGGCTGACAACAACGGTTTGCCCGGACGAGATCTTATTGCGCCGTTCACAGTACAAGCCAACCGAAGTTCGTTCGACCAATCATTCATCAAAATTGACCTGACTCCTTTCACGAGTCAGCTCTCAAACATCAACGGCCCAATTTACATCGGCTTCACCGATGAAGACACGCTGAGCACATCTGTGGGACTGAATCACCAAACGAGCACCAACTATACGTTCGGTTATTCTCAATCTCGATTCGGTGGTTGGACTCCGATGTCAGACCTCTCTATTCATGCATCAAATGGGCAAACGCTCCAACTTGCCGGTTGGAATCTAATGATGCGAGCTGTTTTTGATTACCCGACTATTCCATCGCCTCCGCCGCTGCTGACTGTCGGCATCACGCAAAATCCGACTTACTCCGCGCAGTTAAGCGTCGTTTGCATCGGTGATTCTTCACTCAGACAAGAAAGCATTTGCGGAACGCTCGCGCAGGCTACGGGGACAACTCAACTCACGTTCTCTGAGATTAGTCCGACAGAATTCGTTTCGCTGAATGGAACATTGCAGAGCGGCGGCACATCGGGCATCACGATTAAAGCCGCAAAATCATTCGGCGCAAATTATGCGGATACTGCTTTTGTCTTCAACTCGGTGCTCGCCGGAGGAAACGCAGCAACTTCCCTGTTTTCGCCGGACAGCGTTTTTCGTTTGACAATTCCACAGACAACCGCTCCGTTCTTCGCTACATTATATAAAGGCACATTAGACACTGTTGACAGCAGAGCGATGTATGTATATTCTCTCGGACCTAAAGCAATGACAATTTCTCCGGCTGCGCAAATTCAACTGAGTTCCACTGCCTTTGATACAAGCCAGTACGCGCCGGCTATTTATAAAGACTCTCCGAAGGATCCTGTGGAAAAGTGGTATGGAATTCCGTTTTCATTTAAGAATGGAAATCTTATTTCATCAACAGCCTATTTCTCCACATTCGCCGTCGTGCCCCGCACGATAATAAGCGGAAGTCTAAATCAAAATATCCCGACGAGTTTTGCACTTTATCAGAATTATCCAAACCCGTTCAATCCGTCGACAGCGATCAGCTATCAGCTTTCAGCGGTCAGCTTCGTTACTTTAAAGGTTTACGATATGCTCGGCAGAGAGGTGGCAACGTTGGCGAATCAAAGACAAAACGCCGGAAGCTACACAGTAACTTTCGATGCAGGCAAGTTACCAAGTGGAGTGTACTTCTACCGACTGACCGCCGGAAGCATGACCGAAACGAAGAAGATGGTGCTAATCAAATAGTCCTCAGCCGAGTTGGAAAGAAGAAAGAGCAGTCTGCCCGTTGCAGGCTGCTTTTTCTGTAAAATATCCACAGAAGGTCGGTTAATGAAACCTGTACATTCTTTTGCCACAAGATTCCTGAAATTCATTGCAATCGAAGTGTCGGAGACACTACACTAGTGCGGTTCGCGGCAGTATTACTACTATTATTTTTCGCTTCAAGCTGTAGGAAGAATCCTATTGTAGCTCCTCCCCCGAAAGACCCCCGTACCTACACATGGACGATCGATACACTTGAATACCCAGGATCACTACAGACAACGATGCGTGACATTTGGGGATCATCGCCAACAGATGTGTATGCCGTCGGTGATGGAGGGATAAACGCGGGGAACATGTGGCACTTTGACGGAACTGTGTGGTCACCAATCAATTTGCCCTTTGGTTCATTTGCGCTTTGGAAGATTCACGGTTTTAGTCTCAATAATATATATGCGGCGGGAGTAAGATTTTATCAGACTGGTTGGGATTCTTCAGGCAATCCGGTCGTCTCTGACAGCAGTCTGTTGATACATTTTGATGGGACACAGTGGAGCGAGGTCAAACATAACCCCCGCTCCGCTTTCTTATTGGGTTTATGGGGAAATTCTCCGTTGGATATTTGGGCAGGGGGCTTGGGAGCTTTGTATCATTACGATAGTACAGGGTGGAATAGATTGAGTTATCCTAGCGACTTTGCTATACAGGATATAACGGGTTTTTCATCAAAGGATGTTTACTTCTTATCATATTACTATCCTTCATCAGCTTATTTTTATTGGTCAAGTCCCAATCTTTGTGTAAAATCATAAGAGGTCACGCTGCCAGTCTGTACGATAGAAATTCTGTTTCATTGTCATGAGGGCAGATGAGGTGTCGTATCTGCCTGAGCTGTGCCAGTTCAAGA
>JAMCQL010000083.1:0-27586 GCA_023381615.1 Bacteroidota bacterium
ACGAAAATAGAATTGTAAATGAGACTTCTTGAACCATAATACTTTTCCCAGGAAGTCAGTGAGTTTTTAAGCTGATCCCAAAACTCTGTTAAGCTGTTGGAATTATTTGATTGCATTGTTGAGATAAATTTATTGAACGCAATGCTGCCCTGATCGTCACCATCAACATTTGTATCATACAAATCAGTCATTGCTTGGGCGACTCGCCACTCATTGACATCCCCGGATGGATAACCATTCATCCACGACCTATCTTCCAAGTTGAAATATCCTTGAACCGTGTTGTAATAGCTATCATTGTTTACAACCTGCGTATAAAAGGTAGCCCATCCTTCAGACCAGGCAAATCCTGCGGGCTGAGTTACTTGATTATGATTTCCATCGCCTGTATTAGGATACCATACATTGGCAAAAGCCCGATGCATAAGAGCATGACCATACTCGTGATATGCAATATCTTCGTTGCCATTCAGCCAATCTCCTGATTGCAAATAGATCGCTCCAAGACTAGTTCCGGGAAATGTCTGAAAGCTGTAACATGAACTACCACCACATTGTGAAGTCGGGCTTGGGTATACAATAGGCGTATAACTAGGATTGAAGCCTCGCGCAACCGATGCACTCCAAGCTCTCTGCGCATTATCAAAAATTTTTGCTCCTCCCCTATTCAACACATCACCGCCTATTAAAAGATTGCCATAATCAACAGTTCCGCCGCCTGTTTCTATTACCCAGGTTGCCCACCAAAATGGATTGAAGCCGTTCGGACCTCCAGGTTGAGTGTAATTTAAAACTCCTACTCTGTCGTTAATCGTGGCAAGTATGGCATATATTTCAAGATGGGAGTCGAATATGCCGTCATCATCGCAGAGACTGACAGAAAAATGTCCATTCTGGTTAGTTATTGTAGAAGTTAAATAGTCGTCCGAAAAAGTGTCGTCTTCCCAAATATCAACTGTGGCATTGGGCAACGGTACGTATTCTCCACTTGAGTTCTCGTAGTATAAAGTTCCAGTCACTGTTACACAAACCCGAGATTGTACACTGTTTGTTGATAAAGTTTTGGATTTTTCGTTCTTCAACGAGGTGTTAGTTGAATCTTCAAATGAAATTTCTGTGAACGCTGCTTTATGATTCAAGCTTTTCATTCTTTTAGTTTGTGGTCCTACAGGTTTCGCCTGCTGAAAATTTGAATCAAATACCTCTCGCTTGAAAACTATTAAACGTCCTCTTGCTCGTAATGTGTCTTCAGGAAGAAGATTCCAGACTCTGTATGCATTAGTCATTGTTTCAAAGGAAGTTTCTATTTCGAAATTCTTTGTTTGTTCATTATAAAGCATTCCAACTTCCTCGCCTGTGTGAAAATCTACGTCCATGTTTGCAAACGGGTTTCTCATTTTCCCTTTCACTTCAATTTTGACGCTTTGAAGCTCATCTCTAAGAACAGTGATTGGAAGCGGAATCACTTCAACTCTGCCAGAATCAATTTTGGCAATTTTTACTTCACGGGTTGCGGCAACGGTTTTAAGTCCTTTAGAAAAATCAAAAGCAACCGTTACATTTGTAACTGAACGGAGGGCGTGTATCAGCAGCAAAACTGTAGATTCTTCTCCCTTTTGGATCTTCGTTTTTTGTTTCACGATTTCTAATCTCACCGCTTTCATATTTGGTGCGCAAGTTGTTCGCTCTTCGGAAGTCTCTGTTCCCCATTTACCAAGGCTACATGCGGTCGACGTTAGCAGGAAACTTCCAATGATAATAAGTGCCAATGAATTCATTCTTATCTCCTTTCAGAATTTTATTTTGTCACTAATTATTCTTTACAGCATAGATTTTAGTGTATATCTCACTGGTTTCAGTGTTAACATAAGTCGCAGAATATCCCTGAAGAGTGTGAAAAACTCTCAGTGTGTTAGAACTATCGTAATACCCGTATTCAACCCAAAGATCGACTTTCCAATCGAATTGCCGAACTGTTCCCGTAGAATAATCAAAGTAAATAAATGAAGTCTTAAGGGGAACAAAGGTTGTAACGAGCTTAACGGTATCCAAGAATTTTACTTTCCCTTCCCATTGAACGTCGCCAGTCACAATTGATGAGTCAGGATGTAATGAAAGCCAAAGGTAGTTCAATGTATCTCTGCCACCATTGATTTTTATTAGCCCTCCGCTATCTCCTGTTGCAACAACAACGAACATTAGTGTCCCCGCTTGGTTTAAACGGGGAATACTGTCTGCCACTACGGAAAGTTCAATCCACCGTGGTGGAGTAGGTTCATCCCCCCCGGTGTCTGCAGGGTTTTGTTTGGAACACGATTGATACCACAGACTGCCGAAAACCATTGCGGGAATAAGTAACTTTTTCATATTGACCTCCTGTGAATCGCTGGAATATTATTTTGAAAAGGGGAATAGAAAACCATACAAATCAACTTATGTTCCTATTTCGCTTCGTTGACGACCAGCTAAAAGTGTAAGTACGCATTGTGTATATCCCGCCGCAAAGATCGGATATACGCCATATAACGTTTATCCTTCCTTTGGACTAAATGCTCGACCCGACGGGCTGCCAATCTTTCCAAGTTATTTATTGCAAACATATGCGTATGTCTCCGTTGTTTAGAGGTTGCTATGCCCTAAAATCACCCAGATATATGCCACTTTTAAGTCCGAAGGTCTCTCCGCTAAAGGCGAACAACTCGCGGCGGAACGGCGAACTATGAACGACTCATTTTCTCACGGCAAAGACTGTGAAGCGAATACAACTATTTGTGAAACTCAGCTTAGACATCGCCTTACCAAATGAATGAGCGTCGTGGTTACGCCTGATATGCGTTCGTGGGCGGCGCCATCGTGGTACACCGTTCGGCATTCATCCACATGTATGTGGTCGAACAGTAATGAATCCTCAACCAGTTTGGCCGACGTTTTTTTCTGCTGGTCGGGGTGATTTGCTCCACCACCAGCAGAGTAAAAAAAGGATGGCGGTTAATGGAAACAGGTACATGATCGGACCCGACAGAACCCTGGGGTTGATGATGCTAATGCCAATGAAGCCGAGGAGAGCTATCGAACCACCAAGAAGTTCTTTCTTCCAAGCAAATCCATAGCTGATGAGCACTACAGCCATCAGGACCAATTGTTCAATACCGTTTGCGCTCAACGGCTCTTTCCGCGGTGAATCGCGAAACACCTCTTCACCGAGAAAGAAAAACGAAAACGTGAGAATTAGCAAACCGCTGAGCACTCGCGCGATCCACCGAACCACTTTCACTTTTGAGTGCGATGATGATTGTGAACTGTCCATGGGTGTCTCCTTTCTGTTGTTGATGTTTGTTATATGTTCATCACTTCTTGGGCTTAATCTCGCCCATCACTCCTCCAGTTACTTTCTTGCCATCATCTGTGATATAGACGGCAGAAAAGTATGCTGGAGCGCCTTCCTTCAAAGCTTTTACAATAGCCGTTTTGCTTCTGCCTTCCACAACTCTAATGGAGAGTTCTTTGTCTGATTTCCAAGTAGGCCAAATTGGGACATCATTCCCTTCTTTATCAATCCCTTTGGCGGTGACCGTTATTTCCTCCCCCACCATGAGCTTAAAGGCATTGATTCCAGTTCCCGTTCCCGCAACTTCACCTTTGTATATGATGATTTGCGTAAGGGGACCTGTCTTCGTTTGTGAGTGAACAGTGAACGTTAACAAAGTCATTAAAGTAGCTGCACTGATGACGCTCAAGATAATGTGTTTGTTCGTTTTCATGACACTTTTCTCCTTTTTGTTATTTTGCCGCCGGTTGCATAGTAGTGTAAACACGCATTTCATGTATCCCGCCGCAAAGATCGGATATACGATATATAACGTTTATCCTTCCTTTGGACTAAATGCTCGACCCGACGGGCTGCCAATCTTTCCAAGTTATTTATTGCAAACATATGCGTATGTCTCCGTTGTTTAGAGGTTGCTATGCCCTAAAATCACCCAGATATATGCCACTTTTAAGTCCGAAGGTCTCTCCGCCAAAGGCGGACGATTCGCCGAGGCGAGATCCTACGGACAGATTTGTGGCACATGCGTGTCGAAGACTGTGAACAGAGGCACGCTTCCTCATTTCAGATTATTTCATGGTGAGATGTGGAGAACCGGAGGACCTACTGAAGCACGACCGACAAGAGTTTAACAAAAAGCTTTTCAAAAGTCAAGCTGAAGAGGTATTCGTATCAAGACATCATGGGATTGCCACTCCCGACATTTGTCGGGATCGCAACGACGGTTTTGTTTTTTGCAGCCCGGCTTAAGCGCTCGCCCTCGTTACTTTTCCCGATCCGCTTGATCCTTCGGATGATACTTTCTTCCAAATGAAATACACTGGAATCCCGAGCAAAACAATTATCACTCCGGGCCAGGTGTAGCGCGGTTTGAAAATCAGAAGGTCAATTGAAATTGCGGCGGCAACTAAAATGTAGAGACCGGGCAAGACCGGATAGCCGAATGCTTTGTAAGGCCGCTCGGCGTCGGGACGTTTTTTTCTCAGGATGAAAATTCCGGAAACAGTTAAGATGTAGAAAATCAAAACGGCGAAGATCACGTAGTCGAGCAAGTTGCTGTAAGTTCCTGATAAGCACAAGAGGCTCGCCCAAATTCCCTGTACCACCAAGGCGGCGCCCGGAACAGACTTGCTGTTCAACTTCCCAGCGCCTTTGAAGAACACTTTGTCTTTTGCCATCGCATAGTAAACGCGTGCGCCAGCGAGGATGAGTCCGTTGTTGCATCCGAATGTCGAGATCATTATAAGAATTGCCATTATGATAGCGGCTGGTGCGCCGAATATCATCGCAGCGGCGGCAGTTCCCACTCTGTCATCTGCGGCGAATTGAATTCCGCGACCGATGACGCTTGTCGCGGTCGGACTCCCGAGCACAGGCAGAATCAGAATGTAGGAGAGGTTTGCGAGGATGTACAGAACTGTCACGGTCAGCGTTCCGAGCGCGAGGCTGAGCGGAATATTTCTTTTGGGATTGACGACTTCGCCCGCGGTGAAAGTGATGTTGTTCCACGCGTCGCTGGAAAATAGCGAGCCGACCATTGCCGCTCCCATTGCTGCGATAAGCATCCAGCCGGAGAGCGATTCAATCGAAACTATTTTTCCGTCAGCTGCGTGCGTCCAGCTTGCGTTCCAGAAATTTGAAAAGTTTGCCGATATCGCCGCAGCATTGCGCGCGATAAAAATTCCAAGCAGGATCAAACCGAGAAGCGCAACCGTCTTTGTTATCGTGAAAATATCCTGAACGATTTTTCCTTCGCGCAAGCCGCGCATGTTGACGTAGGTCAGAAACGCCACGCTTGCAATTGCGAGCACCTGCGCCGCGGATACTTTCAATCCGAAGATTGCAAATAGTATATTCGTCTCGCCAAACCATGGAATCAGCACTGCCGTGAATTTCGCGAACGCGACGGCGACCGCAGCGATTGTTCCGGTTTGTATTACGAGAAAGAGTGTCCACCCGTAAAGAAAACCTATCAAAGGATTGTAAGCTTCCCGCAGGTAAGCATACTGTCCACCGACGTGGGGCATCATACCGGCGAGTTCGCCGTAACTCAAAGCGGCAATCACGGTAATGATTCCGGTGGTGAGCCAGACGAGGAGCAGGTATCCCGGCGAGCCGACCGTCCTTGCGATGTCCGCGCTCACGATAAAAATTCCAGATCCAATCATCGAACCGATAACGATCATCGTCGAGTCGAGAAGTTTTAGCTCACGCTTGAACTGTGGTTGGTTTTGTCCTTCCAAATTGCCTGCACTCATTGTTTGTCCCTCACTAATGTTTTGAAAACGACACGGCTCTGAGTAAGGTTAACAGAAATATTCCACGCAAAGCGCGCGAAGTGGTGCCTTTGCGTCATGTAGCCTGTTGCAGAACTAAGGTGTATTATTTCAGTCGCCACGACCTTTAGATCGTGGCACAAATGGGCTGTAGCCACCACGGCTTTAGCCTCATTGTAAGCCATCTGGTTATCCCGAGAAGTCGGGAAATTAGTCGTTTGCTCTTTCATCTACGACTTAAAAGTCGTGGCAGCTTTGACTTTTGCAACATGCGCCATGGCGCATTCTTTTCCGCAGGATCTCGACGAGTCCCAACGGGTCTCTCGACCCGAAGAGTCGTGGACAAGTCGTTGACCTTCGGACAAGAATATGAAGGAGCGCCAAATGTACAAAGGACGCACAGAAGAACTTACTTTCCCTTTGCCTGTCCGCCGCCCCGACTTTGTCGGGACTTTGGCAGGCGGGTCATTACGGTTAAGTTCAACTTATGTGTAATGCGTAGCTCTTAGGGGGAGATTAAGTGGGTGTTCAGAACTACGGACGAACTTCACTTCCATTCTCCTCTATTTCAGCGAAAGTCTTAAGACAGTCTCATCTCTTTCAGACTTCAGTTCGAGCTATGAAGCGCTGCGCGAACTTTACTGTGGTGTCTGCTGTAAAAGAAATAGATTAACAAGCCGATTATCATCCAGATAATCAACCTGAGCCACGTATCGCCGGGCAGTGCCGCCATCTCCGCTCCGGAACCAACCGCGCCGAGTATCGGTACCCACGGCAGAAACGGAGTCTTGAATGGGCGATGTAGATCGGGTTTTGTGTAGCGCAACACGAGCACTCCGATACAGACGATCACAAACGCCAGCAGTGTACCGATAGAAACTAATTCTCCTAAAATTCCTATCGGGAAAAGACCAGCTATGATCATCGCGACTGTTCCTGTTACGATGGTAGTGATGTAAGGAGTTCTAAACTTCGGATGCACAGTGGCGAATTTCTCTGGAAGCAATCCGTCCTTTGCCATACTGTAGAAAATTCTGGGCTGACCTAAGAGCATCACAAGCACGACGGAACTGAGTCCGGCAATTGCGCCGATCTTTATCAAAGGTCTCAACCAGAAAAGTCCGGGTCCAGCCGCATCCACGCCGACCGCCATCGGATCGGGAACCAAAAGTTGTTTGTAGCTGACAACTCCTGTCAGGACGAGAGCGACAAGTATATAAAGGATTGTCGATACGCTGAGCGAACCTAATATTCCGATTGGCATATCCTTTTGCGGATTCTTTGCCTCTTGAGCGGCGGTCGAGACTGCATCGAAACCTATATAAGCGAAGAAGATCACGCCGGCTCCGCGGAAAATTCCGCTCCAGCCGAATTGTCCGAATTCACCCGTGTTCTTGGGAATGAACGGCACCCAATTGCTGTGATGTATAAATGCAATGCCGAAACCGATGAAGAGGAGAATAACCGACACTTTTATGATCACAATGATGTTGTTGAATCCAGCCGATTCTTTTATTCCAATTACGAGAAGTGCCGTCATCAATGCAACTATGAACATTGCTGGGAAGTTGAGAAAAGCTCCGGTCATTTGCCAGCCGAGTTTTGAATCGAAAGCAATCGGCGCGCTCGAAAAGTAAGCGGGAATGTTTATTCCGAAATCTTTGAAGAAGCTGACGACATATCCCGACCATCCAACTGCGACTGTCGATGCGCCGAACAGATATTCAAGTATCAAATCCCACCCGATTATCCACGCGATCAGTTCACCTAATGTGGCGTAAGCGTATGTGTACGCGCTTCCGGCAATCGGGATCATCGAGGCAAATTCAGCGTAGCACAAACCCGCGAATGCGCACGCAATTCCCGAAATGACGAAAGAGAGAACAATTGCGGGACCGGCATATTGAGCGGCGGCTTGACCTGTTAGTACGAAAATTCCCGCGCCGATAATCGCGCCGACTCCGAGGGTGGTCAAGTTCAACGGTCCCAATGTGCGTTTCAAACCATGTTCGGTGTCCGTCGTTTCTTTCATCAGCACATCAATGGACTTGGTGGAGAGAAGCTCTTTAGACATTATTCCTCCGCTTAAATTTGTTTGAAGTGTGGAATCCGCCGCAGATGGACTCGATAGACTGCGACCGCAGCACCGAGCTTGACAAGATCCCAGAAAGAAAAAATCAGGAAACCTTGTGTCAGCGAGATCTGCCAATTGTGAATGAAAACCGCATTTAGATAGAACGCTCCGCATGCGAATATTACCACGAACCCGACGAGCATCGAGAATATCGTCCATAAAAATGAGTTGTTCATATTAATGATTCCGCCAACGACAGCCGCAGCGAGCACGAATCCGAAAAGATATCCGGCTGTGGTGCCGAAGAAAACAGACAGCCCTGCGCTCGGTCCGGCAAACAGTGGGACGCCCGCGGCGCCAAGCAAGAGATAGAACAACATGCTCAGTGTTCCGTTCCGCCAGCCGAGAAATGCGCCTGCAAGCACGACGAACATTGTCTGCAAAGTGAATGGAACCGGCTCGTGTGGGATATAAACCTTAGCGCCGATAGCTGTAAGAGCCGTGAAGAGGACGATGTTTTTTATTTGATCGAGTTCTTCGCTGTGGGATGAATCGAAAGCTCCGATCGTTTCTGCACCGTATCTCATTTTACCTCCGGTTTTGAGAATGAGAAATTGATTCGTTCTTCTGTACGGAATATTGTGGATAATTCAAAATCAATGACAAGTCGTTTCTGTGGAATTGTGTGTTGTATAGGGATTCTCCAGAAGACGATTCGTAAAAAGGTTGGCGTCGGGAAATTTTGTCATCAGAGGAAAAAATATAACCTTACCTGTTGATAATCAAGATTTTATCGGAAGTAAATCGCCTCAGTCCACAGCATCCTGCGGACGAGACAGAAAGATCGGCCCGCGCTCACAACAAGCTTCCGATTTACCGCGGCTTCTTCAACAGCTCGAAGGAAGCCGTCACGCCGCCCGTGGATTTGCTCCCCCCAGAATTCAAGAGACGTGAAGTTGACGGAAATCCGAAACGGAGCTTACTTCTGCCTGCAGTCCAGAAAGGTTTTGTAACGCGGATTGTCTAACCTTGCGAAGGTTTCCAAACTTTCGGTAAAAAGGAGACCTTCAATGACTATGCTCAAGTTACAAGAGGATGACAGTAAAAGCAACGAAGTGAAGTTAGCAGAATATGACAACCATATTGCGGTTGATTGGTGGAAGGCTAACATGGCGATAGCCAGATTAACAGAGCACGGTACCCAACCAAAGGTGTTTGAGCGTCCAGCAGATATCGAAGAGTTGAAGGTATATCTGCGAGGATTAAAGGGCAAGACGATAATGACAGTAGAAGAGACAACAGTTGCGCATTGGTTGTACCTGGAGCTGTATGAGGTAGTTGATCGGATTTTGATATGCGATCCGTAAGTGACCGTCACTTCAAAAGTGACGGTCACTTTATCGGACGGGTATGTGCCCCAATGTGTCTATTATGTCTATATCATAGAATCTCCATGGAAAATGTCTTTTCTAACACTGTGCCGATATCGAAGAATCCTTCTTTAATGTATCTCTTAGTCGTATTGAAAGAAGAATGTCCCATTGCATGCGAGACTAACAAAGGGTCTTTCGAAACCCTGTATAGCTGAGAGGCGTAGGCTGTCCGGAAAGAATGGATTGTTAAATTATCTCTGATCCCTGCAACCTTTTTCCACTTGTCAAACCGGTTTGATGCTTGTCTGCCCGAAAGAAAAGCGTTCGGGGTTTGTCCTGGAAACAGGGGCGATGAGAGCTCCGCGTCTTTGAGATTGCTTTCTACATATCCATTCAAAATCTTGGAAAGGATGGAAGGTATTGACTGTAGTTTCTTGGATGACCCCTTCGATCTTTGGAGCGAAATGGTCTTAGAAAGGTTGTCATAGTCAGAAACTTTGAGAGCGAGCGCCTCTGATTTTCTGATCCCACTGAAGGCATAAACCGAAAACAATGCTTTGTCTCTACCTGCCAATGGATCCGTTGAGTCCGAAATGACTTTTAACAAGCGAGTAATTTCTTCAGTCCTTATGGGCACCGTCTCTTGAGAGAGATGTTTAGACAAACGTATCTCAGGGGCGAGGTCATTCTCAATCAATTGTTTCGTAAAGCACCATTTGAAGAATGACCTGTACACTATCTTGATCCTGTTGATTGTGCTGACTGAACGATGCGCTTCTCTTAATCCGGTACGCCCCGCAGGTTGGGACGATGATTCAGAGCAAATATGGATAATGTGTTTGTCTAGCATCTCTTCGCTGATTCGTTTGAGATTAATATCGCCAAATTCTTTCAGCAATCGCTGAAGATCCCGTGAATAGCAGTAGATAGTATTGAGAGACAAGCTCGATGCCCTTAGATGGTCCAAGTAGCCATCGATTGCAGAGCGCAGACTGGTTTCATTTCTTCTTGTTCCCTTCCATCTTCTGTTAAGCGCGCGGAATATGCGTCCCGAGTGGTTTGAATCCAGAACTAATTCAGAACTGCTTTCTTCAAACATGGTTTATCTTTCCTTTTCTGTGTTCTCGAAATTGTTTTATGAAGAAATATTTGCTGGCGCTTGCGAACTTCTCGGAACAGGATCAATTCAAATGTTCGGTTTGAAGCGGAATGGGAATGGACAAGATTGCGTCACGTCAGTCCCGCGTACCCTCGCCCCTGCGCTTTCGAAAATGACACTGGATAATGATTTTGGGCTGATCCTAAGTTGAGGTGCGTTAAGGACTTACAAAATATCCGCGAGCGAGTCTATCTTGAATTTCGAAAATGAATTTTCGAAAACCGTATACTAACCAATAAGCACTTGTAACAAAACCAGTTATGAATGGCCCCAAAAAGTTCATCACCGTAAGTTATTGAATCTCGACAGTTTCCTATAATATACATTATAAGAAGTCATCCTACTCAACTCCTTTGGAGAATTCCTTTGGGAAAAACCAAAATCTCAAAAGGCCGTTGATGGCTGATCTTACTCATTTTCTATTAAAGGCATAATCATAGCCCAGCACTCTTTCGTAATCTTGCAAGACTTTTCTGCATCTTCCTTCAAAGCGGATTCTCCGGGATATCTGATCTCAACGGCAAAGACAGTCAACCATTCTAGCCCATCCCTAATTTCGCTCAAAGCCGGATAAGCAGGGAGAATTAACCGTAACAATTCTTCAAGGTCATGTGTTTTGGAAAACTTTGTATTGCTCTTTTGCAATAATGCCTTCAACAATTTCTCGATACATTGTTGGCAATGAAAGCACACTCCGTCCCAATTAGGATTTACCTCCACGCTGATCTCACGTTCTGCGGTGTGATAATCGGATCGAGCCTTCTCTACCCACTCTCTAACCAGCTCGTTCATACAGCACAATACCTTCGTCCATGATTTCTCTCAAGAAGTAATCGCCTTTCTTCAGCCTGTCACTCACTTCTTCCGGTTTTCTTACTATCATGTCTAATGGAAACCTCGGAGACACGACCCGTCTGATATGAAATGACTGTTCTACTCCCCTCCCGTTATAATTCATGATTACGAGTAAATCCACATCGCTGTCTTCCTTAGCGCGATTCTTCGCAAACGACCCAAAGAGTATGATCCGCTCGGGATTAAACGCTTCAGCGATTCTTCTTGAATAATCTTTTATTTCGTTTATAGAATACATCTAAGACAACCACCGATAACTTAATTGATCGTCACCTAATTTTTCTTTTAAATTTGCAATCTCAAATGCCTTTCCACTATTCCACCACTCCATCGTTCCATTCCGCAATCCGAAATGCTCCTCCCACCTTCCTAACTTCCCGCTCCTCCCATCTTCTCAACTTCCGACCAGGATTCGCACAATTAAACTGATTTCGACCACGATTTACACGATTAGCCATGATTCCGACCTTCCAAACTTCTTGGTTTCCTATAATATACACAATAAGAAGTCATCCTACATATAGACGGGTCTTTACTCATCAGATTATCATTGGCTGTTCCTTCAATTCGCGCTTAATCGGATCAAGCGCGAGTCCAAGCGCTTCTAAGGTGAGTGCTCCGAGCAACAGAGAGTCGCCCTCTTCGCCAAAGATGACATCAACAACGCCGACCTTGTCACGATACCTAAACAGGGCTCCACCCTTCTTGCGACGTATCTTGCTTCCATTAGCCAGCCGAAATTCCTGCTCCGCAAGCGGCTTTATGCCCAATTCTTCCAAAACAGGTGTAGGAACAACAGAGTATATGGCTCCTGAGTCGATCAAAAACTCAAGCTTCTCCGTAAGCTCCGGTTTGGCGGGATTCCCGACTTCGATTTCTAACCTCGTCAATCCCATATTGTTTCTCCTCTTGGTTTCCTCCTGATAATAGGAAATCAACCAACATGATTCAAATGGCATACTTCCTTCTATGAGGAACGGATGTTCTCGGTGCAGGCCGAATAAATTCATATACCTTCCAAACGTCGTGATCTTTCCTTAATACATATTGCTGCCTACAAGTCTCTCTGTAAGGATATGTGTAAGAATTATTTTTGCTGTCCCACCAGCGGAGATACCAGTACTCCGTGGTTGACACGAATATTTCCTCTTTCTCTATTTTCCTGACCTTAATGCTAAGAATCCTCTTGGTAGAGGGATTCATGTGGTTAGTGATGACCCAACCTTTTTCCTGGTGACGCAGCAGCACATGCATTATTTCTTTCTTTGCAGATCCGGAAGGATGGAAACATTTATCGAGAACTTTATCTTCAATTATCTCGGGTAACTCCGAGTATGCTTGGAATTCCATCTCGATTGCCTCGACCACAACGCGCTCGATGTAATCTCTCACGTCCTTCTCACTCAAGCCGCAATCACTGCCGACCTCCTTTGAAACGTCACGGATGACAACCGAGTATCCAGCGACGTCGGGATAAGCATCTGCACCATCGAAGAAAATACTTTCAAGATCTTCCTTGTGAATCATCTGGAAGACGTAATTTAGTTTTCTTCCGGGCCTTAGATAAAATCTTCTAAGTTTGTCTTCCGTTTCGAATTTTAGCTGAGCCGCTCTGCTGCTTGATAAGGAAGTAAATTGTGAATTCGATTTTGGATGAAGAAGCCTGTTGAAGCAATCCCGGAAAAATCGCCATTGAAGTGCTTCGGGCTTGGAGACAATGGCCTTGTTGGAAAGCAGCAGCTCCATCTCGTGTTCGATTCCCTCTCTGAGAGAAACTATATTCTTTAGTGAAAGATATTCCAACTCACAACTCCAAACCAAAACTCCAATTGGAATTTAACTACCCGCTTACATTGAACCAATAATGTTTCCAAGCCAATTTCAGAGTGGATACTAAAGATGATTCATTGATGAGTTAAGGAGAAGAAGAGATGTTTAGATGTTTCTTGACCGGAATTGAATTAAAAGAAGATGACGCTTACACACTCGATGTTGGCGCTGCAAGGAGAATAATTAGAGAATTAAAGAACAAGGCGTACGCTCTGGAGAAGCTAGTTGAAGAACTTGGACATTGGGACAAAGTAGAAATAAGAAACGCACAAGGCAAGGACATAAAGCAGAATAGAAGAAGGCTCATCTGCCGCCAGCTCGCAGAGGCCTTTTCCAAGACGTATCCCGGAGAGAACATTTTCATGAGATGGACAGAGTGGATTTCACGGAAGCGATGTAAGGAACCCGAGGGAAAGAAATAGGCTCTTGAACAAGGAGAGATACCAAAGTGACATACCCGCCAAACATAGTTACTATCTTGGGAAGCAGCCATACCGCTGTGGGTGCCGCATTCCAAAAACTCTTCAAGTTCGATGTTTGTCCTGGTACAATGCTGATAATAGACTATGCGGGAAGGGGCGCAGTTCTCTTGTCAGAGTCCAACAAGATGAGCCTCTTGAAAAAGGATATTCGCTGGTTTGATCTTGGCGACAGAAGACATACTCTGCAATTGTTTCAGGTCAATAATTCGCCTCACATAAGAAATATTCTCCAAAGAACCTATGATGTAATCTTAAACGCAACCGGCAATCACGTTTCAGATGAGACCCTGAACTGGTTGATTAAGACAGCCGCTAAATACTCGGAAGACGGCCCAATAAATTTATTAACTCTGTTGAGGCTGCTCTCTATTCCGGAAGTGAAACAGCTCTACGCAGAGGCTAAGGTAAAACAGGAAGAAATATCGACAATCCAAAACGCTCTAACATGGACTCTGAAATTTCCGTTAGTATATGCAATTTCTAACGGCGTAAATCAGGTTGATCTCGAATATTGTTTTTCGGATAAAACCGTTATTTGGATCGAGCTTCCTTATGAACACCTTGAAAAGAACGAGCACTATCTGCTCAGCGGGTTCGTTGATATTGCCGTAGAGGACGCCATAAAGAACTTTTACGACACCAATCCAAATTCAAAATTGGATATCACGGTTCTTCATGTTTACCCCCCTCAAAAGCCGTTTCCGATTTTACCGCAGTGGATTAAAGATAGAATAAAGAACGTGAGGCATGTCAGTGTCCATAATTTTCAGCCTAGTTCTCCAATAAAGAAACTCACCAATGAATGGATAAGAGCCTCGGAGAATATTTGGATCACCGGGAAGATAGGACCCATCAAGAGAAGTATGCACAATACATGGCTGACCGACAAAGAGATGGATCAGATCGAAGCGTTGGATGATGAAAGGGTGTGGGTCAAGTCGAACAAGGTAGGCAAAGCGATAACTGCACATGTGAAGACTTTCGAGCAACCTCCAAACCTCCCCCACAGACTTCGCGTTCTTTCGAACAGGAATAAAAAACTCACATCCATTTCTCAAATGGGCTCCGAAGTTGATTCCTTGGGTTTGAAAACAAGAGGTATCACCGGTCTGTACGACAGACTGTGCGATAAGGAACTGCTGACGCAGGGATGGCACAGGGTTAAATCTGGCAGGGCGGATTCTCATGGAATTGACAAGATCACAATCAAGGAATTCGGCAATAACATCGAGAAAGAACTTGACGAGCTTCGATATGAGTTAAGACAAAGGAAATATAAGTGCAGACCGCTGAGAAGAGTCTATCTCGAGAAGCCCGAAGGAGGCACAAGAGATATTGGAGTTGCTTGCGTCAGAGACAGGGTGGTGCAGACAAGCTGCTTAATTCTGTTGGAACCATTCTTCGAACCTTATTTCAGTAATTACAGTTTTGCGTACAGACCGAGGCGCGACGCACATCAGGCGTTAAGCTTAGTAAGAAGTAGGATCAGGATGGAATACGAATGGGCCGTTACCTCAGATATAAAAAAATGTTTCGACTCAATTGACCATAACGTTCTTTTGGAATTTATCGAAAGAAAAATCGCCGATGCCGACATTCTGAATCTGATCAAGCATTTGTTATATGTTGAGGTACTCGAGTTCAACGAACTACTGCCCACAATATTGGGAGTGCCGCAAGGTGAATCTTTGTCGCCGCTGTTGTCCAACATCTATTTAGATCCTCTGGATAAACATCTTGAAAATCTAGGATATTCTTTTGTCCGATATGCCGACGACATAATTATCCAGACCAAAACAAAAGAAGAAGCTGAAAGGGCTTTGTTCGTGTTGAAAAACTTTCTGATGGAACCCCTGCATCTTGAAATTAAGCCGGCTAAAACGAATTTCGCCTTTGTTGAAGACGGGTTTGAATTCTTGGGGTTCAAGATCAAGCGAGACACCATTAGTATTCGCGACAAGAAAATCACCAGTGTTTGGGAAGTGATTGAAAAGCAGGTGAAGATACTGGCAGAGAAATCTTCAACCATGGCAGATAGGACTAGATCGTTGTTAAAGACTAATTCTGCAATCCGTGGTTTCAGAAACTACTTCATGCTGCCCGACGAATCTGCCATTCAACATCAATTGGAACTCCTCGATGGTCAGGTAGAAAACTTAGGAAGACTCATTTTGCCTCCTGAAATTAAAGATGATCCTGTCTGGATATGCAGGGAAAGATTCCACGTTTCCATCAACTTGAATGACATAGAAAGCTACGAAGAAGAAGCCCTAAGGAAGGCGAAAACGGAGAATGAGTATCCACAGGAAAACATTTACGATGCAGCTCCCAATGGTTTAATAAAAGACGACATCGATGACAAAGCGTCAATAATAATTGAAAATTCATCGAAAGAATCCCACGGAAAAGAAAGTCAGGGGGACGGGAACAAAAATATCCGGGATACGATATTCGAATTGAACCAAAGGCTGTATGTGATGACCCATGGAAGTTATTTGACTCTCGATGGAAACGATCTGATCGTCAAAAAGAACAAAAGCATAATAGCGCGGTACACCTTGGATAAACTGGGACTTGTTTTTCTACAAGGATACGGGATGAATATTGCAGTTAGCCTTCAACTGAAATTAGCTGAACTTGATATTCCAGTTGTGTTTGCTCCAACGGTAGGAACACCGCTGGCGATAGTCAGTCCAATCTTCTCCACAAAGTCACATTTGCGGAGGCTGCAGATAATCAGAAGAGATGACCCTGATATTATCCATGCCGGTTTGAGCATTTTAGCGGCAAAGGTCGCAAATCAATCATCGCTGCTGAAATATTTCTCTAAATACAGAAAGAAGATAGGATCCCCATCCTTCAGTCAAATCATTGGTGCGGCGGACAGCGTGAAAGAAATTGCGGCAAAAATTCTGGGGCTGCATTCAGATGTTGACGACGTGAGAACATTAGCGATGGGTTACGAAGGGCATGCCGCATCAATTTATTGGCAGGCCATTAAGAAATTACTTCCCAGCGATTTTGAGTTTGTCGGAAGGATTACGAGAGGTGCAAAGGATGCGGTTAACCAATGCTTCAATTACGTTTATGGATTGTTGTACGGCGAAGTCTGGAGGGCAATAGTAAAAACCGGTCTCGATCCCTATTTCGGTTTTATCCACGGCTCAAAGCGAGATGGGGGGAGCATGATATTCGATGTGATTGAAGAATTCCGTTCTCCTTTTGCTGATCGAATCGTTGTCAGCATTTTTGGCAGAGGATTTCATCCGGATATCAACAGAGAAGGCTTGCTGAAAACCAGCAGCAAGAAATTACTCGCAAAGTGTTTTTCGAAAAAGTGGCATGGCAAGATTAAATGGCGGTCATCAAAATTATCACCGGCACAAATTTTAGAACATCAAGCGGAAAGCCTTTCGAAGCTTCTTAGTAGAGAAGGTAAATATTATCCGTATAAGATGAGCTGGTGACCACGAGTCCATCCCACAGCAAAGGATTTCTTAGCAGTCAATCAAGCAAAAATCGCCAGTGCCAGAACTCCGCTATATCCCTTCGGCGAACTCCATCGCGCGCATATTGATTTTAGTAAAACATGCTCCGGTAAACGAGCAAAAAGTTATCCTCAAACAGGCAGTCCCACCCCTCGTTCCCAAGCTCCTGCTCGGGAACATTCTCCCCGAAAGCTCTGCTTCCAAGCCGTCTCGTAGACCTCGCTCGACAGACCCGTCGACAAAATACCAGAAGCGGAGCTTCAAGAACAGCGTTACCAAGCAAAGCTTGGTAACCCGTGGACAGGATCAATCGGATAATGTGTACTATAGGAAACAGCGTGGGAGCAGGCGAGGCGGCGCCACATTGCCTGCGGGATGTCTTTGCTGTCGATGCCTACTTGTAAGTCCGTGACCGTCACCAACCGGGCAATGGTCTATGAATGTGACGGTCACATCCTGTTTTGTTCTCTTGCGGATGTAAAGTGTGAGATGCTCGACTTCTAGTGTAGTGCGTCTTAAATGCTTTGCCATTCCCATAAGGAATCTTCCGCAGATGAACGCAGAAACATATCAGCGAAAATCTGCGTAATCGGCGGGAAACAAAATCTAATCGGTGTTGCAGCCATCTGTTAATTGTTAGTGAAATGTAAAGAAGTGTTGTCCCAAAGGGACTCCCTCGGAGGACGCAGTACACTAGCCCAACCAAAAATATCCCTTTCACCGCACACTTTTTTTGCCTAAATTTTCAGCGCGTTTTATCGAAAAAATTGAGAATTTCGTAAAAGGAAACTTGTATGCTTAAGCCAAGGAAAAGGATAACTAAGAAGCAGCTGAAAGAAGATCGGCTGGTTACCACCTATTTCAATGCGGTTGAATTCATGCGAAACAACCGGAAAATCGTAAGCGGGGTGATAACTGGATTGGTCATTGCTGCGATCGTTGTCGTCGCTTATTTGAACAACCGCAGCGCGGACAACAGAAAAGCCGCTGCGGAACTTTCACAGGTACTCAACGTTTTCAATGGCGGAGCATATCAGGTTGCGATCAACGGCGACCCGACGCACAACATTACCGGATTGAAATCGATTGTAGAAAACTACGGCAGTTCGGAGACGGGCGAGGAAGCAAAGGTTTATCTCGCGGATTGCTATTACTATCTCGGAGATTACGACAATGCTCTGCGGTACTTCAAAGACTACGGTGGAAGCGACAAGTTTCTCGAAGCCAGCGCGCTTGCGGGAGTGGCGGAAGTTTACGAGGTGAAGGACAATTACGAAAAAGCCGCCGAGTATTACGACCGCGCCGCAGGCCGCGACTCGAAGAATTTCCTCACGGCTCAATATCTTGTCGGCGCGGCTAGAAACTACATCAAGATCGGTAAGAAAGACAGAGCACTCGATTTGCTAAAGCGCGTACGGAAAGACTTTCCCGATTCGCCGTACGTCACGAATGTAGATTATTACATGGCGGAAGCGAAAGTCCAATAGGAAAAATAAAATTCAAAGGTCAAAACTCAAAAGTCAAAAACATCAGACGATTATCGGTAGACTTTTGAGATCGGAGTTGTGGCTTTCGTTTTTCAGAATGCAATTGATGTCGTTCAGGATTTTTGTCTCAACGATTTCAATTGACTCTTTCACTTCCGTGCTGAGCTTCGAGGTGTATGAGAAATCCTTTCCCACTATACCGTAGATAAAAATGTGTGCTGGCAGTTCGTTCAGCGCGCGCGCAAGTTCGATTGCTTGCGCCGAATCGATGCTATGTGTTGAAAAGGAGAAGAACTCTTTCGGGATCGGTTCTTCGCTGGCATCAACGCGGAAAATAGTGCCGGCGGGCGCCGCCGACTGAACGGCGTCTATGATGATCATAGCATCAGTAGAATGCATTAGCTCAAGGAGGTGGGACTGGTCGCCTGTAAGTTCGACGGTCTTTACATCCGCTCCGCAAGATTCTTCGGAAGGCACTTTTTCTTTCAAGCTCTTCAGGACCATCAGGCCGACAGCGTCGTCGCCGCGAAATTCGTTTCCCACTCCGACAATTGTTACGCCTACTTTTAGTGTGTCGGCTCGCCCGGTTGTGGAGGCGCCCAGGACCGCTGTGTCTTTGGCTTTTATCATTTTGACTCTGCCGGGAATTTTGTGTAAATACACCCGGGTTCCTATTAACCTTCCTTTTATTGATCCTCTACGAGGATCCATAACAAACGGACATATTCATTCTACAATAATTGAACATCTACGATGTTCTCGCACAAAGTCTCGGCGTTCTGTGACCTCGTAGAGGTCAAATTGTTGTAGGAATAAATCCCCCAACACATTTGTAATCCTCGTAGAGGATTCATAATTATTCTATACAACAGGTAAATCAAAAAATTCAAACAAATATTTCTCATCACATTCAACTTCGAACTTCTTCAAGAATTCTGTATACTCCTCCCGGAATGTACGCTTTTTATGATGTAATTCCTGTTTAGCTATGTAATTATAAATATCGTTTAATTGGGACCTTCCGTGCGAGAAAGCTCCATATCCATCTTGCCAATAAAATTTTCCACGAAACCAATTTTTAGAATTAATAAAATTTGATGATTCCCTTTTGATGCATCCAACCAGATCTGATATTTTATCATCCGGATTTGCTCCATAGAGGATGTGAGCATGATCTGACATCCCATTTATTATGATGGATTTGTGTTTTCTGTTTGTAATTATTCCGCTGATATAACTAAATACTTCACTTCTTATTTCCTTCAGCAATAGTCTTTCCCTGTATTTTGGTGAAAACACCAAATGAATATATATTTGTGTAAATACACCGGGTTTCATATTAACCTTCCTTTTATTGATCCTCTGCAAGGATCCATGACAAATGGATATATTTATTCTACAATAATCATTTTCATTCGGGAGTCATCGAAGGGGACTCGCCGTGGCGAGTTCATTCGGATATTTCGAGTTTCAAGAAATGAGTGGCGCACGAGATGCACGGGTCGTAGTTGCGGATGACCTGTTCACATCGGAGCGTCAAGTCTTGTTTTGGCAGATTGATGTTTGCCGTGACGAAATTTCTCAAATCCGATTCGATCATTCTCTGATTCTGCGAAGTTGGCGGGACTATCTTCGCGTCTTTTATCAGTCCGTTGTCGCCGATCAGGTAGCGGTGATAAAGAATTCCTCGCGGCGCTTCCGTGCATCCAAATCCGAAGCCGGGTCTTACGTCGTAATCCACCGCCGCTTTTTCCGGCGGTTCGTAATTCTCTATTATTCGGATCGCTTCGTCGCAGGCGTAAAGTGTTTCCACCGACCGTGCTATTATACTCTTGAACGGATTTAGTATCGGCGGTTCTGCTTTCGCTTCCTTCGCGGCTTGTTTTGCGAGCGGAGAGAGCTTATCGAAATTCAAGTTGTACCTTGCCAGCGGACCGACGAAGTACGCGCCTTTTCCTTTCATTGTGGATTGCAGCGCGTTCGAGTACGCGGCGTGCATTTCGTGGAATACAAGCTCATATTCACGAATATCAATATTGAGTCCCGTGTTTGAAATTAACCTTCCTTCGTTGAACGAATATTCGTTTGGATGGCTTAGCGCTACAAATTCATAATCATATTCGAAATCCGGGAAAGGCAAAGTCGCTGTCCAAAGGACGGTCTCGTAAGACTCATCTCTTGCGCGTTTCAGCTTCTCTAAAATTTCGGCAAAATCTTTTTTCTGCGGCAGTTTGTAGAATCCGCCGATCTTCACGTTAATCGGATGTATTTCTCTTCCCGCAAGAACGGCGACTAGATCATTCCCGGTTTTCTTCATGCGAAGTCCGCGCTGTACGGTGTCGCCGTGATCTTTCGCAAGCTGAATCGCGTCGTCGTATCCGAGAAAGTCCGGGGCGTGAAGCATATAAACATGAAGTGCGTGGCTCTCGATCCATTCGCCGCAGTAGAGGAGACGGCGGAGTTCGCGAAGCTGTCCATCAACTTTCACCCCGAAAGCATTTTCTATTGAATGGACAGAACTCATCTGGTATGCGACAGGGCAGATCCCGCAGATGCGTGCGGTGATATCCGGTGCTTCCGAATATTTTCTTCCGCGCAAAAATGCTTCGAAGAATCGCGGTGGTTCGAATATTTTAAATTTTACGTCGTCGACTTGTCCATTTTTCGTCTTGACAAGCAGGGAGCCTTCGCCTTCGACGCGAGCGAGATAATCAACTTTTATAGTTCTACCCCGCCCCTTATTCTTCATAGTCTCCATAGATACGCCTCTTTAGTTCTTGATACGCCCTGCCGAAATGCTTCAGGTGTTTTTTCCCTCGATAAGGTGCGGGGTCTACTTTTCATGAGCTTCACTTTCTCTTCGGAATGCTTCTGCGTATGCATTGAATCCGCGGAACGCAAGCGAGATGTCTCGCCGGGTTTCGCCGAGCTCGGAGAATTGTCCGGCGAGCGCAGACGTGTTCGGAGATTCCATCGGGCCATAGCAGCCGTAGCAGCCGCGGTTGTATGCCGGACAGATCGCGCCGCAGCCCGATTGGGTCACCGGACCGAGACACGGCGTACCGTGTGCCACCATGACGCAAACATTGCCTTTCAATTTGCAATCCACGCAGACGCTGTGAGTATGGATGTTCGGTTTTCTTTTATGAAGAAAAGCATTGATAACTTCAATCAGCTGATACTTGTTTATCGGGCAGCCGCGCAGCTCGAAGTCGACATGGACGAACGAACCGATTGGCAGCGACCTGTCGAGAGTCGAAATATATTCCGGCGATGTGTAAACAATGCGAATGAAATCTTTTATGTCTTTCCAGTTTCGCAGCGCTTGAATTCCACCGGCGGTGGCACACGCGCCAATCGTGATGAGAGCGCCGCACGATTTGCGGATCTCTCTGATGTGTTCCACGTCGTTTGGAGTTGTGATGCTTCCTTCAACTATGCCGATGTCGTATGGACCTTTCAGCATTCTTCGGCTCGCTTCGGGGAAGAAGGCGATGTCGATTGCTTCGGCAACGCCGAGGAGTTCTTCTTCCGCATCAAGAAGCGAAAGCTGACATCCGTCGCATGAGGCAAATTTGAAGACCGCCACTTTTGGTTTGCCGCTTCTCCTGCGTCCTGACATTTTATATTTCCTTTTTATCAAGTAAATGATGAACTTCTGGCAACCGGAAAACAGGTCCGTCTTTGCAGATGAACTTTGGCCCGAACTGGCAGTGACCGCAGAGCCCGATTCCGCATTTCATGTTCCTTTCCATCGAGATGTAGATCTGCTCCTGCGAAAGCCCTCTGCGTTGGAGTTCTTCGACGGTATATTTCATCATTACTTCAGGGCCGCAAACCATTACGAGCGTCGATCTCGAATCCATTTTGATGTATGAGAATAAATTCGTTACAACGCCGATGTGTCCTTTCCAGCTTGAGTCGCCGCGGTCTACGGTGACGATCACTTCGGTGTTAGGCAGTTTGCTCCATTGCTCGAGTTCGACACGGTAAAGAAGGTCGAGCGGACTTCGCGCTCCGTAAAGAATTATGATTCTTCCGAATTTTTCTCTTTGTCTGACCAGCGAATAAATGACGGGTCGAAGCGGGGCTAGCCCGATTCCGCCGGCTGTGATGCAGACGTCTTTGCCGACAGCTTCTTCAACCGGCCATCCCGCTCCAAATGGTCCGCGCAGTCCGATCATATCGCCGCGTTTGAGTTTTGAAAGCGTGGAAGTTACGGTTCCGACACGATGGATCGTGTGCGCCAGCATATTCGGTTTGGCGGGATCCGAGCTGATGGAAATTGCGGATTCGCCGACCCCGAACGCGTAAACCATGTTGAATTGCCCCGGTTTGAACGCAAAAGCATTGCCGTCTGCAGGTGGATCTATGAGAAGCGTGAAGGTGTCATCGGTTTCCCAAATTGCTCGGCGAATTGTCGCGAGCGCAGGCACCATCGAACTTTTTATTTCGGTTTTATTTTCGAGAGTTGTCTCGATCATGTATGGAGACTCCGTGAATTAGAGAACCAATCTTCAGATTAATAATTTTCGCCGCCGGTGGCGGCTGAACCATAAACATCAAGGAGTTGGAGGCGCGTTGCTTCGAGACGCCGTTCGAGCACTTCGGAGAATCTGCGGAGCATTTCGTAGCCGAAGTGGTGGTCGGTTTCACACTTTGTTCGCAAACATGTCGCGTCGATTGCGAAAGCGTGAACCTGCTCCACCGCATAAGCGTCGAAGTGCCATCGATACGGAGAAATGAGCCACGACCATCCGAGTACTTCGCCCGGTCCGACTGTTTGAATTCTGATTTGTCCTCGTTCTCCGGCTTGAATCTCGAGCGCTACTCTACCGCTCCGAATCAAATAAAATGTTTTTGCGTCTTCGCCTTCGCCAAAAAGGCGGGCGCCTTCGGGTAACACGACATTGGAAGCGCATGACGTAAGTGTCTTGAGAAGCTCGTCGTCCATGTTGCTTAAGAACGGATGCTTGTGCAGCGATTCTGTTAAATCTTGTAGTTGCATGTCTATACTCCCTTTTGTTGTCCGAAGGATCCTTCGGACTGGGTTTCTACACCTCTTATTGCCTGCACCTCGGCTGTTATGTCGATGCCGACGGGGCACCAAGTAATGCACCTTCCGCAGCCGACGCATCCCGAAGTGCCAAACTGTTCCACCCATGAGGAAAGTTTATGTGTCAGCCATTGACGATACCGCGACTTTGGACTGATGCGGAAACTTCCGCCGGCAACTTTCGAAAAATCCATCGTGAAGCAGGAATCCCATCTTCTAAACCGTTCGGCGTTTTGACCGGCAAGGTCAGTTACATCCTCAACTGTCGAGCAGAAACACGTTGGACAAACCATCGTGCAGTTGCCGCAGGTCAAACAGCGCTTTGCCACTTCGTCCCAATGCGGGTGCTCTAAATTTTCAGATAGGAGTTCCGGCAAATCAGCTGTCTCCATCGATCTTTTCATTGTGGATTCGGTTTGACGGATAATTTTATCTGCTTCTTCAATTTCGTTTTCATTTACTGCCGCTGCATCTACCTGTGCCATGATGGAAGCGCCGTTCTCGCTTCCGATTTCGACGACGAAGTAGTGCTCATTTTCAGTCAGCACTTCTGTCAAGGCAAGGTCGAAGCTGCTTCGCGCCTTTGGACCTGTCTTCATCGAGACGCAGAAGCACGTCTCTCCGGCTTGTGTGCAATTGACCGCAGCAATAAACAAATTCTTCCTGATTGAATTGTAGCTATCGTCTTTGTACTCGTTCGAGTTGAAGACTTTATCCTGTACCATAATGGCATTCAGCTCGCATGAGCGCACTCCAATGAATGCATACTTCACGTTGGAGTCCTTTTCTTCCAGAAGTTCGAGGGATTTCCCGTTTTTCTTGATCGAGAATAGTTTCCTTTGCGGCGGATAGAGATAACGCTTCCATGACTGCGGAGTTGCGTTAAAACCGAAGTAAGCGTTGTCATCCCGTTTCTTAAGTCGGTACGTTGCAGGAGCTTGCTCGTCGGTCCAGCCGATGGGGAGTTCGTCGGCCGAGTCTATCCTGTCGTAGACAATTGCTTCGTCGCGCAGAGTCGGACCGACCGTCGTGTAGCCTCTGCTCTGAAGCGCCGCGAAGAGCTGTGGAAGATTGTTTATCTTTAGTTTGAGAGTTGTGTCCATATCCAGAAAGACTCATGTTGTGTTTCTAAGTTAGTGCGCACTGAAAATGTAAGTACCTGCGGTATCGTAGATAGATACATAGGTCGGATTGCTAATCCGACCAAATTAAGTGGACGGGACAGCGTCTACATTTTCAGCGCTCTCTAAGTTAATAATAATCGTGTTATCCGATAAACTATTCAACGACCGTGCCGCCGCGTGAGTTGAAAATAGCACAAGAAAAACCTCGTTGCAAACCAAGTTGAACGTTCGGTTTGGGACAAAAATAGACGTTCGCCCGATTTTGACTCGAAGCTTCTTCAGCAAAGAGCACGGGTCTTGTTTAATTTGTTTACCGGGAGTGAACGAGAGATAGTTTTTCTATTCGTGAACCATGATACGCGCGTCGGGGTTAGGCGACGAAGTATGTCTTTGCATGCCGTCGTGTTGAACCGCAATCTCAATGCCTTTAAATTGATTTCGATGATGCGGTTGAAGGGCGCAGTAACATTTCTCCTGTTCTTGACGCTGTTTGTTTGGCCAGTGTTCGAGATCTTTGACAAAGAGACGTTCATAGTTGGCATGCCGCTTCCGGTCATCTACATTTTTACCATCTGGGTGCTTTCAGTGATTGTGGCGTACAAAGGCGGCAAATAACGATATGGCTGGCTATCCATTTATCCTTTTAGTGATCCTTCTGGCGTATTTGGGTTTACTTTTTTGGGTAGCTCATTGGGGTGAAAAGCATACGGAGTGGCTAAACCAAAATCGCTGGCAAATCCTCTACGTTCTCTCGGCGCAGGTCTATTGTACCTCTTGGACATTTTATGGCAGCGTAGGTTTTGCATCGCACTATGGCATAGAGTATTTAGCAGTCTATACAGGTCCTGTGCTAATCCTGCTGCTTTCTGAAACACTATTAAAGCCGATCTTGAAACATGTGAAGAGAGAGGGATTGACGACTGTTTCGGACTTTCTAAGCAGCAGGTATGGTGGATCGAGGTCGGTGGCAGTGGTTGCATCTTTAGTCCTCTTTGTGAGCATAATCCCTTACATCGGTTTACAAGTCCAGGCGCTTTCAAATACTTTTTCGATTCTGGCTAGTGGAGGCGGCAAGGCTTACATCGAAGCCACGTTGATCGTTCTCGTTTTTCTGTCGGTCGTTGCCATTCTGTATGGGAGCAGGTACATAGATTTTACAAGACCTCAATTTGGTTTGATGTCGACTGTCGCTTTTCAATCTTTGGATAAGCTCTTCTTCTTTCTTATAGCAAGTGTCTTTATTGTCTTTGTGATCAGTGGCGGACCGCTCAATATCTTTCATCGCGCTGTCGCTGATCCGCATTTGAAACCCCTGATGTTCACAGGCTATGCAGATCATCCTTACCTTATGTGGATATCGATCAATATATCGTCGGCAATTGCGTATATTCTTTTGCCAAGACAGTTCCATACCATATTTGTGCAGAACAGGGATGAGAACCATTTGCGCACCCTGGCGTGGCTCGGCTCATTATACCTTTTACTAATAAATCTGTTTGTGATGCCGATTGCTCTTGTTGGAAACTTACTTAACTTGCCAATCGAAAAAGCTGATGAGTTCATTCTTACTATTCCTCTGAAAATGGGTTACAATATAGTTGGTTTGGTGGTTTTTCTTGGCGGATTTTCAGCAGCAGCAGCCATGATTCTTGTTGAAAGCATTGCAGTCTCAAAGATGCTCGTAACAGACATTGGGATGCCCGCACTACTGCCGTTAGTCAGACGCCGCGAGAAGTCCGAAGGATCTCGCCGAGGCGAGTCGTCCGCCTCTGGCGGAGAGACCCGTGGACAGGTCGACCTTTACAAGCTGGTCATGTATTCTACAAGGATATCAATTCCTTTAATTATATTGTTAGGATTCTTCTACAGTTATTTTATCGGTCGATACTTCATGCTGGTTGAAATCGGGCTTACATCGTTCGTGGGAGTGGCACAGCTTGCGCCCTCATTTCTGCTGGGCCTCTTTTACAGGGACGGCAACAAGAAAGGAGCATTAGCCGGAACCATTGTCGGAGCCGTTGTTTGGCTTTACACCATGATTATCCCGTCACTCTCGAAAGCTGGGATTCTTCCAGCGGGAATCGCCGCGAATGGTTTATTTGGTGTGCGAGTTCTTGGTCCCTTGAATCTGTTCGGCGTTTTCAATGCTGATCCGATTACTAACGCGTTATTTTGGTCCCTATTTCTTAACGTCATGACTTATCTTCTCGTGTCAGCATTTACGGAGAAGACGCGCAGTGAGGAGCACGCGTTGGCTAAGTTCTTTGAGGTTCCTGGTGAATCCGAAGAATCGGTGGCAGCTGAGCTTGCAAGGGTTCAATCGGAACTCGGCAGGCTGCTTACCGCATCCGTCGGACCGGCGACCGCTAAGTCGATAGTGGCTGATGCTTTCACTTTGGACACCTCGAAGCTTACCAAAATGCTTGATGAGTTCGGAACCGCTCTTGCAAAGGAGAAGAGGTTGGTGTCCATAGGAGAATTGTCGGCAAGCATTGCGCATGATCTCCGCAGCCCGATCGCTGCCATAAAACTTTCTATGGGCACGTTAGAGGAGCTTGCCAAGGACAACCCCGAGGGAATGACGACAATTAACAATGCAAAAATGGCGATGACACGAATTGAGAAACTTGTTAATGATATTCTATGGTATTCCAAGGTTGATGTGTTAAACAAACTTCAGGTTCGGGTCAAAGATGCGATCCGTGATGCGATCGGATTACTGAGAAAAGATATTGAGAGCAAACAGATATCGATTCACCTTAGCTGCGAAGACTCGATTATGTTCTCGGTCGATCCGACGAGAATAAGCGAAGTCTTCACTAACTTACTTTCAAA
>JAMCQL010000083.1:28452-46589 GCA_023381615.1 Bacteroidota bacterium
AAGGAATTGGTGGCAAAGGCGATTCACTACACAGGCAGTCGCAGCAATGAGCCTTTTATTGAAGTCAATTGTTCGGCGCTGCCCGAACAGTTGTTCGAGAGTGAGTTGTTCGGACATGTGAAGGGAGCTTATACCGGCGCAACGAATGACAACAAGGGGTACTTTGTCGCCGCTGACGGAGGGACTCTTTTCCTTGACGAGATTGCAGACATGCCGATCCCGGTGCAGCCGAAGTTATTGAAGGTTATCGAGGAAAAAAGGGTTACGAGACTCGGGGCAACGATTTCCAAGGAGATCAACACAAGAATCATAGCGGCGACATCCAAACCATTGGAACGTGAAGTGGCGTCCGGCAGACTGAGGAGTGAACTGTTTTATCGCATAAATACTGTTGTCATAAATATACCTCCGCTTCGTGAGAGGGTTGAGGACATATCGGAGCTTGTCGCTTATTTTGCAAGTCAGTCGTCCAAAAAGTGGGGAAAGCCGCACGTTAAGTTCATGAAGGAAGCTCTGGATGAAATGAAGAATTACAGTTGGCCCGGCAATGTGAGGGAGCTAAAGAATGTTGTTGAGAGGAGCATAATCATGACCAGCTCAGATGTAATTGAGCACGTTGACCTCGGGGGCACTCTCACCGATGACCACTTTACTGCCAATCGCCCCTTTCAAGACGTTAAGAGAGAGGCAGTGGCTAATTTTGAAATTCGATATTTCAACTCTCTCTTGAAGGAAACAAAGGGTAATCTCACTGAGGCAGCATCCAGGGCAGGGATGGACATAAAAAATCTTTCGGAAAAGCTGAAGTTGTACGGGATAAGCCTGAAGGAATTCAAAACAAGTTGAATCAACGCGATGGTTGATTGAATTGCCCCGCAGTACCCGCAAACACGTGCGAAACCGTTCAAACGGTTTGGTGACCGTGGTGGAATCCATGAATTCATTGGATGGCGGAAAGAAAGGCCGGCATCATTCGTCGGCATTGATTAAAATCAACGCCTCGTAAAGGCACGAAACCCCGAGGGGTTTTGAATTTGGAAGAGCCGTCCAGTTCATTGGATGGCGGAAAGAAACGCCGGCATCATTCGTCGGCATTGATTAAAACCATAGCGCGAAACCCCAGAGGGGTTTTGTGTTTGGAAGAGCCGTCCAATTCATTGGATGGCGCACATTCAAGGCTTAAAAATCAATTCCACATCGTACAGCATCGGTTGTCCTCCCTCATCGACGTGAACTTTGGAGTTCATCCCCGAAAGCCACGGCAATTCTTCTACAAATTGAGAGATCCTACCAAGCAGCTCTTCGAACTTTTCTGAGTGGCCAATCCCCATGCTTTCCACCATGATTTTCGCGTCTCGATCTGTCAAAGGCGTAATACTCTGGACACTTTGCTTCCCCGCAACGCTTAGCACAATAAGAGGACCAAAGTGAGCATGAGACTTTATTCCAATCTGAATTTCACTTGTGCCTTGTCCTGCAACTTGCGGAAGCCCAACTTTTAAACCAAGAAAAGCAAAAAGTTCGGCTGCCTCTTCTCCAACTACTCTGACAAACTCCTGTCCCGAAGAGATTCCGACTCGTCGGGACGATGCACCGCCGGTTTTCTCGAAGGGATCCGTTCGGGCAAGCACCTTTTCTAATCTTGAACGAGCGGAGCTGATATCGATATCTTCATACCACAGCAATCTCCCCTGAGGCTGCCGGCGATTCTTGGCATATTCGGTCACCCTTGCAAGAGCAAGCGCCGCAGACTCCGGAAAGCGGTAAGAAGGAAAAACGGTGCGCCTCGATTTGTCGTTCTCGAATGCAGCGGAGGTTGCAGTCTGAACAACTTTCGCCGTGCCCATCAAGCATAAAAGCACCGGCTTGCTCGTCCGCGTGTTTCTCTCCGAAAACACCACCCCTCTCCGTATTGCCCTGCCAATCGGCTCAGGATCACAGCCGCCTATACAGGCGAAGATCGCAATAAGCGAATCGACATTCTCGTTTTCAAGAAGTGCCGTTACTGAACGTTCATAGTCATCTGCCGCAGCAAGAGGGCCGAGATTTACCGCATTGTCTTTCGCAACTGAAAGACCGTGGGCTTCACAGGCATCCGCACAAATCGTTAGAGCACCTCCGGCATTGCTCATGATTGCTGCTCTATCGCCTTTCGGCAATGGTTGATGAGCCAGCAGCATTGCGACGTCGAACATGTCTTCAAGAGTCTCCGCCCGGATCACTCCGGCTTGCCGAAAAAGATCATCCACCTCCACGTCGCTTTCGGTTTCACTGCTTCGTACTTGCGCAGTCTCACGTCCCACTCTGCTTCGGGCACTCTTTACGCAAAGCACCGGCTTCTTGTAAGATATTCTTCGGGCGACGCGTGCAAAGCGGCGGGGATTTCCAAAACTTTCAAGATAGAGAAGGGCGATATCTGTTGACTGATCCTCCTCCCAGTATTGCAGGAGATCGTTGCCGGACACGTCAGCGCGATTTCCTCCTGAAACAAATGTAGAAAAACCAACTCCACGTTCTACGGCATAGTCAAGAATTACAACTCCAAGTGCTTCGGAGTGAGAAAAGAATCCGACTTTGCCGGATGGCGGCATGAGTTCAGCCAGACTGGCATTCAATCTTATATCACTTTGAGTGTTGATAATTCCAAGACAGTTCGGTCCAATCAGTCGCATGCCATTGGATCTCACCATTTCCACTAGTTGTTTTTGAAGCCTGATACCCTCATCGCCGTTATCGGCGAATCCTGCGCTCAAGACAATAATTCCTTTGGCACCAACGCTTGCCGCATCCCTTACAACTTCTAAAACATTTCCTGCTGGAACTGCAATGATGACAAGATCCGGATGCTCTGGTAGGTTTGTAATGGACGAATACGCTTTCACTCCTTGAATCGAAATAGCCTGATTATTCACCGGATAGACTGTTCCAGTGAAATTTGATTCGAGTATATGTCTGAATACCAGGCTCCCGACCGCCCCGGGGTTTCTTGATGCACCTACAACAGCAATTGATGACGGTTTCAAAAGCGGATTCAGAGAGTTCGCGGCGGCGATGCGGTCTCTAAGTTCTGCACTTTCACGAACCGCAGCATTTCCACTGACAGGGAACTCAACATGAACTGTGCTTCCTCCAATGGCCTGAATAACCTCAAACCCGGCATCCCTGAAGACGGTCATCATTCTTTCGTTAGAGGAGAGCATCTCCGCCTCAAAACCCACGAATCCATTCGCAGCAGCAATTCCAGCAAGGCGCTCGAGGAGCAAAGTCCCGACTCCTTTACCCTGATACTCATCATCAACAAGCAACGAAACTTCGGCAGCGTTTCTTACAGCCAAGCTTACGTAATTGCCCATACCGATAACTCTGTCAGACGACTCGCTGCCTACAATTGCAAGTAAGCTTGCTCTTTCACGCGGTTCATTCATGCACATTTCTTCAATTGCCGATCTTGAAACGTAACTTACCTCAGCCATGAAACGAAAGTATCGGCTTTCGTCGGAGACCTTGCTGATTAGGTTTTCAACAGCCGGCACATCATCACGTGACGCGAGGCGCAAAGTTATTCCTGAGCCGTCACGCAGCAAAACGTGCTCGTGATAGTCCTGCCACTCTCTGATAATCCTGAACATAGTCAAACCCTTTCCGACAAGAATTTAATCTGCAAAGGTGGATCTTACAAAGTCCCAATTTCCAAACACCAGCTCCAAACAAATTCCAACAACCAAACGCACAAAATGCAAAACTTCGGGTTTTCACTTCTTTCTGTTGATTGTCCCAAAGGGGCTCCTCGTGGAGGAATTTTGTTTTTGTTTGGAACTTGAATTTTGGAGCTTGGAGCTTACTCCGGCTTTGGCATCTTTACCAAACTGTTTTGGCATTCTCACCAATTTCAATTTTCAACACGCATAGAATCCACGAAACTGAGCCGACATCCTCGGCACGCTTTTTCCTATATCAGTTATGAAGTGAACAAAGTGAGTTTGAGAATCAGTCTCGATAATAGAGCGACTTTTGAAAACAAGATTCAGTTCAGAGATATTTTATCCGATGAGCGGATACTGCAATCCCAATCAAAATGTCCGTTCAGCTTTCGGCGCAGTCGTGCTGATGAAGACACTTCGCCCTCCTACGTCATTTTTGAATCCAATTACAAATATAGGTCTCTGTTTCTGGTAAATACGAAACTCTCTACGTACCAGTAGTCAAATAAGGCACATAAAGAGGTTTTTTCTTGGCGCCTCAATTCAATGTAGAGGAAACATTCAACGCCATGAACGAGATAAAGTGCAAGAGAAGTATCCGGGATGCCCCGCATGGCGGCTGCGTCAGCCCGGGTAAAAGTATTTGAAACAAAAAACTTAAGGGAACAAGTATAAGGAGATCCAAGCTATGGCAGACACAAAGAACGAAATGCTTGAGACAAGTGAAGCCCAAATAGCGGCTCATTGGAAAGAGGAAGAATATTATTATCCTACAGCAAAGTTCATTTCACAGGCAAATCTGGTTGATCACGACGTAGACAAGCGATTCAGCCTTGAGAACTTTCCAGAGAATTTCAAGGAGTATGCCGATTTACTTGACTGGTACAAGTACTGGCACACAACGCTCGACACTAGTAATCCGCCGTTCTGGCGTTGGTTCGTCGGTGGACAATTGAACGTCAGCTATAACTGTATCGACAGGCACCTTCCAAAGAACAAAGGAAAGGCTGCCATCATCTTTGTTCCAGAACTTGAGAATGACCCTCCATTGGCGATCACTTATCAAGAGTTGTACGTGAGGGTAAATGAAACCGCGGCACTCTTGCGGGAATTCGCCGGACTAAAGAAAGGCGATAGAGTAACTATTCACATGCCGATGGTGCCCGAACTTCCAATTACAATGCTCGCATGCGCACGACTCGGAGTAATTCACTCGGTCGTGTTTGGCGGCTTCAGCGGAATGGCGTGCGGAGATAGGATAGCTGACTCAGGAAGCCGGGTCCTCATCACGATGGACGGATATTACAGAAACGGGCAGGTGCAGGACCAGAAGGAGAAAGCTGACATAGCTGTGGCTCAAGCTAAAGGGCTCGGAGCAGAAGTGGACAAAGTTCTTGTCTGGCGGCGGCGTCAAGGCAAGAATCTCTCTGTGACTCCAATGCTCAAAGGAAGAGATTACTTCATGGACGAAATATTGAAAGATTATAAAGGGAAGAGAGTTGCTCCGGTCCCCGTCGCTGCAGAAGATCCATTGTTTCTAATGTACACGAGCGGCACCACCGGCAAGCCGAAAGGGATACAGCACAGCACAGGCGGTTATCTGGCGTATGTGACTGGAACCGCGAAGTACATTCTCGACATCCATCCGGAAGATATTTACTGGTGCATGGCTGACATAGGATGGATAACAGGGCACTCATACATAGTGTATGGGCCTCTAGCGCTCGGCACTACGAGCCTCATTTATGAGGGAGTCCCGACGTACCCAGACGCTGGCAGACCGTGGAGGGTTGCAGAGCAGCTCGATGTCAATATTTTCCATACCGCTCCTACCGCTATTCGTCAACTTCGGAAACTTGGCCCAGAAGAACCAAGAAAATACAATCACCACTTTAAACTAATGGTGACGGTAGGCGAGCCTATCGAACCGAATGTATGGAGATGGTATTACGACGAGGTCGGGAAGAAAGAAGCCGTCATTGTGGACACTTGGTGGCAGACTGAAAATGGTGGATTCCTTTGTAGCACAAAGCCCGCGTTAAATCCAATGAAACCAGGGAGCGCAGGACCTGGCGTGCCGGGAATTCATCCCGTCGTATACGATGAGAAGGGGAATGAGCTGCCTCCCGGAGCGGAAAGAGCCGGAAATGTTTGTATTAGAAACCCCTGGCCAGGTATTATGCAGACGATTTGGGGGGAGCCTGAGCGCTATGTGCAAACCTACTACGCAAAGTACTGCAAGAACCAGCAAAGTAAAGATTGGAAAGACTGGCCGTACTTTGCCGGTGACGGCGCTTTGTACGCAGGCGATGGTTACATCAGAATACTCGGCAGGGTGGATGATGTAATCAATGTTGCCGGCCACAGGCTCGGCACAAAGGAATTGGAATCTGCATGCCTGACCGTTCCTGAAGTGGCGGAAGCGGCAGTCGTGCCGGTGATAGACCCAATCAAGGGAAGGGTGCCCGAGGTTTACATCGCCTTGAAGCCGGGCGTGACCACAGATCCGAAAGAAATCCAGAAGAAAGTGATCAGTGCAATAGAGAATATAATAGGAAAGATGGCAAGACCGTCCCACGTTTGGGTATCCGAAGACATGCCCAAAACACGGTCAGGTAAAATTATGAGGAGAGTGCTGACTGCCGTGTCCAACAATATGCCTGTGGGAGACGTTACGACTCTTGCTAACCCTGAAATAGTAGAACATATAAAGATCATGGTTCAGTCACAGACCAAACGGACTCCCGCTGGTGAAACGCCAGATGACATCAAACGATTCGGGCAAAACGAATAACCTTTTGGTGCGAACATGGTGATGGTCAGGATCTGTTGGTCTTGGAGAAGATAAATTGTACCATCACTGGCAGCAATGGCACATTGATGACGAGTTTACCCATTTTGATAACGATCGAGAAAATGTTATGGAAATGGACACCGGAACCGACCCAAGTTGTGAGAAGAGGCCACTAAGATCATCACGAATCAACAACCCCTTAGTCCCCTCCTTAACAAGGAGGGGATATAGTGGCGGTCAAGGCCAAATTTTCAAATCTCTTGGCATTTTGGGTAAACTCGTCCGCACAGATGACACGCTTGCGTGCCGAAATGCAACATATCGGGTCGGTAAGACAAATGCGGCACTTCGGCGTGCTCCGACAGTGTCGGGATCCTTTGGACAGGCACGGATTCTCACAGATTATCTTATGTGTATTCGATCGTTGGTCAAGGTTTTTCCGATAAACTCCGTCTTTTTGTCAAAGTAATCAGGCGAAGTGGGCTTATAACTAGCCCTCATTGCAAATAGATCACCGGACAACTACTCAGCCAAAGGCTGATGGGCCTAAGGCTCAAACCACAAAAAAGGAGTAACCAAAATGGATGAAGTAAAATTGTCCAACCCAGCTCCCCTCGGACTGATGGGGTTCGGCTTCACCACAGTCCTGTTGAACTTAGCCAACACCGGACTCTTTCCTGTAAACGGCGCTATCCTCGCTATGGGCGTTTTCTACGGCGGACTCGCTCAAGTGATCGCAGGTATAGCAGAGTTCAAAACCGGAAACACTTTTGGCATGACCGCTTTTACCTCGTATGGTTGTTTCTGGCTTACCCTCGTTGCGATAATCATAACTCCAAAGTTAGGATGGATCGATCCGCCTTCGGCATCGTTCATGGGATGGTACTTGATAGGCTGGGGAGTATTTACTTTTATGATGTGGATAGCAATCGTTGGAAAAGCAGGAAAGGGATTACAATTTATTTTCCTCACGCTCTGGATTCTCTTCTTGCTTCTCGCCTTGCACGCATGGACCGGAATAGATGGAATAGGGAAATTCGCCGGCTGGGAAGGCTTGGTGTGCGGACTCTCAGCTTTCTACGTGGCAATGGGCACCATCATAAACCAGTCAAGGGGACGAACGGTACTGCCTATCTGATGACACCATTGTCCGAAGGATCTCGACGAGTCAAGTCGTTGACTTGTGGACAAAGAGACTCGAGATGTGCAAACCCGTGAAAGCCTTTGAACTATGCGCGGCGAGATGTCCGGTCGCCAAGCTAGAGAATAGAAATCTTTTGACTTCTCTTTCAAAGGCAAGGAGCGGAAAGACAGCGAGATGCATCGTGAAAGCGCGTGCACTCGGAATGCCTGCCTACGCTAAGGCTTCCGCAGGGAGGCAATTTGAGCACGCTCGAAGAACAGTTGTCGATTCGGTAAAACGATGCGGCGGGGCCCGACACATGATAATAAGACGAGCTCCGCCGCATCAAGAAAGATTTTCCTTAAAATGCTTTCAGGCTTTTTCATTCTGGGAGGTTCTTTCTGGCTGTTTGATGAATGATCGATTCGATGTGAGCCAATCTTCAAGTACAATTTCAACAAACCAAAGGAGTTGAACCATGTTACATCTTTCACCACACAAAGCGCTATTGTTAGCTGCAGTTGTTATGGCGATGCTCGCCGTTGTCAGTTCAGCGCATGCCCAATTGCAAATCACGTCTCCTGACGGACAGACTTCAATCAAGTTCGGAATCCTCTCTCAAATTCAGGCAGAGGGGTTAACCACTCCTGACGGCAAGAATATGTCAACTGACATTTACATCCGCCGCTTCCGCATTATATTGGGCGGCAACATAATGAAGGATCTCTCGTTTTTCGTCGAGACCGATAATCCCCTTCTTGGGAAGGTTGGCAATTCGACGACCGGCGAAAAAGGGGCGAGCTACACTTATCTTCAGGATGCATTTATGACTTATTCATTCAGCGATGAATTCATGATTGACGCTGGGATGCTTCTTATGCCTGTCTCACACAACTCCGAGCAGTCCGCGGCGTCTCTTCTCGGAATCGACTACGGTCCATACACTTTCATCTGGAGTGTACCGACACAGTCGCGCGTCGGCAGAGATTACGGGGTAGAAGCTCGAGGTTTTTTGGGTGATAATCACTTCGAGTATCGCGCTGGGCTTTTCCAAGGTTTAAGAGGAGTTAATTCTTTGAATCCCGAAAGGATCACCGCACGGGTAGTCTGGTATCCATTTCAGAATGAGCCGGGATATTTCTACGCCGGCACTTACATGGGAGCGAGGAAGATTCTCGGAATTGGCGTAAGCTTGGATCATCAATCGGGTTACACCGCCTACGGCGCCGACCTTTTCTATGATTACCCGCTCGACAACAAGGACGTTCCGACGGTTCAGGTAGACTATACGAACTACGATGGCGGCACTTTCTTGCCGGCAATAGCCAAGCAAAGCGTCATCTTTGCTGAAGCGGCATATTACTTTCACGACATCAGCTTTGCGCCGTTTGTGCAGGCCAACTACGACAACTTCAGCAACTCTATTCCCGGGAGGATCGGACTCGCCAGCCAGCATTTCATCCAGGGCGGACTTGCTTACTATGTTAAGGGACAAAACTTCAACATAAAGTTAGGTGTCGGCCAGTTTGGCGGCGACGGGTTTACGAATCAGACGCAGATTTTGCTGAGACTACAAGCATTTACATTCTAAGTTTGAGGTAGGGGTGACTGGTTTATGAATTCCGCCTCGCCGGCAGGCGGAATTCATAACTACCGTTTCAAACTTTATATTTGGAAATTGATTTGCTATTGGAAGAAGTTCAAAGGAAGTTGCGGATGTCTGCCGTGCGAAAAGCGGAAAGATTTGTTCGATACTCGCTTCCAGAGTGTCTGACTGTTGAAGGAGAAGAAAGCTGTAAGTTATTGTTGGTAAATGGATTATAAAGGGAAACGAATGTTTTCGATTTGAAATTAAACCTGATAAAATGCTATCCTATTGAGTTAAGAATTACTCGAAAGGAAGCAGATGAATACAGGACGGACGATATTTTCTCAAATCATGGATTACATCCCAATGCAGGAATTCCGTAGGTGTGTTGAGAGGTATCATGGTACGTATAAGGTTCAGAAATTTTCTTGTTGGGAACATTTTCTGTGTATGGCTTTTGCACAACTCACATATCGGGAAAGCTTGAGAGACATCGTAAGTTGTCTTTCCGCCCAGCAGTCTAAATTGTACCATCTTGGATTTCGTGGTACGATTAGACGAAGTACATTGTCAGACGCGAACAACAGACGAGACTGGCGCATCTATGCAGACCTGGCAGGGGTGTTGATAAAGACAGCAAGAGAGCTGTACCACAATGAAGCTCTTGGAATTGAAATCGAGAACGCGATTTATGCACTCGATTCGACAACAATTGATTTATGCTTATCAATTTTTCCACGGGCGGAGTTCCAGTGGACGAAAGCTGCGGTGAAGATGCATACCCTGCTCGATTTGAGAGGGAACATTCCTTCGATTTTAGCGATTTCTAACGGGAAAATGCACGATGTAAATGCTCTTGATCTATTAACGGTTGAGCCGGGGGCGTTCTATATTTTCGACAGGCGAAAAGACTTCATAGAAAGAACCGGCACTGTGGGTGTTTAGATTGTCCTGAACTAAGCGAATGCATGTAGCAGATGGATACCATTGGGTTATCAGTTCTTTGATAAACAGAGAATACTCTTGTTTTGCGCAAGTTATGATATCTAATGCAACAAGGTTAAATTCAACCATGTTCCGCGCTGTTAACCGTAGAACCTTGAAAATGGATTCATCGACAGAATTTATTTTCTTATTGTTAGCTGCGTTTACGTTACCCATCATCGGCTGCCGACTAAGCCCTCCGTCGAATAATATGCGCAAGTCTGACGAGGCATTTCAAAACCAGTCGTTGCGAAAACAATCCGCCTGGACGACACATGAATTGACTTACTCAAAACGGATTGTGGACTGGGGCTGGATTATATCTCATCACGATAAACTATTTGCCGTAAGCCTTACCAGGATTGCTTATTACGACGGCAGCTCTTTGAAAAACATTTTAGAACATGCCGATACCAATATTGTTGCCGCAGACTTCAGCGATAAATACTTTGCATATTCTGTTCACCCTATTTGGGTTAACTATCAGCTCAAGGAGCAATTATTCATATCGGCAATTAATGAAAAGGGCAATGAAATAAAGCTCGTTTATCCTCATAGATTCAGCATCCCCTTTTCTCAATACATAGCAGGAATAAAATTCCTGAACGAGAATCAAATCCTCATCACATCTTATCTTGAATACGGCATAGTCAGTATCAATAGGAAACCAGGCGGCGACTTCGATATTACATTCTCCCATTACCCATTTCTTCCTTATGCTACCGGGGAGAGATTAGAGGTGGATGAGACTTTCACACACAGCAATATATTGATCTACGCAGGATTGGGGGTAAACCTATTACAAGAATTGCCGAACAATAAATATAGCGTGAGGGGGTTATTCTCCCTGCGCAAAAATTTTGTGTCTGGTGTGACGGATGAAACCTGGATAAAAAAAATAGCAATGGTAGACACTTCGTTTGGTGCCGTCCTTGTTCACGACAACCTGGTTTATTACAAAAGGAATCTCAAATCTGGCAATCCCGAATTCATCGTGACTAATTATATTCACACAGATGGTTCCGACAGCATCGATGCAAAGCATCTCGTAGATATTAAGCTGCTGAGCAATCATGAGTTATTATGCCTTACCGATAACGGGCTTGTCCTCAAACAAGAAATAAACAGGAACAATGTTCTGGCTAATACCTGGGAAATTATTAAAAAGGTGCCTGTGAAAAGTCCGAATAGTCTGGCTGTGGTGAATGAAGACACTATTGTCGTGGTGGGTGCATATAGATTATTCATGATCAACAAGAGTATACAAACAGGTGCAGCAAACTCAAACAGCGCGACTAATAGTAATCCGTCTTTTGAAATTGCGCATCTTGTGCAGCCGTCAACTTCTTACGGCGTAGGTTTAGGAGATCTGGACAATAACGGCACAAACGATATTTACCTCGTCGATGTTTACGACAGGAACAGATTGTTTGTTTCGATTCCAGAGCAGGTAATGAACAACATACCCGACAACCTTGCAGCAGAAAGAGGGGTCGCCGGAAGGATCTCTAAGGCTAAATCCGGTCATCGGACTTTTGATCTCGACATTGGAGTTGCGATCGGCGATATAAATGAAGACGGCGCCGAGGATATGATTCTTACTAACCTGGCACATTCAAATTCTCTCTATTTGAACAACGGCAAAGGATACTTCCAGGATGTAACAGATGAATATAATTTCAACGTTAATATGTGGCGAAGTGAAGGAGCTGTTTTCGGCGACGTGAATAATGATGGTTATCTCGATGTTTTTAGTACAAGCTTTTTCAAATCGAATAAACTTTTTATTAACAGCCATGGTATTTCCCTGAATGACGAGACGAATAAGTACGGATTAAAATCAAATGGACGTTCTATCAGTGCTGTTTTCGGCGACGTGAACAATGACGGTTACCTGGATCTTTATGTTGGGAACTGGATGAAAGGGAATAAGCTATTCATTAATGATGGCCATGGCGGGTTCGTTGACCGTACGAAAGAGAGCGGTGTCGGATGTGGAGATCTGAAGGAGACCAATTCCGTCCTTTTTGCCGATTTTAACAACGACGGCTATCTTGATTTGTTTGTGGGCAACAGAGCTGGCGGTAACAAATTATTTCTAAATAACGGTGACGGGACTTTCAGGGATGTAACGAAAGAATGTGGTTTGGACGGTGACTATCATACCTACGGTGCAGTCTTCGGCGACTTTGACAACGACGGCTGGCAGGATATTGTAATTGCTTGTCTGGGAGGAATAAAGTATTTCAAGAATTTAGGCGTCGATAGTTCCGGCCAAATCCATTTTAAGGATATTACTTCAGAGTGGATCTCAACTGATGTGTTCAAAGGATACGGCACCGGTCTGGCTACCGCAGACTTTGGCAATAAGGGACTCTTAGATTTGGTAATGAATCAGAACGGAGGCTACACATATTTCTTGTTGAATAGAACACACTTAGACGGCACCAATAATTACCTGTCTGTTAAGGTAGAGGGTGATGAGAGCGATAGAGATGCGGTCGGTGCAAAATTGAAATTGTTTTACAAAGATTCGCTGATCGGTTATCGTGAAGTAAGCGGAGGTTTCGGATACGCAAGCTCAAGTTCCAAGATTCAACATTTCGGACTAGGCAGCTTGAAGGGTCCGTTCTCGCTTGTTGTTTATTTTCCAACTTCACATATAACAAGAAGATTTTCGCCGGTCGCTAATTCCTTCATCACAGTTTCAGAACATACTGGAACGAAAAGAAGTTATTTCCTTGCAAGAAAGTATATGCTTCGATTCATTTACGGGAAAGGTTTTATCATTTTAGGAATTGAGTTTATTCTCCTTTTGGCATTATTGCTTGGTTTCATTTCTCTTGCCGCCACAAAACTAAAACTGTATAAGAGGTATGGAAGGAGAGTTTACTTCAGTTGGTCTTTACTCGCGGCGGCGATAGCTGTCTTCTATATGATCAAAGCCATCTCTGTCGAAAGCATGACCTTCTACTTCGGTCCGGCATACTTCATTATCAATTCAACTAATTTTTTCACCGACGAAATCCTGCCTCTTTTAAGTTCATGTCTGTTCGTAATCACTTTTCTCTTTGTGAAGAGGAATAGAGAGACAAAGACTCTATCGGAGTACAACATACTTGATAATCTGTTAACGGCATTGAAGCGATTCGGGCATGGGGAAGGAATGTTAATGGTATTACACAGGCTTTCGCTGCTGGCTGAAAACACGAACTTATCCGAAGGTGCAAGTGCAGACTACAACAAAGAAGCATTTGAGAGGATCGGGTCCGCCTATTCTGAATATAAGAGCGCGGTACATCCTGAAATTCTGAGAATTTATGGCCTCTTAGATCAACTCGATAAGAAAGATCCGGATAATGCGTATAAGGCTAATTACTCGAGACTCGCGGATTCGCTTGTCGACAGCGATGAACAGGTCCAAAAAAACTGTGAATTACTGCTTACCGATTCGCTGCTGAAAGACAAAGTGAAGGCGAGGCAAGAGATCATATTTTCTATCAGGAATCTAAAAGGAGGATTAAGCAAGCTTCGCTCCACTATGCAATCGAATTTCTCAGTCGATATTTCTGACGCGATCGAGTTGGCGATAAGAAAATTCCGGGAGCAGAAACCCGATTTGACTATTCAGTTTATGCCGGCGGACGGGAGGATAAACGCAATCATATCATCCGCGGATCTTAATGAGGTACTGAACATTATGATCCAGAACGCCATCGATGAAATGAATGAAAAAGGGATAAGTCCGGGTCTAATCAGGATTACTGCCGATAGTTTGGATGAAAGGGTGGTAATAAAAATTGAAGATAACGGGAGAGGTATTTCGTCCGATATCAGAGAGAAAATTTTTGATGAGGGTTTCACTACAAAGCCAAGCGGACACGGATTGGGATTGAGCATTGTAAGAAAATGTCTGGAAAAGTACGAGGGGCAAATATCGGTAAACACCGGTGAGCTTGGCGGAGCCCTTTTCGTGCTGCAACTAAAGTCGATTTGACCGGGTATTCATTATGCAGAAGCTACTTATCGTCGATGACAGCGTTCCCTTCATGAACGATGTCGAGTTTGTTTTGAAGGACAAATATAAAATCTTCAAGGCGGAAAGCGGGAAAAAAGGTTTGTCGGTCTTACACAAAGAGGACATCAACTTCGTTCTTCTTGATCTTAAACTCCCCGACATTCATGGGTTGGAAGTTCTGGAGAAAATTCACACCGAGATCGATCCGCTGCTGCCTGTCATCATAATTACGGACTATGGCGACATTCAGACGGCGGTTAAGGCAATGAAACTTGGGGCGGCGGATTTCATCCCAAAGGATTTCAACCGGGATGTGCTCATTGAGAGGATTTCGCAGGCGTTCGAGAAAAGGGAGCTGAACATAAAATTGAACGCTCTCGAGGCAGCGATAGATGAAGACAGCGACAAATTTATCGTGGCGGGCGAAGCTGCGCGGAAAATTCTATTAGACATCGAAAGGTTCGCGAATCAAGATGTCCATATTTTGTTGACGGGAGAAACCGGCGTTGGTAAGGATGGAGTTGCCAGGGAAATCCACTTAAGAAGCAATAGAAGAAATAAACTGTTTGTCAAAGTATCGCTGCATACTTTGAGTGAAAGTCTGATTGAATCCGAGCTCTTCGGACACGAGAAGGGCGCATTCTCCGGTGCCGATGAGGCAAAAATCGGAAGGTTCGAGGCTGCCAACGGAGGGACGATCTATCTTCCGGAGATTTCCGAGGTCAGCGAGAAAATCCAGTTGAAACTTCTCAAGTTCATGCAGTACAAAGAAATCAGCAAGGTGGGACAGCGCAGCATAAAAGATATCAAGTTGGATGTAAGACTGATCTTGGCATCGAACAAGAACTTAGAGCAGTTGGTGGAGCAAGGGAAATTGAGAGAAGATTTTTATTACAGAATAAAAATTATCAATATCAACATCCCTCCCTTGAGAGAACGAAGGGACGAAATCAAAGGACTGGCGGAATACTTCTTAAGGACGCTGTCTGTAAAGTTCGGTAAGAAAGGTCTTGAGCTTTCTGATGAGGCAGTTAAGGCGATGGAGAATTATTACTGGAAAGGAAATGTGAGGGAGCTGCAGAGTTTCATGACGAATGTGGTTATACGCGCAAACGATAACGAGGTGATAGAACTTGATTCTCTTCCGGAAATGCCTTCGACATCAAGCAACGAAACGCCGGGCGATGAATCATACAGAGGATCACTAAACAGGTTTAAGAAAGAATATTTTTCAGACCTTCTAAAGAAAACGAATGGGGTTATGGGCGATGCCGCCGAAGCGGCGGGGATAAGCAGGCAGGCTTTGCATAAGATTCTGAAGGAGTTAGATCTGGGTGACGTTGATTCCTGACGGTCACCTGTTATGTAGGGCGACATTCATGTCGCCTATGTGACAACAAGTGATGGTCACCTTCACAATGGCGTTTTCAGCGGAGACGAAACCGCTGGAACCCCAGGAACGCTAAGCGGCTGCCTGTCAGACCAACCTTTTTCGACAACCTTGATGCGGGTTGTCTCAAAACAGTTTTCGGGATAGGGTCATGGGCTTGAAATCCTGCAATATGAAAAATTCTTGGTGTTCCACGATGGACGGGACAGAGTCCCGTCCTACTTTTCGGACAACCACTTCCCAAACAAAAGATATCCCAAAGATGTAACCCCGCCGGATCGTGTAAACCAAAGTTTACTTCCCGTAAACAAAAGTTTACCTAAACCTTCCACACTCTTCACAAATCATTCAGAATAAAGGCATCTTGAAATGGCACGCGATTCGTATGTAGCAATAATGATGTTCTCACGAATGGAAAAAAAGGAAACCTCTTGGATAAGACACAAATGGATAAATTCAGACTCTGTCCGTCGTGCGGAAATTTCTGCAACACAAACGAAGAGCAGATTTACTGCGTAGTGTGCGGAGAAAGCATGATTGAGAAATGTCGTAACTGTGGTGAACCGATAATTTATCCCACAGGAAAATTTTGCCATAAGTGCGGCAATGTCTACAGGGATGAAATTGCAAACCAAGAAAGGAGCAACACATGAGACGAACTGCTTTTTTGCTCGGGATCGTTTTCCCGGTACTCCTGCTGGCAATGGCGGGATGCACAATGTACAAGATTAGCGGCAGAGGAGCCCTGCCGATTATGCTGAACAGTCCACCATCAAAGGTTGACGTAATAAAACATATTACCGAAAGTAAAATGATCGCGTTCGACTATACCGGCGCCTTCGACGTTTCCGAACTCCTCTCCAAACCTCTTCAGGAATCTCAAGCCGATGCGATCATAAATGTGACCATCATGGCACAAAGCGATGTCGGGACATTCTTCGTGAACCTTTTCACTCTCGGGATCGCTAATGCGCATACTATGGTGGTCGAAGGTGACTTGGTCAAGGCTCCTCAGGGATTAGGGTATCTTTCGATCCCCGGTTCAGAAGTTGTCGCTGAGGCCACGACGTTGAAGGGTCTGCAAATGAAACTTAGTGATGAGCGGATGGTTCCCGGTGTTGCCACAATGATTGCCCGGACACCTTCGGGATACGCTCTTGTTCGTTACGACACCGATCAGCTTGGCATTAGCAGATAAGCATGGATTTGCGATGCGCAACCTAAAGGATATGGAGCCGAGTCGGTTTTGCGGCACGTTCGCAGGTGAGTCGCACCTGCAAGCGGGTGGGACTTCGGAACTAAGGCAGAGAGAAAAAGCGCAAGATTAATCATCAGACAGGCAGGTCGGGATGTCCTCGCGGCCTATTGTTTAAAAAAATAGGAGGTTACTGTGAAGATAATTAGCTTGGCACTTATAAGCATGTCAATCTTTCTCGCCTCCTGTATGGGTCCGGATGGTCCCAACGGGAAGGACGGGGATGCCTATCTGCGGGTTACATCGTCAGACTCGACGCTTGATCAAATCTGGATCAATGGTAACAGTGGATTACCCGAGTCATTCTCATTAGATACATATTACAAGGTTTTTCCCGGTAGCTACGGCATTGCTTACACCGCCAGTTATACGGATAATACCGGCAACTATTACTCTGACTCATTGACCGGAACCCTTGCGATAACGGTCAATCATGGTACGGTTGGCGGCGCGGGCAAGTTGTTCTGGCAGAGAGGCGATCCAGGCAAGGGCGGAGCAAATGAGTATTACACGCTGGACTGTACATATAACGGGGGTACTCTCACGAGCGGAACGCTTCCAAAGAAGTCTGCGACACCAGGAGCTGACACTCTCGTTGTAGGGAAAAGTTACGTTCAGGATTGCTTCGGAATCAGGTACAGGATACACCTGGAATATAAACTTCTGTCGAAAAAGGACAAATGACAATCACAATCACTCAACGGTCACTCATTGTCACTCGTTGTACCGAGTTAAGTGAGTCGCACATGAAACCAACGCAAAGACAGAAAAAAATATGAACCATGATATACAAGAAAGGACTTAACATCATGCGCACTGTGTTTACAATATTGGCGGCTTGCCTCATCATATCCTCTTTCGCAGGCCCAATCCAAGCCCAGTGGGTGCAAACCAATGGACCCTATGGCGCTGGCAGATATGTCAATGCTTTGGCCATCAGCGACACGGATCTGTTTGCGGGAACCGAAGATGGCGGCGTGTTTCGATCTATGAACAACGGCGCAAGCTGGACCGCTTCTAATAACGGCTTGAGGGCTACTAGCGTTAACGCTTTTGTCGTCAGCGGGACGAATCTCTTTGCAGGGACTGACAGCGGCGTTTTTCTTTCCACCAATAACGGTACGAGCTGGATTGCGGTGAACACCGGCTTTGCTTATGGGCATCTCTAAAAATGTAATCAAGGGAATTGACAAGCACAAATCTCAGAGACGGTTACAAACTGGAGCGGCATGAGCCATGTTCCAGTACTTGCCTTGTCTAATTGTGGCTCACGCTTTTGTCTTC
>JAMCQL010000002.1 GCA_023381615.1 Bacteroidota bacterium
TGGAGAAGACGAACGAAACACTCCTTGGAATCGAATCGGTACTGAAGAACGATCCGAACATAAAGCGCTACTTCACAACGGTCGGGAAGTCGGAGCGTGCTTTCAGCAACAGAACCGAACCGAATCTCGGGCAAGTTCAGATTGAGATGGTCGATCCTGACAAACGTACTGTCAGTACCGAGAAAGAAATGGAGATCGTGAAGGATGTCGCCTATGAATTCCCTGTTGCCTCGGCGACAACTAATGAAATCGGCATGTTCGGAACTGCCGATCAGGCGCCTATCTATATTGAAGTGCAAGGCGAAGACTTGCAGCAGGTCGTCGCAGCTTCCAACAACATCGCAGACATGATGAAGCGGATACCGGGCATAACCGACGTCAAAACATCATGGCAGACGGCGAATCCGGAATTGAAGGTCATCGTCGATCCGGAGAAGGCGGCATCGTTCGGACTGACCATGGGAGAGGTCGCGCTCGGACTGCAGACGGCGGTTCAAGGAGACGTAGTTACAAAGTACAATGACAACGGGACAGATTATGACGTCAGGCTCCAACTTGCCAGGCGCGACAGAGCGACCGCCTCAGATTTGGAAAACATGACATTTGTGTCGGGTTCCGGCAAGCAGGTATACCTCAGTCAGATTGCAGACGTGGTTCGCGGGAGCGGACCTACTGAAATTGACCGCAAGGATCGTGAGCGGTTGGTGATCGTTCTTGCAAATCTGACAGGTTCGAGAAGTCTTGGGGATGTTACAAGAGATATCAATCAAGGCATTGCAGGCATTGGATTGCCGCCTTCCGTCAGGGTTTTCCTCGGCGGTGACAACAAAAATATGTCTGATATGTTCCACGACATGATGATCGCTATCGCAATGGCTGTCCTCTTCGTTTACATGATAATGGTTGCGCTGTTCGAGTCTTATGCCCACCCTTTTACCATAATGTTTTCGCTTCCAATGGCGTTGGTCGGAGGCCTCTTCGCGTTGTTTCTCACCAATCAAACGCTCAATATGTTTTCAATGATCGGCATCCTGATGTCGATGGGACTTGTCACCAAGAACGCAATCTTGCTCGTCGACTACACGAACACACTGAGGTCGAGGGGACTTGACGTGATCGATGCGCTCATCAAAGCAGGTGAGACAAGGCTCCGTCCGATTATCATGACGACAGCGACGATGGTATTTGGAATGCTGCCGCTTGCATTGGGACTTGGCGCCGGAAGTGAAATGCGTCAGAGTATGGCAATAGTGGTGATTGGAGCTTTGATTAGCTCGACATTGCTTACGTTAGTACTAGTCCCGGTAATGTACACTTATGTTGAAGCCTTCAAAGTGAAATTTCCGGCATTCTTCAGACAACTGAAGTGGCTTGCGGTTTTGAAGGGCAAGCCGCGCCCCGCTTACGCCGAGTCGTTGACTGACCCGGAGAAATGATCAGTACGGAATTGATCGCGATTGCAGTAGCTGCGAGTTAGTTCCTGTCCAAGAGGTTCTTTGGACAGTTATCCGTAGATATTCTGTTCGTCGTATTCCTGGATGAAAATGCTCTTCCCGCTTTTGCTTGCCCTGCCGTTGAGTATCGTGAACACAAGCACGATTGCAGCAATCGGGAGGAAAAGCAATCCAATTACCTTTAATAGCTTGCTCATTTCTTATCTTACCTTTTATCTAAAATATCCACTGAAACAGCCATTCGGAAAAGTGAAGTCTCTTTGAGCCCGATAATACTAAACATATACTTTGTTCTTTTGCTTTACTTTTTCCATGGTAAATTTATTATCAAATTTTTGCTGAATCAAGGTTTTGCGGAGCGCCATCCGTTTTCTTTTTGTGAATGTGTCGAGGCGCACATCATGGCTGAATAACTTCAAAATGCGAGGCCGGTTTTATTTTAGTCCCTTTCGTTGCATTTTTGCCCCCGTGAAGGTATTTTTTGTAAAAACTATTGGTCCCAAGATGAGCGATAACTATCAAAAGACAAGTGAAGAACAGAATCAAAGGCAGTTTCGAGACCGGCCCCAGAAGGGAATAGACATTTCAGTTGTAATCCCGCTTTACAATGAAGAACAGTCGCTCATGCCGCTGTCGCTGTCTCTTCGAGATGTCCTCGACAGAATGAATGTTACTTATGAGGTTATTTTTGTCGATGACGGCTCGACCGATAATTCTCTGAAGCTGCTTAGAGAAATCCATCGGAAAAATAGGAGATACAAGTTCATAAGTTTCCGAAAAAACTATGGTAAATCAGCCGCGCTCTCAGTGGGATTTCAGCATGCGGTGGGCCGCGTGATTGTTACAATGGATGCCGATTTGCAGGATGATCCGAATGAGATACCGAGATTGGTCGAGAAGTTAGAAGCAGGCTACGATCTTGTTAATGGCTGGAAGAAAAAAAGACACGATCCGATCACGAAGACAATTCCGTCCAAACTTTTCAATTTTACAACCTCCGCTATGACAGGAATAAAACTCCGTGATTTTAACTCAGGCTTGAAAGCTTACAGGCGCGAGGTCGTCCAGGACATAAAGGTCTTCGGAGAGATGCATCGCTTCTTGCCGGTGCTTGCACATTGGGCAGGTTACAAAGTGGCGGAGATTCCGGTCGTCCATCACCCGCGCAAGTATGGCAAAACGAAATTCGGTGTAAGCCGATTCTTGCATGGCTTTCTAGATCTTGTTACAATTCTTTTTACGACACGCTACAGTAAGCGTCCTCTCCACTTCTTTGGAGTGATCGGCCTTTTGACTTTCCTCTTTGGTTTTGCAATTGATCTTGAGCTTGCAATCGAGTGGATGATTGGGAAGACTTCGATCAGCAATCGTCCGCTTTTCACGGTGGGTGTGCTTCTGATTATTGTTGGTGTTCAGTTTGTGTCGATCGGATTGCTCGGCGAAATGATTACCCGTACAAATACGGCTGAAGAATACGTAATCAAGGAAAAAGTTTTCAACTGACGTAATGTCCCAAAATCAGAATTTGATTGTAAAGACCGATTGCCGGTATTATCGCGGGTATATTCCATGCAAGCCGCACAAGCTCCACGGCGTTCACTGTTCCGACTGCAATTATTACGAACTGGTGCGCGAACGTTTTTTGATAATTAAGTTGGGAGCCATCGGTGACGTAATTCGTACAACGCCATTGCTCAGAAAAATTAAGGCGCTGTATCCGCAAGCCGAGATATGGTGGCTCACCCACACACCGGAGTTTTTGCCAGATGAAGTGGATCGTAAACTGAAATTTGATCTTTCATCAACACTTCAGATCGAAGAGACTGAGTTCGATTATTTATTTAGTTTGGATAAGGACTACGAGGCGGCAGCTCTTGCGAATCGCGTTCAAGCGAGGATCAAGCGCGGTTTCCTGCTTCGGGATGGGAAAACAATTCCAGCAGATGATCTCGCTTACCAGAAATATCTTACCGGCATTTTCGATGATGTCAATAAGGCAAATACGAAAAGCTATCTCGAAGAGATTTTTGAGATATGCGGGTTTGCATTCGGCGGCGAGAAATATTTGCTGTCGAACTTCGAGTCCGACAGTTACAAATGGAATTTAAATTTGCCGCGGCCCTTAATCGGACTCAACACTGGCTGCGGCGGCAGATGGACGAGCCGCCTTTGGAGTGAAGAAAACTGGTCGAATGTCGCTAAAAGCTTGATTTCCAAAGGATTTGGGGTGCTTTTGCTTGGCGGCGAACAGGAAGATGCACGCAATAGAAACATAGCAGCGAAGAGCGGAGCGAAATACCCGGGCTATTTTTCGCTAAGGCAGTTCGTCAATCTAGTCGACCAAGTGGATCTTGTTGTTACCGGCGTAACTATGGGAATGCACATCACAATAGGATTGAACAAGAAAATTGTGCTGCTCAATAACATCTTCAACAGAAACGAGTTCGAATTGTACGGGCTTGGAAAAATTGTTGAGCCTGATAAAGAATGCAAATGTTTCTTCATGCCCAAGTGTGTTAACACAGAATATTTCTGTCTCGATCACCTTTCATCTGGAAAGGTCTTGAACGCCGTGTCAGAAGTGCTGGAGCTTCCAACTGCGGTAGCCGCCGCGAGATGAAAGTAGTAATCATAAGCACAGCTTATCCGCTGCGCGGCGGCATTGCCCATTACGTTTCCCTTTTGTACAAACATTTATCGGGACGGCACGAAGTTTCTGTAATCACCTTCAAAAGGCAGTATCCGAAAATTCTTTTTCCAGGAAAATCTCAGGAAGAAAAGGGCGATGCTTCTTTTCAATTGCCAAGTATTCAGGTCATTGATACTTTGAACCCAATAACATGGTACAAAGCAGGGAAGATCGCGGCGGATCACAAACCGGATTTGATCATCTTCAAATATTGGATGCCTTTTTTTGCTCCTGCGTTTGGAATTGCGGCGCGAGTCGCGAAAAGGAAATCAGGCTGCAAAGTCCTCTTTATCTGCGACAACGTACTGCCACATGAGCGCATGCCGCTCGATAAAATGCTTACCACGTGGCTCTTTAAATCTGGTGACTATTTTGTCGTCCAATCAAAATCGGTGGAGAATGATTTGCTTTCAGTCGTCGATAAACCGAAATACAAATTTGTTCCGCATCCGGTGTACGAGATATTCGGAAAGACTATTAAGAAGTCAGAAGCAAGAAGCAAGATTGGAATTCGTGAGAATGAAAACGTTGCTCTTTTTTTCGGATACATCCGTAAGTACAAGGGACTTCATGTCTTGCTAGATGCGATGAAAGAGGCGCTGACTAAGATCAAGCTGAAGCTTCTTGTAGTGGGTGAGTTTTACGACGACGAAGAAAGTTATCGCCATCAGATGGAGAAGCTTGAATTGGGGGATAATGTAAAAGTGGTCGGCGATTATGTTCCCAACGACGAAGTCGCAACTTATTTCTCTGCGGCAGACGTGGTTGTTTTACCATATATCGACGCTACACAAAGTGGCATTGCTCAAATAGCTTATAATTTCAACAAGCCGGTCATCACGACAAATGTCGGTGGTCTTGCGGAGATTGTGATAGACGGCAAAACCGGACTTGTTGTTAAGCCGAATTCGTCGGAGGAGTTATCGGGCGCAATCGTAAAAATTTTCTCTGAGCATTTGTCAGAAAAATTCGCGGGAGCAGTTTCCGAACAGAAGAAACTCTATTCCTGGGACAATCTTATAAACGCGATTGAGGAGTTAGCAAAGACTGGCGCATGAGATACGAGCCGATAAAAGATAAGATGAGTTTGATAATTGGGGACAGCGCCGTTATGCGGCGCTTGTTGTATACTATCCTTGGAATAATTTTCCTGCGTGAGTGGCATGTGAAACGCGGACTCAGAAGAATTTTTCGCGACAAAAAGACAAAAGACGTTTTGGACGCCGGCAGCGGCTTCGGACAATATTCATACTACGTCGCGAAAAAAATGCGAGGCAATGTCGTCGGAGTGGACATTAACCGTGCTGAAGTCGAAAAATGCAGCAAATTCGCGGAAAACTTGGGCTTGAAGAATTTGGCATTTAGTTATGCAAATCTGGAAAAGCTGAGTGGTGACAAGAAATTCGATCTGATCATGTCGGTCGATGTCATGGAGCATATAAGAGATGACATGGCTGTCTTCAGGAATTTTTACAGCTCCTTGCGCAACGGCGGCAAAGTCTTGATCTCAACGCCGAGCAATTTCGGCGGATCGGACGTTTATAATGATGGGGAACATTCTTTCATCGAGGAACACTTCAGAGAAGGATATTCTGCCGAAGAGATTACGTCAAAACTTAAATCGGCGGACTTGCAGGTTGAAAATATTCAGTACACCTACGGAAAAATTGCAGGTTGGTATTGGAATTTAGCTGTGAAAGTTCCGGTGAAATTGCTGAACAGAAGTTTCGCCTTGATTGCGCTTTTGCCGTTTTACTATCTGATAGCATTTCCGTTGTCTCTCATTTTTATGTCGTGTGACTATTTCTTTCCTCCGAAGCGCGGAAGCGGGCTTCTGGTGATTGCCAGGAAAAGCGAGTAGCAGGAAAGTTTGTCTGCCGGGACTGCGCAGCATTCGGGCGTTTTTGTTTTTTGAGTAATTGACACTTTTAGGCTCAATGAGAAAAGTTTTAATCATAACATATTACTTCCCCCCATCCGGTGGGCCGGGTGTCCAGCGCGTGCTGAAGTTCGTCAAATACTTGCCACAGTTTGGTTTCGAGCCTGTCGTATTGACTGTGATGAACGGCGATTTCCCGGCTGTCGACAAATCTCTCTTGAAGGCAGTTCCGCGAGATGTCAAAGTTGTCAGGACAAAAATTTTTGAGCCTTACGATATCTACCGCAAGCTGACAGGAAAGAAAGCCGGAGCAGCCGTGGATGTGGAAAATATTCCATCGGGGAGAAAGAAAGGCCTCGCGGAAGGCATCGCCGAATTTATTCGGTCAACTTTTTTCATTCCCGATGCTCGGATAGGATGGCTGCCGTACGCCGTATCGGAAGCCGCGAAAATTATTGAAAGCGAGAAGATTGACGTTTTGTATTCCAGTTCTCCTCCGTACACAACGGCTGTCATTGCAAAGAGACTTAAACGCAAGACAGGAATACCGTGGGTGATGGGATTGCGTGATCCATGGACTGGTTTCATCTCGGCGCCGCAGAGGTGGTTTCTTCCGGCAGCAATTGACAAACGCATGGAAAGAAGCTCTGTCGATCATGCCGATGCGGTTGAAGTTGCTTGGGAAGGGATCGGAAAGGATTTGAAACAAAAATATTCCGAGCTTGATCCTTCCAAGATTTTTTACATACCGAACGGTTATGATTCGGAAGATTATCCGGATGTAGCAGCGGTGAGAAACGAAAAGTTTACAATAGCTTACACAGGTTCTCTCTATGGCAGGAGGAACCCGCGCACTTTGCTCGACGCGGTAAAAGCGTTGAGGAATGATCGTGAAATTTCTCCCGAAAAGTTCAGGATCGTTTTTGCCGGCAGGTTTGGCTCCGAGGTGAGAGAGATGTTCGCTGAGCCTGAGTTGCGCGGCATGATCGATGTTAAAGAATATCTTCCGCATGAGGAGAGCATAAAGTTGCTCCTGCAATCCGACCTTCTTGTTCTTATCGTAGATGAATCTGAGCTCAGCGCTGAGATTGTTCCTGGAAAAGTGTTTGAATATATTGGTGGCAGGAAACCGATTATTGCTTTTGCTCCGGAAGGTGCCGCGGCCCAAATTATCCGGGAAACGGGAAGCGGTGTTGTGGTTCGCTCAAGTGACGTCTCAGGCGCAAAGTCTGCAATTCTGTCGTTCTACAGGGAATTTACGGGCAAGGAAAGGTCTTCTGGAAAAGTAAGCAGCCTCTTTGCACCGAAAGAGGAAGTTATAAAAGAGTTTGAAAGAAGAGAAGCAACGAAAAAACTATCGTCCCTTTTTACAAAAATCGTAGAGAGAAAAAATGAGCAAGCAGCCTAACAAACAGAAGAAAGAAAAGAAGGCAGTCCAGGAAAAACCACTTGTGCCGGAAAAGTATGAGACACCTATATTCATTGCGCTGATATTTATTCTGCTTATCATTTTCCTGAACAAGGCGTTTTTCGAAAACAAAGTCTTCATGTCCGGCGACATCAGCGCTTCAAAAAGTCTTCAGACCTTTTTAGATCAGGCACATAAGGAAAATGTGTTTCCTTTATGGATACCATACATATTCAGTGGGATGCCTTCGTTTGCAAGTTTGCTCACGGGCGGGAGTCGTTGGTATGATCTTATCGCTTCTGCCTGGGGAATTATAGACCACTATCTCGCCGTATTGATGATAAACCAGGATGTCGGTTGGGTAACTGTTTATTATTTCCTATTCGGAATCGGTCTGTTCGTTCTTTTGAGACGACTCGGCTTGACCAAATTTGCGAGCTTTTTCGGAACTACAGCGGCGGTTTTTTCGACTTTCATAATTATTTGGATAATGGTTGGACACAACACAAAGATTGCTGCCATGGCATTCTTCCCGTTCATTCTATTGCTTGTAATGGAATTGACGCAGCGATTCAGATGGTGGTATCTTATAGGATTGGCCATTGCTTTGCATGAACAATTCCAATCCACCCACATTCAAATGGTTTTCTATTCATATCTGGCACTGGGAATTTATCTGCTTTATGTTCTGCTAAGAAATTTGGTGAAGAAGGAAAAGATCACCGGTACAATCAGAGCCGGCGTTCTTCTTGTGGTCGCCAGCGTCATTGCTGTCTTGATGTCCGCCGATCTTTATTTCTCAACTTACCAATACAGCAAGTATTCGATTCGAGGCTCATCTCCAATTATACAGACTCAGCAGGACAAAGCGCAGACGGGCGGCGGCTTGGACTACGAATACGCTACGAACTGGTCGTTCAGTCCCAAGGAAATGATCACGTTTTTTATCCCGTCGTTTTATGGTTTTGGAGATTATGAATACAATGGACCTCTTTCAAATAATCAACCTGTGCATGTTAATACTTATTTTGGTCCCCAGCCATTTACTGACGCCCCGCAATACATGGGAATGATTGTCTTGATTCTCGCGGTAATTGGATTTGTCAGGAATCGGCGCAATCCATTCGTTGTATTTAGTCTGATTGTGATTGTGTTCTCGCTCTTGATCTCTTTCGGCAGAGAATTCCCGCTGGTATATGATCTGATGTACAATTACTTCCCATATTTCAACAAGTTCAGAGTTCCCAGCATGATTCTGGTCCTTGTCCAAATCTTTGTCCCAGTTCTCGCTGCTTTTGGGGTGGACACGATCGCGAAAGCAAGAGGGGATAATGATTCCGCGCTTGCAAAAAAAATGTTGATATGGACGGGTGTGTTCGGCGGCTTGCTTCTGTTGACGCTCTTGCTGCAAGGTGCGATTCAAGATTTTTATAATGGGGTCATACAAGGAAGCGGGAAGCAAATTCCACAGCAGATTTATTCCTTGCTCTTCGATAACATGATAAATGACTTGTATGTTTCTCTATTTATTTCCCTTTTGACCACAGGACTATTGTATCTCTATATCAGCAGAAAAATTACTTCTCTCATCGGGGGGATTGCATTAACGGTAATCCTTCTTTTTGATTTATGGCGTGTGGATTACAAGCCGATGCAGCTTCACGACCGTAAGACTCAAGAGGAGCAGTTTGCCACTCCGGATTATGTTCGGTTTATAGAAAATGATAAGGGACTTTACCGGGTCCTGCAATTGCAGGGTGGCCAGCCGATGACGTCGAACGACCTTGCTTACTATCTCATTCAAGACGCGAGCGGATATTCCGGCGCGAAGCTGAGGATCTACCAAGATATGATAGATGTTGTCGGGCTGACGAATCCAAACGCGATGCGCCTCCTTGGCATCAAATATGTCATAACTGACAAACCCGACCCTGCCTTTGGGAAAGTTGCCTTTACTGGTTCAAGAATTGTCGAGGAAAACGACAATGCTTTGCCGCGCGCGTTCTTTGCAGATGGGTATAAAATTGCTTCCGGATTGCAAATACTGAACTTGCTTCGAGCCGGATCGTTTGATCCGAGCAAGACGGTTTATTTTGAAAACGATCCTAAGCTTACCGTTGATGCACCCGATACCAACGCATCCGTAAAGTTTGTTGATTACGAAATCCAATCCATGAAAATTCGGGTGAAGGCGAGTGGAAACAATCTTCTCCTCCTGAGCGAGGTTTACTATCCCGCGGGATGGAACGCTTATATTGACGGGAAGCCAACTCAAATTTACAAGGCTGATTATTTCTTGCGCGCCATTCTAGTTCCGAAAGGTGTCCATGAAATTGAGTTGAAGTTCGAGCCAAAAATGTATTTGCTCGGAAGAAACCTCAGCCTTGGCACAAACGGCATTATTGTGCTCTTGTTGATCGGCACTTTGCCGGGTGCGATAATGAAAAGGAGAAAGAAGCAGAATCCGTAAATGCAAACCGGTCTTGTCAATCATCTTCGGTTATGCGAAGCCGCTTTAAGTTTTTCGCAATGCTTCTGCTGTCTCAAGTTCACATTGATTAACGTATCAACGTTTCTTAATTTTTGACCACATGGAAACCCAAGTCAAAGACCTGAAAATCAATCCGAAATTAGTGAAAGATTTGCTGGTGCGTTTTATTCGCGAGGAAACCGAGAAGGTTGGGTTCCGTAAACTTGTCGTCGGTCTTTCCGGTGGAGTCGATTCGGCGCTTTCGGCAGCTTTGGCTGTGGAAGCGATTGGGAAAGAAAATGTTCTCGGAGTTATTCTTCCTTACAAGATTTCATCGAAAGACAGCGTCGAGGACGCGAAACTCTTCGCAGACAAGTTCGGAATCAAAACGGAAATTATTGATATAAGTGCATCTGCAGACTTGATTATCAACCGCGAGCCTTCGATGGGGAATGTCCGCAAGGGCAATATCCTATCACGGACTCGAATGACTTTATTATACGACATATCGGCTCGTGAAAAAGCGTTGGTTCTCGGAACAAGCAATAAGACAGAATTGCTCCTGGGATATGGAACGCTCTTCGGCGACATGGCACATGCGATAAATCCGATCGGCGATTTATATAAAACTCAGGTCTGGCAATTGTCGGAATTTGTTGGCGTACCGGAGAAAATCGTTAAGAAAAAACCAAGCGCGGATCTATGGGTTGGACAAACAGATGAAGCTGAGATCGGTTACACCTACGAAGAGATAGACAAAGTGCTTTATCTTCTCGTCGATCAGAGAATGAGGATCGAGGAAGTCATTTCGCTTGGACATCCGGCGAAAATGACCAACGATTTGTACAGAATGATGATGAGAAGTCAATTCAAACGCCGCCCTCCAATTATAGCCAAGGTTGGGCACAGGACAATAAACGTTGACTTCAGGTATCTGAGAGATTGGGGAGCGTAGTGAGTGAAAAGCTGGCGGGCAGGCTTTTCGTTGTTGCCACACCAATCGGGAATCTTTCCGACATAACCTTTCGCGCAATTGAAATCCTGAAGTCGGTGGATTTTATTGCCGCAGAAGACACGAGAACCAGCTCCGTGCTTCTCAAACATTATGGCATATCTAAACCAATGCTGAGCTTCCACAGTTACAGCGGAGCGAATCGCGCAAATGAAATTCTCCGGAGAATCTCACAAGGAGAAAGTGGCGCATTGATCACTGACGCCGGCACACCCGGAATTTCAGATCCCGGTTATACACTTGTGCGCGATGCTGTCCAAGCAGGCGTAGATGTTGTGCCAATTCCCGGGCCGACAGCATTCGTGGCGGCGTTGTCCGCAAGCGGCTTGAGAACGGACAGATTTATTTTCGAAGGATTTTTGCCTTTGAAAAAAGGGAGACAGAAAAAGCTCCAGCATCTTTCGACAGAAACACGAACTATCGTTTTTTATGAATCGCCTCACAGGATCGAGAAGACGCTTCAGGAGCTGCTGAAATATTTCGGCGATAGACGCTGCGTCGTCGGCAGAGAGCTTACAAAAATTCACGAAACCTTTTACAGGGGAAGTTTCTCAGAAGTACTGAAATCAATTAACCTTTCGGAGAAGCGGGGCGAGTTCGTGATAATTGTTGAAGGCGCTGAAGATTGATAAGTCTGATACCTTCGCAGGTTGAGAATTTTTTCAAGGGTTTGCTTGAGCCGCTGGCGCGCTTCCTCGGCCGAAGAAATATTAATCCGAATTGGCTTACGACGCTCGGCTTTTTGCTGAGTATTGTTTGCGCGTGGGAAATTGCTGTCGGCGAACTCGTAACCGGCGGGATAATGGTCTTCGTCAGCGGTTTGTTTGATGCGATCGATGGCGCCGTTGCCAGAAAGACGGGGCGCGTTACACGCTTCGGAGCTGTCTACGATTCGACAATGGACAGGTACTCAGAAGTGAGCGTCTTTTTCGGATTAGGCTTTTATTTGATAGGTCATCATTTCTATTTAACGTCGATAGCAGCCGTGTTTGCTATTGGCGGCTCGATAATGGTGAGTTACATACGTGCCCGCGCGGAGACACTTGGATTCAAAGCGAACGTGGGACTCGCGCGACGTCAGGAGCGGGTTGTGATACTCGGACTCGGACTCGTGCTGAATGTGTTCGACGAATTTTTTAGGAAAATCTTCGGTCCTATCATCGAAGGGATTTTCGGAAAGAGTTTCGTTTATCCGCCGCTTGCACTCGCGGCAACAGTCGTTTTACTTGCAATATTGACCAATTTTACCGCGTTACAGAGGCTATATTATGTCTATGAACAATTCAAAAAAGAAAATCAATAAACCAAACGGTCAGCTGACCGTTTTTATACCGGGCATTGGGGCTGTTTCAACAACTTTCATGGCTGGTGTTGAGTTAATTCGAAAAGGATTGCGGCAGCCTGTAGGTTCATTGACGCAGATAGGAACAATACGTCTCGGGAAAAGGACTGAGAAACGGAGTCCGCTTATAAAAGATTTCGTACCGCTTGCAGATGTTGACGATTTGAAGTTTGCGGGCTGGGATATTTTTGGCGGCACCGCATTCGATGCGGCGAAGAAAGCCGGTGTGCTCAATGACGACGATCTTGCTTTGACGAAACCGTTTCTGCAGGAAGTGGATGCGATGCCCGCCGTCTTCGAACAAAAGTATGTGAAAAGACTTCGACCGAAAGTCACGAAGAAAGCGAAGTCGAAGATGGAACTCGTCGAAAAGTTGAGAGAAGACATTAAAACTACTATGGCAAAGCATGGTTCGAGTCGAGGCGTGATGGTTTGGTGCGGAAGCACGGAAACGTATATCGAAGAAAGCGATGTGCACCAGAGTATGAAGAATTTTGAAAAGGGACTGGCGAAGAGCGATACTCGAATTGCGCCGAGCATGATTTACGCGTACGCGGCTATGAAGGAAGGCTTGCCATTTGCCAACGGCGCGCCGAATCTCACCGTTGACGTGCCGGCCATGACCGCGCTCGCAAAAGAGCAGGGTGTTCCGATTGCAGGAAAAGACTTCAAAACCGGACAGACGCTTCTGAAAACCGTTCTTGCGCCGATGCTGAAAGCTCGCATGTTAGGTTTGAACGGCTGGTTCTCCACGAACATTTTGGGAAATCAAGACGGTGAAGTCCTCGATGAGCCGGGATCATTCAAAACAAAAGAAGTCAGCAAACTCTCCGTCCTCGAACACATACTTCAACCGGAACTTTACCCGGAACTTTATTCCAATTATTATCACAAAGTCAGAATAAATTATTATCCTCCGCGCGGAGATAACAAAGAGAGCTGGGATAACATTGACATCTTCGGCTGGCTTGGTTATCCGATGCAGATAAAAGTGAATTTCCTCTGCCGCGATTCGATCCTTGCCGCGCCGGTCCTGCTTGACCTCGTGCTTTTTCTCGATTTGGCTCAGCGATCAGGTCTGTCGGGAATTCAGGAATGGCTGTCATTCTATTTTAAGAGTCCGATGTGTGCGCCTGAAGTCTATCCCGAACACGATCTCTTCATCCAAATGACGAAACTAAAAAACTATCTTCGTTACCTGATGGGCGAGAAATTGATCACGCACCTTGGTGTAGAGTACTATCCAAAGGATCCTGTGGACAAATAGAAACGGATGAAGGAAGAGGAACGCCACAAAAGAGCGGAAGAAGATGCTGTTCTCGTCAAGCGGGCGATAGCTGGCGATGAAAAGGCATTCAAAGCTCTCATAAAAAGGTACAAAAATCCTGTCGCTCAAATAGTCTACAAACTTGTCAAAGACAGGAATCAAATCGAAGACCTCACTCAGGAAGTTTTCATAAAAGCGTTCCAGCATCTCAAGGATTTCGATTACGAGCACCAGTTCGCGTCGTGGCTCTTCAAGATCACGAACAATCACTGCATCGATTATATCCGGAAGAAAAAGCTCAAAGTTTATTCAATTGACGAGCAGATCCGGACAGAGGAAGGGGAAATGGAATATGAGATTCCCGATTCCACTTACGAGCCTGATCTCCATATGCTTCGCGAGCAGAAATCCCGACTCATTCGGCAAGCCATAGATTCCCTCCCAAAAAAGTATCGCGAAGTGATTATCCTGAGACATCAAGAAGAGTTAAGTTACGAAGAGATAGCGGAAAAGACGGGGTTGCCTGTGAATACGATTAAAGTCCAGCTTTTTCGCGCCCGCGAAATGATGTATAAATTTTTGAAGGATAGGATAAAACATTATTGAAACCTATTTTGAGAGCATTCGTAATAAAAGATAAGATGAGGACCCTTTTAGCAATATTGTTTTTGTGCTCAACAGCCATGGCTCAGAAAAACTTGAGAACCGAAGAGAATTTAGGCGGGGCAAAATCTATTAAAGCGATTTTTGACCTCGGGGCGGTTGATTTTACTCTTAAGAAAGTCAACGATCCGTCAAAGGCGTTCAAGCTCGATTATTCATATTCGGAAGATGAAAAAGTCCCGAGACTGACTTACGAAATAAATAACGAGGAAGGGATCCTCCATCTCTCGAATGAAAAAACTGATAGTCATGTTTCTCTCTGGGGACTGCGCGGAAATAAGGATTCGGTATATGTCGAGCTCGCCAATTCAGTACCGCTTTTTTTGGCGATGAACTTTGGTGTGTGTAGCGCGAATGTTGATCTCGGCGGAATGAAAATTGCCGATGCGGTCTTCTCAACCGGTGTATGCAGCTTTGATCTCGACTTCTCTTCTCCGAATGAAATTGAGTGCGATAATATTAAAGTCAAGACAGGTGTATCGAGTGTTACAGTCAAGAACCTTTCCAACGCGAGAGCAAAGTCCATAAATTTCAACGGCGGCATCGGTTCGATGAAAATAGATTTCGGCGGCAAACTTGTTACCGATTGCGACGTGAAAGTAAAAACCGGATTGGGATCGGTTGAGATTTCCATACCGTCAAATATCAACACGACGATCACGACACCTGAAAGTTTCTTAACCGGCGTTGATGTTGCGGGATTTTATTCGCAGGGCGGCGGAGTGTATCGTTCGAATGTCAGAACGGGTCCTCATCTGCGGATTAGGATCGAATCGGCGATGGGCGGTGTTACCGTCAAGAGTTACTGAAAGAGTTTAAACTTTACCACGCTCTGTTGGGGTAATGAATCAACAAGATTGTTCCCTGAGTAGAGCGAGACAGAAAGTGCCGCTTCATCCGATTTCATCTTTCCTCCCGAAGGATTTAACGGACACGAAACTGCGAGTTGAACTGTCTCCCCGATTTTGTAATGCACGATATATTTTCGGTCCCCTTTGCCGGCTTCTGAGCGAAAAACAATTTCGCTTCCAATTTCTAAACTCATTCTGGTTGGAGAGAAGAACTCGATGACGGTCTTTTCCGTGGAGATCTTCTGGGATGTTTCAATTTTGAGATAAAGTCTTTCGCGGTCATTTCCGAAATATATTCGTTTGATCAGCATACCGGTTTTCTGCATCGCGCCGGTTGCTTCCTCGTGTTCCACGAATCCGGCTTTACCCCATTCTTTGCCGGCTTCTCCTTCATCAAACTTCGGAGAAATGGTCTGGAAAGGCTGGCGATAATTCAGCCGCTCTACTTTCCGCTTGATTGGTTCGTCCAACTCGGCCGGAGCTTTCAAACCAAGAGTCGTGTAAACCTGCTTCAAGTGGTACCTGAACAGTTCGTCGAATTGGTTTGCCTGCGTGGATTTGTGTTCGTCACCGTACCACCAGCACCAGTCGGAACCTTCGGCAACCAAGACTTCCTTGTATGCCTGATTTCTCGCCTTGGTGCTCACATTCTTCGATGGCTTCTCAAACGCCTGACGTGCTTTATACAAAAGGTCCCAGGCTTTGTTGTCTTCCTGATGTCCGATCCATATATCGAAATTTCCGTTTATCCATGAACCTGGTTCGATGTGGCTTATAGAATTCCCGGGCTTTACTTTCACCTCGGAAGGGAGGACGGTTTCTAAGCGAGACTCATTCGTCAGCAGATAATAAACCGTGCGCAAGAAATCTTTTCCGTCGCTTTGATAGAATTCCCACGCGTTTTCGCCGTCGAGTATGATTGGTACAACGGCTGTGTCGAGTATTGCTTCGCCGTAACGCAAAACGAGAGACTCTTTGATCTTGAGCAAACGCGCGACAAAATCATGAGCCGCATCGTCCGGATTCCAGTGGGAATACACAAAACCGATTAGGTCTGATAAACTGTGGTCCCGGAAAAACATTTTTATTGGCTTGTTCTTAGCCGTGAAGTTGTAAGCGAAATATTTTTCTTGAAAATCACCGCTTGGTACGTTGCCGGATTTTGTAAGCGTCTTTTGTAGAATTGCCTCGTCGGTTGCAGCCCAAGCTACTTGGTTCTCAATTAGGATTTTCAGCGCATCGTCGCTTACTGAGCCTTCACTGGGCCACATTCCTTTTGGACGAACGCCGAAAAGTTTTTTGCCATATTCCAATGCCGATTGGACCTGATATTTTGCATCCTCCGGACGCTTGTATCGGTTTTCCGGAAGTGTCGTCTTCGGATTCGCTTTAGTGGCGACATCGCTGTCGCAGAGAAGAGGAAGAATGGGATGGTAAAAAGGCGAGACGGTTATTTCGATTTGCTTTCTCTTCAAAGCCTCTTTGTGGTGAGGAACAATTTTCTTTAGAATCCCGAATTGGGCTTTCAGCAATTGCAGTTTTTCTTCCTCCGAAAAATTTCTTTGCTTGTCCAGATAGTATTTAAACGGCGGATCGAAGCGAGAGTATTCTCCGACCCATGACAAGTTCCACCATACCTGAAGATCTCTGAAATCCTGCGGGCCGAATTTCGAAATCGCTGCGTATAAATCCTGCTCATTTCGAACAGCGCCTCGTTTTTCCAGAAGCTCGGCGTAGCGCGGATAACGTTTGATCATCCGTTCTGTATTTGCAAGAAAGAAAGTCTTGAGTGCGTCAATTTTGTCTTGCTCGGTAAACGAGTCGGGATTTCTGACAGAAAGGAGGTAAGCGATATCCGGAGTTTTGTTTTCTGTGTAATCCTCAATTTGCTCGAGCAGAGACGGCGCGAAGTTGAATGTCTGTTTTATTTTGGGATAATCGTCTAGCATGCGCACCATGTCCCAGTAGTCCTTGATCCCGTGCATCCTTACCCAAGGCATCAAGTACGTGCCGTCAGTCTTGTAGTATGGCTGGTGGTGGTGCCAGATGAAGAGAATTTTTAGAGGGTAACTCACCTTCCCCAATAACCCGATCCGTAAGGTGACTCCGTGTCCCAGACCGGAGTGATGAGTCTATAATCTCCGAAGCCGGTGTCATCGACGAAAATAAACCTGCGATTTCTTTGGTAGTAATACCATACTTCGTAAGGCTTGCTGTCAATTTCAAATGGATGTCTGTCCACGCTGTTCGGCGGTCCGAAAAGTATGTAAACCATTCCCATGTCCGTCTTCCAGCCTTTGAAGTAATGCGTGAAATGTTGATTCGCATAGGCGACCCGGTTGTAATATTCTTCCATCGAACGGTTTCTCTTAGAAGACGGATTTGAATTGTAACGCTGCCAGAATTGTATGAAGCGTTTTTCCTTTTCGAACATGTTCGGTGCAGATTTTATGCTGTCAATAGCCGAAGACTTTGCGATATACATAAGTTCGTCCGCAGCCTTGTCAAGATCGGTGATAGTGAGCGGCAGTTCAGGAAAATGTATTGAGAAAAATCTCGTGGCATTCGCGACTATCGGCGCGCCTTCGCTTGTGGAATTGCGGAGCGTAACGCTCAATTTGTAAAGCCCCATCGGAATCGAGTCTTTCGGGATTTCTGCGAAGATTTTGTCGGTTTTCATCGTGTCGTTTAGCCACGTTGAACGAGAATAAACGACCTTGTTCTTTGCTTCAAAGATTTCTGTTGTGGTGAATATAGAATCTTTTGTACCGGGAAAGTAGACTTCGTAAAAGATCGGAAAAGATTTTTTCTGGGAAATGACATTACCGTCTATGTTCGGAACGATCGTGTGTTTCCCGTCAGAATCGGCGGAGTTTTTCAGAAGCATGATATCGGAGATCGACTCCGCTTGCATCGAGTAATTCCTTGCGGTGAAACTGCGGCGCGCCATGAAAGATTTTTTTGTCTCCGAATCGGTAAGGGAGACTTGAAGCGTGTACGAACCTGGCTTCACAATGAAATGGCGCTGTGAGACGGAGTTTATATTTCCACTATTGGTCTCATCGAAATCTGGGCTGACGGCTCTTTCGTCCCATGTTTGTTCCAGAACCGGATTGCCGTCGGTGTCGATCAATTGAAGATAGACTTCGAAGGAAGCCGTGAATTCATTTCCGCTTTTTACAAATTGGAGTTGATTGTACGGAACCTGGAGATAAAAATCTATTCTGCTCTGATCGGGATCGGATTTGAAATTTAGCGCGTCGAAGTAGAAATGCGGAGGGGTGTAGGAATACGGCTCTTGCAGTTCAACTTGTGCCGATGCCGACAGCGTCAGCAAGAAACAAAGCGCAATGATCTTCTTCATCATGGTACACCTCCTCAGGCAACCGTGCCATATAAATCGTGCTCATAAGCATCATCAATCGTTACATTCACAAATTCACCTACATTCAGATTCTTTTCGGAAGTGATAACAACTTCCGAGTCTATTTCAGGCGCGTCCTGACTTGTCCTGCCAATAAAATTATTGCCGTCTTTCCTTTCGACAATTACGCGGAGTTTCTGTCCGACTCTTTTGCTGTTCAGTTCCGACATTATTTCCCGCTGGATTTCCATGATCACGCCATGGCGCCTTTCTTTTTCTTCTTGAGGAATCGGATCGCCTAAAATAGCGCCGGACGTTCCTTCTTCAATAGAGTAAGTAAAAGCGCCTAATTTGTCAAATTTAAATTTGCCGACGAATTCATAAAGCTCATCGAATTCCTTTTCGCCTTCAGCAGGGTAACCGACTATCAAAGTCGTCCGTATTGCCACGCCCGGAATTTTCTCGCGGATCGAATGGAGAAGCTCTTCTAATTTCCGCCGCGAGACTCCGCGCCGCATTGATTTCAGAACGCCGTCGGAAATATGTTGAATGGGAATGTCTACATACTTACAGATCTTTTCGCTCTCTCTCATCACGTCGAACAAGTCTTCGGGAAAATTCGCAGGATATGCATACATCAGACGTATCCATTCTATGCCCTGCACTTCATTCAGCCTCTTCATCAACTTCGGAAGTTCCCGTTTGCCGTAAATGTCCAAACCGTAGTAGGTCGTGTCCTGTCCGACAAGAATCAATTCCTTGACGCCTTTTTCCGCAAGGAGTTCGGCTTCATGAATGATTTGTTTGATTGGCTTCGACACGTATTTCCCGCGCATCAACGGGATCGCACAGAACGAACATGGATTGTCGCAGCCTTCAGAAATTTTCAGATATGCGTAATGATTCGGGGTAGAGAGGACGCGGTCACCCAGCATTTCATATTTATATTCGGCTTCGAATTCAGAGAGAATATTTTTCAGCTCGTGAGTGCCGAAGAAAGCGTCCACCTCGCTCATGCCTTCGCGGAGTTCTTTCTTGTATCTCTCGACGAGGCATCCGGTAACGACGACTTTTTTGAGCTTACCGGAGTTTTTTTGCTGGACTACCTGAAGAATGGTTTCGACTGATTCTTGTTTTGCCGCGTCGATGAATCCGCATGTATTGACAACGGCGACGTCCGCTTCTTTCGAAGAATTGACGAGAGAATAGCCGTTTGCTTTTAGCTGCGCGGCAAGGACTTCGCTGTCAACCTGATTCTTTGGACAGCCGAGCGTAATAATATGAACCTTTTTGTCCCTCATAACACAATTTAGCTGTGTCGCTCATAGTTTTCAACGTGCGAGAAGAAGTGGAATCGCCGCAATGAAATCCTTTTGTAATCCGTCACTGACTTGGTTATGAACAAAACGGACAAACCACATAGGTACATAGGAAACATAGAAAAAATCCTAAGTTCTGAATCCAAAGCCTTGAAATCAGAAGCAAGAGACTGGTACGTTCAATCGGTTTTGTTCCGAATTCGGTGTTTGGTCTTTAGAGCTTTCTTCATCTATGTGCCCTAATGTGTCTATGTGGTTTTCTTAGTTGATCTTTCTATTCTGGGATGATCTGTTTCTGCCCCTTCCTGATTCCCTATGACCCGGTCAGAGGGTGACGCCAGTCTCGCCACGTAACCCCATCAGTGAGACGTCACATCCTTTTTCAGCGAAAAATTGAAACTTGAGTATTCGCAAGTCATATTCTACATACACATCTATGAAGATGCTGAAGTAACTCAGCTGGTAGAGCAGCGGTTTCGTAAACCCATCGAAGCTGCGAAAACTCTCTGCATTCACAATCTTTCTTACCAATTTGGCACTCAACTTGGCACTCTGATTCTCATTTTTGCCTCGAATGAAATGAGGTGAGTCATGTTCCTCTCAAAAATCGGCAGCATCTACTATCTTTTCTTCAAAGACGAAAGCGGGGTTCGTCACAAAGTTTCAACGGGTTCACGGAAGAAGCCGGTTGCACTCCAGTTTCTTCGAGACTTCAAGCGGGAAGAATACGAAGCAAAGAAAAAACTGGAGACAGTTCTTTTTTCCGAATTCGTGAACCAGTATGCCGCTTATGCTTCCAGCGTCCACACGGCAAAAACGTTCAACACCTATCAAACAGCATTTCGGGAATGGCTGAGAGTTGAAGGTGACGGCTGCCTAAACATAATCGGAATTCGGGAGATAGAACATTTCCTCAGCGTCAAGAAGCTGGAAGCATCCGAATGGACAGCCCGGAAATACTACATAGCCCTTGCCTCAGCATTCGAGAAAGCAATTCAATGGCAGTTTATTCCGGTCAATCCATTTCGAAAGGTTGCAAAGCCGAAGGTGCGGGAAATCCTTCCGGTGTTCTTCACAGAATCCGATTTCCGGCTATTCCTCTCAGCGAACAACGACAAAGACTTTGCCGAATTGTGCATCACAGCGATACTCACAGGCCTCAGACTTGGTGAACTGCTTGCCCTTCGCTGGACGGATATCGACTTTGCAGCGAAAACCATTCTCATTCAAAACAGCGAGGCATTCACAACGAAGAGTAAGCGTTCCCGCGTCGTGCCAATGAGTGAGGAGCTGCGAAGATTGCTGACAGACCGTAAGGGGAACATTCGACATGAAGCTGAGACGGTGTTCCATGATGTGAAAGGCAAACCGCTGAAGGAAGGAACAGCCTCTCAGCGGTTCAAGCGTTACGTCCGGCGTGCCGGTCTCAATGATAAGCTGCACTTTCATTCCCTTCGGCATTCCTTTGCCTCCGGTCTTGTCATGTCCGGTGTGTCACTGTACCAGGTGCAGAAGCTACTTGGACATTCAACGAGCAAGACAACAGAAATCTACTCTCACCTGCTTCCTCAGCAACTCCATAAGGAGGTAAATGGATTAGCTGCGAAGTTCAACCTTCAGCATGGTCAAGAAAACTGAAGGTCTGGAGCATGAGTTCAGGAGATGAATAATCCATGTCCCGCCTGTGCTGCCAAAACCTCCGCCTTGATTCCGTTTAACGCCTGTTATACCTTATGAATAAAAGGAATCGAGGCAACTATGGCTAATAAATCAGCAACGATAGCGGTGAGAATTGAGCCGGAAGTCAAACGCGAAGTGGAGAAGATATTCAATGCAATCGGACTGAGCACCGCGGAAGCTGTGAACATTTTCTTCAGACGTGTTCAGCTTGAGAGAGGAATCCCGTTCGACGTGGGGATTCCAGAAATACCGAATAAAGAGACACGAAAGGCGATTGAAGACAGCCGGAGAGGAAGAAATCTCCGAAAAACGAAAAATGCAGCCGAGCTATTCAAAGAGCTTGGCATTTGATGCTCACTCCAGTATATACAAAGCGGTTTCAAAAAGATGTTCGACTTTCCATGAAACGCCGAAAGGACGGTGAGGCCATGAGGCAGACAATCGCACTTCTCTTGGAAGGCAAACCGCTGGAAGCGAAATACAGAGACCACAAGCTCCACGGCAAATATGAAGATTGCAGAGAATGCCACGTTCAGCCTGATTGGTTGATAATCTACCGTTTCGTGGGGAATGAATTGCATTTCCTTCGTACCGGCACACGTGCCGACTTGTTTGAGTAACTAATATGCAATTGGCGACTAAGAGAGACGCTGCAAGGATAAGTCAAAAGGTACTTCCAGAGACCTTTGCAGCGGGCGCTAAAGACCGCTGAATCGGCGTATATACCAATAGGTAGAATGGCACTTCGGTTCCATTTCGAACTGCAAAAACGTTGAAAATCAACCCGAATTCTTCGATTATAGTCCTTAGAAACGGAAGTGGGGGTGTGCCATGATGCGAAGGAATTTAGGTTTCTCTCCGACATTCAAAAAGAGGATGCGAAATAATCGCTGTAAGGTCACAGAAATGAACCGGAATCTTTTCGGTTCGGTTCGCTTTCTTGCATGATGTTACCACGTTTAGTATTTTGTTGATGCAATTTCAATCGTTCGAAACTTCCGAGTCACACACGAGTTTCTAACAGTTCCCCTTCAGTGAATTGCACGGCATCGGAAGTGCCGGAATGACACTTTAGGGGAATTGTTCTTTGTGAAGTGAGAATAAGAATCGGTTGGCACTCAACTTGGCACTCAGTTGGCACTATTGAGGCCAAAGTTGGCACTTTCGCCGTTCCTACCGAAAGCAAAAACGGCGAAAATGGAAAGGATTCGATATTGCTGAAGTAGCTCAGCTGGTAGAGCAGCGGTTTCGTAAACCGCAGGTCGTGGGTTCAAATCCCACCTTCAGCTCTGTTCCGCATCGGTATAAACCGGAGGCTGCCACAGATTCTCAGCCCACCTTTTTTGATCAATTCAATTTTGAATTTGTTATGAACAAACTTTGTTTAAATGGATAAACGATTTTCCATCTTTAACCAATTTCGAATAAATTAGAAGAGAAAAATGGGATACGATTTGATAATCATTGGTGGCGGACCGGCCGGGCTTTCCGCCGCGATAGAAGCAAAAAAGGAAAGTCTCTCAGTACTCGTGCTCGACAAAGGCACGATTGTGAATTCCATTCAGAACTGGGTCGATAGTCGCGGGTTATGGTTGCAACAAAATATTCATTGAAAATGGCAGGGAACACGGCAAACTTATAGCGAAAAGCCTGGTGAAATAATGGCGCTTTATATTACAGAACATGAAGTCGAAAGGCTGGCAAACATTCGCGATGCCATCTCCGCAGTAGAAAGCGTTGGAAAATCGATGGCGGAGAAAGAAACGATTTTTCCTCCTCGAACAAGGTTGCGGATGAAAAACGGATTTTTCCATTTCATGCCTGCCTCGCTTGAAGGCGCGGGATATTTCGGCTATAAGGCATATACAAGCTTCAAAGGCGTCGCCCGATTTCTTGTCTTCCTGTTTGACAATCACAACGGCGAACTTCGCGCGATAATTGAAGCGAACAAGTTGGGACAACTTCGAACGGGCGCTGCGAGCGGTGCTGCGACGAAAGTCCTTGCGCGGCGGAATGTTGAGACGCTTGGAATAATCGGCTCCGGCTTTCAGGCGGAGTCGCAATTGACGGCGGCAATTTCCGTGCGCGATTTCAAATCCGTTAAAATCTTCAGCAGGAACGTTGATCATGCGAAGAAATTCTGTGAAAAACTTCAAAGCGTTTCTGCGCCAACGCTGGAGGCAGTGAGAATTGTCGAAGAAGCCGCGGCGGCGGATGTTGTAACCACTGTTACAAGTACTTTGTCGCCGGTGCTGTTCGGGAATATGTTAAAGCCGGGCTGTCACATAAATGCAGTCGGCGGGAACATGCTGATAAAGCGCGAGATCGACGAGAAAGTTGTGGAGCTTGCCGATCTGATCGTAATTGACAGCCGTGAGCAAGGCGAAAAAGAATGCGGCGATTTTCTTTCCCTGATAGAGAAAGGCCAGTTGCACTGGAGCGACGTTTATGAATTCCATGACATCTTCAACGGAAACGCCGTGCGGAAAACGGATGCCGACATAACTTTGTTCAAGTCCCAGGGAATAGCGCCGTGGGACATCGCTTTGGCAAAGGTTGTCTATGAGCGTGCACTTCAGAAAAACATTGGGACGCAGATCCCATTATGACCGTCCAGCGCGAGGCAGTTTCCGAAAATAACGCGAAAATAAATCTGTTGGGCAAGTCGGACGACGAGCTTCAGAATTTCTTCTCTGGAATCGGCGAGGTACCATATCGCGGGAAGCAAATTTTCGGTTGGATTTATAAGAAGCATTTAGATGACTTCAACCTGATTACCGATTTCACAAAATCACTTCGAAGCAAGCTGACCGAAGTGGCGGAGATCAAATATCCGGAAGTGATCGGAGTTGAGAAATCGCGTTCAGACGGAACCTTAAAGTTTCTCCTTCAGCTTGCGGATGGGAACAAGATCGAGACTGTTCTGATCCCGAGAGAAAAATCCCCTGACGATGCCGGTTTGCTGAGGGAAACAGTTTGCGTCTCCACGCAAGTCGGCTGTCCGCTTGACTGCAAGTTTTGCGCTACCGGCGCAATGAAGCTGACGCGGAATCTTACGGTTGGAGAAATTATTTCACAGGTTTTTATAGCTCAACGTTACGCGAAGCGGCAAGTAACAAATGTCGTCTTCATGGGAATGGGCGAGCCTCTGCTGAATCACGAAGCAGTGCTTGGCGCAATAAGGATTTTGACCGACGACAGATCGATGAATATTCGCGCGAAGGGGATCACAGTTTCTACCGTAGGAATTGCCGACAAAATTTCATTGCTCGCAAGTGAACCGATAAAATTCCGACTTGCGATTTCACTTCACAGCCTCGATGAAGAAGTCAGAACTCTGTTAATGCCGATAAACAAGAAATACAAGCTCGAGCGGCTGATTCCTGAAGTGAAGGAGTTTGCCCGCTCGAGACACGATAGAATAACTTTCGAATACATTCTCTTCGATAAGCTCAACGACACGGACGCGGACATCGCCAGACTTGTAAAACTGTCACGCGAAATTCCGCTGAAGATAAATCTTCTGCGTTACCATCCGCTCAGCCATCTTAGCAAATTGGGCTTGCAGGTTGATCCTGTCGCACTTAAACTTAATCTGAGCAGCCGTATCGAAGAATTCGCGGATAAACTTCGCGAGAAGGGGATCACGGTTTTCGTGCGCTCCAACGCCGGCGAGGACATCGACGGCGCGTGCGGTCAGCTTGCAGCGAAAAACATTCGTAAGCATAAAAATTCAAGGGTGAATGTATGAGAATTATTCTCTTTGGACCTCCAGGCGTCGGGAAAGGAACTCAAGCAAAAATCCTTTCAAGTGAATTGAAAATTGTTCATATTGCAACCGGCGACATACTTCGCGAAGCAATTTCGCGCGGTTCGGAGCTTGGCAAGAAAGCAAAGACCTACATGGACCGCGGTGAACTGGTTCCCGACGATGTTGTTATTGGAATTATCCAAGACAGGCTGAAGGAAAGCGACGCAAAGAATGGTTTTATTCTGGATGGTTTTCCAAGAACGCTTCCGCAAGCCGAGGCGCTCGACAAAGTTTTCGAAAAAGCAGGAATAAAAATTGACCGCGTTGTCAGCATGGAAGTCGATAAGAATGTGCTTATGAAAAGATTGACTTCGAGACGAGTCTGCAGAAATTGCGGGTCGATTTACAATCTGCTGGTTGATAAGCTGGAAGATTCGAAATGTCCCAAGTGCGGCGGCGAACTGTATCAGCGGGATGACGATAAGCAGGAAACTATTGAACGCCGTTTCGAAGTTTACCAGAAGCAAACGAAACCCGTCAGGGAATTTTACAGCAAGAAGAAAATGCTTGTTGAAGTCGACGGTATTGGCGAGATTGATGAAATCACGAAGCGTTTGAAGAAGGCGCTTAAGTGAGATTTGCTATGCTGGATTATTGATTCAGGGCACACTTGTTATTTTGAAGTCGAGTTAACTTAATTCAAAAAATGAAGGAGGTCATATGCGTAGGTCATTTTCGGCGGCAATAATATTTTTTCTAGTCGCCGGTTTTGCGAGCGCTCAGGATCTGAGCAGCACCATCGGCAAAGTCGGGTCAAAGTATGCACAGGCGTACGTCACGCCGGCGGCAAATGCTTTTGGTGTCGATTTGAACTCCGGACTTTTCCATACGGCGAAAGTGGGCGGGATGCTTCCGTTCGGACTTAATTTGTACGTGGGAGTGCAGGTGGGCGCGGCACTTATTACCAGCCCCGATCAGAGTTTCAATTTGTCTTATCAAGACACGATGTACTTTTCCCAGAAGATAGGGAGTCAAATTTATCGCATTGGCGTTCCTGCCACCTTCAATACCACAAACGCACCGACAATTTTTGGCAGCACTCAGAAAGGTATGGCGATTGGCACAGCAAGCAAAGACACGATAATCGCGGGGCAACCGTTCCATTTTTCGAGAACCGACACGATCAACACAATAGGCGGATTATTAAACACAAGCATCGCGCCAATTCCGATTCCGCAAGTTGGAGTAGGAAGTCTGTTCGGCACGGATATTTTTGTGAGATATTTACCAAAAATAAAACTGTCAAGCTATGGCTCTGTCTCACTTTTTGGTTACGGGATCAGGCACAGCATCAGCCAGTACATTCCTCTCATCCCGATTGACATCGCGGTTCAGCTCGGCTGGCAAAATTTTTCATTGGAAGACTCAACCGGAAGTAAAGTCTTGAATGCATCCACATTTGCCGCGAATCTTGAAGTGAGCAAGACCTTTGCGATAATCACGCTTTACGGAGGACTGCAAACTGAAAGTTCGACTGTAGATGTTAATTATAGTTATACACCTCCGGTGACTCAGTTTAATCCAAACCCGCAGGCAATTCCGATTTCGTTCAGCGTGAAAGGTAAAAACACTTTCAGGGCTCTTGTCGGATTTAATCTCGGACTGGGTCCGTTGGTAATAAACGCTGATTACAGCATCGGTGCAATTAACGCCGTAACGGCGGGAATTGGAATATCGATCTAATTTTTCGTTGTAATGAATTGCAGGCTGCGTGTTCAAATCATGCAGCCTCTTTTTTTTGTTTATTGAATAGTACCCCCACTGATTTTACATTCTTACAAAAGGAGTAAACTCTTGTCCACAGGATCCTTCGGAAAGTCTAATCCCGGTTTCGCAAGGGTAGTGTTAAGCATAACATTCCTTATCCTTGTTGTTGTGAGCAACCATGACGCATTAGGTGCGATCAGAAACAACGGCGGCGCCAGAATTTACAAAGAGCAGTCCGCGATCGATCCGAATAAGCTTGCCTTGCAGGGTGTCGTTATGGTCAAGTTCAAACCGGGCGTCCCGGCAACGATGCAGGAAATGTTGAATGTGCCGGAACTTCAAAGACAGATCTTGAAGGAAGCAAATCCAACGTCGATGAAGCCTATGCTTCAGCTGCTCCGGGTAAGATTAGACAAATCATCCGAAGTTTTGAACAATATTTATTTAGTTCATTACACCGGCACGGTAACCCCGGCGTTGGTTGCACAATCGCTGAGCAAAAATACCGACGTGCAATATGCGGAGCCGCATTACATCTACAAAGTTGACGATGTTAATTTCACTCCGAACGATTCATTGCTTTCTCAGCAATACGCGTTGACAAACATTCAGGCATTCCAAGCTTGGAATATCACTCAAGGCGATTCGACAGTGGCTATCGGAATCGTTGACACCGGAGTTGACTGGATGCATCCGGATTTGTACGGAAACATCTGGCACAATCCTCATTGGACCACCGACACCCAATTCCCCGCCGATTCGATCGGCTGGGATTTCGGCGGGACGAACGGCACGCCCGACAATAATCCCGAAGAAGATTCTCCGCATCATGGCACACATGTAGCCGGAATAGCCGCCGCAATCGCGAACAACAAAATCGGTATTGCGGGTGTTGCGCCCGGGTGCAAGATCATGGCAGTGAAAGTATCGAGGGCAGATATGTCTGACCCTCAGACCGGCGAGCCCTACATCGTTTATGGTTTTGAGGGAATAATTTATGCGGCGGATAATGGAGCGCGCGTGATCAATTGCAGTTGGGGCGGAGTCGGCTATTCTCAGTACGAGCAGGATGTAATTAATTATGCCACACAAAAAGGAGCTTTGGTTGTTGCCGCAGCAGGAAACGATCACTCAGATGAATTTCAAACGCCGGCTTATTACGACAACGTTCTTTCGGTCGCTGCAACAGATAGCAACGATAAATCAACTTATTTTACAAATTATAGCTATAATGTTTCCGTTTCTGCGCCGGGCTTGGACATCGTTTCTACATGGGGAACCAACAGTTACAAGACCTTAAGAGGAACATCTATGGCGTCACCGTGCGCCGCAGGAGTTGCCGCGCTCGTCGTCAGTGAACATCCTAAATACACAGCACAACAGGTCCTTGAACAGGTTCGTGTCAGCTCCGACAACATGGACAACCTGAATCCGGCTTATGCTCAAATGCTCGGCTTCGGAAGAGTCAACGCGTATCGTGCGCTCACGGTATCCTCGCCTGCCGTCACCGTTTCAGATATTGTGACGAGTGATTCGATCGGCGGAAATAACGACGGCATTTTCACTGACGGCGAGACCATCCAGGTTTTTGGGATGGCCACTGACTGGCTTAATCCGACGTCGAATTTACAGTTGACACTCACGAGCAGTGATCCGTACGTTACCATTGCTCATGGAAATGTTGCAATCGGCTCGCTTCAAACGCTGGAGAGTTATGACCTGAAAAATAATCCGTTGAGTTTCAAAGTAAACAACGGAGTTCCTGCAGGACATCTCGCTTCGTTTGTCATAAAAATCACCGACGGCAGTTATTCAGACTATAAGATGTTCACGGTTCTTCTGAAACCGCTGTTCAATCAGTTGAAATTGAACAACATAGCGACGACGATTACTGCGAAAGGGAATATCGGATTCAATGATTATCCAAATAATTCGCAGGGAATTGGTTTTATCTATCAGCCGGACGGCGACAGCCTTCTCTTTGAAGGTGCATTTATGGCTGGGACATCAGCTTCAACGGTAGTTGATGTCGCTCGCGACTCGACACAGAACGCTAGTGAAGAAGACAACGACTTCAGACCTGTTGGGCTAGTAGGCGTACAAACACCCGGACAGGTCGCAGATCAGGAAGGAATAACGACATTCACCGACAGCAACGCGACGGCAAATCGAATTGGCATCGAAGTAACTTTGCACACCTACTCGTACAATAGAGACTCAACGAGCAATTTCGTCATTCTTCAATACAAGATACAAAACTTAAATGCCTTTCCTATAAATAATTTTTATGGAGGATTATTTTTTGATTGGGACATCGGACCTAACGGAGCGAACAACATCGCTTCTTACAATTCGCAATATCAGCTCGGGTACGCTTACAACACCACGCGAAGCCCAAAGACTTATACCGGCTGTGCTCTTATTTACGGGGCGAACGTGAACTATACAGCAATAGACAATGCCGATTCTCTCAACGGCATTTATGGTGGCTTCACAAAACTTCACAAGTGGAAGGCGCTTTCAAGTGGGACGGTAAACTCTCACGCGGGACCAAGCGATATTTCTATAGTGGTTTCCGGAGGTCCGGTTTCGATTGCCGCAAATTCCGATGCAACTCTAACATTTGTCCTAACCGCCGGAGATACACTGCAAGACTTGGAGAGAGCAGTTGCAGTGGCGAAGGAAATTTACGGGAAATCGACAGGTATCATCAATCCGCCACCCATCCCGACACTTGCCGAACTTTATCAGAATTATCCGAACCCGTTCAATCCTAGTACGGTGATCTCATTTGTACTGAAACAGCAGGCTAAAGTCACTGTTGATGTTTACAATGTAATCGGAGAGAAAGTTGAGACTATCACTGACAAAGCCTATCCAATGGGTGGACCTTACAACTTGCCCTTTTCAAGTAATGGACTCGCAAGCGGAGTTTATTTTGTCAGACTGACTGCGGCTTCAAGCAATCAAACTTACTTGCAGATCCGCAAAATGATGATTCTGAAATAAGGACAAATGTCCTAATAGTAAGTGAAGCAACGTGCAACTCACTTGGAAGAAGTGCAGCAAACTTTTCATTGTTATCAGACCCGTCTCGCCGAAGCGGATAAGAGAGTCGCACATGAAACATTATCCCAAAATTGTCATTGGAAAAAATGGCACACAGTCGATGACTCCCGACGGGTCGGGTCATCGACGACTCGTCGAGATTACATATGAGCGCCCCCGCAAGCGGGATCTTCGACTTGCGCCATCCCGCAACATTTATATCAATGGAATGATTGAGCGGGAGAAAAAGAAGATATTTGAGCGCCTTTGGCGCCATACCGCATACCCGTATAAAATAATTGAGCGGCACACAGATTAATTTATTTCATTTGATCTCATCTGTGGGAATCTGTATCATCAGCGTCATCTGTGTGCTATCTTTTGTTTCCGGAAATTCTAATGACCGATTTGGGATAATAGTAAGTAAAGGTCACTATGGCGCATATTTTCTTGATAGGAAGACTTTAAGAGCTTCGAAATCCTTGAAGATTTCATCCACACATCCGAGAACCCAGCTTGGAATTTTTTCCAACGGCATTCCCTGAACAAAAAAGACTGGCTTGCCGAACATGGCGGCGACGGTTAATTCTCCTTTTGTACCTGCACCACGCTGTGCGCTTTCATCGTAATAGCAGATCAGATAATTGCTGCGAAGAATTATTTCCTGGCAGTCTAACCTGACAATCTCTTTCGCTATCTCCTGATGTTTCCCGAAATGGTTCAGCTTTGTTTCCCGGAAATCCACTTCAGGATATTTTGACTTCAGGAATTCGTCGCTTGCTCTAACCGGATTGAAGGACTGATGGTTCAGTCTTTCCCTCAACCAAACTTCGATTTCGCTCCGCCAATCAGCTCCGTAATTTTCTGCGTATTCCATTCCGCCGGACAAATAGGCTATTGAATTCATGCCGAAAAATAATAAACCAAGTCGGATTTATTCAAACTAACTTTCTATGCCAAAAATTTAGTATTTGCCAAGGAATTTGAGAAATTGTCAAAATATTTTCGCTGGAATACTTGACATTACTTTCCAGATTATTATATTGAAGTAGTTCTTTTAACAAATATTGCTTTCATCGAGAAGGGTGGAGGGATCAGGCCCCGCGAAACCCTGGCAACCGCCCCGATTTATCGGGGGTCCGGTGCTAATTCCTGCCCATGATATTCTGCATGGGAAAGATGAACGAAGATTCAGAACCTCTTCTTGCAGTCTTTCTCAAAGCAGGCAGAGGTTTTTTTATTGCATAAAAAAAGGAGAAATAAATGAGCAGTAACGGTAAGGAGAGAAAATACCACTTCGAGACTCTTCAGCTTCATGCTGGACAAACGCCCGATCCGGTGACAAAGTCGCGCGCGGTCCCGATCTATCAAACATCCTCGTACATTTTTGACGATACAGAACATGCTGCAGCACTCTTCGGACTTCAGCAGTTTGGGAATATCTACACGAGGATAATGAATCCAACGACTGATGTTTTTGAAAAGAGGATTGCCGCTTTGGAGAGCGGCGCTGCCGGACTTGCAACAAGCAGCGGTCAGGCGGCGCAGATGCTTGCGGTGACGATGCTGTGTCAAGCAGGCGAGAATATTGTTTCAACTTCCAATTTATATGGCGGGACGTATAACCAATTCAAGGTTACGTTTGCGCGCATGGGAATAAATGTAAAGTTTGCCGAAGGGGACAACGTTTCCGAATTTGAAAAATTGATCGACGGTAAAACGAAAGCACTGTATATCGAAACGATCGGTAATCCGAAGCTGAACATACCAAACATTGAGGCGATCGCAAAACTCGCGCACTCGAAAAGCATTCCGCTTGTCGTGGACAACACGTTCGGCGCTGCCGGATACACTTGCCGTCCAATTGATTTCGGCGCGGACATAATCGTTGCTTCGGCGACTAAATGGATCGGAGGACATGGAACGTCTATCGGCGGAGTGATTGTTGACTCGGGAAAATTTGACTGGGGCAATGGAAAATTTCCGGTGTTCACAGAGCCGAGTCCCGGTTATCACGGATTGAAATTCTACGATGTGTTCGGGCCATCTTCGCCTTTTGGAAATATTGCATTTGCGATAAGAGCGAGAGTGGAAGGACTGCGCGATCTCGGTCCTTGCATCAGTCCATTCAACTCATTCCTGCTGCTCCAAGGTTTGGAAACATTGTCGCTTCGCGTCGAGCGTCATTGTGAGAACGCGTTCAAGCTCGCAAAGTTTTTGAAGACTCATTCGCTGGTCGATTGGGTAATCTATCCCGGTTTTGAAGATCATCCTGACCATGCGAAGGCGGTCAAGTATTTTAGAAAAGGACTCTTCGGCTCGATGGTTGTCTTTGGAATAAAAGGAGGATTGGAAGCCGGGAAAGCTTTCATAAATAATTTGAAGCTGACGAGTCTTCTTGCTAATGTAGGTGACGCGAAAACCCTCGTGATACATCCGGCATCGACAACGCACCAGCAGCTTTCCAATGAAGAACAGTTGTCTGCAGGTGTAACGCCGGAGATGATTCGCGTGTCGGTCGGAATAGAGCACATAGACGACATAATCCTTGACTTCGATGAATCGCTCGATTCAGTCAAGCAAAACGTAAAGGCATGATCGAAGCAATTTCCAAGACGATCGTTCAGACGCAGAAGGTTCGGCTTTACAATGAAGCCGAACCTTTTCAATTCGAGGTTGGCGCAAAACTTGACGCGATAGATGTTGCATTTGAGACGTACGGCGAACTTAACAGCGCTGGAACGAACTGCATTCTTGTATGTCACGCTTTAACAGGCAGCTCACACGCCGCTTTTTATAATTCAGAAAATGAGAAAGTCCCCGGCTGGTGGGATGGCATCATCGGACCGGGAAAGTCGCTCGACACGACGAAATACTTTGTCGTCTGCTCAAACATTTTGGGCGGATGCTACGGAAGTACAGGACCGACGACTATAGATCCGAGAACTTTGAAAGAATACGGGACTTCATTTCCAACCGTGACGATTCGCGACATGGTTCGTGTCCAGAAAACGCTCTTAGATTGGCTTGGGGTCAAGAGGATCCAGCTTATCATCGGCGGATCGATGGGCGGAATGCAGGCTATCGAATGGGCAGTAATGTATCCTGAAATGGTTGTGCGTTTTGCTCCGATTGCCAGCGGTGCAAGGCATACGGCATGGGGAATCGGGCTGAATGAGGTCGCTCGTCAGGCTATTTTCAACGATCCTGCTTATAGAAACGGCGATTACTATGCTTACGGACAGCCGTCGCGCGGACTGGCGCTTGCGAGAATGATTGCGATGATAAGTTACAGAAGTCCTGAATCCTTCGCTCTTCGATTTCAGCGAGACAGGATTCACGACGACGGTTTGGGAAATTTTTTCGATCTGAAAAATATTTTCCAAGTCGAGAGCTACCTCCATTATCAGGGTATCAAGCTCATAGAAAGATTCGATGCGAACACGTATGTTTACATAACCCGTGCGATGGACTTGCACGACGTGGCTCGGGACAGGGGAAAACTGGAGGACGTTTTAGGGAGTATAAAATCGAAAGTTCTGTGCCTCGGAATAAACTCCGATATGCTTTACCCTGCCGCCGAACAGCGAGGACTTGCAGAATTGATTCCACATGCCTATTACACGGAGATTCAGTCGATTCACGGGCATGACGCATTCTTGATAGAATTCAACCAAATGAATGGCATCCTAAAGGATTTTCTAAGCAGGGCGTAAAAAAACAGTTCGAAGCTCTTTCTGGATTTGGATAAGAAGCGGGGGGCAATTAGATTTTCTTTGTTACTCGGCTGGCGAGTAATGTGCCGGCTTTATCATTGCAAATCTTCTCATGTTTTGTTAAAATAGTTTTCAGTATTTATGTGAATAATGCACATCCTTTTGGTTGACGACGATTCCGAGAATTGCTTAGCCCTTGCCGAAGTACTAAAAGGAGAGGGGTATTCGGTTGAAACTGCATCCGATGGACATGAAGCGTTGGAAATAATCGCAAATCACAAATTTGACGCTGTTATTTCGGATGCCCTGATGCCGCAAATGGATGGTTTTGCACTTTGCAGGACTCTCAAATCCAACGACGCTCACAAGAACATTCCGGTAATCATTATAACAGGGCAATACACAGACAAATCCGACATGGAATTTGCCCTAAGTGTCGGAGCGTCAAAAGTTCTTAGAAAGACAGCAGATGCAGATGAGCTTTTGGAGGCGCTTTCCAAGCTTGGAGAAGTGCCGGACCGAGCCGAACGCCAAACGCAATCCAATGGCACGCTGCCCGACGAAGAGTACCTGAAAGAATATAATGCGGTTATCGTCCGCAAACTTGAAGCGAAAATGTCCGAACTTGAGGACGTTAATCGCAAGCTGGTCGAAAGAAATAAACAACTTGAGTATGAACGGAAGAAGTATAGACAATTATTTGTGTCCGCAAACGATGGTATACTCTTGGTGAGTCAGGTAGATGGAATTGTTGTCGAGTCAAATATTCACGCGCGCAAAGTGCTTCGTCTTAACGACAAGGCGCTTTCTCAAAAGAAGTTGACAGAGTTGAAGCCTTTTGGCGAATTGCTTATAGAAAAGATTGGGCGTGGAGATCCGGTTCAGTTTGAAAGCTCGTACGAAAATGGTAGCTCAAAAATCTTTCTAGATATAAGCGGTTCCCAGATCGGAACCGAAGAGAATCTCTATTTGGTAATTCTCAGGAACGTAACGCGGCGGAAGGAGTGGCTTGAGCGATTCATAGCCCTCGATAAATTCCGCGCTCTCGGTAGACTGTCGCACGGACTGGTTCACGAAATTGGGAATCCTCTTAATGTCATATCAGTAAATCTGCAATTCCTTGACAGAAGTTTTAAAGAAGAGATGGCGGAGAAAAAATTCATCCAGCCTGCGCTTGCAGGAGTGAAGGCAATTGAGAAGGTTATCCGCGAAACGATGAATTTTGCGCAGCCGCAGATGCCGGCAAAATCGAAACTTAAATTGGGTTTGCTTCTCTCGGAAATTGCCGGGCTTGCAAGAACTTCTCTGCTAAAATCGAAGATCAGTCTGGAGATAGAGAAGTGCGAATTTGACGACATCATCTTCGCCGACAAATCTCAAATTCTCCACGCCCTGCTGAACATCGTCGAGAATTCCATCGAAGCCATGCCGACCGGCGGTAAACTTCAGTTCAAACTTGAGGACTCTAGCAAAGACGGTAAAATACTTTTGCAAATTACCGATACTGGTGTGGGTATGGACGAAGACGCTGCTAAGTTGGCGATTGAACCATTTTATACGACCAAAGAGGGTGCGACTGGGATGGGGCTCTCAATTTCAAATCGGCTGTTTGAATTGAACGACGCAAGCCTCGGTTTTGAAAGTAAACCCGACGCCGGTACAACTGTCACCATTCGGTTCGAGAGAGAGAAGTGACCATGGGAAGCAAACTACTTATAGTTGATGACGATGAGCTGTTGAACAATTCTCTCAATGCAGTCTTGACTAGAAGCGGATATGAAGTTGTTTCCGTCCTGAAAGGCGAGGAGGCATACCAGCAGATTGTCGATTTCCAACCCGACGTCGTTTTGCTTGACTTATACTTAGGTTCGATGACAGGGTTGGATATACTGCAGAAGCTGCGCACCGAGAACAACGACACTCCGGTGATTCTTATTACCGCTTTCTCCGACGTCAACAGCGCGGTGCGGGCAATTAAGTTGGGCGCAGAAGATTTTGTCTTAAAGCCACTCGATCTCGAACAGTTGGAAATTCTCATAAACAAAACTCTCAATCACAAGAACCTCGAGCGGCGCTACGAACTGCTGAAGGATGAGATGCAGCAGAAATTCGGTCCCTATGCAATTGTCGGGAAGAGCGAAATACTTCGCAAAGTGGTGCACACCGCGGAGAGGCTGGCGCACGCCGACACGACGGTTCTTATTGTCGGCGAGAGCGGCTCAGGCAAAGAGCTTATCGCGCGGCTTGTTCACGAGAAAAGCGATCGCGCAGACGGGCCATTCATTTCAATTAACTGCGGAGCAATTCCGAAAGACCTTGCCGAGAGCGAACTTTTTGGCTATGAGAAGGGTGCTTTCACCGGCGCGATGGACAAAATGAGGCAGGGAAAATTTGAACTTGCCAACCGCGGTACAATCTTGTTGGACGAGATCGGCGAGTTAAGCCACGAAACGCAGGTCAAGCTCCTTCGCGTTCTCGAAACGAAAAGATTTTATCGGCTCGGCGGTTCGAAGGAAATCTCGGTCGATGTCCGAATAATTGCCGCGACGAATAAGAATCTAAAGACAGCCGTCGAGAAGGGGACTTTCCGCGAGGATCTTTTCTACCGTTTGAACGTTGCTCAGCTTCACGTTCCCTCGCTCAGAGATAGAGTCGAGGATATCGCTCTGCTCGCTAATACTTTTCTCGATGAGTTCAACAAAAAGTTCGGAAAATCCATCCGCGGCTTCACGCCGGACGCAATCAAAGTTATGGAAAAATATTCATGGCCGGGAAATGTCCGCGAGCTGAAGAATGCCATCGAGCGCATTGCGCTGCTCGAGACAGATACCGTCGTGAAGCCCGAGCATCTAGGATTCTTGAGCTATCATCCCGGTTTCAATTCCACGAAAATGCTGGATGACAAAAATGTTGTTTCTGTCCCGAGCCAAGGGATAAAAATGGATCAGATCATGCGCGAGGCGATCCTGCAGACGCTTGCGCTGACGGACGGGAATCAAATCCAGGCCGCGAAAATTTTAGGACTTACAAGGTCGCGGCTTCGCTACCGGATGCAGCAGCTGAAAATTAAATACGAACCTAAAAAGGATTCATCCGAAGGATCCCGCGGATGAGCTCAGATACAGTCAGGGTGCGGTTTGCACCGAGTCCTACAGGTTTTTTGCACGTCGGCGGACTGAGAACCGCACTCTTTAATTTTCTTTTCGCAAGAAAGACCGGCGGAAAATTCATTCTCCGAATCGAAGATACAGACCGCACGCGTTATGTCGAAGGCGCCGTCGAGAATTTGATCAAAACGCTCCACTGGGCTGGATTGGAATACGATGAGGGACCAATTGCCGGCGGAGATTACGGGCCTTATGTTCAGAGTGAACGCACAGACATCTACAAGAAGCACATCGAAATTCTTCTTGAGAAACGAGTTGCTTATCGCTGCTTTTGCACACCGGAAAGACTTGAGCAAATGCGCAAAGAACAGGAGAAGAAGAGACTCTCGCCTAAATACGACCGCAGATGTCTGTTGCTTTCCGAAAAGGAAGTTCAGGACAGCATCGCTTCCGGAAAACCGTTTGTCGTTCGAATGAAAGTGCCGGAGCATGTTCCGGTTCGATTTTCGGATATCATCCGCGGCGAAGTCGAATTCATGAGCGACCGGGTTGACGATCAGGTGTTGCTGAAATCCGACGGTTATCCGACGTACCATCTTGCGAACGTGGTCGATGACCATCTTATGAAAATTTCTCATGTTATTCGCGGTGAAGAATGGCTGTCGAGCACGCCGAAGCATGTCTTGCTATATGAATTCTTTGGATGGGAATTGCCGAAGTTCGCACATCTTCCACTGCTGCTGAATCCGGATCGGTCGAAGTTGAGCAAGCGTCAGGGAGACGTTGCAGTAGAAGATTACCGCGCAAAAGGATATTTGAAAGAAGCGCTCGTTAATTTCATTGCGCTTCTCGGTTGGAATCCGGGAGATGAACGGGAGATATTTACTTTAGAGGAACTTGAAAAGGAATTTTCTCTTGAGCGAGTTAATAAATCGGGCGCGGTCTTCAATATTGAAAAATTGAACTGGCTGAACTTCCAACACCTCCGGCGCAAACCGGACACCGAAGTCCTTGCCATGCTCAAAGAATATCTCACGCATTCTCAAAACAGTTTGCAGTTCACAGTTCACAGTTCACAGTTTGATGACCAATATCTTCTCAGCGTCATTGGTGCCATGCGCGAGAGAGTAACTTTCGTAAAAGATTTTGTCGAGAAGAGCCCTTATTTCTTTCAGGCACCCAAGGCATACGATCCGGCCGTAGTGAAAAAGAGATGGAATCAACAAACGCCGGAGCATTTGAAGGTATTGGTAGATGAATTTTCGCAACTAGTAAGTCCGCAGAAAAAGGATTACGAAGCCGCTCTGCACCGCGCGGCCGAGTCATCGAAAATCGGAAACGGTGGCTTGATCCACCCGCTCCGTTTAGCCGTGTCGGGAATGGGAGAAGGCCCCGGTTTGTTTGATATTGTGCTTATTCTCGGGAAGGAAGAAACAATCAGGAGAATCAATTTGGCAATCGAAAGAATTAAGTGACATTAATGGAAAACGATAAGAATCTGGAAAACGAGAGGGCAACCGGTGAGTTGCCGGAGCGAAAGAATTTTATTCGCGACATTATCGATGATGATTTAAAGATGGGAAAGTACAACACGGTCCACACGCGCTTCCCGCCCGAACCGAATGGATATCTTCACATAGGTCATGCGAAATCCATTTGCCTCAATTTTGGAATTGCGAATGATTACAACGGACTCTGCAACCTTCGGTTCGATGATACGAATCCGACTAAAGAAGAAGTCGAATATGTGGAATCGATCAAGGAGGATGTCCGCTGGCTCGGGTTCGATTGGGGCGACAGGATGTTTTATGCCTCTGATTATTTCGATCAACTGTACGAGTATGCCATGGTGCTGATCAAGAAGGGGAAGGCGTACGTGGATGATCTGAACGCCGACCAGATTCGCGAATACAGAGGAACACTGACCGAGCCGGGGAAAAACAGTCCTTATCGTAACAGAACGGTAGAAGAGAATCTGGACCTGTTTGAACGGATGTGCAAAGGCGAGTTCCCCGATGGATCACGGACGCTGCGCGCGAAGATAGATATGGTATCGCCTAATCTTAATATGCGGGATCCGGTGATGTACCGAATTCTGCACGCGACGCATCATCGCACGGGCGACAAATGGTGCATATACCCAATGTACGACTGGGCGCACGGGCAGTCTGATTCAATCGAGGGAATTACTCATTCGATCTGCACGCTCGAATTCGAAGATCATCGTCCGCTGTATAATTGGTTTCTCGACGAGCTTGGAATCCACCACCCGAGACAAATCGAGTTCGCGCGACTGAATCTGACATACACCGTGATGAGCAAGAGGAGGCTTCTACAGCTTGTCCAGGAAGGGCGTGTCAATGGATGGGATGATCCGCGGATGCCGACAATTTCCGGACTGCGCCGGCGCGGATATACACCTGAGTCTATTCGTCTGTTTGCTGACCGCATTGGAGTTTCGAAAGCGGATAGTATGATCGACGTGTCGGTGCTCGAAGATTGTTTGCGTGCCGATTTGAACAAACGAGCGCCGCGGGTGATGGCAGTCATCCATCCCCTCAAGCTCATCATCGAAAACTATCCCGATGGAGTCGTCGAAGAACTTGATGCTGTTAACAATCCGGAGGATACCTCGATGGGAACGCGGAAGATCCCGTTTTCCAAAGTCCTTTATATCGAACAGGATGATTTCCGCGAGAATCCGCCCAAGAAATATTTTCGACTATCGCCCGGAGCAGAAGTTCGCTTGCGGTACGCCTACATCATCAAGTGTGTCGGCGTGGTGAAAGACCCGAAGACCGGTGAGATTGTCGAACTGCGGTGCACTTACGATCCGGAAACAAAAAGCGGCTCTCCACAGAGCGCACGAAAAGTGAAGGGGACGATCCATTGGGTTTCCCCTCAGCATGCAGCGGATGCGGAAGTTCGCGTGTACGACAGGCTATTCAGCGTCAAGGATCCGAGCGGCGAGAATTGGTCCGAAGGATCTCGCTTCGCGGGAAAGGACTCTATCAATCCGAACTCTCTCGAAGTAGTGAAAGGTTGCAAGGTGGAGCCGGGATTGGCAGCTGCAAAGCCGCAGGATCGTTTTCAGTTTGAACGTCTCGGATATTATTGTGTGGATGACGATTCTCAGCCGAAGGCTGATGAGCCTCTGGCTCAAAGGCCGGGCAACCTCATATTCAACCGGACAGTGACGCTGCGGGACACATGGGCAAAGGTTGAGAAATCCTAATTGTGCTGGTCGTGGGCAGTTGAGAAAATAGAAGTTTGAATTAACAGCCCGTTTCGACGAGCAACGCAGCAAAGGGCAACAAAAAGCGAGGGACTATGTTTTCACATCTTATAAGTGCGGCGACATACGGTGTCAACGCGTTCATCGTCGATGTTGAAATTCACATCGAATCCGGGCTGCCGAAAGTCATAATTGTCGGCCTTCCTGACAGCGCGGTGCAGGAAAGCCGCGAGCGCATGTCGGCAGCAGTCAAGAATTCCGGTTTCAAATTTCCCAGCCGCAGAGTCATCGTCAACCTCGCACCCGCCGATGTGAAGAAGGAGGGGAGCGCGTTCGATTTGCCGATAGCGATTGGAGTGATCGCTGCAATGGGGCAGGTGGAGACTTCGGAGCTTGACGACTTTGTCATCCTCGGCGAGTTAGCGCTCGACGGAACTGTCCGTCATGTCCATGGGATATTACCAATTGCAGTCGAGGCACGCGACCGCGGGAAGAAAGCGATCATTCTTCCAAAAGGAAACGCCAAGGAAGCAGCGATGGTGGACGGAATAAATGTGTATCCGGTCGAGACGCTGACCGAGGCAGTCCAATTGGTTAACGGCGAGTACAAACTCCTTGAGCCGTTTCACGTGAACAAAGAAGAAATTTTCAATCAAGAGCTTATATATCCGGTCGACTTTGCAGACGTGAAGGGACAAGAGAATGTAAAGCGTGCGCTGGAAGTGGCAGCTGCCGGAGGACACAATGTTATAATGATCGGTCCGCCGGGAAGCGGAAAGACGATGCTTGCGAAACGTCTGCCGACGATTTTGCCGGACATGACCTTTGAAGAAGCGCTTGAGACAACGAAGATACATTCCGTTGCCGGCATTCTTCCCGTCGATGCGGGATTGATCGCTACGCGTCCTTTTCGCTCGCCGCATCATACAATTTCCGACAGCGCGCTCGTCGGCGGCGGAACGATGCCAAAGCCGGGTGAAATATCGCTTGCGCATCACGGCGTGCTTTTTCTTGACGAGCTTCCGGAATTTGACAGAAGCGTGCTTGAAGTTCTGCGCCAGCCGTTGGAAGACGGGCACGTAACGATCAGCCGGACGAAACTATCGCTCGATTATCCGTCAAAGTTTATGCTCCTCGCTGCTATGAATCCATGTCCGTGCGGCAATTACGGGAACCCAAACGCGACTTGTAACTGCGGCACGACTCAAATACAGCGGTACATGTCGAAGATAAGCGGACCGCTTTTGGACAGGATCGACATTCACATTGAAGTTCCGGCAGTGAAATACTCCGAGCTGTCAAGCAAGAGAATGGGCGAGCCGTCCGCCGCGGTAAGGGAGCGTGTAAAGAAGGCGCGTTCGATTCAGAGGGAAAGATTTAATGGGCGAAAAGGGCTCTTCAAGAACGCTGACATGCAAAGTAAAGAGATAAGAGAATTTTGTCAGGCAGACCAGCGCGGAGAAGACTTGTTGAAGCAGGCGATAACAAAATTAGGACTCAGCGCGCGTGCTTACGACAGGATATTGAAAGTTGCGAGAACGATTGCCGATCTTTCAGAAAGCAAAAACATTTTGCCGGAACATATTGGGGAAGCAATACAATACAGGAGCTTGGATAGGCAGTTGTATTTGGATACATAAGGAGCTTTCAGCAGTCGGCGAAGTGTGGAGATGATAAATTTATTCTTGCCTTTTGGGAAGGCGAAGAGATTGTCAGTTTGTTCGAAAGCGGGGGAATAGACCAGAGCATAGAAACACGAGACGGCTTGAAGTGCCGCTTGCTGAAGCCTCTCAATGCCATCTCGGTTCGCGAAAGTGCCCGTTACAACCCAAACAACTTGAACGAGTAGTACTTCGGGATGTCAATTGCCAGCGTGAATACCGCAGAGAAGCCAAGCGCCGCCATGACTTGCTGCAATGTGAGCGCTGGCATGAAAATGCCGTAGACGCCTAATAGTATGAAGGCAATTATACTTCCTGATGATGAAGCGAGCAAAGCTTTTCCCGGAAAAGAAGACCAGAAGAAATTTCTCTCCCTAACGATAAGAACTCTAAACTGACTCGTGAATACAAGCATAAGCATTATAAAAGTCTGCAATTTAGGGAAACTCAAATGGAAATAACTCACGCCGCCGATGATTGCAATAACGCCTTCAACCACTAACAGTGCTCCAATAATCAGCGAAGCGAGTGTAATGTTTTTAACGTCCCATTTGTTCGGGTTATCCGTGTGTTTCACATTATCCGTTGCAAGCGACATTGTTACAAAATCGTTTGCGAAAACGAGAAGTGACATACCCAAAAGCGAGAGCACCATCTCGCGCATCATGAAGAAGCCGATCGTCAGCAAGCCTACGACCTGAATTACCTTTGTTACTTTGTTGATAACCCATGTCAGCATTCGCTGATATGTTTCCCGGCTTCTCTTTATCGCTTCCACTATAACACTGACGCCTGGCTCAGTTAACACAACACTGGCTGAAGCTTTTGCGACATCGGTGGCGTTGCTGACCGCTATTCCCATTTCAGCTTGCTTAAGCGCCGGCGCGTCGTTGACTCCGTCGCCGGTCATTCCAACCATAAGTCCTCTCGACTGCAGCAACCTTACGATCTTGTATTTGTCCTCCGGATATATTTCGGCAAATCCGTCGCTCTCGCTTGCTATCTTTGCCTGCTCGTCTTCGCTCAAGCCTTCAATATCTTTAAGCCTGATGATTTTGTCCCCGATGCCAACTTGCTGCGCGATCTCTTTAGAGATCGAGATATTGTCGCCAGTTAACATTATAGATTTAACTCCTAATTTCCTTGCCTCTTCGATCATTGTTTTGGAATCTGGACGCGGAGGATCCGCGAGCGGCAGGAACCCGACAAGTTTCATATTGTCGAAGTCGCCGTCTTCAGACTTTGCGACTGCAATTGTCCTGTAGCCTTTCTCTGAAAGGTTCTCGATTGTCTTGTTAGCTAAATCAAGAACCGATTTATCAATTCCGACGCACATCGGTATAACAATTTGCGCCGCGCCTTTAATGGCTTTGTATTGATTTCCATTATTCTCTATTACCGCCTCTGTTCTTTTGATGGACGGATTGAACGGAGTATAACTAATTTGTTTTTGCGAGCTGTGGTTAGCTCCGATACTTTTTGCATAATCAATAATAGCGGTGTCGATTAGATCCATGCCTTCGGCGCGTGATGCCAAATTAGCTATCGTAACGACATCTTCTTTTGTGTATCCTGAGAATGGAATACTATCTGCCACCGACAATTTATTCTGAGTTATCGTTCCTGTTTTGTCGAGGCATAGGATGCTGATAGAAGCTGCATCTTCAATCGAATCGAGTCTTGTTACCAAAATTCCTTCTTCCGCGAGTTTCATTCCGGTCGCTGCCTGAACGATTGTGAGCACTGCGGGAAGCGCAACGGGCACAGCGCCCATGAGGAAGATGACGGCGAAAGTAAGTATCAACAAAATGCTTTCATGGATCGTAAAAGCGTAAATTGCTACGATGATTGATGCGGCTATACCCAGGTACATCATATACTTAACGATAGCAAGCATGATTTCTTCTTGGTGAGATTTGGGCTTTGCAATCTTGACCAGCTCTGCGGTCTTGCCGAAGTAAGTGTTTGCGCCGGTGTTGACCACGACACAGCGGGCTTCTCCGCGCCTCACGACAGAACCTGAATAAATGGTGTCTAAATCCCGGCTTTCCACCGGAAGCGATTCGCCCGTCAGCGCTGATTCGTCAATAGAGATATCACCGCTTATTATTTTGGCATCTGCCGGCACGATGTCGCCAAGTTTTACAACGATGATGTCTCCGGGTACAATTCCGCCGGCATCTACCATCGACCAATCGCCGTCTCTGAGAACCTTTGCTTTGATGGCAAGACGCTGCTTCAGTAATTCGACAGCTTTTTGAGAGCCGCGCGAGTGCATAAAACCAATTATCGCATTAACCGTAAGCAGAACGAAGATGATTATTCCTTCGATATTGTGTTTGAGAGTGAATGAGAGCGCCATTGCAAGTTCCAACAGCCATGGCATTGGTCCCCAGTAGCGGCGGACAAATTCAAGCAGCGGGTTTCCCCTTTTTTCCTCTATCGCGTTATGTCCAAATATTCCAAGTCGATTCTTAACGTCGGTTCCGGTAAGTCCGCTTTCTGTCGTCTCCAAAAGTTTTAGAGTTTCATCAATTGAAGTCTTCTTATATTCCGAAGTTGGTTTAATTCTTAATTCCATTAAATTTTCTTTCTTAATTGTATGTTTTCCACAGGATTCTGCGGGGAATCTCGTAATTGAAAAATTGTGCGTAAAGCATAGCACAGTAATTTACTTTTTTTCGATTTGGCTTTCCATACCTAAAGGATTCCCAAAAGGGTATCATTGAACTTGAAGTAAATTAATTCATGCATACCCCAAAAAACATCTGAGCAAGAAACAGCAATGGCATACGAGTCGATTGATAAGCTGCAAAAAGGCTTTACAGAAAAATGTTTTCAGCTATACAAAGGATCCTAAGAAAGCTGCGGGAAGAGCGCTTGGAACAATTGTTGAAATCATAACATACTACCCGCTAAAGACCTGGGAGTTAAACGATAACATCTCGATTGAAAGAAGACTTGAGGAATATGGGAATCCTGCAATATCACACATGTTGAGTACTCACTGCATCCAGTTTTAACAACTGACGTTATCAAGTTGCAACGCGAGTCAGACTCTATCACTGCTAACAAACTGTGGAAAGCCATTGAAAGCCACAGTAAAATTGTCAAAGAATTTACCCCGACAAAGAACTCTCTCCTTTCAAATAAATAAAAGGGGGCCATCGAAACTTTGGCAAGGTCGGGATGATGGGTAGGCCTAAGAAATCATTCCAATCCGCTTGATTTTTGTTCCCTGACGGTCTAATTTAGCCCGGGATTAGTTTCAAGGTATTTAAAGTCGGCGCAGCATTTTCCTGCATCTTAGCATAGTTGATTTCTATATAGAGTAACAGAGGTCGTTTGGTGCGTCATACCGTCAATGCCAATGGGCGAGGTGTTGATGGTTATGTGTAACTTCGTAAAGAAAAAGTAGATGGACAAACGCCGACAAATTTGCCCATCTTTTCACGACAAAAGAATCTTCAATTGAGGTGGGACATGAGAGCAAAGGATCCTTTTTCTTCATCAGGTACAGAATCTCAACTTCGTATGGATTCGGTATACAGAGCCGATCAGCGCAGACAGTCTAGCGTTCCAGTCACCAAAATATTCCTCCCCACATTTGTGTTGGTTCTTCTCACTTTCTTCATGGGGAAGGATCTATTCGGGCAGCAGAACGCTAACCGGAGAGTTGACCATGCTTATGTGGAGAATGAAAAACTGACAGAACAGGTGATCTTCTTGACTTATGATGATCAGTTCAAGAAAGCACTTGAGCTTGTCGACAAGATGACAAAGGATGAACCCAATTCAATACAGTGGAGATATTTTCGTGTGATGATACTCTGGCGGGAATTAGCGGTGCTTGGATGGGGACCTCGCAGTCGACAGAAGAATCTTGTGGACAGAATAGGTGACGAACTTTTTTCGCTCAAGAAAATTGTGGACTCCGTTTCTTCAGGTTCCTCTGAGAGTGTGAAGACTCTATTCTATAAAGGTGCAATCTACGGTTATCTCGGGATGTATTATAGCGGGATAAAAGATGAGAATCTGAAAGCGATTGGAGTTGGGAAGGACGGGATCGACTGTCACAAAAGAGTGCTCCAATTAGATCCGACCTGCTACGATGCGTACTACAGCCTCGGTGTTTACAACTATTACGCGAGTATGGTTCCATGGTATCTTAAACCATTTCTCTTTGTCTTCGGGATGGCCGGGTCTGAAGAGAAGGCGGAGAAATATTTGAGATTAGTGGTTGAGAAAGGGACGTTGGCAAAATACGAAGCGATGGAGATGTTGGCAAGCCTGTACGAACGACAGAAACAGGTCGATTCAGCCG